>JBBRVQ010000030.1:0-45276 GCA_038246735.1 Chitinophagales bacterium
AAGGAAGAAATTATTTTTGATGTTTATTTCTATGACAATGGCCCTGACTACATCAATGAAGGACTCTTCAGAATAAAAAGAAACGGGAAAATCGGGTATGCCAATGAAAAGGGCGAAATTGTCATTGATCCCATTTATGCATGTGCTGATCCTTTTGAAAATAATAAGGCAAGAGTGACTTTGGCATGTACATTGACCAAAGAAGGAGAATATACACGACAGGAAAGCGATGCATGGTTTTATATAGACAGTAATGGCAATAAGGTCGATTAGTTTTTTATGTTTAACAAGATGCAATAAACCTAATAATTTATTTTTAGAATAAATCAGACGATCTATTTTTTTACATTTATTCTCTTACATTTGCAAAATAATTGTTTATCTCACCATCTAAAATTTATATTATGAAAAAGTCTAATCTTATTTATCAAGTAATATTTTTATATTTATTCCTATTTTTGGCCAGTTGCCAAAAAGAAGTACATCCTGCTATTGAAGCAGAAAAAAATACAGAAAACAGGTCAACGCCAGACTTAAATATTCAATTTGAAAATCTTACGGTTATAGGTTGTTGTTTTTCAGTTACCATCAGGACTACGATTGACGAAAATCACCCAACGCTGCTAAATAAACTTTTTTTATTTAGAAATGGTCAGTTTATAAGTTTGCTCATACAGGGACCTGCCGATGAGTGGACTCAGGATCCAAATCAACCAGGAAGCTATACATATGATTACGCGAATTGTTTGGAGACCAATGGAAACTTCACCATTTACTCCAACAAAAATCCGGAAGAAGGTGGAGCTTTGTTGCATTTTGATATCACGGACTGCCATCCTGAAAAGTGTCTCTATTATCTTTGTTGGGAAGATTTTGCCATGCACTTTAGATATTTTACTGGGATTACTGTTTCAAATAATAATCAAACTGATTTCATTGTATTTTATCCGGAAATTTTATCCCCTGGAGGATATACACAATTATATCAAGTCATAAAAACGCAGTTTCCATTGCAAACAGAAGGTCCAATTTGGATGGGAAATTTACAAAGTAATCACGAAAATATAGATTGTTTTAAGGCTGGGATTGAAGAAATACCAGGCCTTTTTATTAGTGAATCAAATTATCGTATAGTATCTATTCATGGTTTAGATCATTTTTTTATGCCTTTACCTCCTGTATATTTTAATAGTTTATGTGAAGAATAAAATTTGTATGTTCATAATTAAATGTTTAATATATGTAGTTTTATTTTCAATTCACTTGCATGTGAAAGGAGAAAATTGCGTTTTTACCGAATATTCAATAAAAAACCAGAGTGAATTGAGTCATTTTATTGAGCTTTATGACAATTGTGATACGATTACATGCAACAGTCTTGTAATTAATATTTCTAATAATCTGGCGCTCCCAAAAATGATAAATTTGAAAGTATTTCAAGGAAAACTAATTATTTTTCATTCCAATGTTAGAGAAATAAATGGATTTGACTACATATTAAAAATTGGGGAGCTTAGTATCTTAAATAGTGAGGCAAAAACAGATAGTTTAATACAAATATCAGCATTCAAAAGGTTAAAAATTGCAAAATCTATCTCTTTGAACAAAGCATTTGTAGTTGAAAATAATTTTTATCTTCAATCATTAATAGGGTTCGATAGTCTTGAAATTATCGAAGAATTTTTATTTATAAACAGATTTGCAGGCAAAAAATTAGATGGTTTCAGGTCATTGACAAAGACGGGCAAGGGGTTTAGAATTCAAAATTGTCCCAATCTTTTGACCCTCGAAGGCCTTGAAAATCTTAGAGAAATAGGGGCTCAGTGGGAAACTTCTTTTTTAATTACAGATAATAATTCTTTAAATAACATTTCAGCTTTAGAAGGAGCTAAGTTGAAAGCCAATGTATACGCACAATTTGCGATTGTGTTTAATCCAAAACTTGAAATCTGCCATATTCCCATGGTATGTGATTTTATAGCACAAAACAAATTTGAATCTTTTAATATCCACTCCAATGCACCCGGATGTCAAAGCAAGGATGAAGTCAAAACTGCCTGTCTTACCTCTACTGACGAGGAGTTGACGACAGAAATGATCAGTATATTTCCAAATCCAGCATCGGATGTTGTCCATATATTTGCACCTTCACCGATAAAATCAGTAAGCCTCTATGACATATCAGGCAAAAAGGTATGCTACGACCTTTCCGGATCATCGCAAATAGATGTTACTATTGTCCATCCGGGATGGTATATGGTGGTTTTAGCATTTAAAAATGGTAGTCAAGAGGTTAAATCCTTTGTTAAAGTGGATTAGAACTAGGTTATTTTATTTGACACTTCATCATAAAGTATTGAAGATTTAAAAGTCAAACCATCATAAATGAAAACTGAAATGAATAAGCATTTAAAATTTTCCAAGACATTTTTGCTTACCCTTCTCCAGCTTGATGTGAATTCTGAATTTGCTCAATGTAAGGAATAATAAACTCTGTGTACATTGTATACAAAGCACTATTAATGAAAGAGTTATAATTTACATGATTGATTATTTATTTTGATTTCTAATTAACATGATGATATAAAATTTAACTCCAAATAGACGTAGAATGTTATGACCTTGCTTTAATATCAGCTTTGTTTTCCAGGGTCAAAGTGATCCAAAAAATATTGATCTAAGTTTTCAAGCCCCGCTGTAAATCCTTCTTTGAAGCCCATCTGAATGATTGTTTCCAGATCTTCGAGTGAGTTAAAGTGTAGATCGATACTTACGAGAGTAGTACCTGCATTTACAGTAAACTTACTTCCCCAACTTACCCTGGGTTTAGTGTTATTCATCACTCCGTATTCATCACAAAATGCATCAATGCCTGCAAAATACTCTTTTTGCCGGATCACTTCATAATCAAACAGACAATAATGTTTTTCTCCGACAGGGCTTAGCATATAATAAAGCCATCGTCCACCTTCTTTAAAATCCAAAGATTTTGTGATGGTCTGATATGGTTTAGGAGCCCACCATTGGTCAAGAATATCCGCTTGCGTCCAGGCGGCCCATACAAGATCAAGATTTGCTGCAAATTCTCTAATTACATTAATGGTATTATTTTCCTTGTTGACTATGAAATCAAACTGCAAAGTGCTGTTCATGTTGGTTGGATTTTAAAGTGATTCGGTATAGGATTTGAAATTATTCAGTATCATTTGCCAACCATTCTGTTGCATTTCTATTGGATTTTCAGTTTCCGGGTCGAAAGAAACGATGATTTCAGTCTGTCCATTCATACTATTAAAACTAACATCGCAAAAACGGTCCCCAAAACCATAAGAATAAGAATGGCCATTATCAATTTTGGTGTAATATGCTTCAAAGTCAAATCCAAAACTTCCGTCTCTTGCTTCCATTCTAGCTAGATATTTTCCCCCTATCGACATATCATTTTCAGCATGTGGACAGTGCCAAGATGGATCAGCAAAATTCCAATGGACAATATGTTTCGGGTTTGTATAACAATCCCATACGATACTTTTATCCGCATTTACCATCGCGGTTACGGTGATTTTGTTGCTCATTATAATTATTTTGATAAATTTTATTTTAAAAATTCTGATAAAAATTCAGGTAAAGAATGTTGTATGAAATGATCCCAACCTGCTTCAAAATTGTGCAGGGCAAAATCAGGGTTTGTATAAGGGAAGGACAATAATCCACTGTGCGAAAAATCTAGTCTCGTTTTACCATTTTCATCAGAAAGCAAGAAGGTTACATAAGAAATACCTTCATAACCTTCATATTTCCAAGTATAGCTAAGTTTTTTTTCAAAGATTACTTCGGTTATTTCACAAATGTGATTGTATTGTAAACCATCTTCGTGTCCACCCGTAAATTCAAAAGTAAAACCTACTTCGGGCTTAAACTCCTTTAGGTCAAAGTACCATTGTTTCATCCATTCTTTATCCGTAATGGCCTTCCACAACATACTTGCTTCAACGTCAAATACCCTGGAAATTTCAATCTCTGGTTTCATTATTTTTGGATTTTAAGTTTTCTAATACTTGGTCTAATTGGTCGAATCTGGACTCCCAGATCTTTCTGAACTGGCTGATCCATTGGTCTATCTCTTTCATTTTGTTTATATCCAGATGGTAATAAATTTCTCTGCCTTGTTGCTCTTGTTTTAATATCCGGCATTCTGTCAAAATTTGAAGGTGTTTTGATACAGCTTGCCTGCTGGAGTTAAAATGTTCTGCAATGCCATTTGGTGTCATAGAGCCTACTGCAAGAAGCATGATGATGGCCCGTCTGGTAGGGTCAGCGATGGCTTGAAAAATATCTCTTCTGGCTTCCATATTTATATATCTGCAACTTATTGGCTGCAAATATAAATGCAATTATTTAATTGCGCAAATTTTAACCATTATTTTTTTTTGGGAAATGGAAAAGCTACATTATAATTTGCTACGAGTGCATGATTATTGAATAAGTATCGCTGTTTTGAGAAAACAAAGTATTTTTTACCTCCATCTTTCCTTTAACCACATTTTAACCATTTCTTATTATTCTTTACTATTTTATTAACTAAGTGCGATAACCATGTTTCGTCTTGATGGTGTATTTGACAAGTAAAAAAAGACATCAAAACACGTATTCATCACAACGTAAAAACATTAAATCATGAGAAGTATTAGAAAAATCACTTTGGGAATCGCAGCATGTTTTATGTTGCTGAATATTCACGCTCAAATCTCTGTTGGAGCCAAGATCGGAGCCAATTTTGCAGACACCCGTGTGGATGGATTATTAGGAAGTCTGGCTCCTGAGCAAACTACTTTTACTGGTTTTACAGCAGGTTTGATGGCAGAAATTCCCATGATACAAGCGCTCTCATTCAGACCGGAACTTAACTATATCCAGAAAGGATTTACCGTGAGCCAGTCTTTCGATGTGGATCTGATCGGAATCGATATGGAAGTAGGTGCTAAAGCCAGAACAAGAATAAACTACGTTGAACTGCCATTACTGCTGAAATACAGCATTGGGTCTGATGCGGCCAAAGTATATGCCATCGCGGGTCCTTCCATCGCTTATGCTGCAAATGCAGAACTTAATCCCGTTGCTACTTTTATCGTTGATTTCAATTTACCCTCTATTCCTATAAATCTGGACAACAACATCTACAACAGGTGGGAAATATCAGGTGTACTGGGTGCTGGTGGAGAAGTGAAAGCCGGTAACGGTAAGGTATTTGCAGATGCCAGATACAACCTAGGTTTTACCAATATGCTCAACAATCCTGTTGTAGACTTGCGGAT
This sequence comes from Chitinophagales bacterium, assembly GCA_038246735.1. GTDB lineage: Bacteria > Bacteroidota > Bacteroidia > Chitinophagales > Saprospiraceae > OLB9. Next base: position 5,316 of record JBBRVQ010000030.1, read on the forward strand.
AAAAAATCAGGGTTTCAGTGTATCTGCCGGATACGCGTATAGTTTTTAAGGATAAGATTAAGGTTAAGGCTGAGATTAAGGTTAAGGCTAAGGTTAAGGTTAAGGCTAAGGTTAAGGTTAAGGCTGAGATTAAGGTTAAGGCTAAGATTAAGGTTAAGGTTAAGGCTAAGATTAAGGTTAAGGCTGAGATTAAGGTTAAGGTTAAGGCTGAGATTAAGGTTAAGGTTAAGGCTAAGATTAAGGTTAAGGTTAAGGTTAAGGAGTTAGGTTTTATAAACTAACTTGGCAGAGCCGCAAATCAACATATAAATCAACCTATCAACTCTATAAACCATAAACGTATAAACCATAAACATTTAAACCATAAACATCTAAAAAAATCAACCAACTTAGCAAATCCGCAACTTAACAATTCGACAAAAAAACAAGATTGAGTTAAATAGAAAAGCCGCATCATACCATTTGGAGTACGATGCGGCTTCCTTTTTTCGTTTCTTATTAATATCTACTAAATATATAATTTACATACTCCAGTGATATCGTGTCATATGTTATACCTGCATTGTTGGTGATTATTTTTGAAATCACTTCGTTGGGCAAAGCATCAGTGCACAGTTTCTTAAAATATTTCTTTTCACTTACACCCGGGGCTACCCTATAGCTGCGCAAAGTAAATTCCTGGCAAAAATTGAGTTCCAGAAAAGAATTATTAATATTGATATTATAGTCAGGATAAGCATCTAAAATAATCTGATTGCCCAAAAATGAATACTTAGTATTGACCATATTAGTTTCTACTATATTATCTTTGACTCCCAATGTATCTAATCTTCCAAAAACCAGTGTGGCTTCATTGGATGTGTTGAATTCTATACTTTTGAGCAAACCGGTCAGAAACTCATGTTGAATGATTCTGTTAAAGCTATCCGCAATTTCATTATTCGCCCGATTAAAACTGCCCAAAGTATCCGTCACTTTTCTAAAGGATTTAGTTATCGTATCTATTACATAAATGTGTTTGGAATCAAGGTTCGGACTATTGAATCTATAAGTACTTGGTACTATAAAAGTAGGTGATTGTTCTTTGGTGCAGGCCACCATCACAGACACCAATGTTCCACAGAAGAACAACTTTAGCCATATTTTTGTAAACATTCAATATAATTTTAAGCAGCAAAGCTACATGTAATTTATGTAAAGTCAGTCATCAAAGCTTCATTGTTGCTTCCCTGATATAAAAACGATAAAAAATACAAAAATATTATCTCATCAGAAATTCATGCAGTTCAATAGACCATTTTAATGCTTACCTTTGTTTGTAATAACTTGATTATGATGCGTAAATTGGTTTTGCTAATGTATTGTTTCTTGCTCTACATGGGGTGCAAAAATGAAATGCAAACAACGACATCAGATTTCTGTACTAATATGCATGCTACAGACAGCACCACTATCGCCGGGCATTTGGCAGTATTGGATACCTTAACTGGGAAGTCTTCTTCCGCTTATGTATTGGAAGATGGCGATGGCTCCATGATAGCCAGGGCTTGGTTGACCGAACATGCTGAAAAAACCATTGATATCCAGTATTTTATTTTTTCAATAGACAATGTGGGATTGATCGCCTGTGATTATATAGTCAGGGCAGCAGACCGTGGAGTAATGGTGCGAATCCTGGTGGATGATATCATGGTAGAAGCAGAAGCAGATGATATCATGGTCATGGATGCACATCCAAATATTGAGATCAGAATCTATAATCCAGGAGTAAATATCGGTAAAAATATCCTTCAAAAAATATCAAAGATGGCCACGGATTTCAGGGGCATCAATCAGCGGATGCATAATAAAACCTTTATAGCAGATGGCCTAACTGTAATTACTGGCGGACGTAATATCGCCGATGAATACTTTGACTATGACCATGAATATAATTTCAGAGACCGCGATATCTTTATGACGGGCAAAATCGTCCAAGATGTCAGCAGATCATTTGATAACTTTTGGAACCATAGCCTGAGCGTGCCTGTCAACACATTGATCCCCGATGAAAAACCCATCTATATCGATCCTAAAAGGTATGACAGATTACATCAGTATGCCTGTGATTCATTGAATTACTGGCCACAAGTGAGAGCCAGAGTGACGGGTATTCCAACGGCTTTTCAGGATATAGTCCAATCAGGAGACTTTATAAGCACGGACAGCATTTACTTTATATCCGATGATCCCGGCAAAAACAAAACTACTTCCGGGCTGGGTGGAAGCGGTAAATCTACAGATGCACTGATCAACCTGGTGAATCAGGCAAAACACAGCATCGACATTCAATCCCCTTATCTGGTCACCACAGAACTAAGTCGTATATTATTTAAAAAAGCAGTGGATCGCGGAGTAAAAATTAGAATACTCACCAATAGTCTGGCTTCTACCGATAACCTGGAAGCTTTCAGCGGCTATCAGCGGGATAGGAAAAAGCTCATCGACACTGGTGTTAGAATATTTGAGTTCAGACCTGATGCTGCCTGTAGGTATCATGTGATGACTGGAGCATTGCAAAAAAAACTGGCATTTACGCCCATATTTGGATTACATGCCAAATCTATGGTCATTGACGAAAGAATTACTGTGATAGGTACATTTAATCTTGACCCCAGAAGCGCACATCTCAATACCGAGTGTATCACCGTCGTGCACAATGAAAAAATGGCAAAAAATGTGATGAAAGGAATAGAAGAAGAATTCCTGCCTGAAAATGCCTGGGAAACCATCAAAAACTGGAATCCTGATCAAAAGGTAAACCTGAAAAAAAGAGCTGGCACCTTTGCACGCAGAGTAGTACCAAAATCAATTTTATAAACCAATACCTTTTATTTAACTTTTCTTACGTCCAGTGAAGTGAAATTTCCCTTTATCAATTCAATTTCTTTTCCTAATATCTGTACTTTACTGAATGGCTCGCTCGGGAAAAATATCTCTGTCATCACACATTGACCGCTATCAGCAAAAAGTTCTACTGAAGCGTGATCCATATAAATCAGCATTTCGACAGTATCATGGTTATAAGGCGCTTGTCCTGTATGTCTGCCTGCAAAATCTGAGCTGAAATCAGACTTTCCGGAAGCGGTTCTGTCCACAAAATATGTCTTACTGTCTGCATCATATCCTACATCCAGATATTCGTTTTTGGCATTGGAAAATCGAATGGTGAGCAGACCAGAAGATGGCTTTTTAAATGAAAATTCCAGTTTTGATGCAGGATTTATATCTGATTTTAAACTGCTGTCTTTGATGATTTTAGTTTCCATGGCAATGACATCCGCTTCCAGACTTGCCAATTCTTTTACCGGCATGGATCTCAACACAAATTCAAGACCTTGTTTGTAAAGTTTTAGTTCACGGGGTAGCGTCATGGCACTTCTCCACCTTTGTGTAGGCACTTTTTGAGCATATTGCCAGTTGGACATCCAACCCAAAGCCAATATGCGATCATCAGGTGGATTTGACCAAGTCACCAGCGCATAGTTGTCTTTGCCGTAGTCGAGCCATTTCTGATTCTTTGGGTCAGCTTTGAATGTCATTCCATCAAAATCACCTACAAAATATGAAGTGCCTGTACCACCATTGGGTGCTTTTTGTTGTATGCTGGTGATCAGTATCCACTTTTGTTCATTATTGCCTTCCACTTTTACTGGAAAAAGATCAGGACATTCCCAAAGGCGTTTGTCGCCGTCGATACCAAATTCTCCAGTTTTTGTCCAGTCAATGAGATTTGGTGAAGTGTAAAAAAGTGCTTTGTCATATGCTGCAAATACTATGACCCATTTTTTGGTTGCTTCATGCCAGATCACTTTGGGGTCTCTAAAGTCCTTGATTCCCGGGTTTTTAATGACCGGATTACCTTCGTATTTAGTAAAAGTTCTGCCATTGTCATATGAATAGGCAATAGATTGATATTGAAAATCATTGCGATCTGATTTTTCTCCTTCCATATTGTGATGGGTAAAAATAGCGATCATTGGATCTTTCCCTTCGTTACCAAGACCGCTCGTATTTCCCTTGTCTACCACTGCGCTACCGGAAAATATATATCCCAAACTATCAGGATACAAAGCTATCGGAAGATGAGTCCAGTGTACCATATCCTTACTCACTGCGTGTCCCCAGTGCATAGGTCCCCAGATCGTAGAGTCAGGATAATACTGATAAAACAAATGATATTCCCCATCATGATATACCATGCCATTTGGGTCATTCATCCACATAGAGTCAGGTGTGAAGTGGTATTGCGGACGATGTTGTTCTGATAAAATATTATTATCGACAAGTTGTTTCTTATCGGCTGTATTATTTCTGCATCCTGATATACCAACGATACATATCATCAAAAATAAACTACAAGTGAAAATTTGATATTTCATTTTCTTAAATTTATTTTTATCCCAAAAGCTATGCTTGTCTTTATTGAAGCAGTAATGCTTTTGTTATATTCATTTTAAAAAAGAATATTGACGGCTTTAATAACAATTTTTCAAGCAACAAATTAATACCTATCGTTATTTACACTTAGTTGATAACGTATTCTATTTGAGCAATTTGATAGAAAAAATTACTTCAGATCAGGCAAAACCAATTCATTAAATTTACTTTTTTGATTGGCCAGTTTTTCTATTTCATTCCATTTTCTCGGAGACATACTGGATAAATTTTCAAATCCATCTTTCAGAATCAAAATGTCATCTTCTATTCTTACCCCAATATTCCACCATTTTTTATCACAAGGACTATCTGCCGGAATATATATACCGGGCTCCACTGTTATGACAGAATTAGTTTTTAAATTGCCACCCATACCTTTATCATGCACGTCCAAACCAAGATAATGGGAGCATCCGTGAGGATAATATGTTCTCACTTCACTTTCGTCTTTAATGATACCTAACTTCAGCAGTCCTTTGGCAATCACTGCAGTAGCTGCTTTATTTAATGCAGAAAAAGGAGTACCTTCTTTACATATTTTAAACACCTCTTCCTGAGCTTCATATACAATTTCATATATTGCCTTCTGTTCGGGACTGAATTTGCCAGTGGCAGGAAATGTTCTCGTCACATCAGCGGTATATCCGTGGTATTCAGCACCTACATCCATTAGCAAAAGATCATTATCAAGCCTTTTTTTGTTGTTAGCATCATAATGTAAAATGCAACCATTGGCACCGGCACCTACGATCGGCGAATAACCTTCATCTTCTGCTCCGTAGTGTTTATGTATGTATAGATGGATGCCATGGGCCATATTCTCGCTCATCTTTGGAGTAGCAGATTTTATTACTTCATTGTGTGCCACACAGGAAAGTTCTATAGCTTTTCTGAGCAACACAAGTTCTTCGTTTGTCTTAACTTCTCTGAGCGTACTGGTGATTTTCCAAAAATAATCAATCCCGCTTTGTTCTATTTGGATGTCTGATTTTATGGCATTTATTTCAAGAGAATCAGGGTTATTGATCACTCTTTTTATAATATTATTGTTTCGCACTTCTGCGTTTACCAATGATAATTTTTTGCAGTAAGAAGTAAAATATGCTATACTTTTTACTGACAAGGACCATTTTAAGGATTGCAGCAGACCTTGCAATTTTATTTTTTCCCGATTATAATCAATTTTAGCTTTTTGCTGGAATGATTCCATCAAACCAAACACATCATATCCCGTTTCATCATCCCCAATATCTACAGGAAATTCGCCATGAATTTTAATATCAAGCTTTTTGAAATCAATTGGAAAATCTTTAAATTCTTTTCCTTCAAAGACATGGGTGAAACCGAGTTTATCTTTCACTCCTTCCACTCCTAATCGTCGACCTTCCCACGACTCTCTAATCGCATCGCGTTTCCTTACAAAAAACAATTCATCATAGCTTAAAGATCCGTCTATTTGTGTTTCTTTAAAGATTAACAATATGGCATCAGGTTCCTTATAACCGGTCAGATAATATAAATCAGGATTGGGATGATAAAAATAATTTACATCATTTGAAAAAACCTTTTGACCGTATGAAAATATAGCTGAAACTGAATTTTCAGGCATTAAAGCTCTAAAAGCTTCTCTCCTACCTTTATGAAAATTCTTTGACAGATAATCATCAGGTAGGTCACTTTGTGCCCATGCTGTAGGGATAAATATGATCATCCAAACCACAAAAAAAAGATATTTCTTCATATATAATTTTACTAATTCGTCCTAAAATTACAACATAAAAAAACATAAGGCAGAGATAAGCAGGTTTTTTTGTACATAAAAAATAAAATTTATTTAAAAAAACTTTCTGACGTTCAATCCTTTTACTGATCTTCACCAATGAGTTTGCCTTTAAGTATAAACTTTTTGCCTTTAATTACACTCATCTTATCTTCCAAGATTTCGCAATCCAGTAGATTATTTTCTGTGGATCTACGACCGGAATAGACATTGATCAAAAGATAGATATCATTATCTGCCAGCTTATCAAGAATTGATCTATGAAATTTTATCTTTGTAAATTGGCCAATGCGCTGGCCAGTCAACTCAATATTGTAGTTTTTAATACCTATTTGTCCCTGATAATCTTCAGAAGTGGTATCTTTAGGAATGCCAGAAAACATGGCACTCACTATGACGGTTTCTTTGTCATCTTTAAGTTTCTTTTCAGCATTTGGGCTTAATCTTACTTCTATTTCAAAATCCGGGATGAGCACTGAATCGCCTTCTATTTGGAGAAACCCCAAGTCATTATTTGCCATACTATCAATTCCTATTTTACTTTCTGTAGGTTTGGTGCCATTTAAACAGGAAGATATTGCCGTTAAAAACAATACGGGCATGATATTAATATAAAGTTGAACTTTCCAGTTTTTCATATTCTACAGATCTTATTGTTTTGCCTAATTATAAAGTGTAAATTTAGTCAAAGATACGAAAACCAGTATAAAGTAGGTTCATCCAATTTTTCAAATCACTATTTGCCTTTGTCACTCCTGCCCGCATCAGAGCAGATAAAGCCAAAAGGTTTCATCATTAATTTTTCATAGACGGATCAACTCCCAATGGGATTTATTTATAATTCTTTAAACACATATTTTCTAACTCCTTGGGCATGATACAAACAGTGAAATAAAAAAAATGGACTCATACTATCATTAGTAATTTGCTCAAATGACTTTTTGTTAATATTGTATAGTCGCATTTTACTTGGTCTGATTCAGTGCGCGCATCAGTGATTCTGTATGGGCATCACTGACGGGTATATTGTGGGTGCCAATGACTATATTCTGACTCCGGATAGATTCAATTTTATCGAGATTGACGATGAAAGATTTATGTACCCGGATAAACTTGGTTGGCGACAATTTTTCTTCTATTCCCTTTAACGTACTTTTTGTAATGACCGGCTTGGCTGTTGAAGTAGTAAATATTTTGACATAGTCCTTCATGCTTTCTATATGTGTGATATCATTGACAGTGATTTTTACAAGCGCATAGTCAGCGTTAACAAAAAAGGTATCTTCAGAATTCACTTTATTGACCATCGCCACAGGTGGCTTTAAAATAGCTATATTTTTTTGTTTTTCTTCCAGCGCTTTATATGCAGCTTTTGTAAATCGCTCCATGCTAACCGGTTTCATAAGATAGTCAACCACTTCCAGATCATAACTTTCTACGGCATAATTAGGGTATGCCGTGATGAAGATAACCATAGGTTTTTCTCTCAGCCCTTGCAAAAATTTTGTACCCAACATACCTGGCATCTGTATATCCAGAAACATCAAATCCACTTGTTGTTCCTGTAAGACCTGCATCGCTTCAAACGGATTTTTACACATACCCACAAGCTCAAGGAAAGGCAATTGGCGAATATTTTCTTCAATCAGTTTTCTGGCCAGGCTCTCATCATCGACAATGATACATTTCAACTTCATAACGCATTTATTAAAATGATAACCGTAAAGTGACCATAAACCAGCCGTCTTTCTTATTGATCTCCAGGTGGTGCGAATTTGGATACAACAACTCCAGTCTACGCTGCACATTTTTTAATCCTATACCAGAGCTGTCATCTTTGTCTTCGGACAATTCTTGGGATATCTTGTTCTTAACAACAAAGAAAAGGTCTTTTTCGGTAATTTTCAAATCTATATCAATAGTAGGTTCAAGTACCATACCAACACCATGTTTAAATGCATTCTCGACAAACGGAATAAGCAGCATGGGTTCAATGATCTGACTATGGGGAGTTCCTTCCAGCTTATACCAGATAGCCACATCGTCTTCAAACCTGACTTTTTGTAACTCAATGTAATTTTCAACATATAAAATTTCTTTCTCCAGCGGAATCTGGTTGTTTTCAGATTCATATAACATATACCGCATCAGATCAGAAAGCTTCAATGTAACCGGCTCTGCCAGATCAGATTTGGAGCGAATCAGGTACACAATGCTGTTGAGTATATTAAAAATAAAGTGAGGACTGATCTGCGAGCGTAAAAAAGAGAGCTCAGACTTCAACCGCTCCTTTTGTTTTTCCTGTTGCATCTTCTCTTGGACTGCTACATAACTCAGCAAGCCATAACCCGTACTAATGGCTGTCACCAGTACCAATGCAATAATGCCTTTTACAGATCTGTTGCCTTTTAGATTTACTACACTTAGATAATCATTTACCCAACTAAATATAAAACTATGAGAAAAGCTAAAAACTATGATCATCAATATGAGCGACCAGAAATAAAAGGTAACACCCTTCTTTTGGAGAATATTCGGTATCAGCCACTCTGTATTAAAGATAAATAATGGCAAATGGGTAAATAAAATCAAGGAAGTGATCAGCACAGCTCTATTGTAAAAATCAGCATCGCTCACATTGGACAAAGTCAGGTATAACCAAACACCCCATAAACTGATATGAAAAATAATCTTTTTATGGATATTTTTAAGCTGAAATTTCATTCTTCCTGTGTTTATATTTACACTTAATATTTTGCTTTGTTTTGCTAATGATTTTATCCGAAATCCGGCATTTCCTGACCTTCAGGTCTTTTATTTGATTTTTTGAATAACGACCCGTCAGCTTTGCCAAAAGGAATTTGAACTGTGACTCTGAAAAATCTTGTCTCCCTCCTTCTCATAGACTCCTGTATGTAGGTTGGCTGCGTATATATTGTAATATCTCTTCTTGAATTAAAAATATCACTCACCGCAAAAGTTAGGTTAGCTGCATTTTTGAAAAATGATTTTTTAAGGGCTAAGTCCGCGAAAGTTATTCCCTGACGATTTCCCTGAGGGATCGGCCTGTTTCCTTCATAACCGCCATTCAATTGGATTGAAAAATTAGACGGTAATCTATAAGTAATACTTGCTTTAGCATTGGCGGCTGTTCCGGCATTGGTAAATGTATCTACAGTCACATTAAATTTAAAGACATTTGCATTGAGCATTACATCCATGTTTTTGCCAAATGCAAGTCTAAGTGTATTATCCATACCGTAAGTGATTTCATTTTCCCCATTGACAAAAGTAGTGATCAGCACATCAGGATCCGTCAGAGATGGCTGTATCAATGGTTTTAATGTATTGGTCTCATTACTGAAATAAATGGTAGCCAACCAGTTATTTGATCCAAAAACTTTATTGAGATTCAATTCGGCAAGATTAATGAATTCCGGTTGGAGATTCGGATTTCCGATGGTGATATTTTGTCTGTCATTAGACTGAATTCCAGGCATCAATTGTCTGAAATTAGGTCTTTGAATCTTGCGGCTGAAATTAAGGCCTACTTCGGTTGTCTCACTTACTTTTTTGGAAATATACAATGCTGGAAATATAGATCTTAGCAGGTCTTTTATATTACCTTTGGGATAGCTGTAACCAAAATCGGAACTACCTTCAAGCCGTGTTTTGCCAGTCATATCTGATTGCTCAAACCGTAAACCGGCCTGATAGCTGATTTGGTTTTTGAGTTTTCCAGAATACGTTATATACGCTGCATTTATGCTTTCAGTGATTTTAGTATCCTGAGAAAACTGTGCATCCAGGACATATTTGTTGGTCTGATAATCAAATGGACTGAAAAAATAATTTTGATCTCTTGCACTCAGAAAACTTCTGATACCCATTTCCAACTTGGTAGAGTCATTAAGTGGATTTACGTAGTCTAGCTGGAATAGACCCTGTTCGTTTTTATTTGCACCAATTATATCCACGAGCTCAGGATTATTTGGCATTAAATTACCTTCAGCATCAAAACTGTTGGTATTCCAGTCTGAAATATTTGACCCATCACCCCAAGAATAGTTTGCAATTGCTATAAGTGATTTATTTTTTTTAGCAAATGATTTTCTCCACTGCGTCTCAACATTATTTCTTAAAAATACATTTTCCGAGGTTGTTTTTCTTGTTCCAAATTCAGTTTTAGTTTGGGCTGCTGATAGATATTCAAAATTTTGGGCAGTCATGTTGTCAAAAAGTCCCTTATTTAAGGAACCACTCATTGACAAAGTATTGCGGTTATTCAGTCTGTAATCAACATTTAAACGCGCAGTGTGAAAAGTCGTTTTAAAGTCTACATCACTATTTTGGTTAAAATTTCCTAAGATATTGCCATTTGTGCTTCTGTTTGTGCGATAAAGATACCCATTTGTCGGAACATTAGCTGTGTTAAAACTATAAAAGCCTGATAAGCTCCATTTGCCCTCGTTGGTATTTAGATTTACGGCACCATTGTATCGATCCTGATTACCTACTCCAAAACTTACCGATCCATTGTATCCTGGTTTCCTGTTTTTCTTCATCACAATATTTACTATACCACCTGTGGTAGCTGCTTCATATTTTGCTGATGGGTTGGAGATTACTTCCACTGATTCGATCTGGTCAGAAGGTATTTGATTGAGTAACATTAGAGAAGGTTTGCCATCAACATATATCGTTGTACCCTTATCTCGCAGTTTTACGCTACCATCCATGTCTACTGTGACAGATGGTACATTTTTAAGGATATCCTCGGCAGTTCCTCCTGTGGCAGTTATGTTTTTATCCACATTAAAAACCCGTTTTTCGAGGCTGATCATAGTAGATACCTTTTCTGCTTTTATCTCTACTTCATTCAAGACTTGTGCATCTTCCTCCATTACCAGATCTCCAAGATCTTGTTCTATATTATTGGGTGGAGCTATTTTTACTTTCCTGATGACATCTTTATTGCCAATATAATTTATCTTCACTATAAATGCACCCATCGGCAGTCCAGTGATGTTGAACTCGCCGTTATCTTCTGTCAGACTACCTTCTATAAGACTATCCTGACCATTGGGAAGAGTACGTAGTATCATTACTGTGGCGTATGCTAAAGAGTGCTTTTTAGTATTATCTACTACTTTTCCGTAGAGCCTGCCAATCTTCATTCCGGCCACTCGACTTGTAGGTTGTTGCGCAAAAAGAGACAATGACAATAAAAAAAAGAAACTTAAAAAGAGATTTCTATTCTTTAGTAAATTAAGCATAGAGGTATGAATTTTTAACGATTTTAAATAACGGCACAAAAGTAAGGCTGTTGTGCCATTATTTGGTATGAAATAGACCACTACTACTTATTTGAAGATGAAAAGGGTGTATGTGCTGTTCACAAAATGTATCGAAAGTTATTTTACAATGTTTCGTACCTATTATGGATGGTTTTACAGATCTTTCCATGCTGCAGAACTAAAACTAATATTGGCAAAAATATTACCATGAAGTATTTCCGACACCCCAGGCACATCAATCCGGGTGCTTCATTTTTATATTATTGGCAGAAGGTCAAAATGTTTTGGACAAATATCAGATTCCGGGTATTTAAACATATTTCATTATTCTGTTTTCAGTTCTTCAATCCATCGATTTAATATTTCTTCTTCTGCAGGCATTATAAACGAATTCTGAGACATAATGTCCAGAAAGATAGTACGAAGTGTTTTTTCCTGATTTAAAGCATTTTTAAAATTTTCCATAGCCTTAAGATATTCCGATGCATGTTTATCGGCTTCTTTTTGTGTATTAAAATCAGGGATAAACGATTGGATAAGCTTGTATATTTGATCTGTTTCAACATCTGAACATCTCTCTATCATTAACAACTCAACCTTACACATGCCTACAAAAGATGTGATAAAGGGCAAAAGCATGGTGTCAAAATGGGAGATATCCCCTGACAATTTCATCTGATCTTTCTCTGAAAGCTGATCTTTGCCTTCATTGTGCAGCTTTTTAAAAGCTTTGGTCATTTTAAGTATCCTACTGTTTAGTGCTTCCCATAAACCGCTGTGGTCGGACGTATTTTTTGAACCGATTTTGTCCAATGCACTTCTAAGCAATTCGAGCATAGACATTAATGCCGCTTTGATATCATATAAAGCCAATTCCCATTGTTCGTGGTTTCCATCAGAATTATAGGGAGCAAAAATATCAAGGGTGTGGTCATGTATCATCATTACATCCTTCTCCAGATCGCTAAGTACCGTCAGATGTTTGTCCATAGATCGATTAAAATTTCGGATAAAAAGCATCGTAGATAATCCTGCATGTTGTATTTTAAAAACCGATACCGATGGGTTGATATGTTTTTTATGAGCCGCTGTTTTGTGTATCATTTTAATTTTTTTAATCTACAAAGATGCATTATTATTTAGAACTTTAGGTTATATAAATATATATTAATGTTACATCATTTACGGACCATGTGGAATCTGATTATTCATGTTGATCCATAAGATATAATGTAATGCCTGTTGCTTACGAAATTGATATCATTTTGATTATTATGCATTGGGTTAACATAGCCTATTCCTGATAAAAAAACCATACAACCTTGTAGTTTTATGCCCCGGACTAATAATGTTGAGTAATTGATATAGATAATTGTTTGAACTGATAGAATTACCAATTCTGCATGCATGATATCTAAGTTTTGATGCTGAAAATGGTCAAAAAAAACGATAAACAAGGTTAATCCAAAATTATTCTTTTTTCTCTCCATAACACGCTAAATAATAATGTTATTGTATTTAATGTTTGTAATAAAAGGAAAAAAATTACAAATTTTACCTTTTTATTGTTCTGTGATAATATATCATTTAAGTATTGAAAGCTTTCAGGTGGCATATAATTTTCACGAGAATTCAACGGACAATAGTTACTTATCTATTTTTAAAGCTAGTGGCTCGGGTTGAGTAAAATAACCTAATATTATACAAAAACGACATCATCTAGTATTCCAATTATTATTCTGATAACAAATCTATTGACCAAAAAAATAAATACAAAATGAATTATTTTTGGAAATTACAAAATATAGTTTTTATTTTATGATGATAATGTCTCTCTAAAATTATATAAATCTCATAAAAGATTACATTAACATCAAATAAATATGATTTGTAAATCATAAATAGTGTCTGCAAGAAAACGCTGTGTTTGATAAGAAGACGTCAAGGACAAGGAAGTTGAAAGCTCGAAAAGTGGGAGTTTACTATGGTAAATGACCGCTTTGAGTGATGAGAATGACGAAGTAGTTGGCGTTTTCTTGCAACCACTAAATAGTAATATTTTTACGTTTTACTATATCACCCGTTGTTGAATATAATTAGGAATCAGGTATTTTATATTTACCTGATGTCTTGAAAAGGAACTAAGAATTTTTTATTGCTAATGCAATGAACCTAATTCTTAGTAAGTTTTATGATTGATATAGATCTGTTCTGTCTTTCATGGATACCCTTTTGTATATATAAAGTATATATGACGATGTTTAAATATTTGACAATGGGATGCGGGTAAGAAAATGGTGAAAAAACTAACTTCCTTTTTCGTAAATTTATATCTCCTGATTGTATTGTTTTGATGTAAAATTAATTTTGCAGGTAATGATTACTTGTGAAAACTATATTTTTTTAACTTTTAAAAAACGAATTGTTATGAGTTTGATTGAAGATGTAGAATTATTGGAAAGGATTATTTGTCTCATCCGTAAGCGCTCCACAGGTGATGCAGAGGAATTTGCATCAAAACTTGGTAAGAGTGAACGGACCGTACATCGTCTCCTTGGCGTTCTGAAAGATGAAAAGCTGCCCATTAAGTATTGTTCAAAGGACCGTACCTATTATTTTGATGAAGAAGTAAAGTATGAATTTAGGATTAGCGTAGGGGGCAAAGATTTATTGAATATAAAAGGTGGGAGGAAGTCCAGTTTAGACCTTATAGGTTTTGAAAACCTATAAGGTCTGGATAGTAAAATACGCATCCCCGGTACATACCCGCCCACAAGCCGTAGTTTGTGGTTTCTTCATTAAATCGTGATTTCGTATCACGATTTTGCGTAGCACCATTCAGTCATACTCGAGAAGGAAGGGTGCCGCTCGAGCTTGGGTTGGTAGTATAATTTTTAAATTTGCTACTTTTGATAAATTCTTAATTTAAACATTAGTGACAAATACTTTTTCTCCACCATGGAGCATAAACCAAGTATTGTTACCATCAGATTCACATCGGACGATATCTGCAATCGTAACAATATGGATGTTTTCCAACGTACTCAAAGAAATCTTGCTTGGTAATTGGCTTGGATTATTGATGGTCTCTTTTAGTATTTCTATGGAAGGACTCATGCTGTATTTTTGATGTTTCACTTTCTCTACTGTTTTTTGAACGAGTTCAGCATCTATGGGGTTTGAGTAGATAATCGGATGCGGAATAACGGAACGCACGAAGGGCAAATTCTTTATGTGCCGCAATAAAAATGATATGTGTTTTCAAGGTAGGAATTATCTCCAGCAGATCAAATCCGGTTCCATCACCGAGAGAGATGTCCAGAAATAGAATATCTGGTATTTCTTGCCGCAGGAGCTTGGCCGCCGTGACCACACTACTGGCAGCGCCTGTTACTTTTATGTTTTTGCAGTAAGTGTTGATATCTGACATCAGCAATAGAACAGCTTCAGGCATGTCTTCGACGATTATGGCACCTGTTCCTTTGTCATTGAACAGGTTTTTAATAGGTATTTGAAATCTGCGATATAGCGACCGCAATTGCCTGTATATCATGTCAAATTTTGTAACCCTATGTAGTAAAGTTAAAGGGTTGGAATTTATGAAACTGATGGGTAGTGGTAGTAAAGATGGATTTAGTGTCATGCCCGATCTTACTAAATATATTCTTTTGTGTGTGTGGGAAAATGAAGATGAGGCAAATGATTATTTTGCCCATTCCCCGATATTCCACAACTATATTTTACATACATCAGCGCATCAAACCATTTATATGAAAGCCACAATGGCTCATGGTCTTTGGGGCGGGAAAAATCCATTTGTGATAAATTCAACACTTCATGATGATACTAAAAAGGTAGCTGTGCTTACTAGAGCCACCATAAAATGGAAAGATATGATACGATTTTGGCGAGATGTACCAGCTGTCAGTCGAAGCTTAAAAAATAATGAAATACAACCGATATTCGCTGTAGGTGTGGGCGAACTTCCGTTTAGATACCAAGCCACATTTAGTATTTGGGAAGAAAGTAGCGCTATGAAAAAATTTGCCTACCAAACCAAGGCACATATGGATATGGTCTCTAAAACTAGAAAAGTAGGTTGGTACAGCGAGGAGTTATTTGCGCGATTCTACCCATACAGGGCGGTCGGAAGTGAATTAGTGAAAATTTAGTCATTTCTTTATCGATTATTTTATAAATATGCCCTGCAATTTATTTTGGAAAATTATGGTCTAAATATCGTGTTTTGGTCAATATGTCGTTCCTGCTGTGATCATTGTGAACAATAATTTCAAAAGAATGATAAAATAAAATTTGTATTTTTCGCAATTTGGTTTTTTTGCAGAAAGTTTTATGAAAATATTTTATTCTAATCGATGAATATATTGATTGGCAAATTTTTAATGAATAAGATATAATATTCTTTTTAACTTTGGTGTAGTAATGAAAGTTTTGTGCATTGAAATATTATTTTTTACAAAGCCCATTATGGATGTATGTCTAAAATCTTACTTTTGTAATAAGGTTAACAGGATATAAACAAGATAAAACATAAATGATGAGCCCAAAAAACAACTTTCCTCAAGAAGAAATCCCCGCACTGCTGGACATGTTAAAAAAGCGTTTCGAAAAAAATATGCACCGTCATAAAGATCTTGAATGGCCCAAAATCCAAAGCAGGCTGGAATCTAATCCACAAAAATTATGGTCGCTCCATCAAATGGAAGAAACAGAAGGTGAACCGGATGTCCTAAGTTATGATAAAGCCAAAGACGAATACATTTTTTACGATTGTAGTGCTGAAAGTCCTAAGGGCCGAAGGAGTATTTGTTATGATCATCGGGCACTAGAGTCAAGAAAAGAAAACAAACCCCAAAACAGTGCCGTGGGTATGGCTGCTGAGATGGGTATTGACCTATTGACGGAAGAGCAATATCGTTTTTTGCAACAATTTGGTAAATGTGATACCAAAACATCAAGCTGGATAGTAACTCCTCCCAGTATCAGAGCATTGGGTGGTGCAATTTTTGGGGATTGGCGATATGGGATTGTATTTATTTATCATAATGGGGCCGAATCTTATTATGCCGCCAGAGGATTTCGTGGATCACTCAGGGTGTAATGGTGATTAATGTTCGGATTGATTGTTAAGGGATATCTTTTTTCTTTCTGGTAGCAAATCCATTGGCGTTTGTTCTACAGTAACCGGGATTTATCACTGACCATCATCCTGTTTTTATTAACTTCGAGTGATGTACCTTCGGGAAATACCTGTACAAAAACATCTCCATAATAAACATCTGCAGCTATTTTGTCACGTTTATTGTATGCCAGATGATTGAAAAGTATAAAGCCGTTTTTCGAGAGATTTTTCGACACATCCCGCAGAAATTCTTCAGTAAGAAATAGGTCTGGAATTTTATCATCAACAAAAATATCGATACAAATGAGATCATATTTGATGTGGTTTTGGCTTATGAATGCGTAGGCATCCGCTTGTAACAGTTCTATTTCTGATCTCAGTTCATCCATCACGTATCTGGAAACAAGATAAATGACTGCTTCATCTATTTCTACTCCCGTATAGGTATATTTTTTTTCAAATACTTTCTCCAGCATGTAGGGTATACTTCCCAGCCCAAAACCGAGCAACAACACATTTTTTACCGCAGGAACATCCAAGCTTAAACGATCAAAACTTTCTTTAAAATTGTCGTACTTATCAGCATAGGAGTAGATCGCATTGATGGTACACAATTGGTATCGTCCGTTTTTTAAAAATACCTGAAGGGATTCATTATAGTCAGATTGGACGGACTCTATATGTACTTCTGTCAAGTAACTCAGCAGCCTTTTAAAAATATTTTGCTTCATGGCTTAGGCATTTGATAATGGATGATCTTTCTCTGCGCTTACCTCATCCATGGCTGCCATGATTTTTTGTACGCCTTCCCTGATTTGATCCGTCGTGATGATCAGCGGCGGGGCTATCCTGAATGAAACCTGATCAAACAGGAAATAATCTATCAGCACGCCATTGCGGATGGCTGCATCAATCACTGGTGTCAATTGTTGGGCATCATGAAGTTCCACAGCCATCATAAGTCCGGAAGATCGGATGGTTTTAATCATGGGATGAATGAGCAATGTTCTTATCAGGGCTTCTTTAGTAGACACTTCACATATAAAGGATTGATGATGCAATATTTTTAATGTAGCGAGTGCCGCTGCGACGCATACCGGATGTCCACCGAAAGTGGTTATATGTCCTAAAGCAGGATTTCTGGCTAGTGTTGACATGAGCGTTTTTTTTGCGACCAAAGCACCTATCGGCATTCCTCCGCCCATACCCTTGGCGATGAGCAGGATGTCAGGTAGGATGCCATATTTTTGATGGGCAAACATAAACCCCGTTCTTCCAAAGCCGGTCTGTATTTCATCCAGGACCAACAATGTACCCGTCTCATCACAGCGTTGCCTCACTTTTGTCAGATAGTCATTCGCTGGAAGGACGATGCCACCTTCGGCCTGTACCGGCTCCAGAATGATACAGGCAGTTTTTTGAGTGATTCGTTCTAGTTGGTCCACCTTATTGAAATCAATATGCCTTACACCGGGAATGGAAGGCAAAAAGTTTCTGGTAAAATCATCATCACTTCTCAGACTTTCGGCGGCGATCGTACTGCCGTGATACGCCCGCGAGCAGGAGATGATTTCGTTTCTTCCGGTACTTTTTCTAGCTAGTTTTAGGGCTGCTTCTACTGCTTCTGTACCACTATTGACAAAATAAACACAATCCAATCCATTGTCAAGTACGGTTGAAAGTAGGGTAGCGTATTCTACTTGCGGGGATTGTATATGTTCACCATAGACCATCGTATGCATATAGGTGGCGGCTTGTTTTTGGACTGCTTCTACGACATCAGGGTGGCAGTGTCCCAGGGAACTTACTGCAATACCTGAATTGAAATCAAGATACTTTTTTCCATCATTTCCATAAATATATACGCCGGATGCATGACTTACCTCCAGACACATGGACATTTCGCTGGTTTGTGCTACATGGCTGAGAAAAAGCTTTCTTACCGAAGACATGAATAAATTTTAGACAAAAGTAGGAAAATATGGGTGAAGTATACCTGCTAGGTATAGAATAATGGGATATATGCCGCATATTATCAACAACCTAAGAAGTTTTGTTTGAGATTTATTTAAAAGTTTGTATCATTATACCCAAAATCAAAAGCCCGTATGTTGCAAAAATTTCTTTTTACCGTTACGTTCATATTTAATGTGCTACTTATCCTTTTTCTAAATGGAAATATCAGCCTGACCAAAGATCCTTTGCCACCATTGGGAAAATTTTTAAATCCGTTTAGCGGAGCATGGACATCGGATACCCAAAATGAAAAAGAGACCATTATCCTGGATAGTTATGGGCTAAAAGATAAAGTTGAAATCGTCTACGATGAACGCAGAGTGGCGCACATCTTTGCGCAGAATATGGAAGATGCCCTTTTTGCTCAGGGCTTTGTTGAAGCGCAAAACAGACTGTTTCAGATGGAATTTCTGGCACTGGCATCTGCCGGCGAATTATCATCTATATTGGGTAGTAAGACGATTGAATTTGATCTTGAAAAACGAAGACGTGGTATGAAATATGCTGCTGAAAATGCCACCAAAGGTTGGGAAAAAACCAAGGATTACAATTCTGCGTATCGTTATATCGATGGTGTAAATGCGTATATCCAAAGTCTCGACCCAAAAGATTACCCCCTGGAATTCAAATTATTTAATCTCATACCCGGGGAATGGACGCCATTAAAATCGGCGCTCGTATTTAAGCAGATGTCTCTTACCCTTGCCGGCAGAAATGATGACATAGAAAATACCAATTTGCTGTATCATTTAGGTAAAGATGATTTTGATTTTCTTTATCCTGAAAGACAGTCAGTAGAGAACCCTGTCATCCCTACAGAAAAGCCATTTGCATTTGACACTTTATATGGAAAAAAGCAGGATGATAAGGCATTTTTTACCAAACCCATACTGAAATCATTTTATGAAAACCGAAATAAAGGTATAGGGAGCAACTCCTGGGGTGTCCATGGCAGCAAAACAGCATCTGGGAAACCAATTTTTTGTAATGACCCACACCTGAGTCTGGGCTTGCCTTCGATATGGTTTGAAGTACATATCCACACCCCTGAGTTTAATTCTTATGGCGTATCTTTTCCGGGTTTTCCGGGTATTATGATCGGATTTAATGAACACATAGCCTGGGGCGAAACCAATGTGGGTCAGGATGTAGAAGATACATTTGTCATCCACTGGGCCAACAAGGAAAAAACAAAATATCTGCTGGACGGCAAAGAGACGGATGTGCAAATACGAATAGAAAAGGTAAAAGTCAAAGGTGGCAAGACCATTTTGGATACGATGAAATATACCCATTGGGGACCAATCTATGCTACTTCTGCAGATGGTACGCATGATCTTGCCATGCGTTGGTTGTGTCACGATGAGCCGGATACAGGCGAGTACAACACTTTTATTGACGCCATGAAATGCAAAAGTTATAATGACTATCTCAAGGCGACGGGAACCTATATATCTCCAGCCCAAAATTTTGGATTTGCGTCCGTATCTGGAGATGTGGCACTTCGGGTCAATGGTCGGTTTCCGGCTAAATATGGTCAGGATGGCAGATTTGTTGAGCATGGAGATTTTAAAGGGAATGGTTGGCAGGCCTGGATCCCAAGAGATCAGAATCCACAGATATTGAATCCCCAACGAGGTTTTATATCTTCAGCCAATCAGGTGAGTGCGGATAAAACCTATCCTTACTATTTTACCGGAAAATTTGAGCGCTATCGTAATCGTAGTGTCAATGATAAACTCAGCCAAATGAGTAAAATTACTACAGACGATATGAAAAAAATGCAGTACAATGCTTATTCCCAAAAGGCGGCAGATTTTCTGACCACTATCAAAACATTGGTAAAGCCTGAAGATCTTACAGAAGCAGAACAGAAAAGTTTCCAAACCTTACTGGATTGGGATTTCTACTATAAAGCAACGTCGGAAGCAGCCACGCTCTTTGATATATTCTATAAAAAACTTACTCAGAATACTTGGGATGAGATAGCAGATCTGAATCAGAACATGGATATCAACTATCCGGAAGATTGGCGCTTACTAGAGATTATTCAGGCGGATCCGACCAATAAATATTTTGATATTGCATCTACATCGGCAAAGGAAGATGCTCATGCAGTAATCGTAAAATCTATACAAGATGCCCATGAAGATTTTGATCAAAGAAAAACAGAAGGTAAGGCGAATTCCTGGGGAGGATACAAACCACTTCACATTTATCATCTGACGAGATTACCAGTATTTTCGGCGATGGACATTGCTGCAGATGGTTGTCCTGATGCAATCAATGCTACCGGATACTCTTTTGGTCCGAGCTGGCGTATGATCATCAGTCTGGAAGATAAGGTAAAAGGGTACGCAGTATATCCGGGTGGTCAATCAGGGAATCCTTCGAGTAACTTCTATAAAAATATGATAGAAACCTGGACAAAGGGAGAATATTACGATCTGAATTTTGCCAGCAATGTGGATGAAATAAAGAACAAAAAGACACAGATTATCCAACTAAATCCTAAAAAATGAAAACATTCATATTTATACCGGTCATATTTGTTTTATCTTATTTTTTACAGCTTTTTCTGCCATGGTGGATCATAGCCTTGATTTGTTATGGCGTATGTTTTGTTTTAAAGATAAATAAATTTTATGCTTTTGCAGGTTCACTATTGACCATATTTTTCCTTTGGGTGGTAAAAGCATATTTTGCAGATCAAAATTTTGATGCTCCTGTGTCTGCTTTATTGGCCGGATTATTTGGCAATGTATCTACATCTGCTGTTTTTTTTCTGACCGGTTTGGTTGGGGGTATTGTAGCGGGATTTAGTGGATTGCTGGGTAGCTGGTCAGGATCATTATTTCAAAATAAATAAATTTTGGAGTAATGAAAAAAATCGGAATTACAGGAGGCATCGGTTCCGGCAAAACCACTGTCTGCAAAATATTTGAATCACTGGATATTCCCGTATATTATGCTGATAAAGAGGCAAAAAAAATTTTGGCTTCCAATCTTTCTGTAAAAAAACAAATGAAAGATCTCCTCGGCGAAGAGGCTTTTTACAACAATGGAAAACCCGATAGAATTTATATCGCGTCCAAAATTTTTAATGATAAAGAACTGCTGGCTAAAATAAATGAAATAATACACCCTGCTGTGCAACTTGATGCAGACCGATGGTTTGAAATATTGAAAAATGAAACGAAGTCAAAATACTGTCTGAAGGAAGCTGCTCTTTTGGTAGAGACGGGAAGTTATAAGTCCCTTGACTCGTTAATTGTAGTAACATGCCCGGAAGATATCCGAATACAAAGGGTAATGAAAAGGGATAAAATAAAATTTGATGATGTCATGAAGAAAGTCCGAAATCAAATGTATGAAGAGGATAAAGTAAAACTGGCAGATTTCGTGATTGTAAATGATGGAAAAAACAGCTTGATTCCCCAAGTTTGGGCCATTCATCATAAGTTGCTAAACAAATCTTATCAACCACTCTAACATTAAAACATAATCAATGAAATTTATAAAATATGCCCTTGTGCTGATTCTTTTAACTGGGGTGATTTTTATTTCAGGCCCTAAGAAGGAATTTGAAACTGCAAAACTCTTGGATACGGAGATAAATATTTCTCTTGCAGATTTGGAAAAATATGTTGCAGAAAAAGAAGCTGCTGTCAAAGATCTTAAGCCGGACAATGAAGCAAGAATCATCTGGGCCAACAATTCCCTTAAACAAAAGACGGACTATGCTGTGGTATACCTACATGGATTCTCAGCAAGTCAGGAAGAAGGGGCACCATTGCATGAAGATTTTGCAAAAAGATATGGATTTAATCTTTATTTGAGCCGATTGGAAGATCATGGGCGGCCTGACAGCAATTCTTTTATACAACTTACCCCTGAAAACTTTCTTCAATCAGCTGAAGATGCCATCGATATTGGCAAAAAATTGGGTGATAAAGTGATTGTAATGTCTTGTTCTACAGGTGGTACACTTTCTGCCATTCTGGCTGCAGCAGGGGAAGACATTCATAGTATGATCATGTACTCTCCCAATATTGATATATACGATCCGATGTCTGAATTATTGGTTTATCCGTGGGCAGAAGAATTGTCATCAATGGTGATGGGTGGCACTTACAACAGGATAGTGTATGATACCCTTGCTCAAAAATACTGGAATTCTATTTATCATACGAATGCTTTATTTACTATCAAAACACTGATCAAGGATTACATGACGGAAGAGAATTTTGCAAAAATAAAGATGCCTGTATTTTTGGGTTATTATTATAAAGATGAAGAAAATCAGGATAAAGTGGTTTCAGTAGCCAGAATGCATGATTTTTATGATCAAATAGCTACGCCTGATAGTCTGAAAAGGAAAGTCGCTTTTCCCAAAGCAGGGAAACACGTAATATCATCTCACATTATGTCAAAAGATATCAAGGGAGTGTATCTGGAAACTTGCAAATGGACGGAAGAAGTATTACATCTAAAACCCGTAAATCAGTAGTCTATTTTAAACCTCTGTTTTCCAGCAACTTTATGATTCGGTCTGCTTTTTGGTATCCGTTGGTGACCAGATATAATTTGCCTCCGATTTTTGCAATAATACTTGGAAATCCGCTTACGCCCATTGATGATGCCAGGTCAAACTCCGAGTATGCATCCATTTTTGATTGCCTTGCATCCAGTGTTTTATGGAATAGTTCAGGTTCAATACCCAATCTTATGGCCAGGTTGACATAAGTGTCTAAATCATTAGGGAGATTATTATGGAAATAAAATGACTCCTGCACTGCTTTAAAATAATCATATTTAGCTTCCGGTTTTAGTTGACCTGCCACGATTACAGCCCGGCAAGCCATCTCAGTGTCATACAATACTTCGTTTTGAGAAAGTATGCTGAAATTGAAAGGTCTTCCACTTGCTTTTTGAACTTCCATCCAATGTTCTTTCAAAAAATTTTTAAGTTCGAGCATTGTTTCTGTACCACCTGCCCGGAGACCGCCCATGATCATTTCAAATGGTGTTTCCGGAAAAGCTGCCTTGATTTTATCCAATTCAGGCCCGAAGCCATAACACCACGAACACATTGGGTCACCTATGTATATGATGGTATCTTTTTGCGAATGTAAATAACTCATATGCAACATCATCAGGGTTATGAAAATATATTTCAATGGTTGTCTTTATTTATATATCAGATATTTAGCTCTTACATTTCTGAATGCTACCAAATCAGACTGCCAAGATGCTTTGATTTCCTGCTCATTTTTACCTGCTAAAATCTGTTTTCTTAGCTGATCACTTCCTGCTAACTTATCGATAAAGTTATTGTCCAGAAAAAACTTTTCATTAAGAGCGGTCATTTTTTTATAATAATCCAGCAAATAACCTAGATCAATTTTTTTTGATTGGATGATACTTCCCGTGGTTATAGCGCTCAGGTCAGTTCCATAACACTTTTGGCCATTTAGCGGTGGATCTTTTGCCCCTTCATTTGGCATAGGAATAAAGGAATATTCTGATATGATTTTCGGATGTCCGATGACCTGAAACTGTTTATTTGTTCCTCTGCCCAGACTTAAAGTCGTGCCTTCAAAAAAGCAGATGGACGGATATAAAAGTACAGACCTTAAATTCGGCAAATTAGGACTTGGTTTTACGGGGAGTTCATAGTATGCGTCGTGATTATAATTTTTGCAATCGACGACAGTCAGCTTACATGTTGCTTTATTGGTCAGCCAGCCCTCCCCATTGATCATTTGAGCATATTCACCAATGGTCATACCATATACCACCGGCACGGGATGCATGCCAATAAATGATTTAAATGCCATATCAAGCATGGGGCCGTCTACAAAATATGCGTTTGGATTAGGTCTGTCCAGTAGAATCAGCGGTATATTATTTTCGGCACATGCGTCCATAACATAGTGTAAAGTAGAAATATAGGTGTAAAATCTTACGCCTACATCCTGGATATCAAACAATATCACATCTACATTGCGGAGATCTTCGGCCAGCGGTTTTTTCTTCTTCCCATACAGAGAAATTACAGGTAATCCGGTTTTGCTGTCTTTGGTATCACTGATAATTTCGCCAGCATCTGCCTTGCCCCGTATACCATGTTCCGGTGCAAATATGACCTGTATTTTTACTCCCAGCTTTAATAGAGTATCCACCAGATGTTTGTCTTTTACAATACTGGTTTGATTGACGACCAGTGCTACCTTTTTATCTTTAAGCAACGGATGATAGAAAGCTACTCTTTCAGCGCCGGTAATAATGGACGTTGAGTCACGCGTAGCTATTTGAGATTCAAAACCTATCCTTTCTTTTTCAGGCTGGCATGTGGTCAGTAAAGCTACAAAAAGGCTGTAAATAAATAATTGCATAAATGAATGTTAATATATAAAATATGTGTGATATAACAACTTCAAATGAGAATCAAAAGTTTATCCCTGTATAAAATTTATTCATTGCAATCTGATTTTCTGCGGGTGTCTGTAATGCTAAGGATTTTCCATTGATCATATACCTTTACCATAGTGAATACATTGACTCCACAGTGACTGAATGTGTCGTTCAGGTAAAACAGGTACGGCGTCCAAGCCACAGCCATCGCCCCATCTATAAGAATCCGAAAGCTCAGTATCCTTTCATCGAATGTTAATCCAGGATTTTTTGTGCCAATGATCTGAAGGAATGCGGATGCCGATTCGTCTTTGATAATGATTTCACCACCTTTTGAGGGGATAATACTTTTAAGAATGCATCCACCTGCCAAGGTTTGTCTTACCATACTGGAATCAAATGATGCCATTCCTTCAAACATTTTTGTAATAGTACTTTTTATTTGAACGGTGTCATTTTGGCTGTGTGCATCAAATGAAACTCCTGTCAATAACAACATAATACACAAAAGTTTTTGGATAAAGCTCAATTCAAAGCGGGAAAAGGAGACTTTCTTGTTATTTATCATTTATTTTGTGCTTTGTTTTGTTTGATACTTGAATCAACACAATATTTAAAACAAAATAACGCTATTTTTATTATTTACAGGTATTTTTATCTGATTAAAATTTTTGAATTATGTCTGTTAAGAATCAGGTGACCCCATATGCAGATGATGAAGTTTCTAAAAAAGGGCAGGTCACACGTATGTTTGATAAAATAGCGCCCTATTATGATAATCTGAACCGGGTTTTATCATTGGGTATAGATGTACTTTGGCGTAAAAGAGCCATTAGTATGCTTAAAAAAGAAGCACCTAAAACTATCTTGGATATAGCTACAGGAACTGCCGATCTGGCCATAGAAGCAGCACGATCGATCAGACCTGACAGGATCATTGGTATGGATATTTCTGCCAATATGCTTAAGATTGGTG
This sequence comes from Chitinophagales bacterium, assembly GCA_038246735.1. Classification (GTDB taxonomy): domain Bacteria; phylum Bacteroidota; class Bacteroidia; order Chitinophagales; family Saprospiraceae; genus OLB9. Next base: position 31,424 of record JBBRVQ010000030.1, read on the forward strand.
ATGAAAAAATCATTAAAAAGGGACTTTCAGAGGTAATCAGACTTGAACTTGGAGATAGTGAAAATTTACGTTATGATACTGACAGTTTTGATGCTGTGATGGCTGCCTTTGGTGTTCGTAATTTTGAAAATTTGGAAAAAGGACTGGCTGAAATGTATCGCGTGCTTAAGCCCGGAGGTACGATTATGGTATTGGAATTTTCAAAACCCAGACATTTTCCATTAAAACAAGGCTTTAATATATACTTTAAATATATTTTACCCGTTATTGGTAAGATAAGGTCAAAGGATGAAAAGGCATATAAATATTTGTATGAATCCGTGCAGGTATTTCCTGATTATGATGATTTTATATCAATTTTAAAAAAACTGGGCTTTACCCAGGCAAATTATAAAGTATTAAGCGCTGGCATATGTTGCATATATCTTGCAAAAAAATAGGTTTTTTTTTATTGTTGCTTTTATTGAATGCTCCACTCATAGCGCAGATAGGAGGAAGGGACAATTATAATTTCAGGGACTTTAACCGAAAGTCTTATTACTTTGGTATCAATATAGGTTTCAACAGTTCCGGTTATAAGTTACAGCAATCCGGTTTTTTTATCAATAATGACAGCATTAAAGTTACTGAAGGAAATAGTGAAGTCGGTGTTAACATGCACATGATCACCAACCTCAAATTGGGTGAATATTTTGATTTCAGATTTTTACCTGGATTTTCGTTTGCACAGCGCGGACTGGAGTTTACCAGTGTGGCAGACTCAAAGGTAGTAGAGCGAAAAATCGAATCTGTATTTTTTGAGCTTCCCTTCCATATCAGGTTCAAATCAGAGCCATATAAAGACAAAAGAATGTTTGTAGTAGCTGGTTTAAAATACAGCTATGATGTACAGACCAATTCCAAATCCCGTAAATCACTGATCAGGATTGCCCCGCACGATTTTCAGTATGAAGTGGGCGTAGGTATGCAGATGTTTTATCCTTACTTTATCTTCTCTCCGGAAATAAAGTTTTCAAGGGGCTTGGGTAATATACTAATCTATGACAAAACTCAAAATGAAGCCAGGGTGCTTGAAAATGTAGTCTCTCAGATTTTTACGATTTCGTTCAATTTTGAAGGATAGTGCACCTTCCGTGTGCATAAACTTTAACAAGAAGAGGAGTTAACCCCTCATCTTGTCCAAAAAACTACTGAGTTGCTCATAATCATCATCGGATAAAGTCCTGAGAGCTCCATCCATTTCATTTATCTGTGCAGAAATTTTATTTACTAATTCAAGTCCGGGTTCAGTTAATGTTATATTCATCTTCCTTTTGTTTTCAGGGCAAATCTTACGGCTTACCCACCCCATATTAACCAGTTTATCCATCAAACGTGTTAAATCCCTTCCTTTATCCAGCATGACATCCTTGATATAGCCGGGAGAAACTGGCTCAGGATGTTTGCCCTTAAGGATCCGCAATATGTTAAAATGCTGACCCTGAATCTCATATCTGCTAAATACTTGCATGTGAGCATCCCTGAAATAGTTGGAAGTATAAAATAGATTTATCATGGCTTTATGATAACCATCCTTAAATCTGGTCTGTTGTATTAATTTATCTATTTCCATCTGCCTGTCATGATTCACGCTAAAGATACAAATTGGATTGAAACTAAGGATATCTGTTCTTCAACGACTATAATAACAGATGACGACGTTTATTTGTTGCAACAGACTTTATAATTGAGTAGAAAGTGGGTCGCAATTACTTGGTGGGAAATTTGTGCTTGAAAATACAAAAATCCACCTGCGTTTCAAAGGAGATAAATGACAAAATATTCGGGCCATGATTACTTGCAAAGAGGTCAAAATTACTCAGAAAAATAAAAAAAGCCAGGAATAATACCTGTAGTAAATCTTCCAGTAGCTTGTGTGTCAGGATCAATAAAAACTGCTCTCCCATTTGACTGGAAATCTCCTGCATCCGCAAGGAAAATTCTTCTTCTCGAGACATCATAGCCGATACCATAATAATAACCGTCGTAGACAGATTCATTTTCAAAAGCATTGTCGGCAATATCATGCACCATGACTTTGTCTCCCATAAGAAAGTAAAGCCTGTCCCCATTTTTATCTATGACCAGCCCGTTGGCACCATTGTAAATCGTAAAAGAAGCTACTACCAAATCATTTTTGATTTTATGCAGGGCTCCATTTGTATTAAGTGAAGGGTTTGTCCAATCAGTAAATCCATTGCAAATAACCCAAAGATCTCCGTTTTTATCCTTTACAATGGCTTCAGGACTATCACTTGTAGCTATTGTTTTCTGGATTTTATTTGTTTTTGTGTCTATAACAACCACATTTTTGGAATTATTCTGTGGGGTGCCTGAGGACACAGCTACATATAATTTATCATTTTGAATGATCATATTTTCAGGTGCTGCACCTACAGGAATGGGATTTGAAAGCGTCAAGGTCACCGGGTTTATTTCATATACAGCTCCTGAGTTGAAGTCAGCTCCCCAGCTACTGATGTACAGTTTTTTATTGTCTGTAGCGAAATACCGCGGGACAGCAATGCCTTTTATTTCTCCTGCAGATTTGAAGTCGGTGGCGTTTACTACTTGAATTTTAGCGCCGTTATTGATTGATATGTAATATTTATCCCCAAATTTTATCATGGCTTGGGCTATATTTCCCAGTGCTTTTCCAACATTTTCCTTCCCAAACACATCCTGTATGGTATCCTGACCGTTTTGAAAAGTAATTGTTCCTGTTCCATTTCCAAATGGACCTTCATTGACCACAAATAAGCCATTGGAGTAATCAACTACATTGGCATTTTCATCCTTGGTACAAGAGAATGTCAGGATAAACAAAGACAGGATAGATATTTTAAACAAGTTCATATTTTTTATTTTTTGTTGAGGATGAATAAAATTTTTAATTGATGGAGAATGTCCAATTCATTTCGGCATGAACACCAGGCATTGGAAAATATCTGATTAAATCGTATTTGTAATTTAGGAGATTATTGACAGCAAAATTGAATCTGTATTTTTTTTGAACATAAGTGTAGGCTACATCTGTTAAATGAATACCTGGCAATGCACTGGCAAGGTCTGTAGTGTCATACCTTTTGCCTGTCAACTGATAGGATATCTGGAAATGGTGACTGCTGTTTGCAAATTTTAATTGAGTGATCAACTTGTGCTGCGGGATATAAATCAGTTGTTTTCCTATCTGTTTTTTATCAAAATAGTGATCCAATGCAGTGGTTTTATTGAAGGAGTAAGATATCTCAGGTATAATTTTCCACCCACTTGCATCATATGATTTATTAATATTGCACTCAAAGCCACGGCTCAATACGCTTTTTTGATTGACAGCTGACCACTGACCGGATGCTTGCGGAACCCATTGTATCCAGTCATTGACATGATTTATGTAAACGGCCGCTTTCATAACTATTTTATGGTATATGGCTTGAGATTTCAATTCTGATTGGAGGGATTTTTCTGTGCGCAAAGATGCATTTCCTCCGGATGGCCAGTACAAATCATTGAACCCCGGCAAGCTGTAATTTCTGCTGATTTGAAGGGATATTTTTTTATATTGATTCAGAAGGCTGAACGAAGACGGCATCAGATTTTGGTCGGTCAAGTCTTGCCTGAATGAGAAGTTGCCGGTATAGTTACCCTTTTTGATGTATTTACTAAATGCGATCTGCCATGTACTCCTTGTTTTACTTTCGGTATAGAAATTGGGGTTAGCTTGATCAAATCTGTTTTGAATAGATACATGATAATTTTGATGGTCACGACCAGTTAATTCAACATTGGCAATATAAACGTTTACTTTGGAAAATGAGTTGACCAAAGGTGTGCTGAAATCTAATTGTTCGTCCATAGCGGTGAAGCCAGAAGTGATTTTATAATGATTTAAAAGCCAGACGTGTCCTACTTTCAATCGTAAATTGATGTCATTTTGCTGCTGCAGTAAAAAAGCCGATGTGGTACTCACAGGTATGTTTCTGTTCGCACGTTGATACCAAATGTCTATACTGATCATTTGCTTTTCATTGGGATAATAATTTCCTTGGTATATGATGTTTATCTTTTTAAGATCAGTTGGCGACCTTTTCAGAGATTCCAAACCGTCTGTATACATAAAAATATTTCTGTCATATGCATATTCCAAACCAGCAAATCCGGAATATTTTTTATGATGAAAAGTCCGGTGTACAGATAAAGAATAATTTTGCAAACTCGAAATTCCAGTTGTTATTTCAATCGGGTTATCGCTTTTTATTCTTTTAATGTCTAATGTTCCGGTGATGCCGTTGTTCCCATTCAATGCCGGATTACCTGTGGTATAAAAATGAAGTCCATTATACAGATTAGCAGGTATTAGACTCAAATCATAACTGCCATTGATGACACTTTGGATGTTGATACCATTCCAAAGTACGGGAAGATGTCTGTTGCCCAACCCTCTGTGCAAAAAAGTTGTCAATCCTCCCGGCGTGCTAGTTTGAAGCTGACCGCTGATACATGTTTGCAGATAATCAACTGTAGAAAACTGTAAAGTATCATTGTAAACATGATCTGTAACAAGATGCCTGAATGGAAATTTGACACTATCCCGAATAAATACAGAATCCAAGACAAACTGACTAAAACCGTCTCTGGTAAAAAGAAGGGTAAAAAAGATACCAAAAAAGAGCTTTAAAAATTCTATTTTCACCTGTATGTGTTAAAAGGACGAGTAGCTAAACACAAAACAGCACAACCATATACAGCAATAAAATATTGCATGATATTTTGAAATCTATTTTTGCCTGACCCTTCATCCCGAAAGTCATTACAATCATACTACTTATATGGCAGGTCTTCTGACTTTTTCACTTGCAGCGCCTTCCCATCTTACAATAGTGACATTTAGCTACAAGCTTTTTACGAAAATTACAGCTACGGGCATAGTTCCGGATTCACACCGGATTCCCTTTTAATGTTTCAGTTTTTTGCTGAATCAACCATAAGTGATGCAAAGATACAATAAAATGCAAGTTTTCATAGGTTGAGATATTAATGAACGAAAAATATTTTATTAGTCTTGTGTTCTTTCAAGAAAAAAGTTAAATTATTGTAGCCGTTTTTTTCTAAGATTAAGAAGAAAAGCGTTAAGAAATCGTCGCAAACGATTTTAGCGATGAACTGTAGACACCGTGCCACAGCTAAGAGTACCAAATAGTTTATATTAATAAATGACGAGTATTTTTAACCCAGATATTTGGAAAAAGAACCTCATTTCATTGAGTTCTTTATCTAAAAGAGGACTAGTGACTGACTGATCAAAAAAAATATTTTACAATGAAACAAAAAAATTAAGTAGAATCAATAATTGATCAATCGATATAAAAAAAATAAATTTCACAATTATTTTTTTACTTATATAGTCACGGTTGATGTTATGGAAGTACCACCTTCTGAGCGACCGGAAATAGAAGTTGATTGTGATGAAAACGCATATGCTGTCATTGCTCCTATTACCTTGGAATGGTGGTATATGGGCCCTGATGGCAATAGTTTTGATACTATAACAATCATCCAAGGTGGCAAGGTAAAGATACAGGCTTCATCGCTTCATTTTTGTGATGAGGAATATATTTTTGATCTTCCACCTATCCCATCTCTCTCTGACATCCCAATGATCGCCGATCTCCAACAAAGTGGCAATACAGGTGTTACCATTAGCATCGATCTACCGACCTCAGAATGGAAAGTGCTATGGTTTCCTTCTGTACTTGCTTCGTGTGATACGTGCATGACAACAAAGATAACTGTCGATCAGGATACGACAATTCAAGTGCTAATGTCGCATATATCAGGTTGTGTTTTTGAACAAACGTTTAGAGATACTCGTACTCCGCATGTCTCTCTTGAGATACCAAATATATTTAATCCAACGTCTACTAGTGGTAATGAAAAGTGGTCATGGACGGCACCAGACGGATACAAGATAATGCAGTGTTTGATCTACGACCGGTGGGGCAATCAAGTATACCGATCCACAACTTCCGAGACCATATCGTGGAATGGCACATACAATGGAAGCTTAGCGATTGGAGGGGTTTATGTCTATTTCATCAAGTTGATAGATCTATCCGGGAAAATTCGGATATTGAAAGGGGATGTGACACTGGTGAAGTAGGGATTTTTTATATTTTGAGTTCTTGATTTGTGTAAATGTGCGCTTTTTAGATTTTCTGAGTTGCGGAGTTCCTGAATTGTATATTTGCTGAAGTGTGAATTTGTTCAAGTTGTGGAGTTTCTAATATGCTAAGTTGCTCAAGTGCGGAGTTGTAGTGTGGACATGTGAAGTATTCAAAACACAACATCTAATTTTCTCTATCTATATTGGTTCAGTTTTACTTTTGTTTTTGAGCCCGTAAAAATAATCAACAATGACGGATGGATTAAATTTCATATCCCTGATGGCCATGATGGTGAGAAAAGCAGCAAATGGCAGTAAAACCAGACAAGGAAGCCACGCCGCCTGTATCCCGCCCATTGTTTCATTTCGAACCAGTTTTTCGCCCAGTATGGTGGTAATTATAAATATCATATAAAATAAGATGGCTACTAACAGTGGGTAACCATATCCTCCCTTTCTAATGATACTGCCGAGCGGCGCACCGATAAACAAAAATATGACGCACACCAGTGACCAACTATACTGTTGATTAAGTCTCAGTAAATACTTCTCATAGGATCGGGTATAGTCATAGTTAACATTTTTTAAAGTGATGATTTCGTCCCTATCCCGGGACATGTCCGTTTGGGCCTTAACGATCACATCTCTGAAATCAATAGAATCTATAGTTTCCGCAAAATATTTTATGTTATCTAGGTTCATATCTTTTTTCTGCATGATGAGTTTTTTTGACGCTAAAATGGCTGCTGGTACTTTTTGTGGCATCGAAGAATTTTCTTTCTTTGGAGCTATAGTTTTTCTTTTTACAAAACGACTCACCATCTTGTCTTTCAGTTTTCTTAATGAGTCTTTGGAAGGTGTTGCAATGGCAGTTGATGTATTTTCTATTATCGTTTCATTCTGAACGGCAGATATTTGTGGATTATTTTCTGATTTTTTTATTGTTTGACTTATTGCAGTATCTATCGAAGGTAAAGCAGCATCTTTGGTAATAATCTGGCTCGTATCTTTGGCTTTATTTGCAAACAGCAGGGCCATCCTGGTTGCTATTTTTTCATTATTATTGCGTACGTTGTTCCTGAAAGTGTCAATTGATTTTAAAAGTTGCAGACTGTTCATCATATCTTCTCTGTTACGGTTAAAATTCAGCAAACCATCATCGGCATCAAACTGACTCATGTCAAAAGTTTTTGTCCATTGGTCAAAGTAGGTGCGCATAAAAGGGATTTCTGATTTTCCGCTTCCGAGTTTTGATTTTTTTTCCAGCTCCTTGTATTGAATACCTGTGTCCAGCTTCATGACAAAATACTGCCCTTCCTCCAGCGTATACATTTCACCACCTTTAGAAGACATAACACTGATCAGGCTTTTATCATTGGATGTATGGTCGTAGATAAGTACATCATGTATGTCTCTTTTATTTTTATCTATTTTGTTTACCCTGATGATGGTTTCATTAAAAGCATCATTAAAAATTCCTTCTTCGATGGCCAGTGCAGTTTTTTGTTTGCGTATAGCTAAAAAACGTTTGTTGAATTGCAGCAGGGAAGCAGGTTTTAAAAAATTGGCAGAGATAAGAGAAAAAAATCCGATGCAACAGGCTACAACGATACCCGGCACCATAATCCTAAGTAGAGAAACACCTGCAGATTTCATGCTTGAAAGCTCATACTTTTCTGCCATATCGCCAAAAACCATGACCGATGAAATCAATACAGTAATTGGTACGGCCATAGGTATCAGCGTGACCGCATAGTAAAAGATAAGTTCAAGCAATTCCAGAATCGTGAGTCCTTTTCCCAGAATTTCATCAATATATTTCCACAAAAACTGCATGATCAACACAAACGTCGCTACAAAGTACGACAGGATAGCCGGACCAATAAAACTGGTGGTAATAAGCTTATCTATCTTCTTCAATGATGGTCAGGACGTCTTGTATCCACTGCAAATTTAAGTAAAATGTTGATGACCTGCTTGATTTTATACGAGTCAATTGCTTTTTTATGATTTTTTTAAGATCCAGAAATCCTGTTCCTTTCCCCAATCAGCTTGTTTTCCTTCCTGATGTTGCAGTATCTCAAAGGATTTGCAAAAAACGTCCATCATCCATTTAGGTGGTTGAAAAGCAGTATATACTCGATGTCCTTCTGTAACTGACCCACGAATCACTATTTTTCCACTGTCGTACGCATCCAGTTCTTTTTCAGCAAGCAATGATCTGAATATTTTTCCGTGGGTGGTGATAAAAGCTATGCCACCCGGTTTTATTACTCTATGAAGTTCATTAATCCATGAGAAATGATTGTCTTCAGAAAGATGTGTAAAAATGGAGATACCGATGACAAGGTTAAATGTATTAGATGCATAATGTAAGGGTGGGGCAGTACTGTTCACACTGAAAGTCACATCTTTTATATTTTCAATACACCATCGGATGGTGGCAGGATTATAATCTGTACCATGTATGTTGCTTTCAGGTCCGTATAATTCCGGAAGATGGCGTGCAATCCTTGCGGGGCCGCATCCCCAATCCAATACCGTAACATTTTTATATCTTAGATAAGGTTCAATGGTTCCCAGGATCCATTTTGCCGTTTTGTATCCACCCTCGTAATATTTTTTATAATTCATATTAAAGGACTCAAACATCATGTAAGCGGGCGGGAGCACAAGATTTTTATTTGCCGTCTTAAAGTTTTGGTTATTTCTGTAATTGACCAGAAATTGGACCCAAAACTTTGCCTTGTCCGCCCAAAACATCAGACTGGCTTTTCTAAATAAGAAATTGAGTGTTCCTTTGATAATCATACGATTAATGTTCTGTTTTCTTTTTTTTTCTGATAATCATGGCATAAACACCAAAACCAATACATATAAAAGGCCACAATTTAACCAATAACAGGGAAAACATACCTACATAACTTAACCCATTTTTGAAGGCTGTTTTTATTTCATCCATATAGATGGCTTCTTTTTTGGGCAAGATTTTGTTGTAAATCAATATTTCAAGGGTGCTGAAGGTAATTTTATTTGTAAGTGCTTTGTTTCTTCCTTGCTGTAGTTCAATGTCTGTTCTTATTTTGTTCAGTTCGACTTCCAGTTGCAGTATATCATCCATTTTATCTGCTTTGGACAGTAGATTTAAATATTTTTTTTCCAGTTCTTTTTTGACTTTTATTCTCGATTGTATATCCGTAAATTCTTCCGTCACATCCATGACATGAACATTTTTTTGTTTTTTGGTTGGGAATAGAATTTTCGATATCATGGATCAATTTTTCAAAATTTTGGGCTGGAACCATTTTAGTCAGGTTTTATTCAGTAGATATGCCGAATGAAATAAGATTTTCTTTTACTATAAAACCGGCATGTATCTGTAACAGTAAGTCAATCGATAAACGACTCTTTTTAATATTTTCGGTTTCAAAACTCAGGTTTCCATCTTTTACTTGATATAGTGAAGATTTTGACGTCATATTTGTGCTAGTTTTAGTGGATTCTGTTTGCCCGTCTACAGAATTTGCAAGGTTATCTTCGGTCAATTTTGACATATTTGCTGCTTTTTCCTTGCAACCTGAAAAGATAATGACCATAAGGATTGCAATGAATCTAATTGATGATTTGATAGACATAAGGTAGATATATGGATATGATAAAAGAAGATTGAAAATTGATATACAACTTTCTGTCATTCGGGAAAATGATTTTTTTTTCTGCTTTGGTGTACCCTCTCTTGTTTTTTACAGTTGCTTACCATGGGTTAACTAAAGATTTTGGAACTGTTTTGGCTATATGATCATAAGAATCTGGTTTTTACTCATGTTAGGTGATCATTTTTTGTACCTTTGTGTACTAAACAGATTAAAAAACTTTGATTCTATCTACCATAAAGTTGACTCATTTTCGAAATTACGAGTCTGAATATTTTTCTTTTCATCCTGGTATCAATGCATTGGTAGGGCTGAATGGCACGGGAAAAACCAATGTTCTGGACGCCGTTTATTATTTATGCCTTGGTAAGAGCTATTTTTCATCCGGTGATAGGATGGTCATCATGCAGGATAAAGATTTTTTCAGAATAGAAGGTGTCTTTAACGCGGATGCTGACATGGATATGGTGGTGATCAAATCACAATCAGGGAGCAGAAAAGATATAGAAATTTCCGGCAAAAAACTAGAACGGTTAGGCGATCATGTTGGGCGATTTCTTACTGTGATGATCGCTCCTGCAGACATCCAAATGATGCTGGAAGGTAGCGAAGAGCGTCGTCAGTTTATCAATAATACGATTGTACAGACGGACAGAAGCTATCTTGAAGATCTGATCCTGTACAGCCATCTTTTGAAAAGACGCAATGCGCTACTTAAATCCTTTGCTGACCAAAAGGTCTTTGACCCGCTGCTGCTGGAATCAGTCACGGCTGGAATGTATCTACCTGCCCATCATATCTATGAAGTCAGGAAAACACAGGTACACCAAATGCAGACTATATTTGAAGAAACTTATGCAGATATATCCGGTCATCGTGAAAAATGCGGCATTGAGTATCAAAGTCAGCTGTATGGAAATGAGCTGTCCGAACTCATGGATAAAAATCTGGAAAGAGACCGTTTTCTGACCCGAACTACGCAAGGCATTCATAAAGATGATTTGGTCTTTACCATGAATGGTGAACCATTAAAAAACTTTGCTTCGCAAGGGCAGCTGAAGTCTTTTGTATTGGCACTGAAACTTACACAATACAAACTCATAGAAGCCAATTCAGATAGAAAACCCATTTTGTTGCTGGACGATATTTTTGATAAACTCGATCAAACCCGAGTAAAACATTTGTTGACTCTTTTGCTGCATGGAAATTTTGGGCAGGTATTCATTACCGATACGAATGAAGACAGAATAAAAACAATATTGGATGAGATCAACTCAGATTACCGTATCTTTACAGTGAGTAATGGTAAGATCATACACTAACGGGAATTCAGACAATTTTAATGTAGATATGAAAATAAATTCTATATATATAAATTCATCAATACGTAATCGACCACTCAAAATTCTTTACTTATATACAATAATTGAAAAACGCAGCACTCATCACTAATAACTCATAAATTAAAATATTGGGCAGGCACAACGATAAAAGTATAAAAGACGTATTGAGCGACTATATTGCATCCAATAATAAGGTTGCAAAGGGGTTTTATACTGCTCAGATAGAAGAAATATGGAAAACTGAAATGGGTCCAGTCATAGCCAACTATACTAGCAGGATTTATTTTAAAGATGGTGTGCTGAAAATATATGTCACTTCCTCACCACTCAAAAGAGAATTGCTCATGGGAAAGGAAAAAATCATCGGCATAATCAATGAAGCATTGAAGAAGGAAGTCGTGACGATAGTGGAGATTTATTAATTATCATTACAGATCAACATCCAATTTTACCAATTTTGTCAGATGATTTTTTATACCACGGGATATGGTATCATGACCTTTAAAAAATATAATAAGTGTAAGAAGTACTGAAAATCCGCCAGTGATCAGAAATCCAAAATAATTGTTGCCAAGAATGGAACCCAGATATAATGATAATGCAATGGCCAGAAAAATAAAAGTGAGAAAAATCATACCCACCAAAATCAGGACATACACCAGTGAAGCCAATATAACAGATGTTTTTTCAGCAATTAAAGTGGACAGAATATTGACTTGTTTTTTGGTGTAATTGACAGCTTCATCTACCAAACCATCCACTTGCTCCAATACTATAAATTTTAACGAAGTATATATCGAAGTGCTGAAATCGTCTGAAGCGGCGACCTCATTTTTTTCATTGATTCGACGTTCTAGCTCTTCCACCACTTTGAGTAGGATGACTTTGATGATATTGGCCCATTTGCTGAAGTTCATACTAGGATGTTTTGTACTTTTTGTGGATATTTAATATGCCAGTAATAATATACATTCCTATCCCCTATATTTTAAAACATCCTGATAAACTAATTGTTTAACAGGGTTTTTATAACTATTGCTCATTTATAGGTGATTTGTATCTTTAAGGAGTGATTTGAATGACGGCAGTAATCCCACAGGACAGGTTTTGTTTTTTATTGTCGTGACAATGGTGCCATCCATAAAATTTGTAATCTTGCCTCTGTCATTTGTATACCAGTCCGGTGATGTAAAATTTTTATAATGGTTTTCTAGTGTCTGTGGTCCTGTGTCTTTAAAAAGTGTCCAGTAGCGCGCATTGGTACAACCTGTGATGATTAGTGAAGGATAGTATTTGAGGTGAATATTTATTTCAGGGCCAATTTGTGATAATTCTTCATAAAACCAGGATTCCAGAAAAGGCATTATCCCATGTGGGTGACGGCTGTATTTTTCAGCAATCGTAGCCATAAATTCTAATTGCTCAGCATTCAGCAGGATGTCGAAAAATGATTTTTGTGCTTTTCTAAGACACATAAAGGTAAAAAGGTAAGCTGAAAAGGTAGTGTTTTCATGATAGGTTTCATTTCTTTTGGCCCATTGATCACCATCATATTTATTGGGAATCAAAGCTGGTAATGCAGACATTTTTATTTTATCATAACTATTGTCATTACTGTAAATAAAATTATTTTTTATATCCCACTCTCCATTTAGGAAAATGAAATCCTTCTGATCCGGCAACCAGAATGGGGTAGTGCAGGATTCGGTTTGAATGGCAACATTATTTTCCTTACAGAAATGATAAAAAAGTCCTTCAGCAATTTTTCCTTTAGTGATATTGATTACCCTAGACTGGACATCTCTTTTATCCATTCTGTTGTAGGTAAATGCCACAGAAATCAAAGCATATCTGGAAGCACCCAGTGCAATGTCGAAGTAAGTTTGCTCTGAAACATTGTCAACGGTAATGATTTCATTTTCGGTCATAGCTTAGGTATAACTGTAGTGCAATTATACCATTCTATTGGCTATTTATTTCATTCTCTGCCTATAAAAATCATTCCATCATGTAAAAAAGTAATGAACACATATCTTACTTAAACAAAACGGACTATTCAAGCTTTAATTTTATCTTTGAATATAAAGTTTTCTATAAAATGAACCGGCTTTTACGATATAGAGACCTACAGGCAAATGCGAAATATCAAAGTTTGTAGCATTATTAACATTAATTTTCAATATTGTTTGACCCTTCATATCATATAACGTAGCACCAGATTCAAGTAGTTGCATCCCTACTATTGTAAAAAAATCTGAGGCAGGATTGGGAAATATTTTTATATCGGATATACTTTCTGTAGGCTCACTGGAGGAAATGCAAGAGGCCTTCACTTCGGAAATGCTGCTACATCCTGTGGAATTATTATTAAAAACCATAAATGATGAAGGATTTTTGATGTAAGTACAGATGGCTTCGGTATTGCATACAGATAGCATAGGATTATCGTTGAATACAATTGGGCCGTCAATTTTGAGTGTTGGTGAAAGACCAGAAACATCAGTTAATACATTATTTTCGTAAAGCCTAAGTCCGTCACCTATGTGGTTTAATTCGTTAAGTGCGTTTATGTTTTTGAGATTTCTATTTTTAAAAATAGCAAAGTCTCTTCCTACAAAAGACAGTTTTTCAAGACCATTTAAGTCCCTGATAGAA
>JBBRVQ010000031.1:0-43190 GCA_038246735.1 Chitinophagales bacterium
AATAAAAAAAGGCCAAAATCACTTTTATGACTTTGACCTTTTCAATATTTGAATTTTATTTTCTATCTTGCAAATGCTGTGGCGCGTTTTTCTCTGATCACGGTCACTTTTACCTGCCCGGGATATTGCATCTCATCCTGTATCTTTTGAGAGATAATGAATGCCAAATCGTCCGCATACTGGTCAGTGACTTTTTCGGATTCCACTATGACTCTCAACTCCCTGCCAGCCTGTAGAGCATATGCTTTTTGAACCCCATCATAGGATAAAGCCAGTTCTTCCAGTTCACCAATTCTTTTCAAATAACTCTCGAGAATTTCACGTCTTGCGCCAGGTCTTGCACCTGAGATCGCATCACAAGCTTGAACGATAGGCGATATGATGTTATTCATTTCTATCTCGTCGTGGTGCGCTCCTACGGCATTGAGGATGACAGGATGTTCTTTATGTTTATCGCAAATCTCCATACCCAATAATGCGTGGGACAATTCTGAATCTTCCTCTGCTACTTTTCCTATATCATGGAGCAGACCAGCCCGTTTTGCCATTTTAACCTGCTTGGGATTCAAACCTAGCTCAGCTGCCATTGTAGCACAAAGGTTAGCAGTTTCTATGGAGTGTTTCAGCAAATTTTGCCCATATGAAGAACGGAATCTCATACGGCCTACCATTTTTACAAGATAGGGAGCCAGTCCATGAATATCCAGATCAATGATGGTACGCTCTCCTATTTCGATGATCTGCTCATCGAGTTGTTTCTTAACTTTTGCTACGGTCTCTTCTATTTTGGCAGGATGGATGCGACCATCTGCTACCAATTTTTTAAGTGCCAGTCTGCATAATTCTCTTCTTATAGGATCGAAGCTGGAAATAACGATGGCTTCAGGTGTATCGTCCACTACTATTTCAGCACCTGTAGCCGCTTCAAGCGCACGGATATTTCTTCCTTCACGCCCTATGATCTGTCCCTTGATTTCATCAGACTCAAGGTTAAACACAGATACCGTATTTTCAATAGTATACTCTGCACACATCCTTTGAATCGTTTGAATTACGATTTTCTTGGCTTCCTTGTTGGCATTGGTATGTGCATTTGTAATGGCTTCCTTTTCAATCGCAAGCGCATCATTCTGGGCTTTAGCTTTTACTGCTTCGAGCAGCTGATCTTTCGCCTGACTTTCTGTAAGCTTTGAAATAGTTTCCAATTCTCGTATAAATCTTTCACTGGCAGTATCAAGTTCCTCTTTCTTTTTGGAAACTATCTTCATCTGAACATCAAGATTCTCTCTGATGGCAATGATCTCCTGCTCACGACTCTCCATGGTTTCCATATCAGCCAGAATAGCGTCCTGTTTTGTTTTCAAATCTTTCTCCAGGGAGATAGCTGTAAGTTCTCTTTCTTTTATCTCAACTTTCTGCTCAGCCTTCCATGTTTCAAATTCTGACTTTAATTTGGAAAAATTATCCCTAGCTTCCTGGATTTTTCTCTGTTTGACTGACTCATTGGTTTGTTCAGCTTTTGCAACAATCTTTTCTGCTTTGTTTTCCGCTTCGTCAATTTTACGTTTTGCGGTCAGTTCCGCTTCTTTGAGTGTTATGTCGGCCTTATCGTTGGCTTCTTTCACTTTGTTTTTGTATAGTGTCTGTGTTAGAAAATAGCCAAAGCCACCTCCTCCCAAAAGACCTACCACTATCCATACTATCGGACTCATATTGATCTACGATTTTGATGATGATAAAATACCCTTACGGGCGTTCAGCTAAAAAGTCGCGGAAATGAATTGTAGATAGGAAAATTTTGAATTTCAATGAAGCTCAGAAATGTTGAGGACAGCTTTTATTTTATTAATCTGTTCACTGACCAATTGGTCATCATCTGAATATTTTGACTCCTTCTGATCAAATGTATAAGTAAGTAATGTCATGATAACACAATCAAGTTTATCCCTTCCCGGATAAGTGTGTTGAAAATCATTTACCTTACTATTAATCTCCTCTTCAAGATCCCGTGCTATCAGGTCTTCCTCAGGGGTAACTTTCACAGGAAAAACTCTTCCTGCAATGGTTATTTTTACCGTCTTCAGATCATCTTCCTGCATTATTCTTTGGCTTGTATGATTTGAATACATTGATCTATATCTTCGATAAATTCGTCAAGTTGCAATTGTATCCTTGCATTTTTGTTTTTTTGCTCCTGCTTTAATACTGCGATACTATCCACCGACGAATTATCAGTCTGTAATAACATTGAATTATTCTCCTTCTCCGACTTTTCTTCCTGCTCCTTTTTTAAATATATAATTTCTTGTTTATATTGATCAGCTTCTACTTTTAGATCGCTGAGTTGAACTTCCAGTTCCTTATTATTTTTAACTAAAAACTGATATCCGATTTTTAATTTTGTGACACTTTTTAGTATCTCATCCAGATTTTGTATCAGATTTTTCATCAAAGATAATATTTATTTATAACATGTTATTATTTTCTTATCAAAGCTCCCGTTTTAGCTTCGAATTGCATAATAAACTTTTCAATAATCTGGTCTATATCTTTATCCTGCAAGGTCTTTTCGGTATCTTCAAAAACAAATGACACAGCATAAGACTTTTTATTTTTTCCAAGCTGTTCTTCATTTTCATAAACGTCAAATAATACAATCTGTTTCAGAAGCTGTTTTTCTGTTTGCCTGGCTATGGTTTCAATCTCCGCAAATCTCACCTTCTTATCCACTACTAAAGCAAGATCTCTTCTTACAGATGGAAAACGGCTAATCTCTTTCACCTGCATCTTTTCTTTACCTATAAGAGCCAACAACACATCAAATGATATTTCGGCATAAAATAATGGTACCTTTATTCCCATTTTACGGCAAAGTGTCTTTTTTACCTCACCAAACTCTGCAATGGTCATCGGACCTCTATGAATCTTTAGACCATAGGAAAATCTCGGGCCATCGGCAATTTCAGTCACTTGATAGCTGGTGATACCCACCCTATGAAGTACTGACAGTACGGGCTTTTTTATCTCAAAAAAAGATTTTTCCAACTTATTGTCAGAAAGCCAGGATTCATCATTTTTCTTGCCTGACATAAATATGGTAAACATCTCATCTTCTTTGTATCCTTTTTCAATCTTTCTGTAAGATTTCCCAAACTCAAATACGGACAAGTTGGTCTGTTGTCGGTTTAAATTATAAGCCATAGATAATAGCCCACTCACCAGCATATCAGGTCGCATGATATCAAGATGAATATTTGAAGTATTATTGATATAAACAAAATCGGAACCTTCAGCAATACCAAGGTCTTTATAATGTTTTGACTCAATCAGGGAAAGACCCATCATTTCATTAAATCCCGATGATGCCAGATAATCTGAAATAAGTTCTTTGGTCTTGTGTTTGTCTGGTTTTTTTGTATAAGAAATGGTACTTTGTATCTTTGCAGGAACTGGTACTCTGTTTAGTCCAAAAATCCTTAGTATTTCTTCAATCAGATCCACTTCTCTGGTGACATCCACTTTATTTGTGGGGACTTTTATCATTATGCTTTCATCGTCAAATGGTTTTACTTCCATTTCCATCGCTTGCAATATGGCGTGAATATCATCTTCACTTATTTCCATACCGATCAAATTGTTGACGTTTTTATAATTCAACCTTATCTCTACCGGTTTGATCTCCTTTGGATATACATCAATGGTTGAGTTACTAATTTCTCCATTCGCCAATTCTCTGATCAGAGCAGCAGCTCTTTTCATTGCAAATTCAGTGATATTTGGATCTGATCCCTTTTCAAATACTTTGGCTGCATCTGTACGTAAATTGTGCCTCGTACTTGTCTTACGGATGCTTTTGGGACTAAAGCAAGCTGACTCCAAAAAAACATTTTTTGTCTCTGTTGATACACCGCTGCCCAATCCGCCATACACCCCAGCCATACAAAGCCCAGTAGAATTTCCGTCACATATCATCAGGTCTTCTGCATCAAGTTTTCGGGTTATTCCATCTAGGGTCACAAATAAGGTGCCGGCATCCAATGTTCTAACTATAACTTTTTTGCCTTCTATTTTATCCGCATCAAAAACATGTAAAGGCTGACCCAACTCATTCAATACAAAATTAGTTATATCTACAATGTTGTTTATAGGTTTTACCCCGATGGCTTTAAGCAATTTTTTCAGCCAATCCGGTGACTCCCTGACGATGACATTATTTATGGTAATACCGGTATAGCGGATGCAGGCATTCTGATCCTGAACTTCTACATCTATATTCAATCCAACCCTTTCGGTAACAAAGTCCGATATGTCAGGCTCTATAATGTCATCAGTATAACCATCATTTACCCTAAGATATGCCACTAAATCTCTGGCTACGCCAAGCTGTGATGTAGCGTCAGATCTGTTAGGTGTAAGCCCGACTTCGAATACAAAATCGTCATCAATGTTGTAAAAACTGGCCGCCGCCATACCTATCTGTGTATTTGCCGGCAAAACAATGATACCGGAATGATCATTCCCAATCCCTAGTTCGTCTTCTGCACAAATCATCCCTTGAGACTCAACGCCTCTTATTTTTCCTTTTTTAATGGTCCATGCTTCTCCTTCCGCGTTGTATAGTTCTGTTCCTATAGTGGCCACCATGACCTTTTGACCTTTCGCCACATTGACTGCACCGCAAACAATTTGCAGCAATTCATCTGATCCGACATTTACATGGGTAACAGAAAGTCGATCGGCATCCGGATGTTTTTCACAAGTAATGACTTCCCCTGTAATAATACCTTTTAAACCTCCTTTTATTGATTCAACCGTTTCTACTCCTTCCACTTCAAGCCCGATAATGGTAAGCATCTCTGCTATTTTATCCGGATGATGGGGCAAATTCAGATATTTTTTAAGCCATTTCAGCGACAATTTCATACTTCCCTTTTTTCATTAAATTCTATGATTAACACCCTATTATAAGTCCGCAAAATTAACAAAATATGTAGGAAAAAAAGAATTAAGCATGATATATTTAATAAATTGTTACATAAATTATCCTACAATAATCAATAGTTATGGGCGAATCTATAGTTTTCATCTTAATAGGAAAACATTTTAATATCAGTCACTAAAATATTTTTACCTTTGTTTTTTTAAAAGTTCAACATGGCATTTAAAGATATCAAAGTCATCGGTTTTGATGCAGATGATACACTGTGGAGCAACGAACCTTACTTCAGAGAAGCAGAAGATAAATTTTGTGACCTGATGGAATCATACATGCCAAGACACAGTGCACACAGAGAATTGTTTGCTACAGAAATAGAAAATCTTACACTTTATGGATATGGGATAAAGGCATTTATGTTATCAATGATTGAAACAGCACTAAAAATAGCGGGCAATACGCTTCCAGTGGATGTCATCGCCAGAATTATAGAGATAGGGAGAAGTCAATTGGAATATCCGGTCGAAGTGCTGGAAGGCGTTGAAGATGTATTACAAGCATTGAAAAGTAAATACAGACTCGTGGTGGTAACCAAAGGCGACCTTCTGGATCAGGAAAGAAAACTGATCAAGTCAAATTTATCAGGCTATTTTCACCACATTGAGATCGTATCTGAAAAACGGACTTCAGATTATCAAAAGTTATTGAAGCATCTGGACATACATCCCCAAGAATTTCTGATGATCGGAAATTCACTTAAATCTGATGTGCTACCTGTTTTGGACCTTGGTTGCTGCGGCGTTCACGTACCTTTTCATACTACCTGGGAACATGAAAAAGTGGATGTGATTATTACCGATCCGAAATTCCGTCAAGTAGAACATATCAATGAATTATTAGCACTCCTTTGACATGTATAAAAAAATTGATATCGAACAATGGAACAGAAAAGAATTGTTCTATTTTTTCAACACTTTTGAAGAACCTTATTTTGGTATCACGGCCAATCTGGATGTAACCACCGCTTACAAAAAGTCCAAAGCGTTGCAAACTTCCTTTTTTTTGTATTATCTGCACAAATCTCTTTTGGCGGTAAACCAGCTGAAACCACTCAAATACAGAATAATAGAAAATGATGTCGTAGAATATGATACCATTCACTCTTCTGCAACGGTAAACAGAGATGACGGGACTTTTGGCTATAGTTTTATGCTATTTGATCTATCCTATGAAATATTCCTGTTAAACGCAAAGTCCGAAATTGATAGGGTAAGGTCATCTCAATATCTCTTTCCTGAAAGAAATGGAATGGATGCCATACATTATTCTTCATTGCCCTGTATAAGATTTACAAGTTTATCTCACGCCAGAAGATTTGCTACCAAAGATTCTGTGCCGAAGATATCTTTTGGAAAAATGCTTGACATGAGTGGCAAAAAAGATATGCCTTGCTCCATTCACGTTCACCACGGCTTGGTAGATGGCAAAGATGTGGGAAATTATTTTGAATTGTTTCAGGAGTTGCTGAATGAAAAATAATTCTTAATTTTGTCGGGTTAAGATATTCAGAAACAAAGATTCAAGTCATGATATTATGTTTGAGTCGATAAAATTTTTAGAAAATTAATACTAAAATGGGAAAATCCTCCTTCATGAAAAACACACCATTAAAGTGTTTGATACTGACCTTCCTGGCATATAGTCCTTCAAATGATATAATGAATTTGATCATTTCAAAACTGGACCAATTGATACATCACTTTCCACAAGAAAAAGTGTATGTGCATACAGATAAACCACATTATACATTAGGTGATACTCTTTGGTTTAGTTTAACAGCCACTGATGCCAGTTTTCACGAAAAACAAAGTGTTTCCAAACTTGTATATGTACAGCTTATAGGCCCTGATTCTACAGTATTATCTAAAAAAAGTATATTGATCAATGAAAAATGGGGCAAAGGAGAATTTGCTTTAAAAGATTCGTGGCAGGATGGAAAATATACTATACAGGCATTCACCAATTACATGATGAATTATAGCCCGGAATATATATTTTCGAAAGAAATAATATTGTGGAATGCATCTCAGCAATATATATTGGAAGATACCGCTGATGTAGAGCAAAAGAAAAACCTGAATATACAATTTTACCCTGAAGGAGGTGATTTGGTAGAAAATCTTACTTCAGAAGTTGCATTTGAAGCAATGTATGAAAATGGCGATCCTGCTGAAGGCGAATTACTGATAAAGGATGAAAAAGGAAATATAATTACTAAAACGGGTACTTTATATGAAGGTAAAGGATTTTTTACCATCAAGCCAAATTCGGATAGTAAATATCATGGTACGATGGAAAATAAAATATTCAACCTGCCCTATATAAAAAGGGAAGGTTACAACATAAAGGTAAACAATAAAAACAAAGACTTTGTATCCGTTACTCTGCAAACCAATATCAGGGATGGCCTGGTGGGCACATTTCTTGTCGGACATATAAGGGGACAGGCATTTTTATCCAAAGATGGGTTTGCAGACACTACACTGACCTTAAAAATTGAAAAAAAATTATTGCCACCCGGCGTAGGTCAGTTTACTCTATTTAGCAAAGATGGTTTACCGTTGTGTGAAAGAGCAGTATTCATTGAGAATGTGTCAGAAAAACCCAATATAGATATTGCCAGTCAATATGCTTTTCATCGGCTCCGAAGCAAGACAGATATCTCAGTTTCTATCAATGAATTGATGGCCAAAAGAGGGATAAAAGGAGATTTTTCAGTCAGTATTTTTGATAAAAATCAGGTTAATTTTTCAGATAATGATGTGGATATACGCACCTTTTTCCTGTTGACATCAGACCTTACAAAACACGTCTCCAATCCAGGTTTTTATTTTATCGATGAATCGCCAAAAAGAAAAACTTTACTTGATCTCGTCATGATGACACATGCTTGGACCAGAATTAAAAGTGATTACCTGATTACTCAATTTGAACCGGTACTCAGCCATGCCCCGGAAAGTGGATTAGTGATTCGCGGTACCGTATTAAAAACAGGAAAGCCTCTTGAATCTGCCAAAGTAGACCTGGTAGTATTAAGTGATGACTATTTGGTAGGTGTACTCAACACAGATAAAAATGGAAAATTTATATTTGACGAATTACCTGTCACCGGAAAACAAACCATCTCTATCAAAGCCAGTGAAATTACACCTGGGATAAAAAGTAAGGAATCTACTGATGGGATTGAACTTATGATAGAAGAAATGAACCCAACTGTCAAAAACACCAACAATAATTATACAAATGGAAAGACACAAAATGGTTTTAATTTAAAAGAGTATTTGGCCAAGGCATCAGTAAGACACAAATATGATTCATTGTATACAGCCATGTCAGTACAACTAGATGAAGTGACCGTAAAAGCCACTAAAAATAGAAGATCTGAAAAACTGAAAAAAGAACGAGGTATTCTCTACAATAACTACGATAAAAGACTGGAGCTGGATTCTCTGCCTTATATCAATCCAAACTGGACGATTTATGATATGGTGGCAGCGAGATCTCCGGGCATACAAGTCGTTGGAAGCAGAAGTTCAGTTCAAAAATTTAGAATACGTGGTAATAACTCGATTCAGCTATCCACCACGGCGCAGGTGCTTGTAGATGGTGCTCCAGTTACCGACGAGTTTGCTGGATCACTAAATATACAGGATGTTGAGTTTGTTGACATAATAAGAGGTCTATCTGCCACATCTATTTTTGGTTCACAAGGCGCCAATGGCGTAGTTGCAGTTTATCTTAGAAAAGAAAGAAATTATTCAACCAATCCATTATCTTCCAAATTTCAGCACCGGATAAATTTTGAAGGTTATACTGAGGCAAGAGAATTTTATAGTCCGAATTATGCGATAAAATACGCTGGTGAAGAAAAACCCGATTTGCGCACTACTTTATTTTGGTCACCATTAGTATCAACTGATGAAAAAGGCACAGCCAATTTTAGTTTTTATACAGGTGATGTGCCTTCAGAATATCTGATTCATATCCAAGGAATTACAGATGATGGCAGACCATTTTCAGTGCAAAAAATATTAGAAGTCAGGGATTGATTTATTACTTCACTCTAAATGTCTTTTTGTCTATACCTACACCGGTAATAATCATTTCACGCCATCCTTTGGGAAGCGAAGATTTGCGTTGAGTAATGCCTGATTTACCTATTTCTAGTCCACCAAATCCGGAAAGAACGGCCTGCAACATACCACCGGCACCTGTAGCAAAATATGGATTTGTGCCACCTGCACACTCTGACAAGACCCCAAATGGAGGTACTTCATTGGGTTTGTAACTATTGGCAAATATTTGAGCTGCTTTTTCGCTGTCTCCCAATCTGTTGTATAAAACTCCAAGGATCGCAAAACCCATGGCAGGTCCGTCTTTTGCATATCGGGGCAGATAATATTCCAAATCTCTTCTGATGGCTTTCTCGTCTGACACTACATTTAAGGGATACGCAAGAAGATTTACATCTGCCTGTTTGATGGTTACCCCATCATAGGTGGCATTTTCTTTGGTAGTCCCGTCTGGAAATGCCAAGATGGGAATATTGTCTGCCACGTGAGTCCAGTCAGGGTCGGGTGTGAAACCCAAATCCAAAGCAGCCTGCGTAGCGTATCGGAGTACCGTTTTGGCCATACCATTGGTAAATGCATTATTGTCAATATTTTCCTGCCACTCATTGGCTCCGATAACATTGTTGATATCATATTTTCCGGGCCCGTTTCGCTCTACCCTACTCGTCCAGAAAGCTGCTACTTCTTTTAATACAGGCCATCCTCTGGTTCTAAGCCACTCTTTATCACCGGTGACTTCATAATACTTCCAGAATGCCCAACCTACACAACCGGTAATGTGGTGCTGAAAAGGTCCGGTGAGTGCCCAAACAGGGGTATCTTCAGAACCATTGGCAGATGACTCCCACGGAAACATGGCCCCTTTATATCCATGTGAAAAAGCGTTCTGCTTGGCAGCATCCAATCGCTCATAACGGTACTCCAATAATGATTTGGCCATGTCAGGTTGAAGCATCAGTAATGGAGGATACATCCAAAGCTCAGTATCCCAGAATACGTGCCCATTGTAACCCAAGCCTGACAAACCCATCGGACTTAAACTGAATGACGATTCTGCTCTGGCAAATGAATATAAATGATACAGCGCAAATCTGATATCTCTGGTTATGTTTATATCGCCAGTAACTTCCACATCACTTTTCCAAATTTCTGTCCACGCTTCTCTATGTCGTCTCAACAATCTTTCTTTGCCTTCCAGCATTGCAAATATGGTCAGTCGTTCTGCTTCATTATGTGGGTCTTCATATTGCGCACTCGACACAGTAGACGACACTACACTGAATGTATATGTTTCTCCGGCTTTCAGTTTTTTATAAAATTTAGCCAGATGCATGTTATAGTCCCAGTCTTCATGTATTATTTTGGGTTCTTTGCCATGACCTTCTTCAAAAATAAAACTATTGCTTGCAGCCACTTTTAATCTTCCCGAAGGACTCATGCCCACAGATGTCATTAAAGGAATCAATACATGTGGTCTGTCAATCTCTGCATAATAGTTGCGTACATCCATCAGATGGTTGGGTGCTTCGATTACACTCATAGGTGTGATGGTGATATCTTTGAGTGCCTTTATTTCTATAATGGTCAGAGCGGTATAGGGCAAATGGCGCAGCGACATCATGCTGGAAGTCACTTTTGCTTTATTTCCGACATCAAAGGTAGTGATTAGCGATGCATTTTTCATATCCAATACTTGCTTATAATATTGAATATCTTTTGCTCCTAGCCTCACCCCGTCAATATCCAGATTCATGTTGACATGATTAAAAGTCTTCAAAATATTGGATACGCGACCACGCTGATAATAATCATATGCACCATTGAGTACTACATCTTTTACTTTCAGGGGTTCAGGAGATGAAACGATACCTACCACACCATTAGCTAGGGTCACACCATAGTAATTGTTGGCATCTATGTGATCCGCAACCACTTCCCATGAAGACTGTGCGAATAAACTATCAGTGCCGACGATAAAAATCAAAATAAATATAAGTTTGCGCATGATCTATGAATTTCTATAAAATATGCAAATATATAAAGTCCACCAACAAAAGTCAGAAGAAAGTATAAAAAAGGGATATAATGTTTAATTACACCATACCCCACAGATTTTTTGTTTTGTAAAAAAGAAGTCTACTTAGCGTGATAAAGAGTATTTACTCTTACGCCATTTTTATACATGGCGACAAAAGCATCTCTAAAACCCATTTTGCGCACTTTATAAACATCAGTTGCAGCGGAATTGATATCGCTGTAACCTCCCAGGGTATATCTGTAAACAGATTTATTCGGAAAAAACTCAGTTGCTACAGTACCTACATTGGCCAATCTTGGAAAAGCGACATCTGGTTTTCTCATAGCGATAAACTGTATTCTATATTCCTCCGGCATTTCAGTAATATCCTTTTTCTCATCCATCATAGTCGTTTTTTCGACTTTTAATTTTCCTGATATGGAACATCTTTCAAAATGAGAAGCAAAAATAATTTCTAATGTTCTGGAGTCAGTTTCCCTATATGTCTTAGCAAATTCTTTATATTCCTTTTTGGCTTCCGTACAATTCCCCATGGCACAAAGGGCCAAGGCAAACATATATTTTGCTCTTGGGTATTTTGGGTCCGCTTTTAATTTATTGAAACATGGCATTGCATTTTCAAAATCATTGGTAGCGAAATATGACTCTCCTGCTTTGTATAAAAATTCTGCGGCTTCATCATCATATGTTGCCTCGGGAGCATCATAGGTGGTGGGCGGAATTTCTATTTTTTCAATAACCTGCTCTTCTGCTGCTTTAGTTGTTGCTGGTTCTTCATGCGCATTTACTATAGGAATGTCTGCCGTTTGTTTTTCCTGTTTAGCTGCCGGTTCCATAATCACCTCAGCCACTTCTTCCTTTTTCTCTTCGACAGCTAGCGGATATGACTGTACGATCATTTCTTCTCCCAGCATGGTTACTTCAGGTAGTTCAGGCAACATTTGTGCTGGTTTTGATGCTGATTTTTTCCCAAGGTGAAAGACCAAACCAAGATTCATATTTAAAACACTAAGATTTGATGTACCTTTATTGATAACTTTTTGAGACTCAAAATATTCAGCGTCTTCTATTATACCGTTTCTATTGCCATCATTGGCATCTCTGAAGGTATTATCATAGCCTACCGTACTTAGATATGATGTAGTAAAATAATCTGCCTTCGCCTGCAGACCAATCCATTCTGTTACCTTAAATATAGCTCTTGCACCGGCTGACCAGGCAAATTGCCAGTCATCAGATGTACCTGAAAATCTATACGCCTCAAATGTTTGGCTAAAAAATCTTTTGCTGAAAAGCAGATCTGGGACTAAGATCTGAGAATAGCCCCCTTTTGCAAACAAATCAAACTCAAATTTTTTCAAACTAAATTTAAAACTAGGCCCAAAAACAATGTATTTGGTATTCCAATCTTTAAATGTACCTGAATTTAGCTTTTCAAAATATTTGTGTTCAATGTAGGAAGTAAAACTCTGTCCACTTTCATTTGTAAAATAGCCTCCGGAAAAACCAATGCCAAAATTATTAAAAAAATAATCAAAACCACCGGCAGCAGACACACCTCTACCGGTAAACATGTGTTGAGATCTGAATTCCTGTACAGGTTCAGAGATACCTGCATTCATCTCAATCTGAAGAAATTTACCTGATTGTGCTGGCAATTTCTGAAATATAAGAAAAGTAAAAATATAAAAAGCTGCCAGAAATAAAACGTTTTTCATATTGATGATTTTTACACACCTGATTCGAAATAAAGCACATTATTCCATTTGGGAAACGGCATTACAAATTTTTCTACATCAGATTAAAAACAGACAGAATATTTTAGTCAGTTCTTATTATCAGGACAAAGGTAATATATTGTTTAAAAATATTACATATTAAATAAAAATAAAATTTCAATGAATTGTTTTACAGTAATTTGAATATCAAATTGTAGTAATATTTAATATAATATTATACATAGCAAGATTTAATATATCAACCTAAAAAAGGCCAACGGGAAGACCCGCTGACCAATTCTTACATTCCGATAACATAAAAAAAACGCAACCAAATACTATTTCACTTCAATAAGTTTTGGAGTGACTACTGCTTTTGGTTCTTTTTTGCCTATTTTAATGGTAAGAATACCATCCTTGTACGAAGCAACAATGGAGTCTTCTTTTGCATTTTCAGGCATACTAAACGATCTGCAGAAAGATTCATAACTGAACTCTCTTCTCAGATAGTTTCCTTCTTTATCCTTTTCTTCTTTTTCTTCTCTTTTCTCAGAACTGATAGTCAGAATACCATTTTGCATTTCAACCTTAAAATCATCTTTTTTCATACCAGGAACTGCTAAATCAATCCTAAAATCCTTGTCAGTTTCTTTAAGGTTTACTGATGGTAACGTTGAGCCAACTTTT
Source organism: Chitinophagales bacterium (assembly GCA_038246735.1). GTDB lineage: Bacteria > Bacteroidota > Bacteroidia > Chitinophagales > Saprospiraceae > OLB9. Next base: position 13,513 of record JBBRVQ010000031.1, read on the forward strand.
GCAAAATTTTTATCATTCCAATCAAAAAAATCTTTGGTAAAAAAATCATCGAAGAAAGTCGGGAATGAAGGAAAAAGTGGAGTTTTTTTAATTAATTGTGACATAACTTCATAATTTAATAGTGAACTAACTAATTACATTGCAAAAGTGTATCAATTCCCCTGAGTCAGTCAATGATCTGCATCATTCGAAAAGATGATCTCTATTTTATTTTTAAAATTGACTACATAAATTCCACCAACTTCTAATTTTAAGTACCAGAATTCAGTTTGCCACGCAAAATAACTATCTTTACACGCAAATAAACGCCCTGCATGAGGTTTTCCCAATATCATTTTGTAGACGAAATCAAACAAAATCTGGACAAACTAGGATTTAAAAAACCTACTGATATCCAGTATAAATGTATTCCAAATATTTTGCGGGGAGAAGATCTTCTGGCTATCGCACAAACCGGAACAGGTAAAACCGCTGCCTTTGCTATTCCAGTGCTGCATATATTACACAGCAAGCTAAATAATAAAAGGGAAGACGGAATCAAGTGCATTGTCATGGTGCCTACCCGCGAACTCGCCATTCAGATCAATGAAGTATTTCAGATCCTTGGAAAAAACACCAGAGTCAGTTCATTTTCTGTGTTCGGTGGAGTAGAACAAGGACCGCAGATCGCAAAATTGGAAAAAGGTATCGACATTCTGGTCACTACACCAGGCCGTATGTTTGATCTGGTAAGTCAGGGATTTATCAAACTCAACAGAGTGGAAATGCTTGTACTTGATGAAGCTGACCATATGCTGGCCCTGGGTTTTATAAAAGATATCAGAGATCTAATACGTTTTCTGCCCAAAAAGAGACAAACCCTGTTTTTTTCTGCTACCATAGACGACGAAATCAAAGACCTGGCCTATTCACTCGTAAAAAATCCTATCAGAATACAAGTATCACCCAAAGATCCTGTGTCTAAAAATGTTGATCATTCGGTGATTTTTGTGAATATGGATGATAAAAGATTTTTTCTGGAGCGTATGGTTAATGAAAATCCTGAAAGTAAAATTTTGGTTTTTGTGCGCACAAAAGTACGATGTGAACGGGTTCAGGCAGCTATGGAGCGAGTAGGAATAATATCTATCTTCATGCATGGCGGTCAGGAGCAGCAGGATAGATTGTCAGTTCTGAATACATTCAAACAAGGCATCGTAAGACTATTGATTGCCACAGATGTAAGTGCAAGAGGTATTGACATTCCAGATGTAGATTATGTAGTCAATTATGACCTGCCTGAGCATCCTGAAAACTATGTACACCGTGTAGGACGTACGGGCAGAGGAAGAAAAAAAGGCATGGCATATTCTTTTTGCGATGAGTCCGAAAAGGAACAGTTGTTGGCTATTGAAGATTACATAGGCAAAAAGGTCAAAGTAATCACCCTGGGTAAAGACGATTACAAAGAAATTACCGACCTTACTTTAGAAAAAAAGATGGACCTCAAGCAAATTCTTCAGGAACTTACTCCCATTCCAAATAAAAGATATGGTGTTAAAAAATCAAAACTGAATAAGTGAACAATGTACTCTTTACAGAATCGTGGTTTGGTAATAGTTATTTACCTGCCGTTTTCAGTTCTGCAATTTTTTTCTCCAGTTCCAACTCATCGCCCGGATTATATCCATTGTGAGCGTAAACAATTTCCCCTTTCTCATTGAGCAAAAAAGTCTGCGGAATAGTCTGAAAATTCAGCGCTTGTTGCAACTCCTGCTTGCTGTCAGCCAGCACGGTAAACTCCCAACCTTTGCTCTGTACCATAGCAGGTACTTTAGTAAGACCTCGGGCATCGTCTATAGTGATAGCCAGAAGTTGAATGTCATATTTTTCTACCCATTCACCATATAACTCGTTAATGACGTCTAGTTCTCTTTTACATGGCGTACACCAGGTTGCCCAAAAACTGACGATGGTTACTTTACCTTTGGAAGTATAGTCCGTCGTACTAACGGTTTTACCATCCAGCGTTTTGATCTTGACCGATGGAAATGGATTATCCGTCGCAGAAAGTATTAAAACATTTACCAATAAAACCAAAAGTGCCGCAAACTTTAAAAACTGCATAAATTAAAATTTAGAACTTAAACAATTATAACGCAATGATAGTAACAATTCATCACTAACTTAACTTTTTTTTAACCTGAAAAACTGCTTTTACCTGGTTTTGTAAAAACAACCACTCCAATATTGAATTATACCTCTTCTATCAGCTTTATTGCTGTCGTATATTCTTCTTCCATATTTCCATAGCTTCCGGCAAATTTAGCCAATTCACACCTGTTGAGAATTTGACTGTATTCCGCTATTAAATGACTCGGAACTCCGTTTTCTTCTAAATATTTCAGCATAGTATAGTGACCTGAATCCACGTTTGGAATATGGTATTTTTTCATGATGTACCCTGTGGTGGCCAGTGATAATTCCAGATAAAAAGCCGCAGGATCAGCTTTGTCCAAATAAGTTTTTGCCTTCCTGAGATTGGACTGAGCTACGCTATACGCTGAAGACGCCTTCTCTGCAGCCGATAATTTTGCTGCTTCTTTGCTTTTCCTGATCATAATTCCGGCTATAGTACCTGCCAGTAGCATAAGTAAACTCAGCATATATGCCCACGATCCAAAAAAACCATATCTGGTATCTGATAAGGATGTGTCTTGTGACAAAGGCGACAACTCAGTATCCGTTGATTCAGTGTTGCTATGGGCAATCTTACCGTCTCCTTTTATAACATTGATCGTAAAAGGACCTGCTTTGACCGTTTCAAATTTTCCGGAGGCCTCCGACAAAAAAGTAAATTCAGGTGATATGGTGACAATGGTATCTTTTTCAGGCACAAAAATATATTCAAATTCCTTCACCATTTGGATGCGGTCTCCTTTTGCAAATGTTTCATCTCTGAACACAGATGGTTCATATTTCTCCAGACTTTCAGGTACCACAAACTTTGGGGCCTGAACAATCTTTGCGTCTCCGTCGCCTTCCACCTCCATTCGTATGACTATGGCTTCTCCCGTTACCACCGTATTTTTTTGTACTACTGCTTTCATCGAAAAGTCGCCTATGGCACCGCTAAAAGATAAAGGCGGCGAAAGTGGCAGTTGTTGGACATCCAATTGTATTTTATTGGTCGTAGTTTGTTCCTTTCGCGTATCTCTGAAAAAAAACGATGACTGGCTATTTTCAACAGGAACGGCCAAAGTACAGTTGACAGGACCGATGGTGTATATTCCGGTCTTCTGCGGGAATAATACCACACGGCGGATGGTCTGTACATAATATTCTTTGCCATTGACCACTTTGCGTTGGGGCTGATCTCTGATATCTGATATCGGTTGCGCATAAAACCCTTCAAAATCAGGTTCATTCAGCAAGTCATAGGATTCGATATTTTGTCTGGTATAGAGCACATAATTGAGTATAATCTGCTGCCCTATATAAGCTTTATTTTGTGACGCTTCCAATCTGATAAATGTCTGCTGATCAGATGATCCGCCCTTTGTGATCACCGTTGGTTTTGAAGTCGATACTTCGATATTTAAAGTATTTGATTTCAACACTTTACTTCCCATTTTTACAGTGGCTGGCTGGATGGTAAAATTACCTTTTTTCGTAGCCAAAAGTAGATATTGATATGAAAAGGTACTCGATCTTTTACCATTTACAATGCTGATAGACGTGGATGTAGATGGACCCTGTACGACTTTAAAAGGAGAAACATCCGGGAGTTGTATATTTTTTCCATTTATATTTTCGAGTACTGCTTCCAGCAGAAATGTTTCTCCTTCCTGCACCTGCATTCTGTCCGTCTGCAGGATAAATCTGGGCGTTTGAGTAAATGCTATTGTACTTATCCCAAAAAATAAGAGAAGTGATATCAGATTTTTTACCCATCTTGGATAAATTGGGACTTGCATCATTGCTGATCAGATTTTTTTCAATACTCTTTTTTTCACAGGAGCTTTCGTGGTGGTATCTTGCAACATTCCGAGAGTATCATACTTGTATATTCTTTGTCTTGACTTGCTCGATGGCGAAAGTTTATCCGTAGGCAAAACAAATACTGTGACCGGATCAGTAATGAGTTTAGCTTCATCGCTTATGACTACAGCTTCACCGATCTGCTGATCGCCGGCTGCCTGAGGTACCAGCATAAAACTATAAGACTTTTTCTGACTTACGACGCCATTGATCATACTGAATGAAGACGATGTATTTGGCCCCGACACAATCCTGAAACCATCAAAATCAGGTGCAATAAAATTTCCGGATAAATTGTCCAGCAGGAATTCTACTTTAATCACTTCATCCTGATAGACCGTGTCTTTGTCCACTTTTACGCTCAAACTGCCTTTTTGAGAAAAAGTAACCTGACTGAAAAGTAAAAATGCCCAAATGACAAAAGCGCTCAATTTCATAACCAAAATTCTTTACCAAGGCTATAAACAAGCAATTCAAAAAAATGGTTCAATGAATTTATTTGATTGAATATACAGCGTATTTTAACAATGCTGCATGAAATACAAAGAATTGTTTCAAAAATTTATTTAACAATCAATTTTTCAACATGAACTATCTTGTCAAGATTTGAAATTTTAACAATATACATACCTGTAACAACATGCTGTAAATTAATTTCTTGTTTGTTATAGATATACTGTTTTGGCTAATCACTTGACCAAAGACATCTAAAATGGTACATTGATATCGCACATTTGGGTCAAAATCTGACATTTCTATGGTGAAGCTTTGCTGGTCTGTAGGATTAGGATATATCTTTATTGCCGTATCACCTGTAATGACATCTTCTACGCCACTCGTGAGATCAATGATCCTCACGGTAGGACAATTGGTCATGCCATCATCCATACATCCACGATGATCGGTGCGGATGATGAGCGGATCCCATTTCCTATTATTTGTGACAAAACCTACGGCCATTAGATCACCATTGTCTAGCTCGATCACATCCCAGAGATTTCCACCTTTATTTTCTCCATCAAGTGCGATCTCTACGTATGCCCGCTCCCAGAGAAGTTTTCCAGTACTATCTAGCCTCATCATATAAGGTGAGCCTTCGATACGAGGTTCTGTGGCTTTTGTAGCATATTCTCCAGTACAGATGATATCTCCATTTCTGAGTTGCTTCACACTACGCAGTTTTCTACCCCAAGACTGTACATTTTGAAAGCTAAACATCCAAGAATTTTGTTTGGTGATGGTATCAAGACATCTTAGTGCGTTTAATCCTGTAGGACAACCAGGTTTAAAATCTACAAATGCTAGGCGGCCATCACGCAATATTGTTCCATATGGGAAAGAAGTATTAACTCCTAAGGTATCTGATGTGTAGTACCATACTTGATTGAAATCAGCACCATATTTTATGATACGACGGGCTTGATTTGGCCAAAACTTATTGACTTGATGGTAAAAGCATGTTAATAAACTATCTGGGCCAATAAAATCATCCCAAATGGTTGAAATTTCTTGAGTTGTATCAATTATAATGGTGTCAATGTGCATTGATGAGTCTATTGACATTATAATACCCTTACTTTTTTCTTCAATAAAACATTGTCCTGTTAAAATGAGTTTGTCCTTAAACTTTGTAAGATTCGCTAAGTTAAAATGGCTGTATAATTGTTTAGAATCGATTAAATCGTGGGTACTTATTATTTTTCCGTTTAAGGAAATTTTATGTATTATTGACTTATTATTATTTGGAGTACCATTTCCAGCAAGGTAAATAGTGTCGTTATATATGCAGCTTGATGCATGGGCGACATCTGTTGTTGGGAAGGTGGAGAATTCATATCTGAATATTGTCTAACACTTTGTGCAAAATTTGATCTATTGTAGGCAAAAAGTAATAATAATAAAAATAAATTTTGCCCCACCCGATTCATAAAAAATAAAGCTACATTTTTCAATGTAATAATTTAAAAAGTTATAAAATAGATAAAAAATCCATATTTATCTCTTTTTTTAGGTGCAGGGAACAATTAAGGATCTTGAAGTTATACTCGAAGATTTTTTCAAAGATATATGGTTCTTATTTATTTGTCAAGTTTTCCTAAAACTTTAACATATTACTGATCAAAATAATAAAAACATATTTAAATCAATATTCAGAATTTTTATTGGCAGAATTTTTATAATGTCAATGTATAATCTTAAAAATATAATTATTAAATGTCCTTAGCAGAATATCTTTTGGAATAAGGAATAATTTTTAAAAAAATTTACACATGCAGCGCACGATTACCGGTAGCAGCGAGTGCAGCTTCCTTTACTGCTTCAGTGTAGGTGGGATGCGGGTGTGAGATTCTGGACATATCTTCTGCACTTGCCCTGAATTCCATCAATGCTACCGCTTCCATGATCACATCAGCCACCCTTGGTCCTACCATATGGACACCCAATATTTCGTCGGTATCTTTGTGTGCCAATACTTTTACCATACCTTCCGTATCCATACTAGCTCTGGCTCTTCCCAATGCTTTGAAGGGAAATTTTCCTGATTTGTAAGGTATGCCTGCGCTTTTTAATTCTTCTTCTGTTTTACCCACGGCTGCCACTTCGGGCCAGGTATAGACCACGCCCGGGATGAGATTATAATCGATATGCGGTTTGGCCCCGGATATGATCTCAGCCACCAGTATACCTTCTTCTTCAGCTTTATGCGCAAGCATAGCTCCCTGCACCACATCCCCTATGGCATATATACCTGGTACATTGGTCTCGAGATGATCATTGACTGCTATGCGTCCTTTCTCATCTTTTTGGATTCCAATGCCTTCCAGATTAAGTCCTTCAGTATATGGTTTTCTTCCTATGGCTACCAGACAATAATCTGCTTTGATATCAAACTTCTCTTCGCTGTCTCTTTTCTGAACACTTACCGTACATGAGGTTTTGCCGGCTTTTACGCCCGTCACACTATGACTCAGAAAGAAATTAATACCCAGCTTCTTCAGCGAACGCATCAGTTCTTTGCCACAATCGTTATCCATCGTCGGCAAAATCCTATCCATAAATTCCACAACGTCAACGGAAGTACCCAGTCTTGCGAATACTGATCCCAACTCCAATCCTATGACCCCACCACCTACGATGACCATTTTGGCAGGTACTTTATCTATATTGAGCGCTTCTGTAGAGGTGATGATCCTGACTTTATCGTAGTTGAACATATCCGGTGTGATGGGTTTGGATCCTGTCGCTATGATGACTTTGTCCGTTTCAATCTCCTTTCGGCCATCCACGTTTTCGACCGCAATAAGATTTTTGGTCACAAATGATCCCGTGCCCTGAAATACGTCGATTTTGTTTTTTTTCATCAGAAAATCTATGCCCTTGCAGGTCTGATCGACGACCTCATTTTTCCTTTTGATCATCTGCTTCATATTGACTTTGACTTCAGATGTCTCTATACCATGTTCAGCAAACCGGTCTACCGCATTGTGATAATGTTCGCTGCTGTCAAGTAATGCTTTTGAAGGAATACATCCTACATTCAGGCATGTACCACCCAGCGTATTATATTTTTCTATGATGGCTACTTTCATTCCCAGTTGTGCAGCTCTGATGGCACCTACATATCCTCCGGGACCTGACCCGATCACTACTACATCGTATTTCATATTCACTTTTCACTATTTTTATGTATCATCCGCCTTGTCCGTCTTTTGGCTTTCTGTTTTTATTAAAGAATTTTTTCTTTTTTTTGTTTGGGGACAAATTTTCACCCTGAGATCCATCCAACGGCTTTTGCTGATTGGGATTTACACTTTTATTTGATGGCAAAATAGTGTCTCCATCTTTTTTTTCCGCAGGTGGATTCGGTACATTTCTTTGGTTTTGATCGGGCCCTAAATTTTCTTTGGACTTATTTTCAGGTCTGGGCTGTCCACCTTCCCGGGGCACATTTCCTGGCTGATTTCTTTGTTGTTCGGATCTATTGTCAGGCCTTGGACCCTGCGTATTGCCATCTCTTCTTTGTGGTTTTTTCTTCTTTTTTCTGGGCTCATTGCGCAATTCTATCTGTCCGGTCACATCTTCATATCCGTGTTCCATATTCTCATCATCGGGATCGGTAATCACGGGTGCCACCATGGCTTCTGAACCCAACTCTGAAGGAAGCACCCCCTTTTTGTTCATGGCTCTTACTTCTTTGGCTCGGGTGGTACTTACTGCAAGAATGGTACCTCTCATTTTGTCATTGTTTTCATAAACATAATACAACAGACCCTTAAAAATATCTGTTTTTATGAGCACAAGACTACCCGCTTTGGTTTTTAGGACATCAGCATCTTCAGGAAAATCTTCAAGTGCATCCATGTAAGTATCCAATTCATAATTGAGGCAACACTTTAATCTTCCGCATTGTCCAGAAAGCTTTGACTGATTGATGGCAATGTTCTGATACCTTGCAGCAGCAGTATTGACTGATTTGAAGTCTGACAACCAGGTGGAGCAACAAAGCTCCCGGCCGCAAGAACCAATACCACCGATACGGGCAGATTCCTGTCGGGCCCCTATCTGACGCATTTCTATTTTTACTTTGAACTCCTTGGCATATTCTTTTACCAACTCTCTGAAGTCGACCCTTCCTTCGGCGGTGTAATAAAAAGTGGCTTTCTTTTTATCTCCCTGGTATTCCACATCACCCAACTTCATATCGAGCCCCATGGTTCTGGATATGACTCTTGCTTTTACCATGGTTTCCTTTTCCAGCATTCTCGCTTCATCCAGTTTTTCCAGATCGCGGTCATTGGCTTTTCTGATGACTTTAAAAGCTACCCGATCTTCTGAAGTATATTTTTTCTTCATCTGGAGCCTTACTAGCTCTCCAGAGAGAGAAATACGTCCTACGTCATAACCGCTTGCTGTCTCCACTACTACCATGTCTCCGGTAATACTTCTACTCATTGGGTCATTAATAAAAAAGTCCTTGTGTGAGCCCTTTTTGAAACTTACTTCCACTATATTGTATGCGGATGGATCAAACATATCCTTTGCTGCAATCCAGTCGTATGTATTGTGTTTGTTGCAACTTCCAGAGGTGCAATGCCCTTTATCACCACATCCCCTGGGTGTTCCGTTTGAATCCACACTGCAACTGCTACATCCCATGATTTAAATTGTTTTGATATATAATGGTGCAAAGTTAATGTATAAATCTTTTTAATCAGATAAATAGGTAAGGAAATGTTATTTTCACTTTTCCAGCCGATAAAAATGGGTATTTTTATTAGAAAGTTATACAGGGAAGATGTTGTTTATCAAAATTAAGGTAGCTCTTACTTTTAAATCAATAGAGTGAAAATTAAAATGCCCATTTTGAAGGGTAAAATTCCTGAATGTAATAAATGAGCAGATGATCTTTGCTTCAATGAAACCCTAATTTATACAAATCTAAAGTTACAAGCCGAAGTCTACTTTAGAAATAAAAATTTCGAAGAGTAAAAAATAAATATCAGGTAATTTCCATAACATGGATAAAAAAATACAGGATAAAACATAAAAATAATATCCAATTTTAATTTACCGCCGTCTCACCAAATTATCATTGGCAATTATAGTCAAAAAAATGTGAAAATAAAATCAAAATATATTTAAATTCTTCATTATAAAAGAATTAAGTTTATCTTTGTGGCGATTTTTGAAAAACAGATAAATTTTATATAAATACAATACTTACCATGGCTAATATAGGGCATATCAAACAAATCATCGGACCTGTTGTGGACGTGAGTTTTGCTGGAGAAAATAGTAAATTACCAGAAATCCTCAACGCATTATCTATCCAAAGACCAAATGGAGAAACACTTATTCTGGAAGTTCAGCAACACCTGGGAGAAGATAGTGTCAGAGCAGTTTCCATGGACTCAACCGACGGGCTCACCCGAGGAATGGATGTAGTGGATATGGATAGTCAGATATCTATGCCAGTAGGTGACCAGATAAAAGGAAGAGTATTCAATGTAGTAGGTGAGCCAATTGACGGTTTAGGTGCATTGGACAGGACAGTAACCCGAAGTATTCACAATAAACCACCAAGATTTGAAGACCTGTCTACAGAAAAGGAAGTATTATTTACAGGTATCAAAGTAATCGACCTGATTGAACCATATTCCAAAGGTGGAAAAATAGGTCTTTTTGGTGGAGCCGGTGTAGGTAAAACCGTACTAATTCAGGAGCTGATCAATAACATTGCCAAAGGGTACGATGGTATATCTGTATTTGCCGGTGTGGGTGAGCGTACCAGAGAAGGTAATGACCTACTGAGAGAAATGCTTGAGTCTGATATCATCAATTATGGGGAAGATTTCAAACATTCAATGGAAGAAGGTGGTTGGGATTTGAGCAAAGTAAGTAAAGAAAAACTACTGGAATCTAAAGCAACTTTCGTATTCGGTCAAATGAATGAGCCACCTGGAGCTAGAGCCAGAGTAGCATTGTCCGGTTTGACACTGGCAGAATATTACAGAGATGGAGATTTACACGACCCCAATGGTGGCAAAGATATTCTTTTCTTTATCGATAATATATTCAGGTTTACACAAGCCGGATCAGAAGTTTCTGCCCTACTGGGGCGTATGCCTTCAGCCGTAGGTTACCAACCTACCCTAGCTACAGAAATGGGTCTGATGCAGGAGCGTATCACATCTACTAAAAGAGGATCGATCACCTCTGTTCAGGCTGTATATGTACCTGCGGATGACCTTACAGACCCTGCACCAGCCACTACATTTGCCCACTTGGATGCTACTACCGTATTGAGCAGAAAAATTGCATCATTGGGTATCTATCCTGCAGTGGATCCATTGGACTCTACTTCAAGAATTCTTGATCCTGCGATCATTGGTGATGAGCATTATGACTGTGCTCAAAGAGTAAAACTGATTCTTCAGAGATATACAGAATTGCAGGACATCATAGCGATCCTGGGTATGGAAGAACTATCAGAAGAAGATAAGTTGGTAGTATTCCGAGCCAGAAAAGTACAGAGATTCCTTTCTCAGCCTTTCCACGTGGCAGAACAGTTTACAGGTATACCTGGCGTACTTGTTCCTATAGAAGAGACGATCAAAGGATTCAATATGATCATGGATGGTGAACTGGATAAGTATCCTGAAGCTGCATTCAACCTGAAGGGAAGAATAGAAGAAGTAGTCACAGCAGGTGAAAAAATGTTGGCAGAAGCTGAGGCAAACGCATAAACAGATACTTACTGTCAAAAAATAACAATAAGAAGGAATGAATTTAATAGTTTTAACACCGGAAAAAGAAATATATCAAGGTCAGATTACTTCTGTAAAAGTGCCTGGTATCAGCGGTCAGTTTGAAATCCTCAATAATCACGCGCCTATCGTAGCCGCACTCGGTCAAGGAGATGTCAGGATCATGGACGCCAAGGGTGAAAAAAAGATTTTTAAAATAAAAAAAGGATTTATTGAAGTACTGAAAAATGAAGTTTCACTGCTGGTACAGGGAGTGACTGAATAGAAACTGGTACAACCAATACATCAAAGTAACGGAAGCCGAATCACTGTAAAAGTGGTTCGGCTTTTTTATTCTACTCAATACTTTAAATTATATTTATATTCAAAAAGTATTGTATGTAGAATAATTAAATATATTTGTGTTTAATTTCTTATTTTTCAACCTAAAATATTTATTTCATGATTAAAAGATTATTGTTTAAATCAGCTTTTGCTAGCTTGATTATTTTGTTGGTTTTCACTATATCAACCACGCTTTCTGGACAAAAGAAAGCTTCAAATGCTTCAAACACTTACGAAGGTACAAAAAATGCTTTTTTTATCGAGTTGCTCGGAAATGGTTTAATTTTTTCAGCTAATTATGATGTTAGAATAGCAAATAAATTTGGTTTACGGGCCGGAATAGGATATGTGGGTTCAACCGAAGGAGATGGAGGAGTCTTAACTGTGCCGGTTATGGGAAATTTTTTATTGGGCAAAAATGGTAGGTATTTTGAGGTCGGTGCCGGTTTGACTTATCTTTCCGGTAGCATAGGTCTTTTCGAAAATGATGAATTTTCTTCACTTGTTGGGACTCTAAGTTTTATGTATAGAAGACAACCCGAAGAAGGTGGATTTATGTGGAAAATTGGTTTGACTCCATTTTTAGCCGAAGGTATATTTATACCATATTGGGGAGGTGTGGGTATTGGATATTGTTGGTAATTATGTACTAATTATACATCCAAATAGAATTAATAAATTGTATTGATTCAATTGGTGAACACTTTAGTGCATTTCACTTACTATTTATATCAGTTGACATTAAATAATTATGACTTTATATTTAAATAAGTTTATATTTGTCTTTTATTTTAACCAAAAAATATATTGAAAATGAAAACAAGATTTTTTTCTGTAGTATTGATGATGTTCTTTTTTACATCACTTATTCAGGCGCAAGACTACAAGTCTGCTATCGGAGCTAAACTTGGTTATGGTCTGATTGCTTCCTACAAGACTTTTCTAAATGAAAAAGCTGCTATTGATATTTTTGGTGGTATCCGTTGGGGTGGATTGGCAGCAGGTGCTTACTATCTAAATCATACGCCAATAAAGTCAGTAGATAGACTGACATGGTATTGGGGATTTGGAGGTTCTTTTACTACCTGGGATTTTGGAATCTCTGATACCTATTATGAAATCGGCGTTTCAGGTGTACTCGGTTTGGATTATACATTTGATGAAATACCATTAAATGTAAGTGTCGACTGGGCTCCAACTTTTGTTGTTGCTGATTCTTATGATTTTTCAGGTAGCTATAACAGATTCAGAAGTGGTTATGGAGCTTTAACTGCAAGATATATCCTAAACAGATAATCATTTGATACACAAACATAAAAAAAGGGGAGGATCGTAAAACGACCTACCCTTTTTTTATTATATTATACGGGTTATCTGATGATTATGTCTCCATATTTGGATGTGATTTTTATCGTTGCCCCTGTTTTGTCACTGATCTTATACCCTTTGATCACTTTTGAGCTCCCTTCACTGACTTTATGTTTCTGAATAAAATCAGCCCCAAGATCAGCATCAAAATATTTGCCTTCCACCTCTACTTTTGCGGGCACCACACCATAAATCTTAACCGGAGCATAGCTGGTATTGACCGTAATATTTTTAAAAGTGGTCTTTAGATTTTCTATGGTCAGGCTTCCATAACTTATATCCGAAGTCAGCGTACTGCTTAATGATGAAATGTCGATGCCGGAATATTTAGTATGCAGCGTACCAGTGCCCAAAGCTCCAATTTGTATATCGTCATATGCGCCGGTCAACGTCAGCGTATTTACTGTTCCAAATCTGTAACTGTCATATTTGCTGGATGTGGTCACTGTTTTTGCATTATCCAAATGAACTTTGGAATACTTAGAAGTGAGTATGACTACGCCGGCAGAAGTGCCTCTATAATCTGAGTAAGACAAATTGCCACTCAGATTATTTACCTCACCTACCGTTGCCTTGCCGTATGAAATATCCATCAGCAGATCATTATTTATATCTCTGGCTTGCAAATTTCCATATTTAAGATTAATATTTGTTTTTCCTTTCAAGTTAGGCAAATATATATTTCCATACTTATTCTCGATAATGGAGTGAAGGTCAGCCGGCATAAAAATTTCATAATTGATCTCTATCTGAATATTATTGTTTCCATTCCACCATCCACTCCACCAGGATGAACTGGATGAACTTATTTCAGTTATTGCCACTATGGTATTGCCGTTTTTGTTTATATTTACTGTAATCTCATTCAATTTATCTTCAGCTTTACTTTTTGATCTTGCTTTTACTATCACCACTGCATCAATCTTTACTTCAGATTTGTCCCAGGTATTTACATTAATTTTCCCATATCGGTTATTGAGTTCAAGGACCGTATTTTTGTCGGAGCTAAATTGTTTGTTGTATGATTTTTTTACCTCAATGTCACCATTTATACCGGCATAAGCGGAAGTAAAAAAACTAAGACAAATGAGTATATTTAATACAAAATTATAAGGACATACTTTCGTTTTCATTTTCATTTTGGTTTTGTTTGTTCAAAATACTTTCTAAAATTTCTATTTTTGTTTTATGATTTTTTATCATGGCATCTATCAATATTTCAGTGTTAGTATAATTGGATCGAATCATTTCATCCTTTAATTGTTGGTATATGATATCCAATTGTTTCAAATCTTCATCGACATTTGCTTTTGTAGTAGTGTCTTTCAGCTCATTGTACTTAAGGTTAACCTGCAATGCATAGTAAGATTCAGCATCTTTATATTTGAGCAATTCAGGATTGGCTGCATAATTTAAGGTAGCACTCCCGACACTATTGATATTCAAGCCTATCAGTATACCACAGCACAAAATTAAAATCACTCCGACAGCTACTTTAAACCATTTTAAATGAAATATTTTATGATTGCCCCGATTATCGAGTTTCTGCTCAATGCCTATCCAAATACTTCTGTCCGGCGTTTTGTCATCAAAGGATGTCCGATTATCTTGTATAAATTTTTCTAACTTTTCCATTCTAATTAAATTTTATTGATAGATCAAATCTATGCTCCCACTTGACTTCAATAGTTCATACAATTTGCTCCTGGCCCTACTATATTGAGATTTTGAAGTAGACTCAGAAATGTTAAGTATTTCAGCTATTTCACCATGATCGTACCCTTCCATGGTATAAAGACAAAATATCATTCTATATCCGTCCGGCAATTCATTAATTGCTTTTTTGACAATATCTATATTAAAGTCTACATCATCACTCTCATTGATATCCGCTACATCTGGAATATAATCTGCAGACTGAAATTCAATTTTGCTTTTCCGAAGATAATTGATACAGTTATTGACTACAATCCTCTTTATCCACGCACCCGGGGTAGATTCAAATCTGAAGTACTTCAATTTTGCAAATACATCAATAAAAGAATTTTGCAAAACATCTTCGGCCTCACTCTGGTCACTGACCATGCGCAAACAAATATTATACATGGCTTTGCTATACCTTTTGTACAATAGATACTGTGCATCGCGTTTTCCTGCGATACAATGGTTAATCAGATTTTTATCATCAAGTGAAATGACCAAAGAGTGATTTTGTTTTGTATAATAAGGACAATAGGAATATTAGAAGGTTGCATGATAAAATAAAAAGTCCATTAAAACTTTTATATTTTTATTAATGTGCAGTTGCTTTTTAAATTTTATATAATACCTTCTTTGACAATATCATGCAGATGAATCATACCTTTATATCTAAAGTCATCCATGACAATAAGCTGTGAAATACTATACTTTCGCATCAAAGTCAGGGCATCCACCGCAAGACTTGATGATGCTATATGTTTAGGCTTTTTATTCATTATATTAGAGGCAGTCAGGTGACCTACCGTTTCTACAGATCCAAGCATACGACGCAAATCACCATCAGTAATTATACCTAGCAGATTTTCATTGTGGTCCACCACTGCAGTAGCTCCTAATCTTTTTGAAGATATTTCCAGAATTATTTTCCGGATATTATCTTCGAAATACACTTTAGGTTTATCATTTGTGGTGATCAGATCACTTACCTTAAGATAGAGTTGTTTGCCCAAACTACCTCCAGGATGAAAACGGGCAAATTGCTCCTGAGAAAATCCTTTGAGTGACAACAATGCGACGGCCAAAGCATCCCCCATAGCCATTTGCAAAGTAGTACTTGTGGTAGGTGCCAGATTATTGGGATCAGCTTCCTGAGATACCGGTAATATTATTTTAAAATCAGCTTGATAGGCCAGGTAGGAAGTCGGATTACATACCATTGCAATCAATTTATTTTCAAATCCTTTTATCAATGGGACCAACACTTTTATCTCCGGGGTGTCTCCACTTTTAGAGATACACAAGACTATATCTCCTTTGCCGATCATACCCAAATCCCCATGGATCGCATCAGCTGCATGCATAAAGACAGCAGTAGTACCGGTAGAATTGAGTGTTGCAACAATTTTTTGGGCTACAATGGCGCTTTTTCCGATACCGGTCACAATCAACCTTGCGTTGGTTTTATATATAAGGTCCACAGCCAGACACATCTCTTCAGAGATACTTTTTGATAGGAGTGCAAGTGCTTCCGCCTCCACTTTTAAAGTATTTTCTATTTTTTCTTTAATATCTATGAGCAAATTAGAATTCAATTTTGTAATTTTGACTGCCAAAAAATAATTGGTATGAATGATTGAAGCCCAAATTTACAAAAAAAGGTCATTTAATCCCCAGAGTTCAATCATAAAATCATTTTTACATCATTGATTTGGATATTTGAGAAAATTGTTTTAATTTTATGAGATTTCATTTATGTTTGAATGTAGCAGGACATTATTAAAAAAAACCACCTGAATTTATTATCACCAGACATTTAAAAGGAATCCCTTCATAAATATTTTTTAATTTTAAAAATAAAGTAAGTAATTACAAATATGATTTTTACAGATCAGGATATTAGTACCTCATTAAAAACGTACTTTGGATTTGAATCATTCAAAGGCGAACAGAAAAAAATTGTTAAAAGTGTTTTAGATAAACAAAATACATTTGTTATCATGCCCACGGGTGGAGGAAAGTCTCTTTGCTACCAGCTTCCGGCCATGATGATGGAAGGGACGGCTATCATCATATCGCCATTGATAGCATTGATGAAAAATCAGGTTGACTCCATGAGAGGGTATAGCCAGGAAGATAATATAGCCAGTTTTCTAAACTCGTCTCTCAATAAGACACAGATGACAGAAGTGAAAAACGATATAGTGTCCGGTCGAACAAAAATGCTTTTTATAGCGCCAGAAACCCTTACCAAAGACGAGAATATAGAATTTTTTCAAAAAACAAATATTTCATTTGTGGCAGTAGATGAAGCCCATTGTATCTCTGAGTGGGGCCATGATTTCAGACCTGAATACAGGCGAATAAGAACCATGATTTCAGCCATCGGGGACAATATTCCTATCATAGCCCTAACTGCAACTGCCACGCCAAAGGTGCAGACGGATATCGTAAAGAGCCTTGAAATGAATGATCCGAATATCTTTATTTCCTCCTTCAACAGGGACAATCTCTATTACGAAATCAGACCAAAAGTAAATAAAGATCATGCCATAAAAAGTATTATTCAATTCATAAAAACTTCAAAAGGCAAATCAGGAATCATCTACGTGCAGTCCCGCAAATCGACAGAAGAAATTGCAAAAGTTCTCAACGTAAATGGAATCATAGCTGCTGCCTATCACGCAGGTTTGGATGCCAAAACAAGAACTCAGGTTCAGGATGATTTTTTGATGGAAGAAGTGGAAGTGATCGTTGCAACGATAGCATTTGGTATGGGTATAGATAAACCGGATGTAAGATTTGTGATACACTTTGACATACCTAAAAGTATCGAAAACTATTATCAGGAAACAGGCCGAGGAGGCAGAGATGGATTAACGGGAGATTGTCTTGCATTTTATTCTTACAAAGATATTTTGAAGCTGGAAAAATTTCTGAGAGACAAACCTGTTGCTGAGAGAGAATTAAGTGCGCAACTTATGGATGAAGTTATCGCATATGCAGAAACAAATACATGCAGGAGGAAATTTCTGCTTCATTACTTTGGCGAGGATTATGACGACAGCAAATGCTCCAAAATGTGCGATAACTGTAAGTATCCTAAACAAAAAGAAGAAGTTAAGGACGAAATGAAGCTGGCTCTGCAGGTAGTACAACAACTCAATGAAAATTATACGGTAAAAATTCTGGTAGAATTTGCAGTCGGCAAATCATCAAAGGAAATGAAGGATTTCAAATTTGATAAATTGCCACTTTTTGGGGCGGGAGTTGCAAAGGATGAATTGTTCTGGCACACCATCTTCAGACAAGCCATACTGCATGATTTATTGTATAAGGAAATTGAGCAGTACGGTATACTCAAAATTACGGATGAGGGTATAAAGTTTATAAAAAATCCTCATTCTATTATGATTCCTCTCAATCGTGATTTTACGGTCAAAGATGATGGTGAAATGGATCCGGGAGGAAATCAAGGCGCAGCATTGGACAATGTACTGGCAGAAATGCTTAAAGACCTACGCAAATCTGAAGCAAGAAAACTAAAAGTTCAGCCTTGGGTTATTTTTTCTGAGCCATCACTTCAGGATATGGCGACGTATTATCCCATTAGTATGGATGATATGCTTCAGATCTCTGGTGTCAGTCAGGGTAAAGCCCAAAAATTTGCCAAACCATTTATAGAGCTGATCAAAAAGTATGTTGAAGATAATGAAATAGAGCGTCCGACTGAAGTAGTAATAAAACAGGTAGCCAATAAATCCCGAAATAAAGTAACCATCATACAGTCTATTGACAGAAAAATGCCATTTGACGATATAGCAAAAAATGTGGAAATGACACATGATGAACTACTGTATGAGCTGAATGGCATAGTAGATGCCGGCACAAAAATTAATATCAATTATTACATCAAGGATAAAGTAGATGAAGATATTATAGAAGAGATTTTTGACTATTTTAAAGGTGCGACTACAGATGATATTGATACAGCCATCAGAAAACTTCAGGAAGATGATATAAGTGAAGAAGAACTCCTTCTGACCAGAATAAAATTTATTTCCGATATTGCCAATTAATATATGATACAAATTATAATCATCAATGGTCCCAACCTAAACCTTTTGGGTGTCAGGCAACCAGAAATTTATGGTCGCAAATCCTTCGAAGAATATTTTACAGAGCTAGAAGCAGCGTTTTCAGATTTTAACCTGCATTATTATCAATCCAACCATGAAGGAGATCTGATCGATAAAATCCATAGTGTAGGATATAGATTTGATGGGATTATCTTAAATGCTGGTGGTTTTACTCATACATCTATAGCGATAGCAGATGCATTGCGTGCCATCACAACTCCAGTAGTAGAAGTACATCTCACAAATATTTATGAACGAGAAATATATCGACATACCAATTACATAAAAGAATCCGCCGTTCAGAGCATTGTAGGAAGAGGTTTGAATGGCTACAAAGAAGCCATAGAATATTTCAGGGATAATATAATCAAACAATAATGCTTCTTTTGTCTGAAGATGATTTTAAAAATTTCTATCAGGAAGTATTTCCAGCTGTACGTACCTATATCTTTGCCAAATGCAATGATATAAATGTTGCAGAAGATCTGGCTCAAGAGTCTTTCATAAGGCTGTGGAGCAATAGAATAAAAGTACATCCCGAAAAAGCAAAGGCTTTTGTTTTTACCGTTTCAAATAACCTATTCCTTGATTATATCCGTCATCAGAAAGTTAAAAACAATCATATCTCTGGATTTAAATTGATACAAGACCATAATGATCCGCAATTCCTAATGGAAATGGAAGAATTCAGTGTAAAACTGGAAGCCACTATACAGAGTATCCCTGAAGCATCACGTGAAGTTTTTTTACTCAACAGAATGGAAAAAATGACCTACAATCAAATAGCAGAATCACTGGGTCTAAGTGTAAAAGCCATTGAAAAACGCATGCAAAAAGCACTTGAAATCATGGCCGGATTAAAAGTAAGAAAATAAATCGCTTCCTATCTTAAAAAGTGAACCTATCAAATTTCACGCTTTGCAAGATAGTATCCAATTGGTTAGTTCAAATTTAAATAACAACTCATAAAATATTTTTCCATTGGCCATCCCTCTGTTTAATATTGCTATCATTTGATGTACAATCTATACCCAAAAACTTTAACATTTATAGTCCTGATGCCGCATGAAGATTTCCTTATGATTTTTTTTGCCCTTTGCTTTACCTTTAGAAAAGGGCAAAATCAAGAAAATAATTGGGCATCTTATATATTTCAAACTTTTTTTTAAAAAAATATTCTTTTTTATTAGGGTATTTACTGATATATCCGTCTAAGGGTATACAATGAGAAACATAGAGAATATTTTAGAAATCGATTTTTCAATGAGTAATGTAGATTACATTGAGAATTATGGAACGACCCCAAAGTCAGGTGCAGACGAATTGATTGATAATCTTTTGTACCTGAACCATTTTAAACTAAATACAAAACCCATAGAAAAAAGCTGGGAAGAGTTTAAAAAAAGAATTTCATCTTCTTCGTAATGATTATGTTATTTTTAACGTAGAATCATAATGTCTTTTTCTTTCTTAATGCCAGGCTTTTACCACAATTGGACTGATCTATAAGATGGATAATCATTGACAAATGGTATGCTTGCCTTTTTTAATGCAAAAATTCTATCCATGTTTTGTCTTACCGAAACGTACAAATATTCTTATTCAGGCAGTGAAGGCTCAAGCTATGGTCAATGTGTTCTTTTAAAATCATTTTTAGCTTTATAACGTTTTTTTGATATGAATATTAAAGGAATATTATATGTATCGATATATTTTTATAACCATTGCAGGTCTAATGAGTTGTTCCCATATGGTGAATATTGAAAATAATCCATCGGATCCGGTGTCTCCGACTCGTCTATTTTCGTATATTGCTTTGGGTGACAGCTATACGATAGGCCATGATTTACCCGCTTCATCTTCTTTTCCGTTGTTACTGGAGAAAAAACTTTTGAATGATGGATATGAACAAGAGAAAAAAACAAGAATCATAGCTAAAACTGGCTGGTCATGTGATGATTTATCAAAAAACATATCCTTATCATTGATCGAAAATAATAGCTATAACCTTATTACACTTTTGATCGGGGTCAATGATCAATATAGAAATATCGACATCAATTATTACCCGGAAAGATTTACGGCATTGATCAATGAAGCTATCAGAATATGCGGAGATAAAAAAAAGATAGTTGTTTTATCTATACCCGACTATAGTGTGACCCCTTTTGGCAACAATTCATTAAAAATTGCAAAAGAAATAGCAGCATATAATCAAATCAACAAAACTATATCTTTGGAGTTAGGCATAAAATATATAGATATCACGCCTATATCATTAAAAGCAAAGGACGATGTGTCCTATCTGGCGAAAGACAGATTGCACCCTTCTGAAAAAATGTATGTTGAATGGGTCAATGAAATGTATCCAATGGTTAAAAGTGCATTGGGAAATTAAAAAGGCTTTATCAAATCAATGATAAAGCCTTTTTTATGATATTCAGTGTAGATTTAGTCCTGAACCAATTCAAACTGAACTTTAGTTACAAGTTCTTTATGCAAGTGCAAGTCCGCTGTATAAGTTCCTATTTCCTTAATTTCTTCAGGAAGGTGGATTTTTTTACGCTCTATATCCAGATCAAAATGCTCCTTCAGAGCCTGTGCTATCTGAACATTGGTCACACTACCGAAGATTTTTCCTGAGGTACCTGCTTTGACAGCAATCCTCAAAACCTGACCGTCAAGTTTGGCTGCCATTGCTTTGTAATCATCCAATTTTGCTGTTTCTTTTGCGTCTTCTTCAGCAATGATAGCGTCAAGCTTTTTTCTGTTCACTGCATTTGCATTTACAGCAAGTCCCTGAGGAATCAGGTAATTTCTACCATAACCAGGTTTTACATTGATAATATCATGCTTATCGCCTAGTTTGTCTATATCTTTTAAAAGAATGATTTCCATTTTCTACTAATATTTAGAGATTATTTTAATAAGTCAGCTACATATGGAAGAATGCCCAAATGTCGTGAACGTTTAACTGCCACAGCTACCAATTTTTGGTATTTTAATGAGTTACCAGTAATTCTTCTCGGAAGAAGTTTTCCCTGCTCATTGATAAACTGAAGTAAAAACTCAGAATCTTTATAATCTATATACTTAATGCCAAATTTTTTAAATCGGCAATATTTTTTTCTTTGGGATCCTATGGTAGGATTACTCAAAAATTTTATGTCGTCTCTTGATGCCATTATATTTTATTTTTGAAAGGATTGATCAATGATTTATTCTTCTTCTGCCACTACTACAGGGACAATAACTTCAGGTACAATAACTTCAGGTACAATGACTTCAGGTACAATAGCTTCAGGTACAATAGCTTCAGGTACAATGACTTCAGGTACAATGACTTCAGGTACAATGACTTCAGGTACAATAGCTTCAGGTACAATAGCTTCAGGTACAGGTACAGGCGCTATTATTTCTTCTTTCACTACAGGAGCAATTCCTTCGTAAGGTTTCTTTTTAGCTTCTTTCTTCTTGTAACTGGTGATTTTACCTGATCTCCTGTCTTCGTTGTATTTCACACCGTATTTGTCTAGTTTTACAGTTAGAAATCTCATGATTCGCTCATCCCTTCTGAGTGAAAGTTCCATTTTACCAATTACTTCCCCTGTAAGAGAAGTAAATTCAATACAGTAATATACCCCTGAAGATTTTTTGTTGATAGGATAAGCCAATTGTCTTAAACCCATTTCATTTACATGCACAATGGTACAACCCTGATCCTTGAGCAGAGTTTCATATATGCTAGCTGTCGATTTTATTTCATCACCTGACAGAACGGGATCGATGATGAAATTAACTTCATATTGATTCATATTTTTTTTGAAGTAAATTGATTAAATAATAAAAAATTTTAATTCGGGCTGCAAAGGTAAGTTAATACTTTGATTTACAAAATAGTGTGCCACTCTTTTTTCTTAAAAAGGGAAGAAAAATAGTGTTTACTTGCCTTTATGCAGCATATTTAGCCCTATGATACCAATGAGAATGCAAAAAATAAAGAAAAATTCCATAAGAGATGATTTTTCTTTGAAATAAAAGGCACCTATTACATAGACCAGAAAGGTACTTGCACCGGCCCAAACAGCATTGGTGTATCCCATCGGAAGGTATTTTAATGCCAGTGTTAAGAGGAAAAAAGTAGCTGCAAAACATGTTCCACCTGCAATCAGGAAGGACTTGTTTGTAGTGCCATCAGCCATTTTCATCAGTACGATGGCAGCAGACTCAAATATGATGGTGAGAAAAAGATAAACGTAACCCTGCATGTATTTTACCTGTTTATTGATCCATAAAGGTAATCAATGTGAGTAACAAACGTCAAAAATTTATTTGACATTTTGTTACCCCACCTTAAAAGAATGGTTAAGCTTTTGTCATCATTTTTGCATCCTTCAGGCATAAAAATAGGTTCTAGTCAATATGGTTAATTTTAAGCTTGTTGGTCAGGGGTTTTATATTTTTTATCTACGACAAAGGTTTTGTTCATTTTGTCATGCCATCCTTGTTTTTTTCTGTCAAAAAATATCCATATGAATCCAAGAAAGAATACATAGTAGGAAATTAATTTACTTAGGTTTCTGCTGAACGATTCACTCCATGACATTCTCCTTCCATCTTCCTTTATCACTTTGATTCCCATAGCCATTTTACCCAAGGTGGCTTGTTTCCCTGACGATTCTATAAATATACAATACACTAACCAAACAAAAAATGATATGTCCCTTATCCAATTACGTTGTTTTAAGAATTCTGTACGCGCCCCTACATCATCACCCCTATTATAATATTGTTCTATGACTTCATCAAATCCAAGAAAAAAATAAAAAACACCCAATATCAGCATAAATATCGGTAAAATGTCGATCAGGTAAGCAAAAAATCTTTTTTGTCTATCAGCTAAAATTAATTGAGATGTTTGCATTGTATATATTTTGGGCCTGCAGAAATGCACAAAAATAAACGTTTATTGCCAAGTTTCACAAAGTTGTTGAAGAATTTGATTTATAAAATTTCCGTAAAGCTAATAATTTTTTGATAAAATTGATCTGGATTTTGGCTAAAAATTTCAGGTTTGATTCGGAATCATTTTTCAATGGCATCAAAAGGAATTTTAACTCTGTGTTCCATGCGTAAAGAGCCATGCCTACGATATAAATTATAATATATCAAAAACTGCATTAAATCTTCGTTCATGGCATCTTTATCCGAATAATTTTTAATAATGATTGTACTTTTTTTTAATAGTTCCATTTACTCTTTCTACCATACCATTACTTTTCTTAATATCCTTACCCATAAATTCCATTTACTACTTTTTTTGTTGATTGTAAAATGATTTTCCACTTTGTCAAACGCATCTTCAATAAAAGCATCATGCAGCCAACGAATTGCCAATGCCCATGTTAAGGTCGCTATACCTGTTGTTGTCATTTCAATTATGTGTGAAAGTTTTGTTTTATTAGTTTCCAACTCTGTTATTTCAAATCTGTGAAAACCATTAAAACCGATCAAGTCAAACTGAAATGTAATAGATTTTTCATATTGATATTTTATTACAAAATATTTTATTGGGCCGTGTCCACCCCTTGAACCAACCTGTAGATCCTTGTCCAACTTCATAGGTGGCCATCTATCTGTTGCTAACATCATATCGTTTTCAGTTGCCAAAGTGTTAAATAACTTGGCAAGTTCAGTCTTAGGCTGTTGAATTTCTCTTTTATGAATATTGATTACTTTCATTTTATTTGCCAATTAACACATTGTATTCTGGCGGAATTTTCACACCGTCAAAATGGTTCGTAAGTCCGTAAAATATTACAATTGTCAAGCAAATACCTAAAATTAAAATGACTTTTGATTGAACATTTGGTGTAAAACTGAATATATTCTGTTTCATTTTTTTGTTATGAACAGAAGCAATGTGTCCAAAGAAGGAGATAATTGCAAGTCCATAGTATGGTATAAAAAACAAGTTGAAAGGAAACGAATTTAGTCCCACTACTCCAAAATAAAAGTTCGTGTCAAGGTGTAAAAAATGTCTCCCGCCCAAAACTGCACTTAAATGTAAAACAAAGAAAATTGCTACATATAATCCTGTCCAAACGTGTAGTTTTTCAAAGTTTGATATGGTCGTTTTTCTATTAGTTCTGAAAAGTTCAAGTCCTGAAATAATTTGAACAAATATGGCAATTAACAAAATTGTCTCTACGAAAATGTTTCGATAAACAAGTCGCAAAGTATCCATAACTACCAAATGCTTGTCCGCCCCGAAAATGCTACAAGTATGGTTGAACAGATGAAGTCCAACAAATATGGTAATTGTCAGTCACGATATGAAATGAATTCTCTTTATTATCATATTTTTTTTTATATTTTAAAACTCATATTTTTTTGCTCCAAAATAAATCAACGCGCTAATGGTTAAAAGCAAAATCCACTGTCCGAGTTTCAGGAAATTGCCGGGGAATGTTGGCGAAATTAAGATGACAAAAAACCAAACAATTGCATAACTAAAAAAATATATTGTCAATAGGTTTAAAACAGTTTTCGGTTGTTTAAAAGTCTTGTTAAAACTGACGAGTGCTAGTATAATTGAAGCAAAAAGCAAATCGAAAGAAATCCAATGCCAGCCACTTCTTGCCATCGTCCAAATTTGTTGTTTTTCTGCCAAATTGTCAACGCCATTACTTGGTCGTATCATTGAAAGCTCTATGTCGCCACCGATACAATGTGCGAAAAAGGCTAAACTGGTAAGAAGTAAAGCAAGTAATAAAGGGACATTTTGTTTTTTCATTGAGATAAATTTATTTATCTGCAAATGTATCATTATTCAGTCAGATAGCATTTGACATACATCAAATTCGTCTTTTCAGATTACGAATTCTACTTAATGTTTCAAGTGTAATACCAAGATATGATGCGATATGCGTTAAAGGTACTCTTTGCGTGATATCAGGTCGAATGTTAAGTAAGTTTTCATACTTCTGATGTGGCGTCTCAAATTGGATTGTAAAAATACGGTTACGTAAGCGAACAATATTTTTGTTACAATTACCCTGCCAAGCCGGTCAAAATCATGGTATTTGTCCGATAATTTAAAAATATCTTGTCGAGATATTTCCAAATAGGTTGTCGGTTCAAGTAGTTCGATAAAATGCGGACTTCGAATGTTTTCAAAAAAGCTATTGATTGAATTTATAAAGTCGTTTTCAAACGCAAACCAGTCTATAATATTTTTCCCATACTTCAAGTAGTATGCTCTTGCACAGCCTTTCACTATGAAATAAGATTTATCTGCATACTGTCCTTCGGTAACTAGTAACGTAAATTTGTCTGCTGTCAAAAGTTTGGACACTTTCATAAAATCTGCCACGCAATTGTCGCTCAACTTCGAGTAACTCAGGCTGATATTTTGTATCGTGTGTTCTATGTTTAGTAAGTCTTCCATAATGACGCATAACACAAAGGAAAGTTGATGAAAACCCGTCTACCTGAGATTTGATTATCACATGTCTTCACCGCCTTCATCAACTACACAAGTTTCATCCAGTAGGTAATAATACCAACGGGATAAACGAATCCGGTGTCCGGTGTAAGGGTAACACTTCCTTCTATTTTAGTGATCACTTGATGGTCTATTATTTATTTGAACCCAAAAATAAGTAGAATTTTTTATTTCAGATCACTTCTTAGTGGATTGGATTTCCCATATTTTTATTAAGGGTAAATTTTATAATTTATAGTGGTGTTTTTCCCTAAGGTTTGTAGCCGGAATGTGGAATTCTGATGTTTTAACTTTCATTTAGGCTTGGATTTTTCTAACACTTTTGTTGTGGGTGGCGGTCTGGGAATCGGGCTATTGATGGGTGTAGGTATCCATGTTTTGTCAGGTTTTATATCTTAAATCTTCATCTATCAATTAAAATTTGCCTTTGTGAGCGCATCACAAAGGAACAGACATGTGTAATAAATCTGTCCATATCTCCCTAATTATATGCCGTTTTTCAGTACGTAGGCATCAGATTTTCTAACGTGGTAGAAGTCTGTCCACGCTGCCGAAAGTTCCGCCTGCCTGACTCTGTAAGCAGACATGTTCAACTGAATTTTTATTGCTTCACCACAAGTTAGACAAGTTGTAATGCGCGCACCACTTTCTATCAAGCTTTAGTATGGAAAACGTAGTTGTTGGCAAAAGTTTTTAATTGTTCAGTTCTAATACTATTGTCAATATTCCAATGGTTAAACATAATGGAGAATAGTATTTGGTGTCGTTTTGTCCAAATTTAGTGTGTTTAATTTTCTTGAATAATCCCACATAATTAAATTCTCCAATTGCTCGTATAATAAAAATGCCAGCAATTATCCAAAGTCCATATTTGTCAAGCCAAGTTGGTAAATTAAAGTCAGTTACTTTTGATTTTATCAATACAAAAAGGCCAAAACCCAACAACCCAAATGCAACCAAAAAAGTTGGCAACAGTCCTGGCATCATCACTTTTGTATTGTCGTCTTTTGTTGGCATAACAGCTCCGTTTCCCCAATGTCCACCAAAACCCCAATAAATATGAATGCTTGAAAGAAAAAGAAAGATTAAAAATAAAACTATTGTGATTATTGTTGTCATACTTAATTCAAGTTAAAAATCATATCCATTTGTTTTTTGTTTGCAGATTTTGGCATTAATTTCATAATGTTATTTCTCAACCAAATTCCAAAACTGTTTTCAATGTGTGCCAATTTTCCTATAGTCCAACTTGTATTCACCATATTAAGTGCTTTTTTTCGCCTTAATTTTTCATACTGTGCAAAAGTGTTTTCAATGGCAATACCTTCATCAAGAAGTTTCCCTAAAATGTAAGCATCTTCAATGGCTTGGCAAGCTCCTTGCCCCAAGTTTGGCGTTGTAGCGTGAGCTGCATCGCCAATTAAACAAACATTTTCTAGTTGCCATCTGTCAATTGGATTTAGGTCTAAAATGTCACTTAAAATAATTTTGTCTTTATTTGTCGTAGAAAGTATTTCTAAAATATCGGCATGAAATTCATTGAAAATTTCTGAAAGATTTGTATGATTTTCATAAAAATTGTTGGCGTTTATTAAGGCATACCAATACACTTTTCTGTCACTAATTTTTACAAATCCAAATCGTTTCCCTTTTCCCCATGCTTCGTTTAATTCGTTATTATATTTTTCCGGCAAGTCAATGTCACAAATCCCTCTCCAACATTTTTGATTGGCATTTCGTAAAGTGCTTTTTTCAAATAATTCATTCCGCACAACTGATTTTATTCCGTCTGCACCAATCACAAGTTTACTTTCTAATATTGTATTGTCTTCAAAAGTCAATTTGAATAATTTCGTCTTTTCAATTTTTGATAGTCTTTTTGATAAACGGATAAACTCATAACCAATTTCGTCGGCAAGTATTTTTTGTAGTTCTCCTCTTTGTATGGCAATAGTATGAACACCATATTTTTGTTCGTATTCTGAGAGGTCAACTATCGAAAGTGGTTTTAGTAGGCTGTCAGTAATTTTCATAAATGAAATTCTGTTTCCTGCTTTTTCAATTTTGTCT
Organism: Chitinophagales bacterium; assembly: GCA_038246735.1. GTDB lineage: Bacteria > Bacteroidota > Bacteroidia > Chitinophagales > Saprospiraceae > OLB9. Next base: position 41,907 of record JBBRVQ010000031.1, read on the forward strand.
TGAAGTCCTAATTTTTTAAACACCTGCATTGCATTATTAGCCATGATTATTCCAGCACCAATAGGTTTTATTTCTGCCGAACTTTCATAAATAGTTACATTCAGTCCCTTTTGTTTTAAGGTCAAAGCAGTTGTCAGTCCGCCAATTCCTGCTCTAATTATATTTACTGTTTCTGACATTTTGTTGATATTAAATGTTGCTCTAAAATTTCTATAAAAACGTTCTATCATTGGTTCAGAAGGGGGATTCATTGCTGGTCAAGCCCCAGAACTGAAACCGAATTAACGTTTTGGCTTTATGACGTCTCGTCTGATAAGACGAGATGTTTATCAAAGCCTGTGTTATGGCTTCGTGATTCTTTCTTTTTCAATTGCTTCATAGAGATTGGTGCTTTCAATCAGATTTTTAACTTTCTCACTTTTTTCCTGTGGAATATTTGAGTTTCTATATTTGTTCAATCTCTTATTAACAAGTAATATCGGGTCTTTTTTAAGATTTCTTTTTAAAAGTTCATCTATTGTTGTCATATTATATCTTTTTTGAATATTACAAATCCTTCGTAATTAACATCTTTTATAAAACGTTCTAGCTTATTTTCTAGTTCCCCAAGTATATGATAATCGGGCTCGATTTCAGAATAATATCTATTTATGCCCATTTGGTAAAGTCTTGTCCTTGAACCAGTACTTCCAGTGGCATAAACAATGGCATTTGGATGCTTTTTGAAAAAACCAAATACTGTTGCAGCAACAGTAGCTAATACTTTTTCTGTATCACCATTATTTGTCTTAGAATAATAATCCACTTCGTCAGTTTCTTGAATAACATCACCCATCGATAGATTCCATATTTTGGGATCTTCGGTTTGGATATATTTGATTCTTTTTAGTATCCTACCTTCGGACCCAATACTTAAGAACTCAAATATTTCTAAATTTTCATCTGTTTCTAAACTGTATTTATAATTACTCATTTTACTCCTTCAAAACCTTATATCTCTGGTTTCCGACCACAAAGATAAGGATTCCCGTGGGAAGTTGTGACAGATTTATGGTGTTTTGTCCCTCAGATATGTCTTGTTTGCTGAGTACTCTACCGTACACATCCATGATTTGAAGCGTGGTTTGCTCTGTGGTTGTGATGGTCACTTCTGATGTGGCTGGGTTGGGATAGATACTGATTTGTTCTGCACTATCGTATCTTACACTCGCAATATCGCTATAGCTGTCCTTGCCATCCTAGTCCGCTTGCTTGATGCGGTAGTAGTTGATACCGATGGATGGT
>JBBRVQ010000032.1:0-42124 GCA_038246735.1 Chitinophagales bacterium
CGATGGCCGTGTGAGCGCCAGCGATGACATAATAATCATTGTGATTGGCGAAGGTTGCCGGACTCCATCCTGGTGCTGTCGTATGGCAGCTTGCACAATCTGTAGAAATACCCAGTGCCTGGTGATTGGGATTGATAGATGTATTGAAATCACTTTGGTGGCAACCCACACAAATAGTAGACGTGCCTTGAAATCCTGAACTGTGACAACTTGTACATTCTGCTGTAATGTGTGCACCTGTAAGCGGGAATGCCGTCGAATTATGATTGAAAATAACATCTGCATCACCTGTAGGGTGGCAGGCCAGACAGGCTGGGCTGCTGTATACGTAACCGGAAACACCAAGGTGCTTCTCATTCGTTTCCGGATTTTGATGGCAGGAAATACAGGTAAACTGACTGTAATCTGAAGGATTATTGTGGCAATCCAAACATTGATTCCAAGTACCAAGATGTTTTCCACTATTGATAGGAAAATATTGTCCGTCGTGGTTAAAAGTAGAGGGGCTCCATGATGATTCTGAGTGGCAAGTAGCACAATCAGTAGGAAACTGAAGATTGATATGATTAGGATCAGTAGTTGCTGTATAATCATCATTGTGGCATCCTACACAAGTCGTTGGTGTGTTATTATAATTACCATTGTGACAGGCTATACAATCATTTCCTATAGCAGCATGAGCACCGTTCAATATATAAAATTCATTGTGCACTGGAAAAGTAGCTGGACTCCACCCGGGAGTAGTAGTATGGCACAATGTACAATCTGTGGTAATATTCAGGCTATTGTGTTTTGGATTCACCGATTGGTTGAAATCATTGGTATGACAACTGACACACTGGGTAGATGTGCCGGAAAATCCATTTGCATGACAACTCAGGCATTCAACAGAATTATGTGCACCGTTTAACGGGAATGCCGTAAAATTATGATCAAAAACAAGATCAGCATCACCCGTAGGATGACAGGCAAGGCAAGCCGGACTGAAATAGGAATATCCACCTACTGAAACATGCTGATTGTCTGTTTCAGGATTTTTGTGGCAGGCTATACAGGTAAATTCTGCCCAATTACCGGGATTACTGTGGCATTCTACACAATTATTCCATTGGCCAAGGTGTTTTCCGCTATAAATAGGAAAATATAAGCCATCGTGATTAAAAATGGAAGGCATCCAAGATGATTCAGAGTGGCATGATGCACAGTCTTGAGAAAACTGATTCAGATTATGATCAGGGTCTTTGGCGTCATCAAAGTCTTGGTTATGACAACCTACACAGGTATTAGGTGTATTGCTATAATTGCCATTGTGACAGGAACTACATTCATTAGCAATGATTGCATGTGCACCATTTAATGCATATATAGTGTTATGTATGGAAAAAGTAGCAGGACTCCATCCCGCATCAGTGGTATGGCAAGAAACACAATCTGTACTCAGACCCAATGAAGCATGATTAGGATTAACGGTCTGATTAAAATCAGTAGAATGGCAATCTACACATAACGAAGATGTTCCCACATACCCGTTGGCATGGCAGCTTTGACAATTTACTGTTTTATGAGCTCCGGTGAGCGGGAAATTGGTAGCATTATGATCGAAAGCATTATCAGCATCACCAGTAGGGTGACATGCCAGGCAGGCATTATTGTCATAGGAATATCCACTTACTGAATTGTGTACATCATTGGTTTCAGGGTTTTTATGACATGAGACGCAGGTAAATTGAATGAAGTCATTGGTATTGGTATGACATTCGATACAATCATTCCATACCCCTTGATGTTTACCGCTATAAATTGGAAAATATTGGGCATCATGTGTCATAAAAGTAACCGGTTTCCATCCTGGCACTATGGTGTGACAAGTTGCACAATCTGTTGAAAACCCTGCTGATGTGTGGTTTGGATTTAATGTATTATTGAAGTCGATTTGATGGCAGCTGATACAATTTGGAGATAGATCAGAATAGTTTTGAGATTTATGACATGCAGCACAATCGGTAATCATATGACCCTGTTCGAGCGGAAAAAAACTGTGATCTACAATTTCTGTATTCCAGTCAGTGCCGGTAAGACTGTGACAAGCTGCACAATCATTTCCGAATCCCAATTTAACGTGGTCTGGCATTTTTGTTGCATTATAATCATCTCCATGGCAGTTAATACATTCTATACCAGTGGGACTGAATCTGACATTATTTTCACTCTGATGACATTGATTGCAATCTACCATAGAATGTACTCCCATAAGAGGAAAGGAGACTTCTTCGTGAAGTTGGGTTATATTTTCAACTACCCAAGACTTCGGGCTATGGCACCTTACACAATCAGTGCCCACTGTTTGCTGATGGATGTCCGTATGACAGGAAATACAATCTGACCTAACTTTTTTGAATTCCAAAGACGAATGGCATGAGCGGCAATCCAAATCATTATGTTGCCCGACAAGAGGGAATGTTGTGCTGTCGTGGCTAAAAGTATTCGTTTTTGTATTGAACGTCCAGCTTTCTGAACTGTGGCATTTTGCACAATCCATAGTAAATCCTATACCATGTGGCGATTGACCCACAGCAGAAATATATCCAAAAAGGATAAGGATTACTATTGATGACAATCTATACATTCCAGCTTACCTGTTTTATATTTAATATTTTTTTTACCATCTGCAACATCTTCCTGATGACATTTATTACAAGCAACATTGATATGGGCACCATCCAGTTTAAATGCCGCATTATCATGATTAAAATTACTGCTGTCCCATTTCTCAAAACCGTGGCATTTTTTGCAATCAGTGATACCAGCTACTTCAAACTGCGTGCCGTGGATGTTTTCATGACAAGCAATACAGTCCATTTTTATTCCATTAAATTTTTGTTCTTTTACCCTACTCAAAAGGTCTTCTTTATAATGACATGAACTACAATCTATGGTAGCATGCTTGCCTTTGAGTTCGAAATTTGTCAAAGTATGATCAAATGTGATGGATTTCCAGGATTCATTGTCATGACAACGACGGCAATCATTATCAGGCAAATATTTTTCGCTTATAAATCCGATGTGAATATTCTTGTGACAATCAATGCATTCTTTACCTACGTTGCGAAATGTCCACTTATTTTCTTTCATATGACAGGCAGTGCAAGGGGTTGCCATATGTGCTCCTTGCAGTGGAAATGTTGATGCTTCATGTTGCTCAATGTCAAAGGTTGCTTCTTTAAAGCCTCCTGTATTATGGCAAGCTGCACAATCTCTGTTCTTTATATCTTTAAATTCACCCTGATGGTAATCCTTATGACATGCTGCACAAAGATCATGTTTTAACGGATCTGTCATCTTGGGCGTAGTGTGACATTTTTTACAATCCACTGGTAGGTGTTTACCTTCCAGAACGTAGCCAGTCAGACTATGATTGAAATCTGGCAATTTTCGGGAAATACTAAAGCTTTGCTGGGAATGGCAAATTTTACAATCAGTACCCAATTTTGATTCATGAACGTCTTTATGGCAGGTAAGGCATGAGATGTTTTTGTTGGAAGCATATTCCTTGTAATTAGCCTTTGTACCTGATCTGTTATCGTGGCATTTTTTACAGTCAATACTTTTATGTTTACCTTCCAAAACAAATCCTGTAAGACTGTGATTAAAATCTGATGTTGATTTAATATCCTTAAATGAAGTTTCATTATGGCATGATTTACAATTTACTCCAAAATCGCCGCTGTGCGGGTCTTTGTGGCATGAATTGCAATTTTTAAATGGCACATCTGCAAATTGCTGAAATTTCTTACCGTTTTTAAGTTCAGTTTTATGGCATTTTGCACAATCAACCGTAGCGTGAGCACCTTTTAATGGGAAGGCAGATTTACTGTGATTAAATAAGGCAGCAGGTTTAAATGCTTCAAAATTATGACATTTTGCACAATCGTTGTCCATTGTTTTTTGATGATAGTCTTCATGACATGAAATACATTTCGGATCAAGTCCAAGAAAAGTATTTTTATTTTGTCTTATTTTATTGTCAGAAATGTGATCTTCAAAATGACATTTGGCACAAGTTTCCACTTTTTTGTGGGCGCCTTTAAGTTCATAACCCGTGAGTGTATGATTAAATTTTTTTTCATCAAAACGAATCAGATCAAAATTAAGGCCATGATGCTCACTATGACAAGTGATACAATCTTTACCCTTAATTTCCTTGGATACATGGTATCCTTTGTTTTGAGTGATTCTTGCTTTTAATGATTTATGACAGTCAAGGCATTTTTGGTCTGAAATTTTAGCGCCAAGATCATGGCAAGCTGTACAATTGCTTATCCCTTCAAGAGAAGCATGTGCTTTGGTCAATTTGCCGGGACTGATTTGTGCAGTAGTGTCGAGTAATCCAACATATAAAAGCACCGCTATTCCTGAGAATAAGCGTAAAAATGTTTTATATGTTAAAATATCAATCATTTTAATTTTTGTGCGAAAGCAGGGTATAGTTAAATCTTTTTGAAATTTTAATCCCTGATTTTTCCAGAAATTGGGTTGGCAACTCACCACCTGCAAATATATAGACCAAATCATTGTCCAAACTCAGGGTATTCCCATCTTTAACCCTGATTTCCACTTTATCAAGTATGATATTGGTCACATTTGATTCGAAAAGAACGATTATTTTCCCTTTCTCAATGGCTTGCAATATATTTTCTGCATTTTTAGGTTTTAGCCTGTTGAACTTATCACTTCTATAGGATAAGTTGACTTTGTTGTCTTCTGCCAGCAATAAAGCACTTTCAATGGCTGAATCCCCACCGCCAATTACCAGAATGTTTTTTCCAGAAATCAACTCAGGTTCCAGTAACTTATAGGCCACTTTTTCCATCCCTTCTCCTTCCACACCCAATTTTCGGGGTGAACCTCTTCTCCCGATAGCAAGCAGTACTTTATTGGCAGAAAAAGTTTCACCTGAACTATTGGATACAACAAACTGCTCATCTTTTTTGCCGATACTATCAACTTTAAAATGTTCCCTTACAACAATATTATTTTTTTCAATGACTTCTTTCCACAAGGAAAGCAGCTCAGACTTACTGGTTTGAAACAACTTTATCTTTCCGTAACAAGGTAAATCCATTGGGGACGTCATGATTATTTTTGCCCGTGGAAAATTATAGACAGTACCTCCTAGAGAATCTTGCTCCAATACTATGGCGTTTAATCCGTTTTTTTTGGCTTGAAGAGATGCTGAAATTCCGGCAGGTCCTGCACCAATAATGATGATATCATATTGGGCATTGTGGGATTTATCTATTGCTGAATTTATATTGTTTATGGCTTGTTTCCCCTGTTCCACACTGTTTTTTATGAGTCCCATACCTCCCAGTTCACCTGCGATAAACATACCCTGTACGTTGGTTTCAAAATTCTGATTGACGTGAGGGAGGTCAACACCTCGTTTTTCTGTGCCGATTTTAAGCGTAATAGCTTCTACCGGACAAGCATGGAAACATGCCCCATGACCGATGCAACGAGAAGCATTTATTAGGGTGGCGCGCCCGTTTCTGATACCTAGGATGTCATGTTCGGGACAGGCGGTTATACAAGCCCCGCTTTTGATGCAATTATCTTCGTTGATGTAAGGATAAAGAGATACAGGCTCGTGTATACCTTCTTCCTTGGCTTTTACAATTTTTTCGGTGACTACATCGGACTCATTTTTAAGTTTTCTGAGATAAATATACATTATCCCAAAACACAACAAACCAACGACACTATATATTAAAATCTCTTCCATATTCAGAATATCCAAGTATAACCAAAAGTTAAAGTTACAGCCACATGAATGATCATAATGATCAACATAATCAAAGCAAATGGCAAATGGGCAATATGCCAATATCTGAAAAGTTTTTGCATGGTTACCAACCGTTGAATCTTGCGGGTCAATGCCATTTCATTGCTTACCAACTTCATCACGACATTAATATCTCGCGATGAAATATTTTGATTTTTTAAATTCATTCTGATTAGTTTTTTTCTTCTGAATTCATCCGCATACTGTCTAAAAAGGCCTGTGAATCCTCCGTATTGAGTCAGACTTTGTGAAGAAAATGTATGAGTCAAATCATTAATGTTGACTGAAAGGGTCCCAATGTTATTTTGCATAGACGAACCAAGATCTGTTTGCATATCATGAATTTCATTCAAACTTAATTCTCTTCCCTGAATGGTTCTTGGAATCTGCAAATATATAAATCTACCGATTACACCACTTGCGACCACAGCTACCATACTCCAGAAACTAACAGAAACAATTCCTCCAAATTTGAATGAAGTGTGAAATAAAACCATAATCGGTCCAAGAGTGCATAGGAAAATATGAAATTCCAACCAATGTTTGAGCACGCCTAATCGCGAAAGTGAACGGAATCTTTTCCTAGCCATATATCCAAATACACCTATTACAATCAATAATGTACCTATAATACCTAACCCATGTCCATAAAAACCACTAGGTTTGAGATGCGCATGATCCGGATGATAAAACCTTTCTTCAGTAGTAGTAATATAATATGATGATCCCTGAAAGATCAGATATAGAGACACTGCAATTACTATCGCAGTCAATGAATAGATATATATGCTATGGCCTCTAGTGGTCATATTTAATTTTTAGAAGTAAAAATAGATGTGTTTGTCATATTATTGTAAAAAATAATGCTGAATGGGGAAAAAATGTATCTGAATATGATATCGGGAAGTTTTTTTTGGGATAAATTAATAAAACTCTTATTTTACGAATAAACAGGAAATTATCGCCTGATTTAGTAAGTATGTAATCCAGATACTTATACTATGAAAAACACTGTAAATATTTATCAATAATGGTTTAATTTTATATTATCCCTTTAATAATGAGTCAACTCCATATATTCCATTTTTTGATATTCCACGGTATAACAAAAGGGTAGACTTACTAAAGGAGTGAACACCTAAAGGAAAACAGTTGATTATCAACCCAGCAGAAATCAATATCTTTTAGTTTTAGTGATAAAATTACTTTTCTGATTAGACTAAATATTAAGAATTAATCTAAACAATCTCGGTGCATACTTCGTTGTTTTAGAATAAGTGTATTTTTGCACAAATATTTAAACTTATCGCAATTCATGAATCGAAATATAATTATTGCTTTGGTGTTTATCGTAGTTGGTATCGTTGTATTTTTAAGCATATCCAAAGACGTGAGTACATATGCCAGTTTTGAAGTGGCAGAAAAATCAAAACAAACATCCAAAATTGTCGGACAGCTATCCAAAGATAAGCCAATGATATACGACCCTCAGAATTCACCCAATGAATTTACTTTTTTCATGAAAGATGCAGATGGTTTGGAAAAAAAAGTTGTACTAAACAAACCTAAACCGCAGGATTTTGAGATGTCAGAACAGATCGTTGTGACTGGAAAAATGGATGGAGATATATTTAAAGCAAGTGAGATCCTCATGAAGTGTCCGTCCAAATATAAAGATGAAGAGATTGCTGTTAAAGAACAAAATGGTTAATACCTGCATTGATATATGAGCGAAATCAAATATATAGGTGAACACCTGTGGGTAGGACAATTGGGTCATATTCTTATCTTAACTTCATTTGTCGCTGCATTACTTTCAGCAACGGCTTATTTTTTTGCGGTGAAAAGAGTGGATAAAATAGATGGTCCAAGCTGGTCAAAAATAGGAAGAACTTCATTTTACCTTCACGGATTGACTCTTTTTAGTCTCATAGGCATCATATTTTATGCCATGTACAATCATATGTATGAATATTCATATGTATTCGATCATGTTTCTGAAGACTTACCATTAAAATATATCCTTTCTGCTTTTTGGGAAGGTCAGGAAGGGAGTTTTATGCTGTGGATGTTCTGGCATTCCATATTGGGATTCATTTTAATAAAAACTACCGCCAAACTCGAGGCACCCGTATTATTTACCATTGCTATTGCTGAGGCAATCTTAATGACCATGTTGTTGGGTATTCATATTCCATGGGGCGAAGATGCGATAAGAATCGGCAGCAATCCAACTACACTTCTCAGACAATTAAATGATGCGCCGATATTTGCCAATGCAGATTATCTAAACCTTATAAAGGGACGTGGCATGAATCCTTTGCTTCAGAATTATTGGATGACCATACACCCACCCACCCTATTCCTTGGATTTGCATCCACAATTGTACCTTTTGCTTTTGCTTTTGCAGGTCTCTGGACAAATGATCATAAAGAATGGCTAAAAAAGTCTTTTTCATGGGCACTTTTCTCGGCAGGCATTCTAGGTACAGGAATACTTATGGGTAGTTTATGGGCTTATGTTGCACTGTCTTTTGGTGGTTACTGGGCTTGGGACCCAGTTGAAAATGCGTCCTTGGTGCCCTGGATCACCCTGGTAGCAGGCATCCATGTACATATGATATCCAGAAATACGGGTTTTGCCACCAGATCAGTATATTTCTTTTATCTGATTTCATTTGTTTTGATCCTATATTCTACTTTTCTGACCAGAAGCGGTGTATTAGGAGATACGTCAGCGCATGCCTTCACAGAGATGGGTCTCGAATATCAATTAATATTTCTCGTAGCCTTTTTTGCAGTATTAGGTTTGGGTTTCCTGCTCTACAGGTATAAAGTTATTCGGAATCCTAAAAAAGATGAAGAATTGACCTCCAGGGAATTCTGGATGTTTATTGGATCATTAATTCTGCTTTTTAGTGCGATCCTAATCTTATCTTCTACATCATTGCCGGTTTATAACAAGATAATGACCTATTTTAACCCTGCATACGAAGGCCGGGTGATCAAAGATGTCATAGATCACTATAATAAATATCAACTATGGATAGCAGTTTTTGTAGCACTATTGTCTTCCTCGGCTATATATTTAAGATACGGGGCTGTCAACTGGAATATAAAAAAACAAGCTTTTGCTAAAAGAATAGTCATTCAATTGTCTTTAAGTGCGGTATTGACATGGGCAGTCACAGCATGGCTGACACTTTACAGCTGGCAATATGTATTGATGTGTTTTACTGGTGTATTCAGTATGGTTGCTAACTTAGATTATATGGTCAATGCGGTAAAAGGAAACATCAAACTAGCTTACTCAGCCATTTCCCACTTTGGTTTTGGTATGATGATGGTAGGAATACTGGCAAGTGGATTAAATCAAAAATTTATCTCAAGCAATCCATTTGTTTTCAGAGGAATGTTTACTGACGAAGACCTTGAAAAATATGTCCAGCTGATCAAAGGTAAACCATTATTGTCTCAGGGGTACCTCATTACTTATGAATCCGATACACTTATAGACAGGGAACGAAAATACAATATCAATTTCAAGAAATTGAACGACAGTCTGGATATAGTAGAAGAGATGACTTTGCACCCTAATGCCATGTATTCCAATGATTTCAGCAAAGTGGCAGCCTTCAACCCGGATACCAAACACTACTGGAATAAAGATATATTTACTTGCGTGGTTGGTTTACCTCCTGCCTTACAAAGCGTGGAAGATGCAAAAAAGATAGAAGATTCGCTAAAGTTTGTTGTATATACACTAACACTGACAGACACTATCATGCTGACCAATTTTATCATAAAAGCGGAATCCATCACCTTTGACCCGCAAAATAAGGATTTTAAAAAGCATACTCACGATACGGGTATTGGTGTCAACCTTTCAGTATACGATACATTAAATGATACAACCTATTTTTGTGAAGCAGCAATGGGGCTGGAAGGTGCATTGATGTACAATTATCCTGCTGCCATTGAAGTGGCGGGATTGCGCTTTAAACTTGATGAAAAAGTACTAGATGATTTTTTTACCCCTGAAGACAATCTTGAATACAAAGAATATACCATAAAAAATGGTGAAAATATTCAAATCCAGGGATATCAAATCAATCTGCAGGGATTTGATAAAGCACCTGAACATCCAAATTATAAAAAAGAAGATAAAGATATTGCCATTGCAGCTTTATTAAATATTTCGGGCCAAAATGTCACAGATGAAGCTGCTCCCATATATATCATACGCAATAACCAGCCTATGAGTATCAAGCACTATTCAGGAAAAACCGGTCTTCATATCAGATTCAGCAATATTGATCCTGTAAAAGAAGAATTTACATTTAAAATCGCTAAAGATTCGCGTCAGATAAATGACCTTAACATAGCCGTTGCCACTGATGTGCCCAGAACAGATTATCTGATCCTGCAGGCTACCATATTTCCGGGTATCAATTTATTTTGGGCCGGCACCATACTGATGATGTTGGGTCTGTTTATCGCTGCATGGGCCAGATATGTAAAATAAAGTGAATGACGAATTCCATCATTATATTGGGAGCGGGAAATGTGGCTTGGCACTTGTTAGAGAGTTTTACGCTTGCAGGTATGAATGTACTTCAGGTTTTGGGAAGAGATCAAAATGATGCAGGTGCATTTGAAGCTTTTGGAAATACAAAATATATTACCTATGTAAATGATATCAGTCCATTTGCTGATATATATTTCATTTGTGTGAATGACGATGCCATAGTTAATGTGGTCGAGTCCTTGCCATTCACTTTAGATAGTGATCAGATTTTGGTTCATACATCGGGTGGACAACTTGGTGCGATATTGTCGCCTTATGCTCAGCATTACGGATCATTCTGGCCATTACAATCGTTGACGAAGGAGGCACAAATTCTATCCAATGAAATTCCGATTATAATCACGGCGTCAGATGAGTTCACATCTTCTGCGCTTGTCTTACTGGCAGATATCATTTCTGATCATTTTATGACTATGCCGGATGCTAAAAAACAGGATTTACATCTTGCTGCTGTTCTGGTCAATAACTTTACCAACCATTTATATACGCTTACTTCAGAATACTGTACCGACCATGAGATAGATTTTAATTTACTTTCTGCATTGATGAAAGAAACTTCTCTGAAAGCCGTTGGAAGTGAGCCTTCAGAAATTCAGACCGGACCTGCCCGTCGTAATGACCAATCAACGATAGAAAAACATCTGATAAAATTGGAAGAATATCCTGGTTTATATAAGTTGTACTGCCTGTTTACTGAAAGTATTATCCACAAATATCATAATAAATGAGAATCATAGGAGAATTTGATGTTGATCAAATCAAAGTAACCGTTTTTAAAATGAATGAGCGCATCTCATTAAAATTTGAGTATAATTTACTGGAACAGACCTATAAATTCAGAGATGGCAGTGGTATCAATAATATGGATGATGTTAAAAAATATTGCAGCCAAAAGACTATCGAACATGTTACAGAAATATTTAAAAATATGGCAGAAGCGAGGTCCGTTGCCATTTCCGTCCTAAGACAGGACTCAGATGATGAATTTGACCACATCATATAATCAGTAATGCAGCTATTCTCCTTCTTAAATCCATACAAAATAAGAATATGCTTAATGAAGGAATGAACGAATGTCGAACAACCGAACCATAAATGACGAGAAACCAAATGAGGAATGACGATTGACGAACAACCTAATTACGAATGACGAACAAAGGAATTAACCACCATAACACCTCATCAAATCCACCAAATCCACAGCTCAATCAAATCCACCAGCAATAGTTTCAAACCACTTTCCATCTGAAATATTACCACCTGCTCTTATCATTCGAAAAATTTCTGTATTCCTGTCAGGTTTATACGCTTTGGAAGTTCTGATAAAGGTGCAGGATTCCGATTTTGATTGAATAATTTCCTCCCAATCTTCCACTTTCTTAACGGGCTTGTCAGATTCTATAGAAATAAGGTGAATGACATCCTCATCACATTTGAATAATTTTACTCCTGCTTCATCAAAATAATCAATGTTCTTTACCTTTCTGACAATTCCATCAAAAATAAAATCACTGAATAAATCTATCATTTGTATTGCTTTGACCGGTTCATCACCTTTGATGCGAAGCCATTCTTTTGCATCTATACCATTGACAATCATAAATTTAACAAATTCATCTGTCAATGATTCAAGTTCATCTTGTGTAAGTCTTCGATATTTCAATGGCCAATTTTTTTTTCAACTCCCACAACCTAGGGTCTCCAATCTCTTCATCCTGAACTATAGCTGTCTGTTTAAAGCCATATTTTTGTAGTATGCGGGTGGATGCATTGTTTTCAGGGGCAGTTGTGGCAATTACCCATACATTAGCCGACTCAGCTATTTCAATTAACAGCAAACAAGCCTGAGAAGCAACACCTTGACCTTCGTAATCCGGAAAAGTATGGTAAGCTATCTCTACCTTTCCATCGGTCGGAATTCCCTTAAATCCGCATACTCCCTTTGCCTTTCCTTCATCAATTATTAAATACCCTATCCAAGGCTAAATGTATCCTATTTTTTTATAATAATCTCTAAACACTTCAATTATTTCAAGACACTCTGTGGTCTGAAACTCATGATCTGACATTTTATTAGTTACATCTATTTCTACTAATTTCAGGTTCATGCTATTTTAATATTATGACATCAAGCGCTTTCTGTTTGATCATATTATTCAATTCTGCCAACATGTTGCTTTTTACATCATACCACTTTTTTAATTCACTGTCTATCATACCGGCAATTTCGTCTCTGACCTGATACATAGATGCAGTAGGAGGAAAATCATGTATCCCCATACTCATCAGTGAAATAAGATGCGCCAACTTATTGGTCAGTCTGATAGGAAAATTCAAAGGATCCTGTCCACTCATGTTTTTGGTCTGATAGAGATTTTTTTCTACCTCAGATGAAATTGAATCCATTTTTAGTGCATACGCTTTGATATCTTTGTCAGAAATTTTGTCAGTATAGGATTTGACTTGAGCTTTCATAGATCGGATGTCGATGATGGCCTGATGTGCTTCAGAAACCTTGTCATTCACTGATTTTATAAAATCAAATTGTTTGTCAATATCGGATTCAGTACCTTCAGAAACAGGGCTTTGCACAATATTGAAAGTTTGCTCAGCAGTTTTTCCATTTATATTCAGCACTACTTTATACTCACCTGTCTTTGCTGTAGGCCCATTGAGTGAGCCCCACCATAGTATCATACCATCAAATTTTTTGGAATTTGGATAATCCATTCTCCATGTAAACATATTGCCACCTTGTTTTACTTTCAATTTATCGCGATCTTCTTTTGCATGTGATGAATAAGTTCTGATAGTATCTCCCTTTAATGTGAAATATGTCAGTGAGACAGTGTCTTTTTTCTCATCCAGTTTTGGAATATAGAAATGAGTCATAACACCTCCCGGATGATTGGTACCTTCGGTTTTACTGTTCTTAACTTGTCGTCCCCCAATCCTATAACTATCCATGGGTTTAAAAAGTACCACATCAGTAGCTGATTTTTTGGCCATGGACTGATGTATTATGGTCAGATCATCGATGATCCAAAGACTTCTACCCTGTGTAGCCGCTATAAGATTATTATTTTTCAGCGCCAGATCTGTGATGGGCACGATAGGTAAATTCATCTGAAAAGAATTCCATGATTCTCCATCGTCATACGAGACAAACATACCCTTCTCCGTGCCGGCATAAAGTAAACCTTTTACCACTTCATCTTCGCGAACTACTCTTGTAAAATAATCTTCAGGTATTCCATTGACTATTTTTTTCCAGGTCTTACCATAATCATTTGTTTTAAATAAATATGGCAAATAGTCACCGGACTTGTACATTGTACCTGCTACGTAACATATAGACGGGTCATGTCTGCTGGGTTCTACACTGTTGAACATCAGATATTTTGGCATAGATGCGGATGTGACATCCGTCCAGGACTTTCCATTATCCTGTGTGACATTTATTCGGCCATCGTCACTGCCTGCCCAAATGACACCTTCTTTTACTGGTGATTCGTTTACGGCAAATATTGTAGCATAGTACTCTACGCTGGTATTATCTTTTGTAATAGCTCCTCCAGAAGACACCAATTTTTCTTTTTCGTTGCGCGTGAGATCAGGACTGACCAATTGCCAGGTCTGCCCTTCATCTACTGTCATATGAAGATGGTTGGATGCTGCAAACAATCTTTTGGGATTATGTCTTGAAAAAAATATCGGAAAATTCCACTGAAAACGATACTTCATGCCTTCGGCACCATGACCCATCGGATTGTCAGGCCATACATTGATCCCTCGAACTGATCCCGTTTTATGATTCACTCTGGTGAGAAAACCATCATAACTGCCACCATAAACAATGTCATTATTTAATGGGTCGACAGCAATATGAGCAGATTCGCCACCGGCTGTTTCCTCCCAATCCTCTTCTGTGATAGCACCACCTATCGTACGGTGAGCAATCCTAAGGGTACTGTTGTCCTGCTGTGCCACATATATTCTGTACGGAAAATGGTTGTCAGTAACTACCCGGTAAAACTGTGAAGTAGGTTGATTGTGGTAGGTACTCCAAGTTTCGCCACCATCATAAGTGACTTGTGCTCCACCATCGTCCCCAATAATCATACGATCCGGATTTTCCGGGGCCACCCAGAGATCATGATGATCACCATGCGGCGCTTCAAATCCTTTAAAGGTTTTACCTCCATCGCTGGATTTATGGTAATCTACGTTCAGCACATAAAGCGTTTGATCGTCCTTTGAGTCAGTATAAATTCTACTATAATACCAAGCTCTCTGTCTTAAAGATCGGTCATCGTTTTGTTTTTTCCAGGTCTTTCCTCCATCATCAGATCTATATACTCCACCATTTTCATTTTCAATAATGGCATACACAATTTGATTATTATTGTAAGCAACAGCAACTCCTGCAATCCCCCAAATACCGGTAGGCAGTCCCTCATTTGAAGATAAATTGATCCAGGTCTCTCCACTATCCGTGCTTTTCCATAATGCCGATCCTTCACCTCCACTGGATAAACTGTAGGGAGTACGTCGTACATTCCAGGTTGTTGCAAACAATATTCTATGATTGGTCGGATCAAAACAAAGATCAACCGCTCCTGCCATAGCATTGGCAAACAGCGTTTTTTTCCATGTTTTACCACCATCGATACTCTTATACACACCTCTTTCCTGACTATCTTTAAATAAATCACCCAGAACAGCTGCATATACAATATCCGGATTTGCAGGATGTACTCTGACTCTGGTAATATGTCTTGAATTTATTAGGCCACAGGATGTCCAGGTTTTGCCGGCATCTTCTGATTTCCAAAGTCCAGAACCATAAGAGACGTTTCCTCTAACTGTTTTTTCACCACCACCAACATATATAACATTGTGGTCGGAAGGTGAAATAGTAATACTTCCAATTGAACCGCCAAAATATCCATCAGAGATATTCTCCCAAGTTCTGCCACCATTGGTAGTTTTCCAGACTCCGCCGCCAGTAGCCCCAAAATAAAACAAATTGGGTTTTCCAGGCACGCCTGTTACTGCGCAGGAACGACCACCACGAAATGGTCCTAGATGCCGCCACTCCAGAGAACTATATAATTTACTGTCGATGGCTGAGACAGTCTTCTGTGCAGGCAGATAAAATTGCGTGATGATGATCAAAAATACAATAATAAAAAGTCGGGTACATGGAATGAAAATCTTTTTTGACATTTGGTGTTATTGTTATAAAATTAAAATGACTCTAATCTAAAAACCACCTAAAGATATATTAATCATTCGTTATTCAATAAATGTATAATTTTTCTTTTTAAAAAATTATTATATTGTGTTTATTTCTTATATGTTTGTGATACTATTACAATTAGTAATAAACATCTAAGTCGCATGTCAAATAACAATATTTTCCTTGATTTTAAGCTTTCAAAATCGAAAATCAGTCACTTTTTGCAGGATCAAATTGATCTCCACTCAAAAAATAAGTTGCATGTTGATGGTTTTGACATAATTCTCAGAAGTGTAAAGAATGAAAATATACACATTTCAGCCCGACAGAATACTATATTAGCAGGAGTACCATTGGCTTTTACCTTTATTAAATCTGCTGGATTATTTAGTATCGAAGGAGAAGGCAGTATCCGAATAAATGTAGAAATATGTGTCGATTTTGATCAACATTTTGTCATACAAACGAGATCTGTTTTGCGCCATTTCGAATGGATAAAGGATCCTGTATTGCATGTGGGTGAATTAAATATACCCATCGAAACGTTAAGTAATTGCATCATCAATTATATGAAGGAGAATACACTCGAAAAAATAGATAATTCTATAGCCCAATTGGTGGATATTAAAAAACTTATCAATGAACAGATAGAATCATTTGGTCACAATTACCCCATTCACACCAAGCCGGATTTATTTTTTAATTTTCAGCTATTCCAGGTTCAGTCAGATGTTTTTCGGGAAGATGAAGACAATATTCATCTTGATATCTGGGTAGAAATCAGTAGTAAAATTACTGACGAACCAATTAAATTTGAGATGAGTTCTGATCCGGACTTCTTTTGGATGGATATAAGACCTGAAAACAACGAACAGAAAATAGACATAGAATTATCCTATTTTGGAATTGCCAAAGCAGTAATGAGTGAATTTAATGGTCGGCAAATAGGCGGTAAAACCTTTGAATTAGAAAGTGTTCATATTCGAAAAACATCTTTACTTGAAATAAAAGCCAGTCTTCAGTCACCATTAAAGGGTATAATAACCATTACTTGTCACCCGTATCTTAACGCTGCGGAACAAAAAATATATGTCGACGATGTAAACATTGACATTGATGCTGCAAATATAATTTATAAACTATCCTCTCCGATTATAGAAAAAATTATCCGTTCTAGGATTACTTCATTTCTTCCTTTTGATCCTGCTCCGTTTTTTGCTGAACACATAAAAAAAATACCTACACTCTCTCTTTGGGATAACCAAATGTCATTTTACCCGAATATAAACAAAATCCTGATTGAACATCTAAGTTTTACAGAACAAAATATGATGTGCACAATGTTGCTAAAAGATGCTGAATTGGATGTTATTGTTTAAAATATGCTTTTGATATTCATAATTGGTGGTTGATTTGAAGGCAATTCATAATGTAAATATCATAAGATTTTTTACCTTTGCGGCCAAATTTAAAAATCCATGCTTTCTACCCAGAATATATCATTGCAATATGGTAAAAGAGTACTTTTTGATGAAGTTAATGTAACTTTTAAAGAAGGCAACTGCTATGGTATCATTGGTGCAAACGGCGCCGGAAAATCTACATTTTTAAAAATACTTGCGGGAACACTCGAAGCCAATAAAGGTAGCGTACATCTGGAGTCCGGCAAAAGAATGGCCGTATTAAAACAAAACCACTTTGAATTTGACGAAGTTACTGTACTGAATACTGTTCTCATGGGACACCAAAAACTTTGGAAAATCATGCAGGAAAAAGACGCAATATATATGAAAGAAGACTTTTCAGAAGCAGATGGTATAAAAGCTTCTGAATTGGAAGAAGAGTTTGCAGAAATGGACGGTTGGAATGCTGAATCTTCAGCTGCAAATCTGCTGAGCGGAATAGGAATACCGGAAAGCGAGCATTACAAAACAGTAAAAGAGCTGGATGGAAATCAGAAAGTAAGGGTCTTGCTTGCTCAGGCACTATTTGGAAATCCAGATGTGTTGATACTTGACGAACCTACCAATGATCTTGACCTACACACCATAAGCTGGTTGGAAGACTTTTTACTGGATTTTAAAAATACGGTTCTTATTGTTTCCCATGACAGGCACTTTCTGGACACCGTTTGTACCCACATTGCGGATATTGACTTTAGTAAAATAAGCCTCTATACAGGTAATTATACTTTTTGGTATGAATCCAGTCAGCTAGCCCTTCGACAAAAACTCAATGCCAATAAAAAAGCGGAAGAAAAGGTGAAGGAATTGCAATCTTTTATCGACAGATTTAGTGCCAATGCTTCCAAATCAAAGCAGGCAACCTCCAGAAAAAAAATGCTCGAG
This sequence comes from Chitinophagales bacterium, assembly GCA_038246735.1. Classification (GTDB taxonomy): domain Bacteria; phylum Bacteroidota; class Bacteroidia; order Chitinophagales; family Saprospiraceae; genus OLB9. The sequence continues at coordinate 18,021 of JBBRVQ010000032.1, forward strand.
AAAATTAATATTGAAGATATAAAACCTTCCTCCAGAAAATATCCGGGCATTATCTTCAAGCAAGCGCGTGAAGCTGGTAAAGAAATCCTTTCCATACGTGAACTTAATTACACTGGTAATGGAGAGCAGTTGATAAAAAACCTGAGTTTTAATTTTCACAAGGATGATAAGATTACTTTGATCTCTAAAAATAGTCTGGCTACTTCTGCATTCTACAAGATTCTAGCAGGAGAAATTACCCCGGATTCCGGTATCATTGAGTGAGAACAAACCATTACACCATCGTATTTGCCCAATGAAAATAAGTCCTATTTTGCTACAGAACCAATGAACCTCATTGACTGGTTACGACAGTACTCCACCGAAAAGGATGAATCATATATCAGGGGATTTCTCGGCAAAATGCTTTTTAGTGGCGATGAGACCTTCAAAATGTCCAATGTCCTGTCTGGTGGAGAAAAAGTAAGATGTATGCTGTCCAGAATGATGCTCACAGAAGCCAATGTATTGATGCTGGACGAACCAACCAACCATCTAGATCTGGAAACCATCACTACTTTAAATAATTCGCTGATAAATTTCGCGGGTAATGTGCTGTTTACTTCTCGTGACCATACCTTCACTCAAACCGTCGCAAATAGAGTGATAGAAATAGGTCCAAAGGGATTTCTTGACAAACTTAAGACCTTTGATGAGTATATTGATGATAAAGATGTGCAGACTCAAAGAGAAGCCATTTATTAAATCTATTTTATTTTGATCAGATTTACCTTGAGCATTAATAATATCTAAATAATCAAGAAGTAAAATCTTGTGCCATGATATATTGTTAAGATTTATGTATAATAAAAAATTCAGAATCAAAGTGGTTCATACTTACCCAAAATGTTTCTGAATACTCTATACCCTTTCAATTTGATGCTTGTAACAGTAGAATCATCTAAAAATTGATACCCTTTGATATTATAAAAAAACCTTGCTTCTAAGTAATGTGGCTCATTTACTAAAACAATGGAATCTGGATTTAAATTATTAGAATAAATTAAATTTTTCATTTCAATTCTATATTGAGGCATAACTAGCCTTGCGTTTAATGGCTTTATTCGCTCAATACTATATCGAATTGAAGCAATAAAAATTAATGCTACTAAAAAGGTTATAAATTTTGGATAAATAAATTCTTTTTTAATTGAAGATAAATAAACAACAAATAAGCCTAAAAGAATAAACATTGGAGTAGAAGCTATCATGATATATACTTCTCTTTTGGTGGCAGAAATGCTTAGTAAGATCATTGGTATAAAAATCCATAAAATTAATAAGAGCCTTTGTTTATTCAACCTTTTGTATGATTTCCATATTAAGAATATTAATGGAAGATAGATTAATTCATTAATATATTTCCTAATTTCATTTAAATAATAGAACCAACTACCTTTATGACCTTGTACAACTTCCGAAATTGGTGCCACTATTGCCTTTAACATCCATTTAGACTCATTGGGAAATTGATAAAAAATCCATAACACCCAAGGGATTGAAAAAACAAGAAATGATGTAATTATGATAAAAATTGAAATAAAATATTCTTGAATTGTTCGACGACAAACAAATAAGTAAACTATCAAAATACATAATAAAATGAAGCTCATACTCCATTTAACCATAAAAAGACAACCTAATAGTAAGCCTAAATAAATATTTTTTTTTATCCAATTATTTTTTGAAAAAATGAGTAAAACGTAGAACAACAATTGTACAAACAAATGAAATAAAGTATCTACATGATCACCAGACAAGAGTCCGATATTTATTTCATATAACAAACCATTTATTGCATAAAAAAATGCAGCAATAACGCCAATCTTTTCACTAAATAATTTTCTACCAATACAAAAGGTAAGATAAATACTTAATAATGAAAAAATTAATGACGGAAAACGAATTGCAAACTCATTAACTCCAAATAATTTAATGCTTAATGAAATAATCCATAAAGACAATGGTGGTTTTGCAAGCCAAGTATCACACATAGACCAGTCATGAAAATCTAAATTGACTAACCCATCGTTTATTAAACTTGGGTACAATGGTGAATTGATTAAATTTTTTGCAACTAAGACATGAAATCTCTCATCCCATTCTCCTAGTGTTAAAAACATCATACCAAAAATCCTAATGCAAAATCCCAGAATTAAAATCAAGAATATCTTTTTGTTTACTTTTTCATACATTTATGATATTGTTTAAAAAATAAAATATTACAATGTTAGTACTTCATTTAAAAATTTTATGAATTTGAATTTTATCATAACCTAAAATAATGTGTTACAAAATAATAACATCTCAATATATTTATCAATATTTTGTATTTGATAGATTACAAACAATAATTTAATAACTTAATAAGATATATTTTTACCCATTTGAAACAAGCACCAAACGTGCAAACATTAGTTAAACAAAATTCAAAAGTTAACAAAAATTAGTTTCTATTAGTTATTAATCTATCTGAATAATATTTATCGTCCAAATCTCTCAATAGAATCAAATACTCACCTTCAATAAAGCTCTCTGTATTAATAAAAATTTCATCCTCACTATTTACATTAAAAGTTTTTACGTAATCTCCAGAATTAAGATGTATAATTTGACAATGAATTATTTTAGATAGTTCTACATTGTCAACAATATTATTGAGTTTTAAAGAAAAATAATCAGTAGCGGGATTTGGAAGTATTGTAAATCTAGGTAAATAATTTCCTGAACCAGAAGTGTTATAACAATTTCGACCATCTAATCTTATTGTATTTATCCTACTTCCACACTCATTCGTTCCTTGTACAGTAAAATAATAGTAAGGTTGCTTTTTGCTAAAGGCAACTTCAAAAGTTTTACAATTTTTATTACTTGGGGCAGGAAGAATTTCAGCTTGTTGATACCAAACTTCAGTAAAAGCGTCTGGATTTTCTAAACATATTGTCACACTAGTGCATGTTAAATTGTAGTTTAAGCTTGGAAGCGGTGTTCCGAAATATATGGATTTTTCTGCAAAATCACCACTTAAAAATTTACATTCTTCTGGAACCTTATACCTAATCTTTCCACCTCCATAATATTCAGATGCAATAACTTTTATGCAATCTTTATTAATTACTGTATCAAATACTATTGTATCTTTATCACCAATATAGACTAACTTAGATGTTATAGTGAGAGATGGATTCTGATACATAGTTATCCCTTGAGGTAATTCCCAGCTACCGCCCTTCATTTCTGTACCATTTAAACAATATTGTAAAGTATCTAAGCTTTTACATATTGCTGTTGGACCAGTTATTGAAAGCTTGCAACCAATTTCTTCATTATTATCTACTATTTTATATACCCTGATGTAGTCAACAAGAAAATCATTTGGAAAATTTCTCAAACTAAAAGCAGGATGAGCACTTGGAGTCGCTCCTGGATCTACAATTACAGAAAGTGCAGGTTCATTACAATCAGGAAAGGACATTGTTTTGTCATATTCGCCATCTGGTAAATAAAAACCCCCAGATGGAGGATAATTATTTATATTTTTGAAAAGACTTACAGTATATACTAAAACATCATCAATGTACCATCTAATAAAATATTTATCGTGTTCTACTGCATAAGTATGGAAACTACCGACCAAAGATCCCAAGTCCATTCGTCCACTTGCTGTGCTATATGTCTGATTACCAATCCACTTATGAACTGTAAATTCAGGTTCTACTGAACTATTAAATTCGAAAAAATCAATTTCTGTTGACCACCCAAAAATCCAAAATGCTGTCCACATACTTCCAGCTCCTAAAGGAGTATTACACCTAATTTCATATCTATGAAAATTTTCAAATTTTGGTTTTGACCACAACATACCTGAAGAAAAAAATCTTTAAGTTATACAATTATCTCCAAAACAAACTTCTGGGAACTCAACAGGTTCAAATTTTGTATGAAGAGTGCATATTCCATTTGCAACAGATACATTTTCATCTTTAAAGTATGAACCTCTGTTTTCATGTAATCTATTAGTATGATTTGGGGCAATTGTATCTGGATGGTAGTAAGTAAACCATTTACTATCATCAAGCGTAGTTCCATCAAATTCATCGAAAAAAACTAATTGAAAATTCCTATCACAGTTAATATTACCTCCTTCAAAATTTATCTTTGAAGAATGTTGATAAAGGTTATTTAATTCGCAGTTATCACAATTTGAAGTAATATAAGGTACATTTTGTGAGCTTACCTTATAACAAGTAAATAATAACTTAATTAAAAAAAGCAATATTAATAATTTTCTCATGATATAAATTTAAGATTTTTACAATTATTGAATTAAAATTAGATATAACAAACATTGTGCCACTTTTTATAATACTACCAACTTTAAAATCAAATACAAATAAGTGGTTCAGTTATTCATCTTTTAGAATTTAGTTAAATTCAATCATTTGACTGAATTTTGTAAATTCTATCTAACGATCGTCATATCTTCATTAAAACTGACGTCTAGCACTGCATGTTTTGTCTTAGATAAAATAAAATTTTAATGTTTTCAAAAAATCATGAAAATATAATCATATTTTAAATTAATCCCAAAGTCAAATGCAAAATTTTCGACTTTTGAATCTGAAAGACATCGTTTTTATTTGTCAAAAACTATGTTATGTTTTGCAACTTAACTCACACATCAATAATGCTTTGCTTAAATTCCTTTTGGACAACCAATTTGATATTGAGAAAAACGATTTCGCCCATATTCTTACACTGGAGAAATGCAGGATTACTGTGATGTTCTGCCAAGTCATGGCTTAACTGTTCGATTTTTGAAGGTGTGGAGATATTATCAGAAATCATGCAACGCAAAAGTTTAGACAATCTATCCTTTGAAATTTTTGCTCGTCGTGCAATCAAGGCCCGCTCTTCCAGTTGATACTGTTTTACCGAATCGTGGGTCAGATTTTTAAACCCAAGTTGTAGTATTCCATTATTTTCCTTAAAATATTGTGGCAAATAAAACTGTTTTCTACCTTCATAAGATTGCTGGTCAAAGTCAATGGCCCTCATTCTGTATTGTGAACCTTCAATATCCGGGGTTACGCTGACTATATAGTTGTAAGAACGCATATCGCCCAGCAATTGAATAAAACAACGCTCATTGAATTTTACAAATTCTTTGGCTATCCTGATTTGATTAAAAGTGTCAACGCCGTCAAGATGTTTTATAAAATCATCCCCCGGTATACCAGCAATATGTTCTTCTATCAAGGTATCTTTGTCGATAAGGTAAGACAAACTATTGGGAGATAGCAGTTCTTCCAGTTCCAGTCCGTAGATCCTTGAAGCATCTGTTCGTTTTATATAAAAATGGTCATAATTATCATTCAGCTTATTTATTATTCTGACTCTGAATGGTTTGGTATTTCCAAAAATACAATAGTCAATCCTACTTACAGTAAGGTGATCCAAAGTTTGTATGTCTCCATCCGTCTTAAGTAGCGCATAGATCAAACAAAGCCCATCATTGATCATTTGCTGGTCATACTCTGCGTAAAATACGGTCTCCCAAAAAGTATCTTCACCTTTACTGTTGAGCAATGAATAAGAACCTATGTATCTTGTCATGTCATCATACTGCAAGGGCAAACTCGTCATCCGACCGTATCTGGTCAGATATTGCTGAAGTTGATCATAGATAGCAAAGGCTACTTTTTTACGGGAAGGTTTATTACCATGCATGCGTGTAATTATTGTATATTAAAAAAAAGCAATTATCAGACCATTTCCAATGAATAGGTAAAAAAGTCAAATTTTTTCTCCACTATAGAATAATTCTAAAAAAGATTTTATACCTATCTAATCCTAACAGAATTTTAAATCTATGCAACAAAATTGGTATATTTGCATTTAGATTATTAATATGCGGCTTACTCTACTTTTATTATTATTAATTTTTTATTCTTGCAAAGAAAAACAAAAAGCAACAGAAACTGCTCAAAATCCTTTGCACGAAGAAGTAATGGCCATACATGATCAGGTGATGCCTGAAATGACTACCATCCACAATCTTAAAAAGGACCTGAAAGCAATAGAAAAACCCGAAACAAAAGAAATTATTTTGAATCAGATTAAAGAACTCAACGATGCGGATGAAGCCATGATGGCATGGATGGCAGCTTTTAAAGTGCCTGAAGATAAAACCCTGGAAGGAGCCTATCTTCTTCTTGAAAAAGAAAAAATAAAGCAGGTCAGTGACATGATGTATTCCAGTATGGACCGTGCAAAAAAAATGATTGACTCTTTGCAGATTCTAAATAAATAAATCCCGAATGAAACTTTTATTTTATTATATTTTTGGGTCTTTTGTGATTCTTTTAGTCAGTTGTAAAAACAATGAAACACTCCCCTATCTCGGTCAGACTGTAGTAGAAAACGGTAAAGAAATCCATCATAAAGTCGGACAATTCAGTCACTACAATCAGGATAGTGTATTGATGAATAACAAAGTTTTTTCAGAATATGTCTATGTTGCCGACTTCTTTTTTACATCCTGCCCTTCTATCTGTCCGAAAGTAGCCAAACAAATGCTAAGAATATATGATTCGGTTAAGGATGAACCTATGGTAAAACTGGTATCTTTTACCATCGACCCAAAAAGAGACGATGTGAAAAAACTGAGGCTATATGCCGATAATCTGGGTATTGACCACAACAAATGGTATTTTCTGACCGGAGATAAGGATGCTACACTTGAATTAGCCAACACATATTTTGTAGCAGCATTTGAAGATGCCGATGCCCCAGGGGGATTTGATCATTCAGGAAAAATATTACTGGTAGATAAGGATGGGCACATCAGATCATTCAGTGAAGGTACTGATCCGGAAAACACGCCAAAAATAATTGAAGACATCAAAAAACTGGTAGCCAGTTATAAAGCTGACCATAAATGACCAACGGTTTGAATCATTTTATCACATTCATTGTATTGAGTTTGCTGACCATTTCAGTATTTTTTTCTTGCAATGATTCACCCTATATGCAAGGCAAAAGACTTTACACTGCCAATTGTGCCAATTGTCATATGGACGATGGAAGCGGTTTATCTGCCCTTATTCCATCCATTCAAAAATCGTTTTATTTAGGTAAACCCGAGATAGCATGCATCCTTAAAAATGGTTTAAGAGATACCATATTTAAAGACTCTACCTTCCTTGTTCGTGAAATGCCCGCATTTAAAAAATTCAGTGCTACGGAAATAACCAACATTGTCAATTTTGTCAATCATACATGGAACACATCATTCAAGGAAACAACAATAACGCAAATAGAAGATGTCATCAAAACTTGTCAGTAACCAGATCAGGTTATTTCCATTTTATTTATCAAGACCCACGGTTAGATAGGGCAAAATTATAGTTCCTGTCTCTTCTTTCAGGGAGCGGATGCGGCTGATGTGTTTTACATCAGAGAAATCACCGTGTTGTTTACGGTATTTTAAAATAGCATTTATCGTTTCAGATACAAAATATGGATGTGTCATAAATGTCTTATAGTCAGCAGTATTGATGTTTATTTTCTGTATCAATGCGGGATCTGCCGTTAGGTAAGGGGCGACTAGTTGATAGAGACTATCCTTGATGATATTTAATTCAGTAAGTTGCTCCTTGTATAAATATCCCCCAAGTTTTTTCCGGTACTGAAGAATCTTTTTTACCGTAAAAGGACCTATTCCTTTTATAGCTTCGAGTTGTATAGAATCGGCCTGATTCAGCTCTACTACTTCCTGTACTTTTTCTGGAAAAGGTAAAAATGGTTTTGACTTATCAAATTCGGCAAACGGCTTTTGCTGTACGGATTGGTAAGTAATCAAGTCCGCCAAACTATTGACCAGTGTAGTATCCATACCATATATGGTCTTAAGTTTTTGTATATCTTTAATTTTCCCTCCTTTATTCCTGAAATTGACCAGATTTTTTACTCCAAATTTACTAAAACCCAGCAAAAGCATGGAGTCATAACTAATCATGTTTGGGTCAAATCCAAAACGTTGTTTTTTGATCGGTGATTTCTGATAGCTGTCATCCCATAGATCATTTTGGTAATTATAATCATCTCTATCTTTGTCCTGAAGAGCTATACTGTCTTCCGGTAAATAATATTTGCTGACATCTTCCGGATGGTGCTGATCAAAATTGCTGTAAAATTCAGCCCCTAAGATCACGGCCGTAGTCAAGAAAAGAAATACTATAATACCCCTTCTCTCTTGATGTGTAAAACTGAAAAATTCTTTGTAGTCCATGTAGTTGTTCTTTTTTTTTAAGTCATATTAAGTTCACTTGCTTTTTGCATCATAAAAGCGTAAGCATCATCGTAATTATTATTTACTACTCCATCAAGAATGGCTTCTCTGATCGCAGTTTTTAATATTCCTACCTCTCTGGAAGGCGGCAATTTGAATATACGCATGATATCATCACCTGTGATCGGTGGTTGCCAGTTGCGAAGATGATCTTTTTCTTCTACTTCCTTAATTTTTTGATTCAGTACTCTATAATTTTCTTTATATCGATTTACTTTACCTTCATTTTTTGATGTAATATCTGCTTTACAAAGGGTAAGAAGATCATCAATAAATTCTCCGGCATCAAAAAGCAATCTCCTAACAGCAGAATCCGATACTTTATCGTTGGTCAGAGCTATCGGCCGAAGATGCAACAATACAAGTTTTTGAACGTATTTCATTTTAGCGTCCAATGGCAATTTCATTTTTTTAAAAATGCGTGGCACCATAGCTGCGCCTAGTGCTTCGTGGCCATGAAAAGTCCATCCCAATTCCGGATCAAATCTTTTTGTAGGCGGCTTGGCAATGTCATGGAGTATAGCAGCCCATCTCAACCATATATTATTTGAATCTTTGGATACGTTTTCGAGTACTTCCAGCGTGTGAAAAAAATTATCTTTATGCCCAATATTATTCTTAATTTCCACCCCTTGTAATGCTGCCATTTCAGGAAAAATAATGTGCAAAAGCCCAGTATTAAATAGCAATTTAAAACCTTTGGAAGAACGATCGGAAAGTATTATTTTTTCTAATTCAACACTGATCCTCTCTTTGGAAACAATGCTGATTCTGTGTTTATTTTTAGCAATTGACTTCAGCGTCATGGCTTCAATTTCAAAGTCCAATTGGGTCGAAAAACGAATAGCTCTCATCATTCTCAACGGGTCATCCGCAAAAGTTTTATCCGGATCCAATGGTGTCCGAATTATTTTATTCTCAAGATCATGGAAACCATTAAACGGATCTAGTATTTCACCGTAATCATCCTCATTCAGACTTACAGCTAGCGCATTGATGGTAAAATCTCTTCTATTCTGATCATCTTCCAGTGTGCCATTTTCCACTGCTGGCTTTCTGGAGTCAATGCTATATGATTCTTTTCGCGCTCCTACAAATTCAATTTCTATGTCTTTATGCCTTATCATGGCTGTACCGAATCTCCGATATACGGCAATATAAGGGGTAGGTATCAATTTAGTAGCCAGTTTTTCAGCCAGTGCAATACCATCTCCAACACAAACCACATCCAAATCATTCGACTCTCTAGCGAGCAATCTGTCTCTCACATAACCACCAACCACGTATACAGGATATTCCAACTCTTTAGCACAAAGTTGTATGAGCTCAAAAATTTTTCTTTCGTATGGCTTTATATTGAATACCATGCAATTTTCCTTAAAGTGTGTTAGATAGCCAATTCTTCCTGATAATGAGCTTTTAATTCATCCAGCAATTCATTCAAAATAATGGGGTCCATTTCAGCCACCAGTTTTGATCTGAATTCCTTTACACCAGGTAAATCTCTGAAATAATTGGTATAATGTCTTCTCATTTCTACTATACCCACTCTTTCACCTTTCCATTCTATGCTTTTCATAAGATGTTTTCTGGCCACTTCTACCCTTTCGTCTATAGAAGGCGGATCAGGCACTATACCGGTGGCCATATATTGTTTTATGTCTCTGAATATCCAAGGGTAGCCTATACTCGCTCTGCCTATCATGATGCCATCCACACCATACCGCTCTTTATACTCTACAGCTTTTTGCGGACTGTCGATGTCCCCGTTACCAAAAATAGGTATATGGATTCTGGGATTATTTTTTATTTTACCTATAAGTGTCCAGTCTGCTTCCCCTTTATACATTTGTTTTCGGGTACGACCATGAATAGACAATGCCTGTATACCTATATCCTGGAGTCTTTCTGCAACTTCTTCGATGTTGAGAGAATTTTCGTCCCACCCCAGTCTTGTCTTGACAGTGACAGGCAAAGATGTGGATTTCACTATTTTTTCAGTTAGTCTGATCATTTTTGGTATGTCCTGAAGAATTCCGGCCCCTGCCATTTTACAAACGACCTTCTTTACAGGGCAACCAAAATTGATATCCAATAATTCAGGTCTGGCTGCTTCGACGATTTCAGCTGCTCGTCCCATGGACTCTATTTCAGCACCAAAAATCTGAATACCAATTGGGCGTTCTTCATCGTATATATCCAGTTTCTGAACACTTTTAGTCGCATCCCTGATCAAACCTTCTGCAGAAATGAACTCCGTGTACATCAGATCACTACCCTGCTCCTTACACACTGCCCTAAATGGAGGATCACTTACATCTTCCATAGGTGCAAGCAGTAATGGAAATTCGCCGATTTCTGTGTTACCTATTTTTATCATATTACCATTAAACTGCTAAAAATTATAACTAGCTCCAAACCAATATTCCACCACAGCACTCTGATAATCCCGTGCAGTTTCACTGGCTATATACAAAAGCTCTACCCCGAACCTCCACTTATTAATGCCACTACTATATCCCAGACCTATCAATGGGTAATTTACCTTTTGGTCCAAAGGTAAATTTCTTATAAAATAGCCATCTGGATCGGCGGCATATTTCATAAATGCATATTCTGCTTGAATATAAATTTCTTTGGTAATCTTGCCTCTTCCGTATACAAATCCTCCAAAATCGAAAACAGAAGGATCCGGACCCTGCACAGAAAACTGATCAAAAAATAATTTTCCCCCAACTCCTGCACTTATTTTTTCATGAAATTTAAAACCCACATTTGCTTTGCTTGATAGAGATAAGCCATTGAAGAAACCCAAATTTCCGAATTTTATTTCGGGATTTATTTTGTCCATTAAACTTACCTTCTCTTCTTTGACTTTGGTGGATTTTTTTGATGTGTTTTTTTTGCGCACCTGCGCTTCGATATCTGTATTAACCACCAACATGGCAAAAACAAAACTAAGTATCCAAATTAAGTATTTCATTTTCGATTTTTTGATCTAATTAACTGCCAAAAGTACTGAATGTATATCAGTTCAATACAACTATTTACAAATTTAACGAAAAATTAGGCGTGTATTATATTTAAACAACAAAAATATTAAAGAAAATCCAAGTTTTTTTGAAAGCATATTATGCAAATAAAATTTTGAGTACCTTTGCCATCTTTAAGTGAATAATAAGATATCTAACATTTATGAGTATTAATCCATCTAAAATGTTGTCTGCTAAAGTTCAGGCAATGGAAGAATCCGCCACTATCCGAATGGCGCAAAAATCTCGGGACCTCGCATCAAAAGGCGTAAACGTAATTAGTCTGAGCCTTGGTGAGCCGGATTTCGATACCCCGGAATTTATAAAAGAAGCGGCAAATCAAGCGCTCAAAAAGGGAAATACAAAATATACCCCTGTGCCGGGCACACTTGACTTGCGCAAAGCCATTTGTGATAAATTCAGAAATGAAAACGATCTGCATTTTGAACCTTCACAAATTGTAGTGTCCAATGGTGCAAAACAAAGTATAGCCAATATTTGTATGGCCACAATGAATGAAGGCGATGAAGCCATCGTCTTGGCCCCATATTGGGTTTCATATGTAGAAATCGTAAAATTTTCAGGTGGAATCCCCGTGGTAGTCAGTGCAGGTATAGAAGATGATTTTAAAGTCAAAGCAAGCCAAATCAAAGCAGCTATTACAGCTAAAACCAAGCTTTTAATATTTTCATCACCATGCAATCCTACCGGGTCAGTATATACCAATGATGAATTGGCTGAAATCGCAGCGGTGGTAGCAGAAAACGGCAACATACTCATAATTTCAGATGAAATCTATGAATATATCAATTTTACGGGTAAACATGCCAGTATAGGTGCTTTTGCCTCGATGAGGACAATGACTGCCACTGTCAATGGTTTTTCAAAAGGTTTCTCTATGACTGGTTGGAGATTAGGATATATGGGAGCTCCCCAATGGCTGGCAGATGCATGTAATAAGGTACAGGGACAGATAACTTCAGGTGCGGCATCGTTCAGCCAAGAAGCAGCTGCCGTAGCATTGCGTAGTGAAAGGACAGAAGCAGTGGCCATGAGAGAAACTTTTTTCCGAAGGCGAGATCTGGTTATTTCAAAGCTTAAAGAAATACCAGGTTTTAAAGTCAATCAACCACAGGGTGCATTCTATTTATTTCCTGACGTTAGTTACTATTTTGGTACGTCCAATGGAAATTTAATCATAAATAATGCGGATGATTTTGCAGAAGCCATGCTCACCGAAGCGCACGTAGGTACAGTGTCAGGATCTGCATTTGGTAATGATAAATGTATCAGATTGTCATACGCAGCATCTGATGAAGACCTACTGGATGCTGTATTCAGGATTAAAAATTGTTTAGAAAAATTTAATTAATTTTAAGCGGATAAACAAAACATAACACGGTTTTGAAATATAACTGAAGTCATTTTCAGTTTTTATTTTTGAGAATTTGACATTATAAAAAATTATATTAGCTGGTTATTTTATTCAATTATTTGTGTGAGCGTGGTTTTTTATATGGTTTGTAAATTTATTGTTAATTTTTATTGGCTATTCAAAACAAATATTGTATTTTTCGCATTGAACGTAGTAATTATTAACACTTAAATTGTTTAAAGCATGAATATTACATTTGATGAATTAAGAAGAATCAAACATGCATTACCTACAGGTAGTGTAAGCAGAATTGCATCAGAGTTAAATATAGAAGAACAAACAGTACGGAATTATTTTGGCGCAAAAAAATATGCAAACGGTGAAGTGGTCGGGTGTCACATTGAACCCGGACCTGAAGGCGGCATAGTACATCTGGATGATGATGTAATTTTTAAAGTGGCCAAGAGGATTCTGGCAGAAACACAGCAAATCGGTGTTTAAAAATATAAAAGAAAGGAAATCAGAAATGGTTTTCTTTCTTTTTTCAATCAATAACTCTTTAATAAAAATTTATTTTAAGAAATTAAACATTTAAAAATATTGATTGTCAAGGGTTCAATTTATTCTTACTCAAAATGCAAAATGCTACAAACCTGAAATAAATCCTTGAGTCTGCAGGAAATATCTAATCATCTTCTTGGTATACTTTGAAAATATTTTTAAATATTTATTTTTTTTTATAATAATTATTTGGCATTATAAGTTAAATAAAGTATTTTTGTCTAAAGAAACATCCGGGTGCGTAATAAATTTAATAGATAGATAAGAAATTTCAAAATAAAAAATAATTTTATTGTATTTATTTTTTGAAATCAATGAAAGTTAGAGTATATCTACCTAATCCGCTGCTGTTTCAAATTTTGAAAAATGATATAAATGAAATGCTAATTATTTTTTTTTGAAAATTATTTAGCCTTAGAATAACAAGGTTACATCAAAATTAAAATAAAGTGGTTAGGAAAATATCTTATTATAATTTACGATATTTTTTTCCTTTTAATAAATCGCAAAAGTATGTTTCAGGATATTAAATTGCCTTTTGTTAAAAAAATGATGATAGATTGATCTTTATAAGTTAGATTTTTAGCATATCCACCCTTTGACTAAATAAATACAAAAAATTGTAAATAAATGATTACAAAATAAATAAAAACTTAATATGTAAAGATACTTGTTCGAAAAGTCAAATAAATCTATCGATTGAAAAAAGAAAAGTTTTCGAAAATCCGGATATTTGAGTCATAAACAAACTCAATAGAAGCGCAGGATATCAAAGAAAGACGTTCAGAGTTATAAGGTCAAGGAATAGTGGACAGGTGAAGTAAATTTTCAAACGATATAAAAACGGTAATATTGCCGGTCAAACTGCAAATATGAAAGTATATGAAAAAATTCAGAAGTGATTAAATTATGGAGGTGTTACTAACCTCCTCCAAAGGAAAAAAATGTTAGGAAATTGGAATTTAAGCACCCGTTGTTGAGAAAAATGTGTTTTTAAGTTTTATTTTTTAACGTTCATAAAACAATTAAAATGAACAGATTACAATTAGTAGCAATTCTTTTGTTATTTAGTTTAGGGTTGAAGTCCAACAGAACGAAGGGTTTGCATGGACAATTACTGAATATTGTGTGAAGATTGAGATTAACGAAGATATAGTGTCAAACTACCCTTTTTGGAAACTTAGAGTTGGCACTAAGATTTATGATAAAACAACCAATCCAGACGGTATAATAGACATCTGTTTTACAAAAAATGGGAATTATCTGGCCATATTATCAGCTCTGCCTGAATCTTATGGGGACTTAATTAAAATTACTGAATGTAATACTCAATCAAACAACGGATTTTCCATTATTATAGATGATTGTTGTGTTACGGTAACAATTATTAATAATGCGGTACCAAAACGGAATTGGCTATTATCCATGGGCGATGGAACTTTAGTCACAAGGGAACAAAATAACGATTCTGATATTGTGACTTATTGCTACAAAACGTCCGGCAGTTTTGAGATCAAAGTAGAATACGAAACGGGCGGGGGTGCATCTTCATTTATAGAGATATTGGAATGCGAATCACCGTGTATTTTATCAAGTTTGTGTTGGGAGGACTTTATGAACACCATGGAATGTGCCAAATCGGTAAGATTGAAATTGCCGAATGGCACAATTGTCGAAGTCCCTTTTTCAGTGATTAATAATGCACCTAATATCTGTAATGACCCTTTCTTCCAAAATCCGATCCCTGCCTCCATTCCTGTAGTCGGTGGACACTGCGAGATAGCTACTCAAATTGTTAAGGCCATAACGGATTTAGGTTTTGTTGTTGACTTTGTTTATACAGATCCATTGAACAGACCAGATTTTGCATGTAATAAAGCAGGAGTAAATAATATTGTTGGATTCTTTTTTATGTCAACCGTAAGAGTAGAGGCTATTTTAGGGGGTGCGTGTAATGATTTAGGTATTGGGAACGAAAAGGAGTTTAAAACATGGGTTCCTTGTCAATAAAATAAAAAAAATGATAGCCGGGATAGTTGAACGCAATCCCGGCATTTTATAAACCAATCAATATTAGATATTATGAAAATCTTATTTCTATTAGTTTTAACGGTGTTCTTTTCATTTCCTTTAAATTTAATTTGCCAAAATTGTCTGCCATTTGACGGCTTCATCGAGAGTCAAATTGAGGTAGACTATATAAATCTGGTCTACCCTGATTGTTCTGTCATAGATGGTAGCTTATGGATAACAGGTGATGTAACTAATCTCGATTCCTTATATCGGATCAAAAAAATAAATGGCAGCCTGAATATTCTTTCTACTAAAATCAAAGACATCTCCGGACTAAACCAGATAGATAGTGTCAAAGGTTACCTGCATGTAAGGAGCAATACATTATTGGAATCTATCACCGGATTCAGAAATGTTACATATTTATCCAGTGTTGTGATTGACCATAATGAGAGTCTGAAAGAGATAGCAACATTAGACAGTGTAAGAAATGTGGGTAATCATATCATTATAACTGAAAACCCAAAGTTGAAATCCATACATGGATTGAACAATGTAGCTACATGTCGGAACATCGAAATTTCAAATCATGATTCCCTCACAATGCTAAATGCTTTTAATGGCGTTGTCAATGTAGAAGGTCAATATAAAATATTTAAAAATAATGCGCTGAAATCATGGACAACCGGTACCAATGTAAAGTTTATAAAAGACAATCTAAGCTTATCTACAAATGCTTCTGTAGATACTATTACAGGATTTGATAAATTGATGTATTGTAAAAACTTATATCTATCAGGATTAAAGGTAAAGCACCTCAATAATTTCAATGAACTAGAAAAAACTGAATATATTTCCATTTTTAACAGATATACTTTATTATCTTTGGATGGATTCAATAGTCTAAAATACTGTGACAGAGTCGCAATACAAAGCAATTCAAACCTAAAGTCCATTGATGGGTTTAATGCATTGGACAGCGCAGGAACTATATATATAACAGGTGGTCTGTCCGGATTAGAAAGCATCAATGGGTTTAATAAACTTCAATATGCTGAAGATATATTCATACAGGATAATTATAACATTAAACAATTTACAGCCTTTGCAAATTTAAAAAGAATAAATTATTTATACATAGACAGACTTGGCGGCACCTTTGATAATTTTAATAATTTTTCCAATTTGACAGATATTGACAACAAATTAACCATCATCAGAATGATCAATGATCTGAATGATTTGTCCGGATTTAAAAATGTTAATTATAAAAAATTAAAAGTACTAAACATATATAATAATAAGAATATTTCAATGTGTAATATTTATTCAATATGCAAATATCTGGAAGAAAATAGTGGTATATCTAATATATATGATAACAAACCAGGATGCTACAATCGTGATGAAATTCTGGAATCATGCAGAGCAGTAAACACTGATGACTATAAAGACATTCATCTTTCGCTGTACCCAAATCCTACATCAGGAATACTTAATTTTGAAACACCCAACAATGAGACAATTGACTTAAGGATATACAATTCATTGGGTCAGGAAATTAACTTTAGCAGAAATGGTAAAAATGTGGATATCAGCAATCAAAAGAGTGGTATCTATTATGTGAATTACTCACATAAAAGTATCCGGCATTATCAAAAAATAGTTCTTTTGAGATAATACAAAACAATCAGATGCTAATCGAGTACAATGCCTCGTTCAGAGTAGGCTGCGCCTACGTCTAAGTGATGCCAAATTTTCAATTTGAATATGTAGAACTACATGCATTAAATATCTGCTAAATCTATTTCCAATAAACTTTCTTATCCACTATAATCCCATTGATTTATCGTATATTTGATATCCTGTACTCATGTCTGGGCAAAGATATTACAAATCAACTAATCTGCCAAGATTCATGGCATAACCACAACAACACCGCGACGTAGGTGCAATCTATGCCGAGCGGGAGTTACATTACAATGTCTAAGTATATTGTTTACTTAAAAAGTTCAAGTAATTTGGGCCTATGTGCATATTTTTCCCTTAACAATTGCTGGATTCGTTGTGTCACCAGATCCATTTGATTGTAAATAAAATGTTTCCTAATCATCTCCAGATAATGAAAAGCAATATCTCCTACGTATTCATCCAGATAGTTTGATATTAATGTTATATAAAGATCAATCAATCCTTGCCTTTCAAATCTGTATAAAAATACGTCATGCTGTTGTAGTAGTTCTATACTTGCTAGTTTGGACAAATAAGACAATAAACCTGCCCAATTCTCTTCCTTTCTATAGATGCGTATAAGTAGATTAGGGTCAGCTTTTACGGAAGTAAGTTCAAATTCCAGATTTAGCAAGAGTTCAGCATATTCTTCTTCGGGTATTTCCCTTTTAAGTACCTCCATATATTTTATATCGCCTGAATTTATATAAGCCAGTTTTGCCATATGTAATAATTTCTTGACATTTTTGTATCTGACATATAGAAAAACCAATCTATTGATCACATCTTTAGAATACTTTTTAGGTTGGTAAATCCTTTCCAAAAGCTTAAGCGCCAGATGTTCTGCATTTCCAGACAATAAGAGATCTCCTATTTCAATCAAATGTGTTGAATAGGGTTTTAAAAATTCAGCTTCATTTTTTGAATATCTACCTGATATCTTGATGTACAAAGCCAATAAAATAATTTTTTCCTTATGTTGCCTGTCATGTAGATGATGTGCAATAAAATTGATTAATTTGAATTTGTCTGTACCTTTATATTCATTCAGCACCAATGAAATGATATTATTTTCCAAATCATTGAAGTGATAATATGACCTTGCCGCCAAGTCCAAAAGAAACTGGTTTAGCTCAATTCTTAGTTCAGGAGGTAACTTTTCACCTAGGAAATAAGAGATAATAGTATGGAATGTTTTACCCAGATTTTCAAGTTGCGCTGCATAGAATGTGTAATAATGACGGACGTATTCCAATTTTGAAAAAGCACCAGTAAATATATGGAAAGCTTCTCTATATTGTTTTAGTGCAATGCTGTCATTGATCTGATCAGCAAAATCTTCCAGCACATGAATAATAGCTTTTACATCCGAAGATGATGCTCTGGTTGACTCCCCTGTGTGTGGGCGGACGATTGTATTTAAAATGTTTTTATATTTATCCGAATTGTCACTTAGATCTATTTTCCTAGCAAAATTCACCTTTAATTGGGTAGAAAATTTTTTATCTTTTTTTGCATAATTTTTGACAAATCCGATGAGATCTTCATGGGCAATTTCATCCAGTATTTGATTGATATTCAGAACTGTTAGCTTTTTTTTACTTTTTTCAGATGAAATAATTTCTTTTTCCTCTTTCTTATGTTTGAATTGCTCCCTTATCATGAGCAGGCCGGCAATAGTATGTTTGCAGATATTATTTTGTTTGAAAAAACTGCATTCGCAGGAAAGTTTTTGTTTTTTGGCAAAGGGTGATTGAATTTCGATTTCGTAGTTTAGTCCGTCCTTAATTTTTGCTATATAAAGACTCGATCCAATGTACTCCAGATCACAAACGGCTTCTTTCTCATTCAACTCTTCTGCAAGCCGAACAAGATCATCGTCATAAATGAGTTCGATGAATTGATTTTTTTCTGTCAACCTGCAAAATTTAATTTACAAACAATACAACCTGCAAATTTATGAACTTATTTCCATCTTACAATAAAAATACAGCTGGTTTATTGACAATAATTTTTATATTTGCAATTTATTAATATAAATGGTACTATAACCAATTTAAAGGGAAGCTAAATTCCAGTAATTGAAACGTAGGTCGTCCCTTCAGGGATTGAGGGTAGAGAGTAGCAATTATTGCCTTTCTATACCCCCTATAGACAGAACTGCCTACTCCATTAACTAAAAATTTCCCCCTTACATCGCATTAGAACCATATAAAATATTCTATTAAGAATAAAATTTTGACATGACATTTAAGGAAATAGGGTTGGATGACAGGATACTGGAAGCAATATCCTACATGGGTTTTGATAAAGCCACACCAATTCAGGAAAAAGCTATACCCGAAATTTTAAAAGGAAGAGATCTTATCGCTTGTGCACAAACAGGTACAGGTAAAACTGCTGCATTCATGCTTCCTTTGCTTCACCAAATGGCGGTAGAACCACATAATGGTACTTCCACATTAGTTATTGTTCCTACCCGTGAACTAGCTGTTCAGATTGACCAACAGATACAAGGGTTTGCGTATTTTGTACCCGTTTCATCCATGGCAATTTATGGAGGTGGATCCGGCAACGAATGGGAAACTCAAAAGAAAGGCCTTACCAATGCAGATATCATCATAGCAACACCCGGTAAATTGATTAGTCACATCAACATGGGCAATGTAAAATTTGATAAATTACGGCATCTTATACTGGATGAAGCAGATAGAATGCT
Source organism: Chitinophagales bacterium (assembly GCA_038246735.1). GTDB lineage: Bacteria > Bacteroidota > Bacteroidia > Chitinophagales > Saprospiraceae > OLB9. The sequence continues at coordinate 37,844 of JBBRVQ010000032.1, forward strand.
GGACATGGGCTTTTATGATGATATAAAAAAAATAATAGAAGCGCTTCCGAAAAATAGACAAACTTTGATGTTTAGTGCTACGATGCCTCCTAAAATGCGAGATTTGGCCAGACAAAATCTAAATAATCCATTTGAAGTATCGATTGCTGTGTCAAAACCATCCGAAAGGGTCCTTCAAGCAGCATATCTGGTCAATGACGGCAATAAAGCAAGGCTGATCAATGATTTGATCAAAGATAAACCCAGCTTTGAGAGCATCATTGTATTCTCATCTACAAAAAAATCAGTCAACGATATCATCAAAGGACTCTCAGGTCAAGGATATACCGTGGAAGGAATCTCATCAGATCTTGAGCAAAAAGAAAGAGAAGAAGTGCTCAATAGATTCAGATCAAAACAGACAAGAGTAATCGTAGCCACAGATGTGCTGGCAAGAGGGATAGACATAAAAGACATCAACCTTGTAGTTAATTACAATGTGCCCGGAGACGGTGAAGATTATGTACACAGAATAGGGAGGACAGCCAGAGCTGATGCTGATGGCGTAGCTTTGACACTGGTCAATGAAGAAGAAATGTACAAAATGGCAGCAATTGAAAAACTGATAGGTTCTGAGATCAATAAGCTGACTATACCGCCACATATAGGTGTGAGCCCTGAATGGAACCCTGGCAGACCCAAAGGTGGATTTCATCGGGGAGGTAGAAGGCCTGATACAAAAACATCTTCAGGTCAAAGGCCGAAATCATCCAACACAGGTGGTCAATTCAACAAGAAGAAGCCCATTAAAAAAGGAGAATAGAAATTTCGATATGACAAATTAACCTACAGATTTGTCGCTTGTTTGCGGTGTTTTGATTCTAAAAAGATTAAGCCAAGCGGCTATAAATAATAGTCCACCGATCGGCGTGATAGGACCAACAAAGTTCCACATATCTCCACCGTATAGATGTTTGGTACTCAGCAAGTAAAGTGAGCCAGAAAAACAAATAATGCCAGTTAGAAATAAATAAAAGCTTAGGTGCATAACTTTCGAGTTTGAACTCAATAATGCAATCAACATCATTGGCATGATGTGCACAAAATGATACAAGGTAGCTGTTCTGAATGTTTCTGTTTGCACCAGGTCCAAAAATGGTTTGAGCCCATGTGCTCCAAATGCACCTATTCCTACTGCAAAAGCACCCAAAAGCGCTACAATTCTAATCTTGTTGTTCATAATATATTACTTTTTTCTTCCTTCAATTATTCATTCATTCATTCCCTCATTCACAGATCACAAAATCACAGATCACTCCATCACAAAATCTGCCAATCTATGGCCTTTTTTCCTTTAGCTTCTAGATATGTATTCGCTTGAGAAAAATGTTTGCACCCTTGAAATGCATTTCCCGCCAATGGTGAAGGATGTGCTGACTCCAGGATGAGATGTTTTGCCCCATCTATTAATACTCTTTTGTTTTTGGCAAAATTGCCCCACAACATAAAAACAATATTTTCACCTTGATCAGATAAATATTTAATGGTAGCGGTGGTAAAATCTTGCCATCCAATATTTCTATGAGATCCTGCATTATTCTGTTCGACAGTAAGAATGGCATTGAGTAAAAAGACACCTTGGGTCGCCCAATAGGTCAGATCACCATGATTGGGCATAGCAAAACCTACATCAGAAGCCAATTCCTTGTATATGTTTTTTAGAGATGGAGGCACTTTTACTTCTTTCGGTACTGAAAAACTCAATCCCATGGCTTCTCCTGGATTGTGGTATGGGTCTTGCCCGAGAATGATAACTTTTACCTGACTTGGGGAAGTGGTGTCATAAGCATTAAAGATAAGATGGCTTGGTGGAAAGATGGTTTTACCTTGTGCTTTGGCCTGTTTTAACGCAATACTTAACCGATCAAAATAAGGGGACTCAAATTCTTTTTGTAAAGCTTGTTTCCAGTAATTAGAGATATTTACGGCGTTGGGATTCATAGAGGAAAGATAAAGTTAATTTTGATTCAGCGAATTCTTAATTTTTTCAATCTCAACTTTAAGGATTGGAAGGTATTTGACGACAATAAGCCAAAGGATATCAGGAGAAACTGAATCATAACCATGAATTATCCTATTTCTGGTATCTACTATTTTTCTTGATTCATTTATTGAAGTATCTGGACGAGCCATCAAGACTCTAATCATAGCCTCGCCAAAAATTTCTATATTTCTTTCGATTGCTCTACGGGTTTTCAAATCCTTTTGGAAATCTGCAAAAATTCGTGGTTCTGGTAGGAAATCATACATCTCATCAATAGCTATTTCGATATCGCTAAACCAAACCAGGATTTTCTCATCCATAAATAAGAGTTTTACGCTTATTTATTAGATTCTCAAATATTTTATTTTTTATAGATTTTTGCTCCAATAAATCTATAGGTCTGCCTAAAATATTTTCCAACTTAAATTTTAACTCAAAATAGTTTTCAGCGTACTCAATAGGGTCACTAGTATCAAATGAAACGATCAAGTCTATGTCACTTTCATTATTGAACTTATCAGTGAGGATGGATCTAAAAGTAAAAAGATTTTTTACATTACTTGATTTACATACTTTATCAATGGAATCGTTATATTTCTCCAATAGATTCATTTTGTTGATTTTTATTTTTGCGTTATCAATTTAACAAGTATAAAGTATTTAGGTTTTGGTAGTAAAATTTAAATATTGCTGCCATATGTGGTGGTTCAAGTTTGTATAATTTTAGTGTGTTACTTTATACTCTTCAATATCATTTCCGATATATCCATCACCATGACATCATCTTGCTTGTCCTTGGCTTTCATACCATCCGTGATCATCGTGATACAAAAAGGACAATTGGCAGCGACTACCGTTGCATTGGTAGACAGCGCTTCTTCAGCTCTCTCGATATTGATACGTTTGTCTCCAGGTTCGTCTTCCTTAAACATCTGAGCGCCACCCGCGCCACAACACAGACCATTTGTTTTGCAGCGTTTCATTTCTACAAGATCGACATCGAGATGTTCTAATACTTGACGAGGCGCTTCGTAGATTCCATTGATTCTGCCGATGTAACAAGAGTCATGATAGGTGATTTTTTTACCTTTGAATGACCCACCTTCCACTTTTAGTTTACCAGACTGGAGTAGTTCTTGTATGAACTGAGTGTGGTGTACAACATCATAATTGCCACCTAGTTCAGGGTATTCATTTTTGAGTGTGTTGAAACAATGCGGACAGGCAGTGACTATCTTTTTCACACCATACATGTTGAGCGTTTGAATATTTTGTAAGGCCAACATTTGGAATATAAATTCATTGCCTGCTCGACGTGCAGGATCGCCTGTACAAGATTCTTCATTACCTAAAATAGCAAAAGAAACACCTGCTTTCTCCAATAATTGCGAAAAGGCTTTGGTTACTCTCTGTGCCCTAGCATCAAAACTACCTGCGCAACCTACCCAAAAGAGCACTTCTACTTCTATACCTGATGCCGCAGCTTCGGCCATTGTTTTTATGGTCATATCTATGATTTTAGATGTTAGTATTGTTAATATTTTGATTAGAATTATAATTAAATTCTAACCTGAATTTCTCTTCCAGCCTTCTCTGATCCACGACAGAAAAAGTGAGTTGCGATAATTCAGCTTTTAGAATGTTTATTTTGTTAAAATTGTTGGTCATCAAGAATACGTTAACATCATAAAGGTAAAAAATATAAAATTTCTATTATGATTATCTACCAATTAAAAGTTAATATTTTGATCTTTATTCTTCAATACGATTTCAAGACAAGTCTAGTGATGATACACAACATACATCAATTCAGTCCAATGGTTTGGATATGAATCAACTGATAGCAACATATGAACGATTATGAGATAAGCAACAAATCTAATAATATTTGGGGAGCATGGAATTAATAATTATTAAAATTTATCCAAGAAGTTGCCAAAAAAAAATTAGACATTTTCCATAAAATGTACATTTATAGCATTACAGCAGGCCATTATCCTTGATGATTTCAATCACTCTTTCTTCTGACAATTGAGTAATATTAGCAAGTATAGGAATATCTAAACCGTTTTTTCTACCATTTATTACTACATCCACTTTTTCTTTTTCAATTCCTTTTTCAATTCCTCTTTCAATTCCTCTTTCAATTCCTCTTTCAATTCCTCTTTCAATTCCTCTTTCAATTCCTAAATCGATCCCTAAATCGATCCCTTCAGCCTTACCTTCCGCCTTACCTTCCGCCTTGCTTTCTGCTGAAA
>JBBRVQ010000033.1:0-41793 GCA_038246735.1 Chitinophagales bacterium
GACATAGCCATAAGGCAACCTAGTTTAAAATTTTTCATGGTAAAAATAGTGTAAATAAATGTAATCAATCATAGAAATGAGTAAAAGAATACGCACCCTTTGAGTCACTTCCTGTCACGGCAAAGATTGTTTTTTTTTTTTCAAATAAACAATACCTAATTTTGGGTAATTTTAGTATGGAGATAATATATTTTGTATATGTCTTTAGTTTTCTATGATGTACGTAAGTAAAAAATCATATGTGAAAAATAAATTTACAAATAAGTCAGAAATAGTTGGTTTTTCCGCTTTATTTGTGTTTAAAGTTCCGTTATCGGTGGGATGTCTTCGAGCCATCCGACCGAAGAAGAAGTTGTTTCAATGCGTCCTCGGTTGAAACATATTGGGCAAAGTTCCTTTAAGCGAGACGCATTAAAGGAACATAGTACTCCGTTATCGGCGGGATGTCTTTGAGCCATCCGACCGAAGAAGAAGTTGTTTCAATGCGTCCCCGCTTGAAACATAATGGGCAAAGTTCCTTTAAGCGAGACGGATTAAAGGAACATAAGCCTCCTTTATTGGCGGGATGTCTTTGAGCCATCCGACCGAAGAAGAAGTTGTTTCATTGCGTCCCCGCTTGAAACATATTGGGCAAAGTTCCTTTAAGCGAGACGCATTAAAGGAACATAAGTCTCCTTTATCGGTGGGATGTCTTTGAGCCATCCGACCGAAGAAGAAGTTGTTTTAATGCGTCCCCGCTTGAAACATAATGCTTGCATAGTCAAAAGTTTTTACAAGCAATAAAATTCTATAATACCGTTCATCACACCATTATTTAATTTTACCTTATCTTTGCACTTCAAAACCATAATAAAGTATGAGTAAAAAGGGTAGAGTATTGGTAGCTATGAGTGGAGGTATAGATAGTACAGTCGCAGCGATGATGCTCCACGAAGAAGGCTACGAAGTGGTAGGCATTACTATGAAAACCTGGGATTATGCCAGTGCAGGTGGATCAAAAAAGGAGACGGGTTGTTGCTCTCTGGATTCTATCAATGATGCTCGACAAGTTGCTGTCAACATGGGTTTTCATCACTTTATTGTAGATATTAGAGAAGAGTTTGGAGATTATGTCATTGATAATTTTGTGGAAGAATATATCGCCGGACGCACCCCAAACCCTTGTGTACTTTGTAATACCCATATAAAATGGAGTGCATTATTAAAACGCGCCGATGCCATGGATTGTGAATTTATTGCTACGGGACACTATGCAATCATAAAAGAAGAAAATAATCGTCGCTTTATTTCCAAAGGCAAAGATGACCGGAAAGATCAGTCCTATGTACTTTGGGGGCTCACTCAGTCATGTTTGGAGCGAAGTAGTTTTCCATTGGGTGAATACAGTAAACCGGAGATAAGGCAAATGGCCAAAGATTTTGGATACGAAGAGTTAAGTAAAAAGCCGGAAAGTTATGAGATATGTTTTGTTCCTGACAATGATTACCGTGGCTTTTTGAAGCGTCGTGTACCAGGATTGGAAGAAAAAGTCAAAGGTGGAAAATTTGTAACAGCTGCGGGAGATTTGTTGGGTACACATGAAGGGTATCCTTTTTACACGGTTGGACAAAGAAAAGGACTGGGAGGTGGCTTCAAAACACCTATGTTTGTGACGGAAATCAGACCTGAAATCAACACTGTAGTATTGGGAGAAATACATGAGCTGATAAAAAATGGAATGAGCGTTGGGCAAATAAATATGCAGAAATATCCAGAAATTACAGAAGGTATGGAAGCATTAACCCAAGTTAGATATAATGATCGAGGAGTTTTGGCCTCATTACACCCTGATGGTAATACGATAAACGTAGAGTTTTTTGCCAATGTATCTGGTATTGCGCCCGGACAGTCTGCGGTATTTTATGAAGGGGATGACGTGATTGGTGGCGGAATAATAGGGAGCAGTATGAAGTGGAACGAAATATCAGGACGATAAAATAATTGTGCACTGTTATACGTTTTTGGTTTGGATACATGTTCAATAACATAATACAATGAAATTTATATTTACATTATTTAGCACTTTGGCAGTTATTACTCTTATTATATCATGTAGTAAAGAAACAGAGCCGGTGGACGAAAATACATTTGGGTATGATTTTTTTCCAATTACAAAAGGTAAGTCGTGGATTTATGCATCGGACAGTATAATATATGACAATGGAGGCAGTAAAGTAGATACATTTTCTTCCTTTATAAAAGAAGAAGTCGGGGATTCGTTTGTGGACGAAACAGGGATTACAGTATATAAACTAAACAGATATTTTAAAAGAAATCCAACTGATGTCTGGTCCCGAACCAATACTTGGACAACATATACTGATAAAACGAGAGCAATTAGAACAGAAGAAAACCTGAAATTTATAAAACTGGTATTTCCACTAAAAAAGGGTTTAAGGTGGGCTGGTAATGTATTTCTGGACGAAGACATCAAAATAGATGTGGCAGGTGAATCTATCGAGGCCTACAAAAACTGGAAGCACCGAATGGAGGAAATTGATGAAGATTTCAGCTTTAATGGGAGCAATGTGAAGTCTGTACGTGTAAATCTTGTTGACGATGCTTCGATCATTGACCGACGAAAAGTAACTGAATACTATGGCAAAGGTATAGGCTTACTTAAGAAGGAAATGATAATTCTGGACTCCGATGGGAGCAGACCAAATGATCCTTGGGAAAAGAAAGCTCAAAAAGGTTTCATACACACCCTCGAGTTGATTGAAGTAAATTAATAAAAACCATGCCCAAAAAGTATATTAAAATAGGTTCCCTACTAAAGCCTGTGGGTACATTTGGCGAAATAAAAGTTGAAATTGATGATCAGTTTTTGGATGATTTGGTCTCGTCAGACCATTTCTTCATGCGCATCAACGGGTCCTTTGTACCTTACTTTATTGAAAGTTTCCGTGAGACAAATTTTATCCTGATTAAAATAGAAGAAATCGACAATCCTGAGTCTGCTTCAGCATTTAGCCTGAAAGATATTTTTCTGGAAGAAGCGGCCGTAGCTTCCAAAGAGTGGCATAAGCAACAATCGATGGAAGATCTCAAAGGATTTACGCTGTATGATGAAAAAAAGCTCATTGGCATTATTACGGGCGTTGAAATATTTCCACAGCAGCTCATGGCTTGGGTGTCATACAAAGGTAAAAATATGCCTGTACCACTTGCTGATTCATTGATAGAAAAAATTGATTTCGACATGCAAAAAGTAATTATGAAATTGCCTGAGGGCTTACTTGATATCTGATTTTCATTGGCTTTTAATTTTGTAAATAATTTTACTTTTATCCACAATAAGTAATTATTAGTAACATTTTTCTGAAAAGTGAAGTAAATTTGCATTGACTTGTTAATTTATAAGCACCAATGAGAATGATGGGTTACACAAAAATGGCTTGGCCATATTTTGCTTCTTTTATATTTTTTATTTGCGGAAATCATCTGCATAGTCAAAAATTACATTCAAAAATTCATTTTGGGGCTTTTTACTATCAAGGTGACTTGACACCCAGGCCTATAGATATGAGTTTTGGTCCCGGAAATATATGTTGGGGTGTATCATTAGGCACCGATCTTCTTGATTGGGTGAGTATAAATGGTCGCTTTATGATGGGAAATATATCTGGCAGCGATGCTTACTCGCAGGATGCACAAAAAAAAGCAAGAAATCTCAGTTTTGCATCTTCACTTTATGAATACGGCATTTATTCAGATATAAAGGTCAATAAAATTTGGAAATCACTGGACAAGTATAAATTGCGTTTGTACATCACCGCTGGGATTAATCTCATTCATTTTAATCCAAAAGCTTACTATCAAGGAAAATGGATAGAATTACAGCCTTTGGGGACAGAAGGGCAGTTAATGGCATCTTCAGGAAAGAAAAAATATAACTTGTACAATTTTTCCAGACCATTGGGGATCATAGTTGAATTTGATATCAAAAAAAATCTTGCTTTCGGCATGGAAGTAAGTCCGCGGAAAACGTGGACAGACTATCTGGATGATGTAAGCAGTTCATACATAAATTATGACGAAATGGTGACAGCAGGTAATCCTTTGGGAGCAAATCTTGCCAATAGGATGGGTGAACTTCTGAATGTTGAACCAGTACGAGTACCAAGCGGAACTTCAAGAGGCAAATCAGATAAAAATGATTGGTATACTCACTTCGGTATGTATTTCAAATATACCTTCGGAAAAAATAATATTGAATCTGAAGTGATTGATAAGCAGGAAATGAAACCCTGATCCTAGTTTCGATAAAAAAAAATTTTATAACCAAAAAAGTATCTTTTCAAGCTAAACCGTACCTCCACCATGTTCCGTTCTATAATTATTCTAGTACTTATCAATATATACTTCGGTGTGAATGCGCAGTATATAGAATTAGGAGGCTCTTTGGGTGGGGCAACTTATCAGGGAGATATCAGTCATCTGAGCAGTAAATTTAGTTTTCAGGGAGCTAAAATGTTGAATGGATTACATATTGGCTACCATTTTAATGATTACTATGCCTTAAAATTGAAATATACCAAAGGTAGTATTGGTGCCGATGATATACAGTCTGTAGATGTCTGGAGAAGAGACAGAAATCTCCATTTCAGGTCCGAAATACGCGAGTGGTCATTAACAAACGAAATTGAGCTGCTTGATGTTCTCAAATTTTTTCACAGATATAATCTGAAACCATATCTCACTTTTGGAATATCCTGGTTCAGATTTAATCCACAGGCAAAATTCAGGGGACAGTGGTATGATCTGCAACCAATGAGCACTGAGGGGCAGGGCTTACCCGGATCGAAATTATCTCCATATTCATTATCCCAAATCAGTGTCCCTTTTGGTTTTGGTTTTAAATATCACTTCAATGAAAACTTATATTTCGGATTTGAAATAAGTCCCAGAATTACATTCACGGATTATCTCGATGATGTTTCTGGTGATTATCCTGATTTCGATATTTTGCGGCAATATAAAGGTGATCTATCGGTACAACTGTCTTACCAGGGAGATAAAAAGCCGGGAGGTATTCCCTTTTCTGAATTCTCAACAGATGGCAGAGGAAATCCGAAAGATAACGATTGGTATATTTTTAATAGTTTTATAGTTGGTTTTAAAATTAATCCTGTGGATTATATGAAAAGAAAGCGCAGCTTTAAGCAGGGTAGAAAATGCAATTTCTTCTGACAGAGTTTTAAACCCAAATTCCGCATTAGACTTTATTCGAATGAATATATGACAAAATAGTTGCCATTGCTCGGAGATTTTATCCCGCTGGTGTAGCCTAAGCTACAGCGAGGACATAAAATTGAGAACGATTTACAACGTTAATCATCTTACCTACGTGGAGATAATATGAAGTCAGATTTTCTTGTAGTTCATTTCTAATGCGGATTTTGGGTTTTATAGCATATCATGAAGTTAATACAATGCTCCAACGGGCTAGGAAAACTATATAGATATTAGTAAAAAAGACCTTCTACCTTTTATAGCTGTTTATCAACGACTTATATACATTATTTGCCGACAATAATTCTTCATTGCCTATCAGGATAATTTGCTCTTTGGCTCTGGTAAGTGCTACATTCAGTTTCCTGTCCACTCCTTCACTTGACAAAGATACCAGTGCATCCAGCTGGGATAATTTATTTACACAAAAAGAAATGATCACGATATCTCTTGCGCCGCCTTGGTACCTTTCTACTGTGTCGATAGTTATTTTTTTAAATACTTCAATAGGTAGCCTTTCCATACATTTTCTGATCAGGGCAATCTGCGCCCTATAAGGTGTTATTATCCCTATAGAGTCTTCTCTAATTGTTTTCCCATTTAAAGCATACAAACTGATCAGATCATTAATCACTTCAACACAGGCATTGGCTTCGTTGATATTTGTTTTCCAGTTGATTTCTTCATCTTCATTGGTATTAATAAAATTTTTTCTTTCCTGAAGGTAGGTGGTGTCACCTTGACCAATTTCAAAAAATGACCGCGCAGTTTGCCTTTTTGATCCCGGTATCAGTTGAAGTTTGCCATCATAAAAATGCTTATTTGGAAAATCCATCAAGGATTTATGCATTCTTCCTTGTTGTTCAAGTATACCATAAGCGTGATCCCAGCCATTCTGAACTACTTGTAAGTATAAGCGCTCAAAAAGAGAAGTTCTCGTATTGCTGATTCCGAGATGATTCAACTCTTCATGTTTTATCTTGCTTTTTGCTGCGTCCTGCACCACAACTGCTGGCAGCTGTTTATGGTCTCCAATAAGAATGTATCGCTTAAATCTGGAGAGTAATCCACACAGCATTGGCTCCAATATTTGTGATGCTTCATCAATGATCACGGTATCAAATTCTTTCAGATTAAAAAGTTCTGTTCTGTTTACAATGCTTGAAACGGTTGATATAAAGATTCTTTTTTCTTGTAACAAAGCTAAAATGTCCTGACGGGTGCTAAAACTTTTTATTTTTTGGTCCAGCAATTGGGATGCGTATTGTTCACCTGTTGACACCCGACTTCCTAGTCTGATGAATTTATCTTCATAATCTGATGAGATATGGATGATGGCATCACAAATTTCATCCACAGCTCGATTGGTATAAGCCAATAACAGAATATTCTCCCTTGTCTGATCGTGTAGATATTTGACCAGATTTTTTAACATAACACTTGTTTTTCCAGTACCCGGAGGTCCCCACAAAAGAAAGTAGTTTTTAGTCGCTATTATTTTATTCAGCAATTGCTCTTGCGCTGGAGTTACCTCCTGATTAAATTTGGTTTTTTTATGCTCACTAAAAAACATGGGAGAAGTCTTTCCCAAATACAAAGATCTGAATTCCAAAGGAGCGGCAGCCCACATAAAGAGACTCTTGTACATTGAGTTAAATCCACTGTCAAGACTATCCTGCTCGATATTCCATTGATTTTTTTGTGTAAACAATATTTGATTATATTGTTTGTTTCTGAGTTTTACTTCTACAAACTCTGCGGTAAGTTGTGTAATAGTACATTTAAAGATTTGATTTTTCAGTACAGCTTTCTGTTGATTTTTACCTGTTGGGTAAAGAACACCAATATCCCCTATTCTGAAATTCACCAAAGAATGATCTTCCTTATTTCGAACAAAAGTAATATAGGCATCTTCTTCTTTGGACTTATTTTCTGAAATAATGAGCCCGGTAAGTATGGCAAAACGATCTTTTTTTTCATCATCAGTTTCCAACCAAAGTGCCGCATGTCCATTTGACTTGTTCACGCCATGTTCTCCCGTTTTTGACAATGCTTGTTCTTTAGCAATAAATGCGGTGAAATGATCAAAGTATACCTTTTCATAAGGCTTGAGGGAAGAATATATGTTTATAAAATTTTCTACATCTTTAATATTGAATCCCTTTAGCTTTGGAAAGTTTTCAGGTTTGATATAGGTAAGTATGTTATTCTCTTCATCCAGCTTTTGAAGTTTTTGCTCAATAGCCAGGATATCATTACGGAGTTTCATGGCTTCAAATTGTTGTGCTTTTACAGGTGGTGCAAAACGCAATGGTTTATCACTTTCTTTAGAGTAGAGAATGTAATTAAATGATTTGGTTTTGGGCTCAAAAGCTGATCTTATCATAAGATCATACAGCAAAGTTTGGATATAGTGACTAGCATTGATACCATAAACGTTGGGTTTAAAAGTTTTTCCACTTTTTAATTCTATAATATCATAAATAGATGTATCATTTTTCTGGTGCAGCAGGTCAAGACGACCTTGAATTCCATAATCTCTGGAATAGAAAGAAGGCTCAAGAAATATATTATCCCTGTTTATATTGAAATTCTTAAACTCATACTTTACCGTAAACTTGAGATTATTATAATGTTCTTTCAGTTTTGCTATTAGATGCATAAGCGATTGGTCATCCAGTGTTGCAAATCCCAATGGATTACTACGAAACATACCTGAAAGCATGGTTTTAAATTCTGACTCAGGATGAGATATCAGGATGTCGAGCATAAGATTTACCAGATTTCCAATCATCAAAGGGGCAGTTGCTTCAGATGGTTTAAATTTTGAGATAAGGTACAAAAATGGTTCTGCTCCATAGTCTTTAAAACATTCTGAAACAGCAGTGACATCTACTAAATGGTCCGGTTGGATGATAAAACCAAGCGGAATGTACATGCCATCTTCTCTGATATCAACATCTATAAAATTGATGTGAACAGGTAAAGTAAATGTCTTTCTCAGCGAGTCAATATTCTGATTGAATTGTTCATTTTTATCATGAATATCATATAAGGCAATTTTTTCAGTCGATGGGTCTTCATCATCATAAAAATGCATGGTTTTATTTTTATCGTCTATTTCAAATAAAACAGCTTCTACGACTCGTTTGAATCCGATTGTTTTCCTTTTATCCTTTTTAAAGATGGTCATAAGTGACTCATCTAATTTTAAATTTGATTCAGTTAAATGAATTTTAAATATTTCATGCAATAGTCTGCTACATATATATATTCCCAGGTGGGTATAATTGGTTTCATTTTCAGATCTTATGCTTCCTTGTTCGTGTGCTTTTCTAAACAAATGACAATAATGCAAAGTCTGCGAATTTAATTGAAATCGAGCACCAGTGTATGCTAGTCTGGAAAACAATGTAGTAAAATTAATCCTTTCTTCTTTTGTGGCTTCCTCAAGTATTAGAGCGAGTAGTTCAAACAACGCTTTGTTTTTTTGAAAATCAGACCAAATAGTGTGATTTTGAATCTTTTCCAGTTGGGCAACCAGTAATTTTTTATGATCCGAAGTTTCCATCAGCTTGATTTGAAATAGGTTTATTGTTTAATTTTATTTGAAGCATAAAGATAATTTTATTGGTCGGCAAAAGCAAACTTGATTTAAGGAATTGTAAAGAATATAACCTATACATTTTGGCTTGTTCTTTTATCCTTTTTCTTCGTTGCAAATTCGTCAAGTAGCTAGTGCTATTCTCCTCATTCGCGCCTTGAAAAATAAATAAAATAACGTCGTCAAATTTGTACTCTTTATTTCATACCGATTCCTAAGTGTTGACCAGAACGACACAATTTCCAAAAAATTAAAGAACCGCTCTGTTACAAAAAGCTATAACAGAGCGATCATTTTTTTTGATGTTTAAGCGTTTTTAGCTATTCTAAAAAAATCGTGCACAATTACTTCAGTCACATATTTGGTCATACCATCTTTACCATCATAGGATCTGCTGCTAAGTTTTCCTTGGATAGCCACTTCATTGCCTTTGGTTAAAGTTTCTGCCATTAACTCTGCTGTTTTTCCCCATGCTACCAAACTATGCCACTCAGTTTGTTTGACTTTTTCCCCTTTATTATTGGTGTAAAAATCATTGGTGGCGAGAACCATACTTGCCTTTTTTGTTCCATTATCAAATGTAGATATTATAACATCTTTTCCAATGTTACCGATCAATTGTACTGTGTTTTTAAGTGTATTTGCCATGATATAAGTGTTTAAAATAAATAAATAAATTAAAAGATAGAAGTCGATTTAAAGGCTGTTTAAAAGGGAATTGCTTCCGGTTGTGTTTGTGTTTTTTTGCTCAATTTAAAAAAATCTGAAACCACGATTTCAGTGATATATTTTGTATTGCCATCGACATCCGTATAAGAACGGTTGGATAACTTGCCATGTATGGAAACTTCAGATCCTTTATTTAAGTATGACGCCAGATTTTCAGCCGTTTTACCCCAGGCAATGATTTTATGCCAAACAGTTTTTTTTATTTTTTCACCACTTTTGTTGTTGTAAAACTCATTGGTGGCTATTACGGCACTTGCTTTCTTATTGCCGTTTTCAAAGGACGTAAGTATGACGTCTTTTCCTACATTTCCCAGTAGATGTACTGAATTCTTAATGTTGTTATTCATGATGTGTAATAATTTGTATCCGCCATATGTGTTTCAATTTATATAATATAGCGGACGGGTTAAACAAATATTTGAACTTCCGTTCGATTGACGATGCAAAGATGTAGTCAAAGCAATTTCGTATTCGTTTTTTATACGTATAGATACATTTGTAAACGTATATATTAGAATACAAACTATTAAATATATCTTAAATACCTGTAAATCAATTGAATGCATTTTTTTTGTTTTTTTTGGATTTTTTACTTAAATTTTGTATTAAATGGGAAATTAGTAGTAGATGTTACTTTTTTTCAAATCTACATATTAATAGTTCATCATTAATACGTATATTTCTAAAGACAATATTATCCCTTATATGTATAAAAAGGTTCAAATTTTTGGATGGCCATCGGTACTTATTTAATCGCATCAAATATATTTTGGATCCTTATAGAAGTTTTTTCATTAGATTGGATATCGAAACTGTAGTTCATTTCGCTCAAATGATTTTTGGCTTTAGGATGTTAGTATATGGATTCCAAAAGAAGAGGTAAAAAGTTGAGGTGAAATTAGTAGCGTCTTGAAACAGAAAAGCATTGATAGTTTGATCTTATGATGGTTAAACGAAGAGATCCACACATCCACAAATTTACTTTATGAAAAGTGGCATCATATTTGATTTTATTTTAATATCTCATTCCAAGAACATGTCGCTCCCGAGGTCCCCCATAGCCCGGGAGCTTTTTTTTTGAACTAACTTATGGCGAAGATCAGTCACCAATACATAACAATATTCTCATTTTTGGCGGTTTATGATCTTACTTTTTGCCCTATTTAAATTATAGATTCACCGTGTCAATTCAAGCGTTGGTCGTATTATCCGCTTTTCATTGCTGTAAATTCACATTAAAGATTAATTTTGCTGTATAATCAGACAAAATATAATGAAAGACCTTCTTTTGCTCGAGTGGAAAAAATTCGGTTCAAATGCTGTGTTCAGAGCCTTGGGACTAATATATGTATTAATTGCACCATTTGTTATTCTTGCAGGAAAGGATGCCTTTAAGGATATGCCACCTCCAATGCCCAGCTCAAAGGTATTTTATGAATTTCCATCTGTGTGGGATTATCAGGGTTATATTGGAAACTGGTTGGTGCCTTTTTGTCTTGGTTTTCTGGCCATTCATATAGTAGCATCGGAAGTCAGCAACCGGACCATGAGACAAAATATTATCATCGGAATGACCAGAAAGGAATTCTTTTATTCCAAGATGTTTTCCATTCTTACTATGGCTGTGATAGCGACTATTCTATATACGATCTCAACCATTCTTATTGGTATTGTAAATACAGATGGGTACGATTTTGAGTTGATTATGGATAACAATTATGCGATCATAAGATACTTTTTATTGTGCATGGGATATATGAGTTTTGCGGTTATGTTGGCATTTCTCATCAGAAAGGGGACATTGACCATCCTATTTTATTTTTTGTATGTCATGATGTTGGAACCCATATTTATGCTCATTCATGTGTATTATTTCAAAAATTCAAGCCGTAATTATTGGCCGATGAATAGTATCGAAGATCTTATGCCGTTCCCATTGTTTAAGTTGCCAGACTACTTTGTAAACAAAGAATGGGACTTCAGTATACTTTTGCCATACTCGCATGCTATGGGAATGACTATTTTGTATAGCTCCATTTTCATTTTTATCGCTTACAAAAGCTTCATGAAGCGGGATATTTAGGATGGAAAATAGTTTTTATTGTCAGCTTACTATTTTACTTTCAGATATATATGCCTGATATTGTTATTTCCGGCGACTCTTTCATCTATTATAAATTTTTTAGTACTCTTTATGAGTGGTAATAATTTTGGAAATCCATAATTTCTTGGGTCAAAATCAGCTTTATTTTTAAGTATAAAGTTACCCAGTTCTCCTAAAAATGTCCATCCGCTTTCGTCTGCCAGAACTGCCACACTTTCTGTCAGCAGTTTGATCAGCGTTTGATCAATTCTGTTTAGTGCTTTGGGTTGTATTTTTGTTTTTCCTTTGACCTGGGTTGTAATTTCAGACTCAGGTGTACTTTCCATTTTTAATATCTCTATATATACAAATTTATCGCATGCCGTAATGAAGGGTAGGGGTGTCTTTTTTTGACCTATGCCTATTACTTTCATCCCCGCTTCGCGTAGGCGGATGGCCAGTCTGGTAAAGTCACTATCACTCGAGACGATACAAAAGCCATCCACTTTGTCCGAATACAAAATATCCATGGCATCTATGATCAGGGCACTGTCACTGGAGTTTTTTCCAGTGGTGTAACTATATTGCTGTATAGGAGTAATGGCGTGCTCGAGCAATACATTTTTCCAGCCTGAGACCGTAGGTTTGGTCCAGTCAGCATATATTCTTTTGATGGTAGGTGTACCATTTTTAGCAATTTCCTCCAGCATTTCTTTTATATTGGAATACGGAACATTGTCCGCATCTATTAACACTGCCAGTCGTTGGTCTTTCATGATATGTTATATTGTATACAAATTTTTACTTTATGATTAGAAGATCATTCGTAATCCACACAAATATAATTAAATAGACACTACTGGATACACATACCATAAAATATAATTAAATTATCAAAAGCTGGAATCGAAATCATTTAGTAAAGAATCAATGGACTAAGTAGAATTCTGATTATTTTTTCCGAATATGAGTATTTATTTTTACAGCATATAAAATCACCGTTACTACAAAAAAAAATAACTCACATTATATTTATCTATAATATTGATTATATAGAAATTTTCACTATCATATCTTCACATTATATTTATATATATGTATTATACATTATTTTTCAATTTTTCATACATATGCTTGAATGTTATATTAAATATATATAATTTTGCTTAATATTTAAAACCAACCTGATAAAAGGCAATCGCCTGAAAATATCGCCAAATACCTACTTTTCCCTTGTTTTGTAATCAAATTATTTGCAATGTATAACACATTTGATTACACGCATCAATAGATTAAAAAAATTATATATATATTTTGAATTATTTTTGGTAAAAAGTGGGAGAAAGTGGGAAACGATCCTATCTTTGACCTATCAACCAACAGAAATTGTGAAACAATATCAATTCACAGGAGAATATGAGTGTAAACTTGATGCCAAAGGAAGGCTTAAATTGCCCGCAGCAATTATCAAGCAAATCGGAGGCGACGGAAATCTCAAGTTTACAATCAATCGTGGATTTGAAAAGCATTTAATGTTGTATCCCAATGATGTTTGGGAAATGAAGACGAACGAGATTAATCAACTCAATATTTACAGTACACAACAGAGGCAGGCGATCAGATATTTTTATCGTGGTGCGACCGAGCTTGAGATGGATGCCGCAGAAAGGGTAAATCTGCCGGCCAGTCTGATGGATTATGCAGGTATAGATAAAGATGTCGTACTATTTGCATATCAAAATCAGATAGAAATCTGGGCCAAGGACAAATACGAAGAAATGCTAGATAGTGAACCGGATGAATTCGGATCTATTGCAGAGTCAATATTTGGCGGCATAAAACCTATGAGTAATTCACAGGATATATAGCTATGAATGAATATCATGTATCTGTATTATTAAAGGAAAGTATTGAAAATCTTAATATTCTGCCTGAAGGGACTTATGTCGATTTGACATTTGGAGCCGGCGGACATTCAAGATCGATTTTACATAAGTTAAATGCCAAAGGGCATTTATATGCTTTTGACCAGGATGCTGATGCAGTTTCAAATACTGTTGAGGATGACAGATTTTCCCTTATGGAAGCCAATTTCAGATATCTGCGTAGGTTTTTAAGATTGGAAAGTGTGAAAGAAGTAGATGGGATTCTAGCTGATTTAGGTGTGTCTTCACATCAGTTGGATATGCCTGATAGAGGTTTTTCTTACAGATTTGATGCACCTCTGGACATGCGGATGAATACTCAAGCTGATTTTACTGCTGCTGTTTTACTGCAAACTTATAGTGAAGAAAAGTTGGTGGATGTTTTGAGTAGTTATGGTGAAGTTAGAAATGCAAAAACATTGGCAAAAGCATTGGTTCATGCCGGTAAAATAGCAGAGATTCGGACGACTTTTGATCTCAATAGGGTGTTGGATCAGCATGTTTTAGGTCCGAGATTAAAATATTTTTCGCAGGTATATCAGGCACTTAGGATGGAAGTGAATGACGAGATCGGAGCGCTAAAGGAAATGCTTACTGAAGGGTATGAAGTGTTGAAGTCAGGTGGTAGATTTGTTGTGATCACATTTCATAGTATTGAAGACAGGGTGGTAAAAAATTTTTTTAAGACTGGGAATTTTGAAGGTGAAATGAAGAAGGATGATTTTGGCAATATTTCCAGACCTTTTGTACTCGTAAATAAGAAGGTCATAGTGGCCGAGTATAAAGAGCAGAGAGAAAACGCCAGATCAAGGAGTGCAAAACTAAGAATTGCTGAGAAAATTTAAAACATAGATTTTCTGATCAAATAAAAGTTTTTTAGAACATTTTGTAAAGAAAGAATTTGAATCAAATAATAGCATAAAAAAATAAATTCATTGGAGTATGACTAGTTTCCAGGATAAGAAAGCTACACTTTTTAGACTGAAATGGGTCGAATGGATTTTTGTCAATTTGCCGTTTGTATGCTACCTGGCGTTGTTGGGTGTTATTTACATCTCCAATGCCCATGCTTCAGAAAAAGCCGTAAGGAAGATAGAAGTACTGAAACAGGAAGTAAAGGATACCAAGTGGAGAGCAATGAATCTCAAGCAGGAAGTGATGCATGGTAGCATACAATCGCAGATTGAAAGTAAAGTGGAAGGCACAGGGTTGTTGCCGTCAACAGAGCCGCCATATAAAATTGTGGCGGATAAAGGTAAAAAATGACAATGTAAAGTCTCATGGACAGGAAGAAGGAATTGCTATGGCGGGCTTATTTAGTGATGTTTTTCTTTGTGGTCGCCACAATAGTGATCTTGTTCAGGATATTTAATATTAGTTTTATTGAGCGGGAAAAGTGGAGACAGAAGGGAGAAGCAAATGTACAATGGCGTACGGTTGATGCCGATAGAGGTAACATTTATGCCGAAGAAAGTAATTTGCTGTCTACTTCACTACAGTTCTTTGAGGTTAGGATGGATATGAGTATTATCAGAAAGGAAGATTTTAACAATGCGGTTGACTCATTGGCAATTTTTCTTAGCAATTTTGACCCGGAATTTATCCGGCAAAAATCTGCTGTCCAATGGAAAAGTGATCTTAAATCTGCACGCAAAAAAGGGAATAAATATCTTTTTATTGCCAAAGGTCTGGACATCGACGCCTTCAATAAACTTAAAAATGCACCGATTCTTCGGCTGGGAGCGATTAGAGGCGGTTTGGTCAAAAGCAGATACGGCAAAAGGATGAAGCCTTTTGGTGAGTTAGCATCCCGTACTATAGGCGTAGACAGAGATAATGCCGACCGGGTAGGTCTTGAAGGATATTTTGACAGATTTCTTAAAGGAGATTTGGATCAAAGACTCATGAAAAGACTCCCGAATAATTATGGGGAAAAGGACGTATGGGTACCAGTGTATGACCCGTCCGAAAACGATACCAAACAAGGAGATGATATTTATACGACGATCAATATAGATATGCAGGATGCAGTTCATCATGAATTGATGCAAGCATTAAAAAAGAACAATGCTGAAGGTGGCGTAGCTATTCTGATGGAAGTAGGAACGGGAGCAATCAAAGCTATCACAAATCTAACTAAAAGTGGTGACAGTACGTATTATGAAATGTACAATCAGGCCGCCGGAAGATTGAGTGAACCTGGATCGACAATTAAATTGGCTACTATGTTGGCTGCACTGGAAGACGGTGTGACCAATATTGATACCATGGTGGATGTAAATTACGGACTGAAAAACTTTTCTGATCGTACTATGCATGATTCGGAAAAACATGGAAAAAAGTTTGTAACCATGGCGGAGACTTTTGAATTGTCATCCAATGTTGGGGTGGCGACCATTGCAAATGACTTGTACAACTCAAGAGACGGAAGAATTCAATGGATAAAAAGACTGAAGCAGTTTGGTCTACATGAACCAACAGGCATCGATATTTCCGGTGAAGCAATTCCAGAGATAAAAGACCCTGTGAAAAACAAAGATAAATGGTACGGAACCACTATTCCGTGGATGGCGCATGGGTATGAAATGATGTTTACTCCACTGCAAATCCTAAATTTTTATAATTCCGTCGCCAATGATGGTA
This sequence comes from Chitinophagales bacterium, assembly GCA_038246735.1. GTDB lineage: Bacteria > Bacteroidota > Bacteroidia > Chitinophagales > Saprospiraceae > OLB9. Next base: position 16,259 of record JBBRVQ010000033.1, read on the forward strand.
AAATGATGAAGCCTTTTCTGGTGAGTGAAATAAGAAAGGGGGACGTATTGAAAAAGAAGTTTGATCCGGTAGTGCTGCGACCTCAAATCGCAAAACCCGAAAGTATAGCTAAGGCAAAAATAATGATGGAAGGCGTCATAATGAAAGGTACGGGTAAGTCCCTGAAATCTGAGCATGTTACTATGGCTGGAAAAACAGGTACTGCTAAAACAAATTATGCCAATAAGAGTGAATATGCAAGATACAATGCTAGTTTCTGTGGATATTTTCCTGCTGAAAATCCGATGTACTCCATGATAGTTGTGGTGTATGAGCCCAAAGCTGGTGCATATTACGGAGGTGCAGTAGCTGGCCCGGTGTTTAAAAATGTAGCTGAAAAAGTATATGCATTGAAAACCAAACAGGTCAAATCACTCAGTGATTCATTGTTTGTAAGCACTAGCCTACCAGGAACTGGACTAGGTTTTGGGAAGGATTTTAATAAGATATTTGATTATTTGGCATTAAAATATAAGGATAAATCCGGTGAAGACTGGGTAAAAGTACATCCATCCGAAACATCCATGCAGATGGCTGAAAGAAAAATAAAAAAATCACTTGTTCCCGATGTGACAGGTATGGGAGCAAGAGATGCCGTTTTTTTACTTGAAAATGCAGGGTTGAAAGTCAGCGTGGAAGGTTCGGGCAAAGTGATGAGACAATCTCTAACTCCTGGGGCAAGAATAAACGGGCAGCATGTATTGATCTTATTAAATTGAAAATTTTAATATGCTTTGAAAGCAAAGAAGTTATTTGACATATTACCGGTAGGTTTTGATATTAATGTCGTAGGACCGACAGACATAGATATACTGGGAATCAGCATTGATTCCAGACAAGTATCACTTAGCTTTGTATATGGTGCATTTAAAGGCACATCGTCTGATGGACATGATTATATAGAAAGCGCGATCAACCATGGTACAACTTGCATCATTTGTGAGAATATTGGCCGCAAAAAGGAAGGCATCACTTATGTTATTACTAATAATGTAAGGGCATTGCTTGGAGAGATGGCGCACATATTTTTTGGCAATGCGTCTGAAGGTCTTAGACTTGTAGGTATTACAGGGACAAATGGTAAAACAACAGTAAGTACTTTGCTCTATCAACTTTTTTCTGCATTAGGTTACAAATGTGGATTGATTTCGACGGTGGAAAACAGAATAGGCGTAGAGGTTATCCCTGCGACACATACTACTCCTGATGTAGTTAATTTGCATACATTGGTGTCAAAGATGAAGGAAGCAAAATGTGAATATGTATTTATGGAAGTGAGTTCACATGCTGCAGACCAGCAAAGGATAGCAGGCTTGAGATTTGAAGGAGCCCTATTTACAAATATTACTCATGATCATCTGGATTACCATCTTACCATGAAAAATTATATAGGTGCAAAGAAAAAGTTTTTTGACCAGTTGCCTTCTGATGCTTTCGCATTAACCAATGCAGACGATAAAAATGGTTTGGTAATGCTACAGAATACAAAAGCTAAAAAGTTGACCTATGGTCTTCGTACCATGGCAGACTATAAAGTAAAAATTCTGGAGAGCACTGTTGAAGGTTTACATTTGAAGATCAATGACCGAGAAGCATACTTCAGGTTAATAGGAGAGTTTAATGCATATAACCTTGCTGCAGTATATGGAGCTTCTGTGCAACTTGGAATAGAAGAAGATGATATTCTGGCAATTTTAAGTGGATTGAGAGGTGCAGAAGGAAGATTTGAACAAATTGTTGATAAAAATACTGGTAAATGTGGCATAGTGGATTATGCACATACTCCGGATGCCTTGGAAAATGTCCTTGGGACAATTATAAAGGTAAAAGGCATTAAAAGTAATGTCATCACAGTAGTGGGTTGTGGAGGAGATAGAGATGTTACCAAAAGACCCATTATGGCAAAAGTTGCATGCGTCTGGTCAGATAAAGTGATTCTGACAAGTGACAACCCAAGATCTGAAGACCCTGAATCCATTATTGATGAGATGGAAAAAGGATTGGATGAAATGGATAAAAAGAAAACGATCCGGATTACGGACAGAATGCAGGCGATAAAAACCGCTGTCATGATGGCCGGAAACGATGATATAATTCTTGTGGCTGGAAAAGGTCACGAAACTTACCAAGAAATAAAAGGGGAAAAGTTCCCTTTCGATGATAAAAAAATATTGAAAGATTGTTTTGGATAATGGCATTGCAAATGTATTTGCAATCTTGAATTTAGGTTGAAAAAGAATTCAAACGCTATTTTATCAAATCTTCAGTATTAAAGGTTTAGGTTCTATTATCATTCTCAGGTTGGTTTAACAGTTGCAGTGGGATCTTTTTGGAAAAAGTTCCGGATTGCTCACTGCACTGTTAATTTTTAACTTGTTTATGATTGCTTTTTTTCCTTTATTATCCAGAAAATCATTGAATTAAAAATAAATAAGAACAGTCAAATTATATAATACAAATGTTGTACCACTTTTTCGAATATATTGATAAATATTACAATCTGCCTGGTGCGGGGTTGTTTCAATATATTACATTTCGTGCTGCAATAGCTATCATTTTATCTTTAATTATTTCTCTGGTTTTTGGTGGAAAGATCATCCGAACACTCAAAAATCTGCAGGTAGGGGAGACGGTACGTGAATTGGGTCTGGAAGGCCAGAAAGCAAAAGAAGGAACACCAACCATGGGTGGTATTATCATAATATTGGCCATCTTGATTCCATGTTTACTTCTCGCAAAACTGAATAATGTCTATATTCTGCTCATGATCTTTACCACGCTTTGGTTAGGTCTGATAGGTGGGGCAGATGATTATATAAAAGTCTTTTTAAAGAATAAAGACGGTCTTAGTGGTAAAACAAAAATATTTGGACAAGTCATATTAGGTCTCATTGTCGGGATTACAATGCTGGTATCCAATGATGTTGTAATTAGAATGCCACTTGAGGAGGCAAATGCTAATGGATACGAAGTGGTAAAAGAGTATTCTACAGTATTGCCAAGAGTAAATGATATTTCCAGAATGGCTGAAATGGCGTACGTAAAAACTACGCTTACCAATGTTCCTTTTTTAAAGAACAATAATTTTGATTACAAATTGTTTGTTGGATTTTTGGGAGACAATGCAGACGTATGGTTATCCATAGTATTTACACTAATTGTGATATTCATTGTGACTGCGGTTTCAAACGCTGCAAATCTGACAGATGGCATAGATGGGCTCGCGGCGGGAACTTCAGCAGTAATTGGTGTTACATTGGGTATTTTTGCTTACGTTTCAGGCAATACGATCATAGCTGATTATCTCAATGTATTTTATATTCCGAATTCAGCGGAGTTGGTAGTATTTTCAGCTTGTTTTATCGGTGCATGTATTGGCTTTTTATGGCATAACTCATTTCCTGCACGGGTATTTATGGGCGATACAGGAAGTCTGACCATAGGAGGTATTATAGCTGTGTTAGCTATATTATTAAGAAAGGAATTGTTGATACCTATTTTATGCGGAATTTTTGTAGCTGAAAATTTATCTGTGGTTTTGCAGGTATCCTATTTCAAATACACAAAAGGGAAGTACGGTGAAGGCAGACGCATTTTTAAAATGTCTCCATTGCACCACCATTTCCAGAAAGAAGGTATGCATGAAGCAAAAATAGTCACCAGATTTTGGATTATAGGTATTCTGCTGGCTATAGTTAGTGTGATGACATTAAAGATTAGATGATGAAAAGTATAGTAGTCATAGGAGCAGGAGAAAGTGGAGTAGGGGCAGCCTTACTGGCAAAAAAGCATGGACTGGAAGTCTTTGTTAGTGATAATGGTAAAATTTCAGAACAATATAAAAAAGAGTTAGCTGATTTTAATATCCCTTTTGAAGAAGGGGGACATGATTTTGAAAAGGTTTTGGTAACTGAGGTGGTAATTAAAAGTCCCGGTGTTCCGGAACATGCGCCAGTCCTTCGCATGTTAAAAGACAAAGGACGGAAAGTAATTTCCGAGATTGAGTTTGGTCACTTATTTTTTTCCGGGCTGACCATTGCTGTCACAGGCTCAAATGGGAAGACTACAGCATCGGGACTTTTATACCACATTTTGAAAAACGCAGGATTAAATGTAGCCTTAGGAGGCAATTATGGTAAAAGTTATGCGCGCATACTTGCCGAAGAATCTCCTGAAGTAATGGTGCTGGAAATTTCCAGTTTTCAGCTGGATGATATTGAAACATTCAAACCATACATTTCTATCCTGCTCAATATCACACCTGATCATCTAGATAGATATGAGTACAAAATGGCCAATTATGTGAATTCAAAATTTAGAATTGCCATGAATCAAACCAGTACTGAATTCTTTATCTACAATGGTGATGACCCTGAAATAAAAGCAAAATTGGATGATTTTCATGGTACACCAAAACAAATCAGTATTACTCAGGATAATTATATACATGGCATTCCATCAAAGGATGGAAGCAGAATTTTTGAGTTGAACCTTAAAGGGAAGCACAACCTTTTTAATGCTGCCTGTACGGTTGAAGCAAGTCGCATTATGGGATTAACAGAAGAACAAATTGCTGAAGGAATAAAGACATTTGTAAATCTGCCGCACAGACTAGAGAGTTGTGGCATGATAGACGGAGTTGAGTTCATAAATGATAGCAAAGCGACCAATGTTGATTCAGTATTTTATGCGCTTGATGCAATGAGTAAGCCAGTAATATGGATAGCAGGCGGCACGGATAAAGGCAATGATTACAAGGTGTTGTTTCCTTTGGTAAAAAATAGAGTGAAGGCCTTGATTTGTCTCGGATTGGATAATGAAAAATTAAAAAATTCATTCGAATCCCAAATTCCGACGGTTTTAGAGACGACTAAGGTATCAGAGGCGGTGGAGTTTGGACTGAAGTTGGCAGCACCCGGCGACGTAGTCCTGCTGTCACCTGCATGTGCAAGTTTTGACCTTTTTAAAAATTATATGGATCGTGGTGATCAGTTTAAATCACAGGTAAATAATATTCAGAATTCAGAATTATACATTCAAAAATCTAAAATCTAAATTCATAATTGAATATACTTAGTACATATCAAAATTTAAAGGGAGACCGTTCAGTTTGGCTGATAGTTGCTTTGTTGAGTTTGTTTTCACTGCTGATAGTTTACAGTACTTCAGGAAGTCAGGTGTATAAGTACAATACCAATCATGGCACTGAGTATTACCTCATCAGACAATTGATGTTTATAGGCGCGGGCTTGATGTTAATGTACACAGCATACAAACTGCATTACATGGTATATGCCAAACTTGCACCCATATTGATGGTTATTGCTGCTCCTTTACTGGTATATACAGCATTATTTGGCGCTGAGATCAATGATGCATCCAGATGGATCAAAATACCGATTCTGGAACTTTCATTTCAGACTTCTGATTTTGCCAAGATAGCCTTGATCATGTTTGTAGCGAGATCATTGGCCATAAAACAGGATTATATAAAAAGTTTCAAAGATGCTTTTTTACCTATCATAGCACCGGTGATATTGTTTTGTGCTTTGATTGCTCCTTCCAATTTATCGACTGCCGTGTTACTTTTTGTGACTGCTTTTTTGATGATGTTTGTAGGAAGAATATCTATGAAATATGTGATTTTATTGGTATTGCTCGGTGGCTTAGTGTTTGCTGGAATATTTATTATAGGCCAATATTTTCCTGATCATTTCCGGGTGGAGACTTGGATGAACAGAATCAATGATTTCCTTTATTCTGATGGACAGTTTCAGGTACAACAGTCAAAGATTGCCATAGCAGAAGGCGGAGCATTTGGTTTGGGTCCGGGCAATAGTATTCAAAGGAATTTGTTGCCATATGCTTATGCTGACTTCATATATGCAATCATCTGTGAGGAATATGGTTTTTTAGGCGGCATGTCTACTTTGCTGATATATTTATGGTTGATGATACGAACAGTTAGCCTGGTGACAAGATGTCCAAAAACGTTTGGCGCAATGCTTGCTATGGGTTTGACTTTGAATATTGTGATCACAGCATTTGCCAATATTGCAGTATCCGTACAGTTGGTTCCGGCTACAGGTCTTACATTGCCAATGATAAGTATGGGTGGGACATCATTTTTGTTCACATGTGTATCTTTCGGAATTATACTTAGTGTAAGCAGATATGTGGAGCAGGCATTTGATGAAAAGAAGCAGTTAGAAAAAATGGAAGCAGATGTCCAGAGTGATCATTAGCGGAGGAGGAACAGGTGGCCATGTATTTCCGGCCATAGCCATAGCAGATGCCATCAAAGCAGCAGCACCTGACACAGAGATACTTTTTGTTGGGGCGAATGGTAAGATAGAAATGGAAAAAGTCCCGAAAGCGGGATATCAGATAGAAGGTTTGAATATAACGGGATTTCAGAGGAAACTTACATTGCGAAATTTAGGCTTTCTTTTCAAGTTGGCTGCCAGCATGCTAAAGTCAGTGATGATCGTAATGAAATTCAGGCCGGATGTAGCTGTAGGTGTAGGAGGATATGCAAGTGGACCCATACTGAAGATTGCCAATATTTTTGGCATACCGACGGTACTTCAGGAGCAAAATTCCTTTGCGGGTGTGACCAATAGGATTTTGGCATCCAAGGCAAATGTAGTATGTGTAGCTTATGATGGATTGGAGCGATTCTTTCCAAAAGACAAAATAATATTTACAGGAAATCCGGTACGTAAAGACATACTGGACAAAAAGATACATGCTGAACAAGCAAAGCAGTCGCTAGGGTTAGATCAAAATAAGAAAACTGTTTTAATTTTTGGTGGCAGTCTCGGGGCAAGGACGATTAATGATGCTGTTCTTGCCAACGCAGACGCTTTGCTTGGGATGAAAGATGTCAATATCATCTGGCAGGTTGGTAAAATATACTTTGATGAGTATAAAAATTGCCGGCTTTCAGGTCAGAAAGACATTAAAATTATACCTTTTATTGAAGATATGGATATGGCTTACAGTGCCGCAGATATTGTGGTATGCAGAGCAGGAGCGCTGACGATTTCTGAACTGGCGATACTAGGCAAAGCGGCTGTACTCATCCCATCTCCGAATGTAGCTGAAGATCATCAAACTGTCAATGCGATGTCCCTTGTTAATAAAGGAGCAGCAGTTTTGGTTCGGGATCAGGAAGCAAAAGAAAAGTTGATGACAGAGATTCAATCATTATTGAGCGATGGTGTCAGGAAAAGTGGTTTGGAAAGCAATATTAAATACTTTGCCAGACCTGAGGCCGCAAAACAGATTGCAGCTGAAATTTTGAAGTTATGTGCAAAGAAGGGAGTATGAAGTTGAATCAGGTCAATCATGTATATTTCATCGGTATCGGTGGTATTGGCATGAGTGCCATAGCAAGGTATTTTATTGCTCAAGGCAAAAAAGTGTCCGGTTATGACAAAACTCAAACCGTGTTGACTGATCATTTGAAGGAAGAAGGTATGAACATTCATTTCGAAGATGAACTGTACTTCATTCCCATCGACATTGATCTGATCATCTATACTCCGGCAATACCGAAAGATCATATAGGGTATAATCATTTGTTAAATTCCGGTATTCCGATGATGAAAAGATCGGAAGCTTTGGGAATGATCAGTAATGATAAAATATCTGTCGGCGTCGCTGGAACGCATGGTAAAACGACAACGAGCGCCATGACGGCCCATGTTTTGAAGGTTGGTGGAATTGATGTTTCAGCTTTTTTGGGTGGTATAACCGCGGATTACAAAAGTAATTTTCTGATCGGTAAAAGTGACGTGGTGGTTCTGGAAGCGGATGAATATGATAGATCATTTTTACGATTGAGTCCGTTTATTGCTTCAATTTCATCTATGGATCCTGACCATTTGGATATATATGGTGACAGCAGTGTGATGATAGATGGATTCAAAGCTTATGCGTCCAACATCAGAGACAACGGTTATCTGATCATAAAAGAAGGCTTGCTTAATCAGTTTACTACCAATGAATTGATGGCATTGACGAATAGAGGGATCCGGGTGTATGAGTTTGGTGAAGGTGAAGTGCAGATACACATCAGCAATATAAGGATTCAGAGTGGAAGATATGTTTTTGATTACAGTGGATTGGGCCATGAGATCAAAGATGTAGTGATGAGTATGCCAGGAAAGCACAATGTTGAGAATGCGTGTGTTGCCATTACGGTAGGAATATTAAATGATATCACACATGAAAATATAAAAAAAGCATTGGTTGGATTCAAAGGAATACAACGTAGATTCGAAAGAATCATTGACAGGAAAGATTTGGTTTTTATTGATGATTATGCCCATCATCCGGGTGAACTTAAAGTAGCGATAGATGCAGCCAGAACGCTTTATCCGGACAAAAAACTGACTGGAATTTTCCAGCCACACCTCTACTCCAGGACAAAAGATTTCGAAGATGGTTTTGCTGAAGAGTTGGATAAGCTGGATGAAATCATTTTGATGGATATCTATCCGGCTCGAGAATTACCGATCGAAGGTATTACTTCAGAACGGATATTTGAAAGAATGAAAAACCAAAACAAAAAATTGGTGACAAAAGCCACATTGATGGATACCTTGCGAGATTATAATCCTGAGGTATTGATGACCTTGGGAGCTGGAGACATTGACACTTTTGTTCCAAAGATTAAGGAATTTTTTAAATAACAAATACAAATCAATAAATTCGTAAATAAGTAAATAAACAATAAATAAATGAGCGACAGAAGATTAAATTTGAAAAGGGTTAAAGACACCGTTATATGGTTGTCTTTGATTGCCGGAATATCGGCCCTGCTTTTCTTTTCTGTTCTTCGCAAGTCCAATGCCGAAGTAAAGACTTTGGTTGTGCATATTGATGGCAGAAATGGAAGTGATCAGTTGATTTCTGAAAAAGAAGTGAAACAAATTCTTAATCTGGCGGCTGGAAAAACGATTTCGAAAACTAATATTAAGACGCTTAATCTTCGTAAACTGGAAGCCAAACTGAATAAGGATAAAAGGATTGAGAGAGCAGATATTTACTTTGATTCAAAAAATCGGTTGAATGTTTCGATCATCCAAAAAAAACCTTTGATGAGAATAATGGATGAAGCTGGTGGGGAATACTATCTCGACGAAAATGGTAAACAAGTACCTGTCACACGGGGAAGTGCAGTCAGAGTGCCAATAGTGACGGGCGTTAAAGATACTTTTCATTCAAAATTTCTAAGTGATGAAAAACCATCAAAGTTAAAAGATGTATTTAATATCATGAAGTATGTTGCACATGATGAGTTTCTGAGTGCGCTCATAGAACAAGCACATATAGAAAATGACAGCATAGGTGACATTGTGCTGATCCCTAAAATTGGTCGTGAAAAATTAATTTTTGGGGATGGTAGGGATATTGAAGAAAAATTTGAAAAACTCAAAATATTTTATCGGGACGGCCTTCCGAAGTTGGGTTGGAGCCGATATAAGACATTAAATTTGAAATATGCCAATCAGGTGTCAGGTATGCTGGCCAATCCTGCACTGGCAAAAAGAATAGAACCTGTTTTAAAGGATACATTACAGGTAGCATTAATAACAACAGACAATAACAAGCAAAGTATTCAACATTAAATAATTTGTGCTATGAACGATCAGGTAAAATTAAAAAACACAGCAGTAGCGCTCGACATTGGGACCACCAAAGTATGTGCTATTGCAGGCCAGCTCAATGAGTACGGCAAACTGGAAATAGTGGGTATGGGCGTAGTCCGCTCAGAGGGTGTCTCGAGGGGTGTTGTTTCCAATATTGATAAAACAGTAAAAGCCATCAGGGAAGCTGTGGATATTGCAGAGCGAAATGCTCACTGCAAGTTCAGAGTAGTACATGTTGGTATTGCCGGTCAGCATATCAAGAGCCTGCATCATCATGGACTGTTGGTAAGACATGATTCCAATACTGAAATAAATCAGGATGACATTGATAAGCTCATTAAAGATATGTATAAGCTTGTCTTACCTCCCGGAGATAAAATCCTTCATGTAGTTCCACAGGAATATACTGTCGATGATGAACAGGATATTTTTGATCCTATAGGCATGTCAGGCGTAAGACTTGAAGCGAACTTTCACATCATTACAGGTCAGATATCAGCCAGTAGAAATATACTGCGTTGTGTAGAGAAAGCGGGTCTGGAAGTAGCTGATGTTACGCTGGAACCTATTGCATCAGCAGCAGCTGTGCTCAGCGACGAAGAAAAGGAAGCTGGTGTAGCTTTGGTAGATATAGGTGGTGGGACTACTGATATTACTATCTTTAAGGATGGCATCATCAGACATACCTGTGTTATCCCTTTCGGAGGCAACGTTATCACAAAGGATATCAGAGAAGGCTGTACAGTGATGAATGAACAAGCTGAAAAACTAAAAGTAAAATTTGGTTCTGCCATGGCCGATGAAATCGTTGATAACAGAATTATTACTATTCCGGGTTTTAAAGGAAGAGAACATAAAGAAATTTCTGAAAAGAATCTAGCCAGAATCATTCAGGCGAGAGTGGAGGAAATATTTGATTATGTCCTTTGGGAGATTCGCAGGTCAGGTTATGAAAACAAACTGATCGCAGGGATGGTACTTACCGGTGGTGGCTCATTGCTTAAGCATATAGATTTATTGTCTGAATATCATACCGGATTGCCTACCCGTATAGGTCAACCCATCGAACACTTGGCACATGGTTATTCCAGTCAACTGGCCAGCCCGATATTTGCTACAGCCGTTGGCTTGTTGAAGCATACCATAGATAGCTTTGGGGATAAGACCAATTATGTGGAAGAGTTTAAAAGGATTACAGAAGAGCCTAGATTCTCCAATAATTATCCACCCCTTACAAATCAAGTAAAACAGGACAATAAAATACAAGAAGATAGCGACGATGATGAGGAAGAAATAGAAAATGGCGGGGATAAAACAAAGAAAAAAGGATTGTTCAATAAGCTATTTACTTTGACCAAAGATTTTTTTGAAACTGTACCTGATTCTGAATTCTAACATATTATTTAACCAACAGAAATTTTTGAAAGATGAAATTTGATATACCAACAAACGAAAAATCCATCATAAAAGTAGTAGGAGTAGGTGGAGGTGGCGGTAATGCTGTCGGTCATATGTTCAGACAGGGAATCACAGGCGTGGATTTTGCCATCTGTAATACTGATGCGCAAGCCATGGAGAGCAATCCGGTACCTGTTAAAATTGCTTTGGGACCAAATCTGACAGAAGGAAGAGGAGCGGGTAGCATACCTGAAGTAGGAAAACAATCCTGCATTGAATCCATAGAAGACATCCGAAAATGGCTTTCTGACGGCACTAAGATGCTGTTTATTACCGCAGGTATGGGTGGTGGAACTGGTACAGGAGCCGCTCCGATCATTGCCAAGGTAGCCAAAGAAATGGAAATACTTACGGTAGCGATTGTAACCCTTCCGTTTAAGTTTGAAGGATTAAGACGTCAGCGGCAGGCCCACGAAGGACTTGAACAATTGAAGAAAAACGTAGATTCTATCCTTGTTATCAGCAATGATAAGATGAAGATGATACATGGCAATCTGGCACTCTCTGCGGCATTCGGACAGGCTGATGACATTCTGACTACAGCAGCCAAAGGTATAGCTGAAATTATCACTGTACCGGGATACATCAATGTGGATTTTGAAGATGTCAATACTGTCATGAGAAACAGCGGTGTAGCCATTATGGGCAGTGCTATGGCAGATGGAGATGACCGGGCCAGAAAGGCGATAAATACCGCAATGAATTCTCCGTTGTTGGAAGACAATGACATCAGAGGTGCACAACATATATTGCTTAATATTACGTCCGGAACCAAAGAAGTTACCATGGACGAAATCGGAGAAATAACAGAACATGTACAGGAAGAAGCTGGTTATGGTACTGACTTGATCTGGGGCAACTGTAAAGACGAATCCTTGGGCGAAAAACTAATGATTACCCTGATAGCTACCGGATTTAGAGAAGGTGGCACAAAGTCCAAAGAATTAAAACCGGAAAAAGTAAAAGTTTCTCTGGAGAATGAAAGAACACATACCATCATTGAAGATGATTATTCAGTGTTTGATTTTGAAGAGACCTATGCGGATAATGTAGTGGATTTTGATACAGATGATGTAAAAAAGACCATTAATATGCTAGGTGTCAAGACAGATGATCCTTATGTAAATAAAAAGGGCCATCTAACGGAAGAGATGAAAAAGAAGAGCGAAGCTGATGCCGCAAGGAGAGAGTATCTACGCAAAAACAACAGCAAGCCACTTGACAATCCTAAGATCATTGCAGATATGGAAAATGTCCCTGCATATGCCAGAAGAAATGTTACCTTGGATGAGACTAATAAATCAAACAGTAAACAAAACTCTGCCTACATGATCAATATGGATGATGACAGTACCGTATTTGTTTCCAATAATTCATTTTTGTATAATAATGTAGATTAACAAATATCACCATCTCCCCTCTGTCCCGATTGCTAACGGGATGGAGTGGGTTTTAGGTGAACATCTTTGAACCCGATCATTAAAAGTTTGAAGTAGAGACCACTTTTATTACAACCTGAAGTAGATAGAATCCAAAAAAGAAAAGTTCGGTAAACGAATTTTAGCTGGTTTAAATACCGGCCAATAGTATTTGGATTTTCGTCTTTATTTATAAACTTTTTATTGAGATTGGTTTATTAATTACAGGTCCATGGCTCCCCGCCTGGACCTTTTTTTGTTGAGTTAAACTCCGAATAGGTATTACTTTTAAATTTTTAGTATAGCTTTATTTCAGAATTAAAATATTTAAAAAACATGAATAGCATTTCCAAACTATTGTAAAAGCGAGGAAATATTTTATTTATTTTATAAAATACTTTTCAAATCAAATATTAATATTATTTTTGACATGAAATCAATTTTTTATTAAAACAAAACTTACTATTATGGAATATTTTTTAGATGTTGTAAAAAACAAATACGCACAATTTGATGGTAGGGCACGAAGGAAAGAATATTGGATGTTTATCTTATTCTACCTTATTATTTATTATGGATTAATTGCTTTGACATTTGTGTCTTCTTATTTAGCATTTTTATCCATTATATTTAGTATTGCTTTACTTATCCCATCACTTGCAGTAGCTATTAGAAGAATGCATGATGTAGATAAAAGTGGATGGTTCGTTTTAATTCCGATTTACAACCTTATTTTGGCATGTACTGAGGGTTCAAAAGGCCCAAATCAATATGGAGCGGACCCTAAAGGCGGAGATGAATTGAGTGACATAGGTAAGGATGATTTAGTATAAACTTGCGTAAGAACCAATAAAATTTTAAAGCCGTAAAATATTTCTTTTGCGGCTTTTTTTTTGTTTGTAAACCTGAATGCCTTACTTTTAGTCCTGAATAAATAAAGTAATGGTATGCAAAAGTTTAGAAATATTTATGTAGCAGCAACCAGTCAGCATGTGGGCAAAACAACCTCTACCCTAGGGCTTGTTTCTACCTTCATGAAAATGGGACTCAAAGTAGGATATTGTAAACCTGTAGGCCAAAAATTTTTGGATATCCAACATTTGAGGGTGGATAAGGATACCATACTTTTTGCTGACCTGATAAATTTTGAGATCGTTCCGGAACTTCATAGTCCTGTCATCCTTGGTCCCGGTGCTACAGAAATGTATCTCGATTCGCCCGAGTCATTTGATATGGATAATATTTTGATCAATGCTGAGCGAGAAATGAGTAAAGCCAATGAAATTGTCATTTATGAAGGTACGGGACATCCGGGAGTGGGTAGTGTGGCAAATGTATCCAATGCCAAGGTGGCTCGATTACTCAATGCAGGTGTGGTCATGATCGTCGAAGGTGGTATAGGTAGTACGATAGACATGTTGAATATGACTACTGCATTGTTTCGTGAAGAAAATGTACCTATCATAGGGGTGATTATTAATAAAGTACGTCCGGATAAAATGGCAAAAGTTAAACATTATGTTGGTAAATGGCTCGAGGCCAATAATTTACCTTTGCTTGGTTTGATGCCATATGAAAGTAAACTGGCATACCCGCTGATCAGGTCAGTAGCGGAAGCGGTGATGGGTGTAGTGATCTACAATGCAGATTTTGTAGATAATAAAGTAGAGAGCATTATAGCAGGTTCTTTAATAGATTTGAAAGAATTGAAAAGTTCGCAGGATTTATTGTTGGTAGTAGCTAAAAGATCTATCAATGAAGCTATCAAAAAAATAGAATTTATGGCCCATAATCACGGTATTACCAATTGCCCGCTTTCAGGAATCGTGGCCACTGGTGAAGGCCAGATGGATAAACACACCATCAGGTATATTGAGAAAAACAATCTTCCCCTGATCCGTACGGAGTTGGATACCTATGGGTCAGTACTCAGAATTAGTAAGATCGAAGTTAAAATCAACCGAAGTACGCCGTGGAAAATAAAGATGGCTATTGATCTTATCGAAAATAATGTGAATCTTAATGCCATCATCGAAGCAAGTAAATTTTGATGAAATATTAAATATAAAAGTAAATTGTAAATTGAGGAAATATTTTTTGAATCTTTTGCATGAAATTGTAAGCTATTCCCTATTATTGCAATGAAAATAATATCTTTCGTCAATTAAATATAATATTATGAGTACATCAAGTGATGTGTTGCAAAAAACGATATGCCTGATACTGGGTGGAGGTGCCGGAACCCGATTGTATCCGCTTACCAAAGACAGGTCAAAACCTGCTGTGCCAATTGGAGGGAAATACCGTCTGATAGATATCCCTATTTCCAATTGCCTTAATTCTGGATTGTACAGAATTTTTGTATTGACTCAATATAATTCAGCTTCTCTCAATAAACATATAAAAAACTCCTTCCACTTTGATCATTTTTCCAATGGTTTCGTAGACATTCTGGCCGCTGAGCAGACAAGCGGCAATATGGATTGGTTTCAGGGTACAGCAGATGCGGTAAGACAATCTGTAAGAAACTTTGCTTATTATGATTTTGATTATATTTTGATATTGTCCGGAGATCAGTTATATCAGATGGACATTGAAGAAGTATTAGTAAACCATGTAGAGCAAGGTGCTGACGTAACTATTGCGACTATTCCGGTCATAGCAGATGATGCTACTTCATTTGGTATCATGAAAGTAAATGCAGAAAATAAAATAGTCAGTTTTATTGAGAAGCCTAAACGCGAAATACTTTCCGAATGGTCTTCAGAAGTGAGTGATGAGCAAAAAGAAAAAGGCAAAATATATCTGGCTTCTATGGGTATATATGTTTTTAGCAGAACTGCTTTGCGGGCATTACTGAATGAAAATCCAAAAGCCTTGGATTTTGGTAGAGAGCTAATACCAGATTCTATCAATAAAGGTATGAATGTGGTCAGTTATGCATACGATGGGTATTGGACAGACATAGGAGATATTAAATCATTTTTTGAAGCCAATATCGCTTTGGCCGCTGATATTCCTGAGTTCAACATGTTTGACAATGAAAATAAAATATTTACCAGGCCAAGGTTATTGCCTCCTGCCAAATTTTCAGGTGTTACTTTTACGAGAGCCATAGTTGCTGAAGGCTCTATCGTTCAGGCTAAGCTCGTAGAGAACTCCATTTTGGGTATTAGATCCCGAATAGATTATGGCACCATAATAAAGAATGCCTATATCATGGGCAACGATTATTTTGAATCCTTAGAAGATCTGTCTACACCGGGCAAGATACCAATGGGTATTGGTAAAGACTGTTACATTGAAAATGCCATTATTGACAAGCATGTCAGGATTGGAGATAATGTCAGCATTAGAGGCAACGATAATCTTGCTGATGAAGAACAGGAAAATTATGTCATTAAAAAGGGCATTGTGGTCGTCAACAAAAATGCAGTGATTCCTAGTGGTACCATCATTGGTTTCAAATAAGGAGTTGCTTTTTGCTGGTTTATGTCATGACATTCATATAGATGAAGATACCTTACATAGACTTTCATACGCATAGTCGATGGAATGGAGATGATGTACTGGAAGTGGTGTCAATGCATGGTGCTCAGGATAAAGATGTGATATATTATACCGTCGGTTACCATCCTTGGTGGACATTAAAATTGCTTAATGAAAACGAATTGGCTTTGATGTCACATCTATACGGCAACGATACTTTTTGTTTGGGAATGGGAGAACTTGGTCTGGATAATCTCAAGGGTGCAGACATTGAATTGCAGGAAAAAATATGCATACAGCAAATACAAATTGCAAACATCTCAAAGTCGCCCGTTGTGATACATTGTGTGAGGGCTTTTGACAGAATGCTTCGTTTGCGAAAAAAATATGGTGAGACACCTTGGGTAGTACATGGTTTTGTAAGAAATAAAACCCTTGCAGGACAGGTACTGGAAGCAGGAATGTATATTTCTGTGGCACCGCATGACCATATATCATTATCATTTGAAGAAACACTCTTCTGTCTTCCTCTGGATAAAATATTTCTGGAAACTGATAGTGACATTACCATGGACATCAAAGAAAGATACCGTATTTTTGCCGCTATGAGGGGAATTGATATCCAAGTCCTTAAAGATCAAATGTATCAAAATTTTATAACATTTTATACCGAAAAATGGAAACACCACATTGGTTAGAACGTACAGCATTGTTGATCGGGGATGAAAGTTTAGAGCGACTTAGTAAAGCCAATGTTTTGTTGGTAGGATTGGGTGGTGTAGGTAGTTATGCAGGTGAATTTTTGGTAAGAGCCGGCATAGGTAGTTTGACGATAATAGATGGTGATGTGGTGGATCCCACCAATATCAATCGCCAGATGCAGGCATTGCATTCTACCATTGGTTTGACCAAGACGGTATTATTGCAACAACGATTTCAGGATATAAACCCACTTTTAAAACTGGATGCATATGAAAAATTTATGGAGCCTGAAGATATGGAAGCTTTGATCAGGGAAAATAAATATGATTTTGTGATGGATTGTATCGATAGCATCACACCAAAACTCGCTCTATTAAGCGTAGCCAGAAGAAGCGGTGCGAAAGTTATCAGTTCTATGGGAGCAGGCGGGAAACTGGATCCTTCAAAAATTAAAGTGGGTGATATAGCAGATACCAAGGAGTGCAAATTTGCTCAGAGCGTACGCAAAAGATTAAAAAAAGATGGTATACGCAAAGGCATTATTGCAGTATGGTCCGAAGAAATACAACCTAAAGAAGCTTTGAGGCTTACCGATGGAAAAAATTATAAAAAGTCATTTTATGGTACCATATCTTATATGCCGGCACTATTTGGACTGACCATAGCATCGGAAGTCATACGACGACTTGGCGGACTAAAAAAGAATCCACATTCACAAATTAAACTCCCGTAATCTATTTCCAGATTTTTTGGTATTATTTTTTTGTGGCTGTTAATTCACATGTATCGGATAAAGAAAGAAAGGCATATTCAGGTGGCGAAGTTGCATTAAGAGTAAGTTTCATACTACCTGTTAATATTTTGTTTGTATTATCCAATGATAGGGTTGTAGTGACAATTCCAGTTGCAATAAGCTGTATATCAGGTAATTGTGGATTTATATCCCTTGCGCTTATAGGCAAATCCTTTAAAGTTGCATCTACGACCAATTTGTTATCAATAATTTTCCCCATTACTGGCAAAGGCCCGATGGTAGATTGGATCGTGATATTGACTTCATCTTTTTTAATCAATTCTGTAATGCTTAGTTCTGCCATAGAAAAGACAGCTTTAAATGTTCCTGCACAGTTGAACTGACCAGTGTAATCTCCCAGAAATCTTTTTTGAAAGGTACAGGTATTGTTATCTATAGTAGCTTCTGCATTAAAATTATCTCCGAGTGGATCAGTGCATCCGCTGACCGTTTCAGGATCTTTTTTGCAGGATGAAAATACTAATCCAGTAATCAATATAAAGGAAAGAAATTTAAGATTTGTTGCCATTTGATTTGATTTTATAAGTTATGGTTACAAAGTTAAGGTATTATCTTTTATTTTCAAGCATATTCACATAATTTAAATCACCTAATCTGAATCGGAAGGCTATTTTACTGCCGGTTTCTATTTTATGCTCTATTCTGCAAAAAAATGGAAGAGCATTTGATTCAAATTTATTAAAAAAATTTTTTGGCTTGTTGATTCCTTTCAGATCAGGTCTGAAAGATAAAATGGGATAATTCATTGGCTTTGAGATGGTATCTTGTACGGTTTGCGCTACCACTGATGTTTGTAAGAAAATACAAAGCAGCATTATTATGCCATACCGTAAAACAATATCATTCGTTATTTTCATTTTCTGTCGCTGTTTCTTGGGGATACATATCCTGCCATTTTTGTTTTTTACTACCTGCATACATGTCATATCTGCAAAATAACGAAGGTATACTTCCATTGAGTAAAGATTTTTTGGCAGATGGGCGGAGACCAATATTTTTCATTGCAGCCATATGACCTGAAAGTATCCATGCAGTGCAACCCTGAAATGAAAGTTTGAGTTTATCACCTATAAAACTATAAAAGTCCAGCACATCTTTTTCTTTAAGCCTGCCATCATAAGGCGGATTAAAGATGAGCATAATGTCTTGACTTCCCTCAAGATAAAAAAAGTCTTCTTTTTCTATCTTGATAAATTCGGAAAGTCCTGCTTCACCGATGTTGGTAATGGCAACCTGAACTGCTTTTTGATTGATATCATAGCCAAGGAGAGACGGAATATCCTTTGTATTAATTTTGGCTTCAGCCTCATCGCAGACCATTTTCCATAATTCAGGATCATATGACTTCCATTTTTTAAAAGCAAAAGCCCTGTCAGGAGATTGTGGTGGGATTTTACCTGCAATGCGAGCTGCTTCACAAAGTATAGTACCTGAACCACACATAGGATCGATCAGAGTACTGGTTTTGTCCCAGCTAGACATCAATACCAATCCTGCAGCAAGGACTTCATTGAGTGGAGCATCTACAGAATGTTTTCTGTAGCCACGCATGTGTAGCGACTGACCACTGCTATCCAGACTTAAAGTAACAATATTTTCACGAATATGAATGTTAATTTTTAAAGTTGGGTCTTGTGTGTCAACATTAGGTCTTTGGTTATATTTTTCTCTGAATCTATCTGCAATGGCATCTTTTGCTTTTAAAGCAATGAAATTGGCGTGACGAAACTTTTCAGAATTAACTACTGAATCAATAGCAAAGGTATCTTCCAAACCGAGGTAATCTTCCCATGGGATTTTTTTAATCTCGTTATAGAGTTCAATTTCATTTTCTACAGAAAATTCTTTCATAAAAACCAATACCTTGAGACAAGTTCTCAACATAAGATTGGATCGGTATAGGGTCATTTTGTCCCCAGAATATGCTACTGCTCTCTTCCAGATTTCGATATCCTGAGCTCCCATGTCCGAAAGTTCATCGGCCAGAATTTCTTCCAACCCTTCCAATGTCTTTGAAATGAATTTCAAATCAATGAATTATGATTAATGAATAGCAGCAAAATACATAATATAACCAAAGGCAGTATTAAAGATTTAATTATCCAGTCTGTCAGATTTATCCACCACATTCCTTGCGCAAGTCAACCATCAAAGTAGCCCATAAATCTTTGATTTCCTGAGTTTCGTCTTCATCACAAAAATCTGTAATTTCGACTATCGTTTCATTGGTAATATCTGATTTATACATTCGGAACTCAAGAAACTCATTTGGATCTTCCGCATCTTCCCACTCAAACCGCACTCTTTCATCTTCAATATCATCTAATAAGTATGCTATTTCACTGCTACCGCTCCAGTAAAACGTATAAACATCATTGGTTATATCAACTTCATCGCAGTACCATCTGACCAGACATGCTGGTGTCGTCATAAATGTATATAAAATCGTAGGCGACGCTCTGAAAATATACTCCATGTCTAATCTAACTCTCTTCATTGACCTGTTTGGTAATTATTATAATATAGAAATTGTTAAGAAGCTGCAATAAAAAATAATTTTTTGATTTGACAAAACAAATGAACTTTTTTTACAAAGATTAACTTATTATTAATTATTATGTTACTTCTTTACAGGAAGTTTAACATATCAGCAATCTTAAAAGTTTCTGATAATTCGATTTTTGATTAATATGACAATAAGTAGGCAGAGAATAAATTTGATAAAAAATAGGAAATCAAGCAATTAATTCATTTGGAAGTGGTAAATTTATTTATCTTTGCGGCTCTTTTCAAAAAACGTCATTAAAAATGATATAAATTTATATAATGCGGCAGTTAAAAATAACTAAATCCATTACTAACAGAGAGAGTCAGTCTCTCGAAAAATATTTGCAGGAAATAGGTAAGGTAGACTTACTTACACCAGAAGAAGAGGTAGATCTGGCTCAAAAAATTAAGGAAGGAGATCAGGAAGCCCTCGAAAGATTAACTAAAGCCAATCTTAGATTCGTTGTCTCAGTGGCCAAACAGTATCAAAATCAAGGTCTTTCTTTGAGTGACCTTATT
This sequence comes from Chitinophagales bacterium, assembly GCA_038246735.1. Lineage (GTDB taxonomy): Bacteria > Bacteroidota > Bacteroidia > Chitinophagales > Saprospiraceae > OLB9. The sequence continues at coordinate 36,904 of JBBRVQ010000033.1, forward strand.
AATGAAGGTAATTTGGGTCTCATCAAAGCTGCTCAAAGATTTGATGAAACCAGGGGATTTAAATTTATCTCATATGCGGTGTGGTGGATCAGACAATCGATTCTTCAGGCATTGGCAGAACAATCCAGAATAGTCAGGTTGCCGTTAAATAAAGTGGGATCACTGAACAAAATCAACAGAGCTTTTTCAGAATTGGAGCAACAATTTGAAAGAGAACCATCTGCTGAAGAGTTGGCAGAATTGCTTGAGATTCCTACTGAAGAAGTAGAAACTACCCTTGGAGTTGCAGCGAGGCATGTGTCTATGGATGCACCATTTATAGATGGAGAAGACAATTCCTTGCTGGATGTGCTGGAAAACAATAGTACTCCGGATACTGACTCCGCATTGGAGTACAGAGAATCGCTTAGAAAAGAAATAGAAAGGTCATTAAATACCCTTACTGACAGACAAGCGGATGTAATCAAATTGTATTTTGGTATCGGCATAGAGCACCCGATGTCACTAGAAGATATAGGAGATAAATTCGGACTCACCAGAGAAAGAGTAAGGCAGATTAAAGATAAGGCAATCAATAAGTTAAGATCAGTAAACAGAAGTAAGCTGTTGAAAAACTATTTGGGGACCTAATGTTTACCCATAGAATTAATACAGCCCATTACAGGAAATCTAACCAGTAATGGGCTTTTTTTTTAAACATTATATGTCTTTGATATATTTTGATGCATGCTATTTTCTTCCCATGATTACATCTTTAACGAAAGGTTGATAGGTCGCGCAAACACTATATATTTTAATCAATCGAAATATTTTTTGTACAAAATAGGTGTTGGTATTACAGGTATGGCTAATAAGGTAATCCATTTTTGTACTTTGATGGAGGATTTTTTTGTTTTGGTTGATGGAATGAATACACTAGTTTCTTTAATGTTCGGTAGAATTGAAGCTACACTTTGTAAAATGAGATTTGTACATAAATATATTATTAATCTGTAAATACTCGTTTTGGAATGATTTATGATTATTGTAAATACTGATTATCTTTGCATATTTATCCATGAGCATCAGGAAACTTAAAACCTTCATCTTACACAAATTACAATCTGAAATTCCACAAACACTGAGTTACCATGGAGTTCATCACACTATAGATGTGCTGAGTGTTTGTAATGAATACATAAAAAGATTAAGAATGAGTAAAAGAGATGCGCTATTATTAAGAACTGCAGCGCTTTTGCACGATACCGGTTTTATTTGGACTTATACCAACCATGAAGAAAGAGGGGTTGGATATGCGCGGGAAATCCTTCCTGAATGGGGATATCAGGATAGTGAAATTGAGCGAATAAGCAATATGATCTTGGCTACAAAAATACCTCAAGAGCCTCAGAATTTATTGGAGAAAATACTTTGCGATGCGGATCTTGACTATCTAGGTACCGTTAGATTTTATACCATTGGTGAAACTTTGTACCGGGAATTATTGACATTTAATGTCATCGAAGATGAAGAAAGTTGGGATAGAGTTCAGATCAATTTTATGAGTAATCATCATTATCATACGGATTATGCAAAAAAGCATCTGGAACCAATCAAAAGAAAACACTTATCTGATCTCATAAAAAAAAGAGAAATGGCCATCATTATATTGTGAAATTTAGGCTAAATATCTTAGTTTTGACATTTTAAAATAGTCAGTCTATGGACCCACATCAAAAAATCAACTGGAAAGTTATATTTTCTCCTTCTTCTATCATTTACAGTTTTCTAGGTGTAACTCTTGCCGTCATTGCATTAAAAGGGTTCATGATTCCTAATCATTTTTTGGATGGTGGTGTGACAGGCTTATCTATATTGGCGCATGAAATATTCCATGTAAATATCAGTTGGGTGATGATTGTTCTTAACATTCCATTCATTTATATTGGCTACAAAAAAATAGGAAAAACATTTGCTGTACAATCTTCTTTTGCCATCATACTTTTAGCGGTTTTGATGTATTTTATACATTTTGATGAGGCAATAACGAATGATAAAATACTAATTGCGATATTCGGTGGTTTTCTGATAGGGCTTGGTATCGGTTTTGTAATCAAAAGTGGTGGAGTAATAGATGGACTAGAAGTAATAGCGGATTATACCAATAAAAAGTATGGATTCACGACAAGTGAAATTATCCTTTTTATCAATACCTTGATATTTTTGACAGCAGCTTTTTATTTTGGTCCTGAGTCGGCCATGTATTCTATTCTTACTTATTTTACGGCGACCAAAACTGCCGATTACGTGGTAGATGGATTTGAAGAATACACAGCACTTACTATTGTCTCCAAAGAGCACGAAAAAGTCAAGTCCATCATCGTAAATGATTTTAATAAAGCAATTTCGGTATATAAAGGAGAGCGAGGTTATCTACCTGGATCTTTTGATATCAAACAGGAGTGTGATATTGTCATGACTATCGTGACGAGACTGGAAATACACAGGATCAAAGAAGCCATTTCAGAAGCCGACCCTACAGCATTTTTTTATGTACAAAGTATAAAGGAAGTGACAGGTGGTATCATAAAAAAATCGAGGAAACATTAATCAATTACTCAATTACTTCGTAAACGGTGACAGCTTTAGCTTTGTTTTTAAGGATTGGCTCTCCTCTTTTTGTACATTGAAAGGATTCTTTGACTTTCTGATAGGTTTCTTCATTGATGATGATTTGATTAGCTTCTGCTATGGATTGGAGTCTTTGGGCAGTATTTACAGTATCTCCTATCACGGTAAAATCCAGTCTTCTGAGCGTAGATGAACCAATATTGCCGGACACCATCTCGCCGCTGTTGATTCCTATCGAAACTTTTATATCAAACGATTCATGTCCGTCTGACTCCAAATGATTGAGTTTATTTTTTATATTCAGACATGCTTCTATTGCTCTATCTTCATGAAATTTGCCTTTAAATACAGCCATGACACAGTCACCCATAAATTTATCGACGATGCCGTTTTGGTTGATGATTTCTTTGACCATAATATCAAAGTATCTATTGAGCATTGACACTACTTTATCAGGTGCTTCATTTTCACTTATGGATGTAAAGCCGCAAATATCAATGAAGGCTACTGTGGCTTCTATAATTTCACTTTCTACTAACGATGATTCAAAGTCTCTGCTGCCCATAAAATTCAGGACAGTTTCATCCACATACATGCGCAGGATGTTATTTTCTTTGATCGCGGCTAATGTATCTTTGAGTTGTTTGACATGAATGATGGTCTTTTCCATGGTCAGCTGCAAGTCTTCAAAGTTGACTGGCTTTGTGATAAAATCAAAAGCACCACGATTCATTGCTACTCTGATGTTGTCCATATCTCCATAGGCGGATATAATTACTGCCTTCAGCAATTGATGTTTTTCTGAAATTTTACTTAGTAAAGTCAGGCCATCCATCTCAGGCATATTAATATCACTCAGCACTATGTCGATATCCGGATATTTATCAAGCTGTTCAAGTGCATGCCTCCCGTTTACAGCAAAATAAAATTCATAATGCTGATCTCTTATTTTTTGTCTGAACTTTTGTTTGATAAGTACTTCGAGATCAGTCTCATCATCAACGACTAGAATTTTTGTCATGATTCTACTTTTTTGAGTCTTTCTTTCAAATCTGTGAAATCCAACGGTTTGGTCAAAAAGTCATCTGCTCCCAACTCTTCAGCCGATGCTCTATTTTCATCGTCTCCATAAGCTGTAATCATCATTACCAAATGTGGTGGTTCATTATATTTCTGTTTAATTCTTTTTAGCAATTCAAGACCACTCATGCCCGGCATATTGATATCTGACAGTATAAGAACGGCTTTATGATTATTGCCTTCCAAATAAGTTAATGCTTCCTCTCCTGAAAATGCAAAAGCGAAATCTAGTTCTCCATTTTTGATTTCCTTTCTGAATCTTTGTTCAAAAAGCGTCTTTACATCAGTTTCGTCATCTACAACTAATATATTCATAATTACGGTTGGTTATCAAAGTTAAAAGTAAAGATAATTTTAGATATACAGAGATAATTTTCTATGTATTTTGATAAATCAAAAATAATTTTAAAATAAGCCTTCTTGTATTTTCGTTGCAACCTTCAAATATTACAGATACTCTGGAGTCAATACAACTTAATATCAAGATTTGTACAGAAATGAATTAAGTTGACATCAGCTTTAATTTTTACAAATATTTAATATAAATCCATATTTATTACCACGTAAATTATATCATGGGCAATTGGACAATGAAAGTACTGCCTTCACCTTGCTTCGTCTCCACCTTCAACTCCCCACCATGAGCCTTTACAATATCATAACTCAAGCTCAACCCCAAGCCCGTGCCCTGACCGGTAGGTTTTGTGGTGAAGAAGGGCTGGAAGATTTTATCATTGATGTGGGTGGGAATGCCGGAGCCGTTGTCGGAGATGGTGATCTGGATGGATTCATTTTTGACCTTCTGACTCCCTGCTTGCTTGGAAGCAGGTAGGCCGGCCCCACGCTGGAGCGTGGCAGGCTCTGAAGGGGAGTCTACTCGCTTAGTGCTGACTACCACCATGGGTTGATAAGTGTTCAAACCTGATAGGTTTTCTAAACCTATCAGGTTTTTTTCGTTGACGGCATAAAAAGCATTGGTGATGATATTGAGTACCACCCGACCTATGTCTTGTGGTATGATTTCTATTTTTGGAAGATTGGGATCAAACTGAGTTTCAAAATTAGCATTGAAAGACTTGTCTTTTGCTCTTAAACCATGATAAGCCAATCTAAGATATTCGTCGCACAGTGCGTTAATATCGGTTGGTTCTTTTTTGCCTGTGCTCGTGCGTGAGTGCTCGAGCATACCCTTGACGATGC
>JBBRVQ010000034.1:0-41638 GCA_038246735.1 Chitinophagales bacterium
CTTAAAGGAACTTCTCTTCGTAGGGTTTGAAGGAACCCTGCGCGCATTTGTTTCAAGCGAGACTGACGTTTCGGTTTCAAGCTGGGAAGCTTGAAACAACTGAAGCTTGAAACAACGTCTGCCCGAAACGTACATCTACGTTCCTTTAAGGCGTTTCGCTTAAAGGAACAAAAGCTTCGTCCCGCTTAAAGGAACAAAGCTTAGTCTCGCTTAAAGGAACAAAAGCTTCGTCTCGCTTAAAGGAACTTCTCTTCGTAGGGTTTGAAGGAACCCTGCGCGCATTTGTTTCAAGCGGGACTGACGTTTCGGTTTCAAGCTGGGAAGCTTGAAACAACTGATTGAAACAACGTCTGCCCGAAACGTACAACCCACGTTCCTTTAATGCGTATCGCTTAAAGGAACTTTTTGAAACGTACAACCTACGTTCCTTTAATGCGTCCCGCTTAAAGGAACAAAAGCTTCGTCTCGCTTAAAGGAACAAAAGCTTCGTTTCGCGCATCTGTTTCAAGCGGGACGCATTGAAACAACGTCTACCCAAAACGTACACCTACGTTCCTTTAATGCGTCCCGCTTAAAGGAACTATACCGTTTCGGTTTCAAGCTGGGAAGCTTGAAACAACTGATTGAAACAACGTCTACCCGAAACGTACAACCCACGTTCCTTTAATGCATCTTGCTTAAAGGAACTTTTTGAAACGTACATCTACGTTCCTTTAATGCGTCTCGCTTAAAGGAACTATACCGTTTCGGTTTCAAGCTGGGAAGCTTGAAACAACTGAAGCTTGAAACAACGTCTGCCCGAAACGTACAACCTACGTTCCTTTAATGCGTCCCGCTTAAAGGAACTTTTATGAGTTGCTGTGTTACCCACTCGTGATATGTTGCATTGCAGGCTACCTGCCAATGAAGTACTGCAGGTGTATCGTAGGGATGCAAATCCAGGATTTTTGCTTCTGTTTGACCGGCCAAAGCTGGAAGGGTTTTCATGATGGCTACCCATTCCATTTCGCTGTTCATAACTCCATTCCACTGATATAAGCTTTCAGACTGATGTACATTTCCACAAGCAACCAGCTTAGATTCAAGTAGCTCACTAACCAGTGATAAGGCATTTTCTTGTGTCGGACAAGGTACGTAAAATAGAGTAATTTCCATTACAGGGCGAGTATTTCTGCCATTCTGACCAGGTCTTTGTTGAGTGATTTAGTTTTACCGATGGCGTCTTTAAATGGGGTAAAAGTAATCTTATCATTGATGATCCCCAATGCAACACCACCTTCTCCTCTCATCAATGCTTTCACAGCGGAGTGCCCCATTCTGCTTGCCAGTACTCGGTCCAGCGCAGTCGGAGAGCCCCCGCGCTGAAGATGACCGATGATGGTTACCTTTACATCAAATTCTGGGTTCCTTTCTTTGATCTGATAAGCTATGGCATTGGCATCACCGTTTTTATTTCCTTCTGCGACGATTACCAGATTAAAAAGTTTTTGCCTTTTGACGGATCTGCGGAGCGTATCTGATAATTCGTCTATGGATGTATCTATTTCCGGCAGAAAAATGGCTCCTGCTCCACTTCCTATGCCTGTGTGTAAGGCTATAAATCCGGCGTGTCTACCCATTACTTCCACAAAAAATAGTCTGTTGTGCGAGTCTGCGGTATCTCTGATTTTATCTACTGCTTCTACTGCAGTATTGATAGCGGTATCAAAACCTATGGTATAATCCGTGCCGAATATATCATTATCTATGGTGCCCGGAAGACCAACAAAAGGTATATTGTATTCTTTCATAAAGATATCAGCCCCCGTGTACGTTCCATTGCCGCCAATAGCTACTACTCCGTCAATATCATGGGCTACGAGAGTTTCATAAGCCTGTTTTCTTCCTTCAGGCGTTCGAAAAGCATCACTCCTCGCGGTTTTTAGTACAGTTCCACCTCTTTGTATAATGTTGGCTACGTCGCCTACATCCAGTCTTTTTATATCTCCATGAACCATACCATCATAGCCACGGTATATGCCATACACATACAAATCATGATATACGGCAGTCCTTACGACAGCTCTCACAGCAGCATTCATACCTGGAGCATCGCCCCCGGAAGTAAAAACAGCTATTCTTTTTACATTACTCATGTATATTATGTTTTAAATGATAATCTATTAATTTATAAATCGGTTGCTGAATTATTTCCTGAGCCTTCAACCCAAATTCTTCCAATATTTGTGTCAGATACTGCCGATGATAATGAGCTATAGAACCAACAAATTTCAAACTGTGGGTTTTATGTTCAGGATAAAGCATTATTCTCAGTGATATAAAATCCCTGAATACTTTTTTGAGCAGATTTTCTTTCCACGGCCCATCGATCAAGACCAAAAACTGAGCAAATGATGCCACATACTTATTTCCCTCTGATGTTCTGTACACTTTCTCTACCAGCAATTCTTTGGTGACTGAGAAATTGGCAATAAAAATCTCTCTTTCATTTTCAGGCATGACGCCATAAAAATAGGACTTTAGGATTTCTTTTCCGATATTTGTTCCTCCACCTTCATCGCTGAATACATAACCCAATGTCGGAATAGCCCTGATAATTTTATTACCATCATAAACACAAGAGTTGGACCCTGTTCCCAAGATACAGACGATGCCCGGATCATCACCACAACAGGCTCTTGCTGCTGCGATCATATCTTCAGATACAGAGATATTACCCTTAAATCCAGCAGTAGTCAACCAATCTCCAATTCGTGCTGTACTTACTATATCGATGATCCCCGCACCATAGAAGTAAATGTGTGCCGCTTCTTTGATCATTACCAACAATTCAGGGTCTTTTGTCAGATCCAATAATTCGGTCTGTGTGGCAGGATTAATGCCTGGCGTTTTAAAAAACTGGGTATCATCCTTACTACGTACAACTACCCAATCTGCTTTTGTCGATCCGCTTTCTACAATAATAAACATAATACTTGTTGTAATAAGGACACTTAGAATAATACACAAAGTCACAAATGTAAGGCATTGTATCTATTTTACTCGAATTATCGAACAGAACTTTGCGAGAATGGATGAAAATATAAGGTAAAATGTTCAAAATAAATGGGTTTAAATACATATGCTATTCAATCCTTAAAGGTAATAGTTATAAAATTTGGCGTATAGCTTCGTAATCCTTTATCTTTGCCTGAACTAAATCCAAAGAGATCCAATGAATATTAAAAATGTAACGGTGATAGGCGCAGGTACCATGGGAAATGGTATCGCTCAGGTGTTTGCCGGTCAGAATTATAAGGTGGTATTGTGTGATATTTCTGAAAGTGCCCTCTCAAAAGCTGTTCAAACCATTCAGACGAATCTGGAAAGAATGGTCAAAAAAGAAATTATTTCCCCATCTGATGTACAACTTACCCTGGATAATATTTCCACATCTGTGCAAATAGAAAAGGGTGTGGCAGAAGCAGACCTGATAGTAGAAGCGGCCACTGAAAACATTGACCTTAAACTAAAAATCTTTGGGCAGATGGATCAGTTTTCACCACCACATTGTATTTTGGCTACCAATACTTCATCCATATCGATTACTAAAATAGCATCTGTCACAGCCAGACCTGATAAAGTCATCGGTATGCATTTCATGAATCCTGTTCCGGTGATGAAATTGGTAGAAGTAATACGTGGATATGGTACATCTGACGAAGTATGTAGTCTGATTATGGAGCTTTCGAAAAGCTTAAAAAAGGAGCCTGTAGAAGTAAACGACTATCCGGGATTTGTTGCCAACCGGATTTTGATGCCTATGATCAATGAAGCCATTTGTACTGTCTATGAAGGTGTTGCCGGTGTACATGAAATTGATACCGTCATGAAGTTGGGTATGGCTCATCCTATGGGCCCACTCGCTTTAGCTGATTTTATCGGATTGGATGTATGTATATCCATACTGAATATCATGCACAATGGTTTTGGAAATCCCAAATATGCACCTTGTCCTCTACTGGTAAATATGGTTGCCGCTGGTAAACTGGGAAAAAAGTCTGGCGAAGGTTTTTATACTTACAATGCAGGAACAAAAGAAATGGTCGTGTCTTCTAAATTTAATTAAATGGAAACTTCTCATCCGTTTGACAATAACAAACCCTTTTTTGGCTTAAAAGTATTGGATTTGTCCAGTGTTCTGGCTGGTCCGCTGACCGCTTCTTTTTTTGCAGAGCTGGGCGCTGATGTGGTTAAAATAGAAAATAAACTTACCGGAGGTGATGCTACTCGACAGTGGAAACTTTCTTCTGAAGATGCTGCCAATCCGTTTTCTGCGTATTATTTTAGTGCAAATTTTGGTAAAAAAATTAAGCTTCTGGATCTAAATCTGGCTGAAGCACGTCAGGAAGTAGAAATTCTAATGTCCCAAAGTGACATTATAGTATCCAACTTTCAGAAAAAAGCGGCTAAAAAATTAGAGTTACTTCCGGATGATATCATAAAAAAGTATCCAGGTGTTGTAATAGCGCAGCTGAGCGCATACGATTTTGATGACCCAAGACCCGGATATGATCTGGTGATGCAGGGAGAGACCGGCTGGATTTCTATGAATGGCACAGATAATGATCATCTGGCCAAATTGCCGGTGGCCATCATTGACATATTTGCTGCTCACCAAATGAAAGAGGCAATACTCATAGCTTTATATAAAAAAATGAGAACAGGGATGGGCAGTGTGATTCATGTCTCTTTGTTCAAAAGTGCGATTTCAGGATTGGCAAATCAAGCAAGTAATTATCTGATGCAACAGCATATTCCGAAGCCAATTGGTACCTTACATCCTAACATTGCGCCATATGGTGATATTTTTACAGCACAGGATGGTATTAAGTTTATTTTGGCTGTAGGTAGTGATGCTCAATTTAAAAAACTATGGTTTACCCTGAATCTACCCCATGAAAAATACCATACTTTTGACAATAATTCCGAAAGACTTAAAGCCAGAGGGGAGCTTCAGGCCATGATGCAACATGTTTTTGGTACACTCAATTTTGAATCCATAAGAGGTATGTTGGAACCTAATAACATACCATATTGTTGTATCAAAGATTTAAGTGGTGTTTTTGAACATTCTTTAGCAAAAGAAATGATAAAATCACAAACGATCGAAAACAAAACAGGCCAATCCGTAAGTAGTATTGCATTTAAAATTAATTAAGTATTTTATTGATATTTGGTTTTTAGTATGGTTTTTGCACTACTAATAAAAAGTAAAAGTTGTAAATTCATAAATTGATGTAATTTACTGATATAGTATTTTATATACATTATAGTTTGTTTTAATATATTTAAATATCTGGTGCTTGAAAACAAATAATCATAAAAAAACATGGCTTGGAGTCATATTTTTTGCTTTATTTTTACAAATAAATGCACAGGATTTGCATTACAGTCAATTTTATAATTCCCCTCAAAATATCAATCCTGCGCTGACGGGTGTATTTAACGGGGATCATCGTTATATGGTATCCTTGCGAGATCAATGGAGATTTGTTCCGGTACCATGGTTTACATTGAGCGGGGCTTATGACCGAAAATTTTATGTGCTGAAAGGGGACCATCATTTTATAGGCGCAGGTGCCAGTCTGAATCATGACAGACAAGGGGATTCAAAATTAAATCTTACAACACTGAATTTAAATGGGGCCTATCACCGGATTTTAGCTCCCGAACACATCATAAGTGCAGGGTTGACTTTAGGAATATCTTCCAGAGGATTCAATAATCAAACATTGACTTGGGATAAACAGTGGGACGGTGAAATATTCAATAGTACTCTGCCTACCGGCGAATCCTTCGGTAATTTTGAAAGGGTAAATTTTTTAGAAACTGGACTAGGCCTGAATTATCGATATCAGAAAGATTCCCGCACTTTTGCGGATATTGGCGGATCTGTGTTGCATCTATTAAAGCCCAATGTTGCTTTTTATGGTACTGATGTATCAGATCTTCCCCGCAGGTTTTCTTTATCTGCTGTCGGTCAAATCAAAGTGATGGATATGCTTGACATACAACTACACGGTTTGCATCAGATCCAGGGAGCGTATGATGAAACGATTTTCGGAGGGCTGGGTAAGATTTATATCAATCAGCAAAGAGGAAAGGAATTTCAACTGCACGTAGGTCTTGGATATCGAACTGCAAAATCATTTATCCCGACCATGGCTGCACAATACAACAATATTTATGTTGGTTTTAGTTATGATGTAGATACTAATAATTTTAATGACATATTAAATTCAAATAAAGGAGGACCTGAAATACACGTACGTTACATTATCGCGAATGTGAAGCCGCTGAAAGAAATTAAGGTTTGTCCCATTTATTAATCAAATCAGGAAGTGATGAAAAGTATATTTAATAGATTCCTACTTTGTGTCGGTGCCTGTTTGATGGTGATAAGCGCTGCTGTATGCCAGTCTCCCACAAAAAAGCAATTTATCGAAGCAGCAGAAAAGGAGTATGCCGATAAAAATTATTACGGAGCATTGATTCATTACAATGAAGCGCTGGAGTTTGACAAAAATGACCCGGTCATCCTGTTTAAATCAGCAGAATCTGCCAGGCAATTTAATGCTTACGCTCGTGCTGCTGAAAAGTATCAGTATCTCATAGATTCGTTGCGGGATAATACTCAACCTGTGGCTATTTATTGGCTAGCCAAGATGAAGCAAAACACTGGTAAATACGAGGAAGCCAGAAAGTATTATGATATCTACATATCTGAGTACGGCAATACAGATTCTCTTTTTACTGCAAAAACAAAAAAAGAACTGGCATCTATTGATTATGCGGAATCTTTAACCAACCATCCCAAAAAGAACATAAAGCTTGAAAAACTGGGTGAAGATGTCAATTCGCCTTCATCAGAAGTAGCAGGAAACGTGATCAATGATGAATTTTATTTTTCATCAATGAAGTACAAAGAAGCCAATCCTTTGACCTTACCATCCAGAGATATTTCCAAATTACTAAAAAAATCAAAGGATAGCATCACCTCTGAATTACCGGGATATATAAATGAAAGAGATCAACTCATCTCCAATGCAGCTATAAATAGTAATGGAACTTTTATTTACTACACGGTCTGTAATTATATCAATGGCAGTGAATTATCATGTGAGATTTTCCGAAGTAATTTTGATGTAAATGGCCAACTTTCAAATGAAGTCAAATTGCCCGAACCTATTAATCTTACTGGTACAACGTCTACCCATCCTCACCTAGCCATCGACAAATCATCAGGTAAAGAAATACTATATTTTGTATCAAACCGACAAGGTGGGGCCGGTGGCTTGGATATATGGTACAGTCTTATTGATCCGAAGTTTGGTTTTTCAGAGCCGGTAAATATCAGTCAAATAAATACGACTGACAATGAAATAACACCGTATTATCATAAAGTTAGTGATTTTCTATATTTCAGCTCTGATGGCAGAGAAGGATTAGGCGGGTATGATATATATAAAGCAGGCAAGATCAATAATGAATTTGGTGGTGTCATAAATGGTGGCTCTCCGCTCAATAGCAGTTATCATGATTTGTATTATTTTGAAAAGGAAGATGGCAGTACAGCTTATTTTTCATCCAACAGAGAAGGTTCATTTTTTTTGGATAGTTATTTTGAATCATGCTGTTATGACATTTATAGACTGGACATCATCAAGCTGGATTTGGATCTGAATGCACTGACCTATGATAAGCTTACGGGAAGATCATTAAAGAAGGCTACTGTCATTCTTATAGATCAGGACACAGGACAGGAGTTGGTCAGATTTAAGAATGATGATGGCAATGATCATAAATTTCCAATGTCAGAAGACCGAAATTACCTGATCATAGCCCAAAGAGAAAATTACTATCCGGATACCATCACTTTATCTACCATAGGAGTGGAAAAATCGGAGTCTTTTATAAGAAAAATGTATCTTAGTACTGACATGATGCTGCTTGATGTATTTACATTTACAAAAGTTGGCAAACTTCCGCTGGAAGGCACTACGGTTACATTAATCGATATGTCTGATCAGCTGGTAAAGGAAATTGTCGAATTTAATCCATTGTCCAATGAGTTTAACTTTATGTTGGACAGAGGTAAAATGTATAAAGTTATTGCTAAAAAAGATGGTTTTACAGATGCTGAAGAGATCATTGATACCAGACCTTATGACAAGTCAGGATTAATCACCAAAGAATTATTTTTGGATAAATTTGTGCTTCAGGATCTTTTGCCCATCACCTTATTTTTTGACAATGATCTTCCAGATGTTGCGAGCAGACGTACGACCACAAAGGCTAAATACGGAAATTTGGTCAATAAATATATAAACCGAAAGGAAGAGTATAAACAAAAGTTTAATAAGCCTCTTCCCGTGAGCAAGAGAGAAACTTTAAATGATGAGTATGAAACATTTTTTGAAGGAGATGTGAAGGGCGGATATGATAAGTTCAAACTGTTTGTAAATAATTTACTACAGGAGTTGGAGGCAGGCAATAAAGTAGAACTGATATTGAAAGGATATACCTCACCAAGGGCAGAATCAAAATATAACCTTACTTTAGGGCAGAGAAGGGTAAATTCAGTTAAGAATGATCTTATATTTTTTGATAATGAAGAACTTAAATCCTACTTTCTTTCTGGGCAGCTTGTCATAACAGATATTTCTTTTGGAAAAGAGCTTGCACCTTCAGATGTAGATGACAACATACAAGACGAACGAAATTCCATATATAATCTTAAGGCAGCTAAGGAAAGAAGAGTAGAGATCTTAAGAGCATCCAGAAACACTTTAGATAAAAGAAAAACGCAGGGCAATGGAAAATAAGAAAAATAAAAGTTTGATAAAAAATATATTGCTTCTTATCAGTTTATGTTTTCTGATACCGGAAGATATTTCTGCCACGCATATCGTTGGAGGTAATATTACATACAAGCATGTATCTGGTGATATTTATCAGGTTAAGTTGGTATTGCGAAGGGACTGTTTTTTGGGTTCTCCTGAAGCACAATTTGATGACCCTGCATCGATAGGAATTTTTACAGGGAGTGGAGCCCTTGCGATTTGGTTGGCCAATAACGGCCAGTTAAGAATCCCGTTTATGACTTCTGATACATTAAATGAATACATACAAAGTGATTGTGGTTTTGAGGGCACGCAGGTTTGCGTTCATGAAACTATCTATCAGGGCAATGTCTTTTTGCCTCAAAGGCTTGGTGGGTACTTACTTGCATACCAGAGATGCTGTAGAAATGCTTCATTAAACAACGTATTGGACCCACTGGAGACTGGTTCTACTTATTGGGTTGCGGTCACTGAACAATCGCTGACGTTAAAAAACAGCACTCCGACATTTAATCAGTGGCCAGATGTATATATATGCGCAAATAAACCTCTGACTTTTGATCATAAAGCAACGGATAAGGAAGGCGATTCTTTGGTATATAAGCTTTGTGTCCCAACACTTGGCGCTACCAGAGTTAATCCTAAACCCCAGCCACCAAGTTTTCCGCCTTACAATAACGTACTTTTTGCACCACCATACTCTCTATCTGATATGATGGGCGGTGTTCCTTTAAACATAGATCGTAAGACTGGAGAAATTACTGCCAATCCCAATTTGGTTGGTCAGTTTCTAATCGGTGTATGTGTAGAAGAATATAGAAACGGAGTACTTTTGAGCACAGTTAGACGTGATTTTCAGTACAATGTCAGGGTGTGCAGTCAGCCTCCATTGGCTCAATTTACTACGTCTGAATCCAATTGCGATGGGTTGACGGTTGAGTTTTATAACAACAGTTTGAGTTCAAGTGCATATCAATGGGACTTTAATTATCCAAGTAATGATCCTATATTTAAATCCACTCAAGCCAATCCTATATTTACATTTCCCCAAGCCGGTATTTATAATGTAAGACTTAGAGCCACAAGAAATACTGATGGTTGTTTTGATACAATTTTGCAGACTGTTGCCGTTTTTGAAAATAAAATAGTCCCTGATTTTACTTATGCTTTAAGTGGATGTAACGAGGATAAGGACAGTTTAAATTTATTGCTTCGTGACCAATCTTTATTTGATCAACCAGGGTATAGCATCAATAGTTGGAATTGGCAAGTTACTCAAAATAATAACGTAAAAACATATGCGGAAAGTTCGCCGAATATTGATCTGTATTATGTTGGTAATGTTGACATTCGACTTGAAGTATTTGCCAATAATGGGTGCAGATCAGTTGTTTCAAAACAAATTATAATTGATGATATAGTACCTGAACTGGATTTTAAGATAGACTATATCGGTTGTCCTGAAAATGATTCTGTAAACATCAGATTGGTTAACTTATCAGGGCCTTTAAATCTGTATGCCACTATTGATAAAACAGCATGGAGTGTAAACGGTAAGGAATATTCCGGTGATTCTGTTGTAGTGACAGTTCCATTGGTTCCCAAGAGTTTAAACATCACTTTACTTACAAATTTTTATGCTTTGTGTGAAGTTGAACTATCCAAGACCATTCAGTTGACAGAACCTCCACAAGCAGCATTTTCTGCCATTGATGCAGACTGTACTGGTCTGACTATCGAATTTAGCAACAATAGTCTGAATACATCTACATATGAGTGGAATTTTAATTTTCCGGATACTTCGTCCTTATTTATAAGCACTGAAACCAACCCGTCATTTACTTTCCCCAATGCAGGCATATATACCATATGGCTAAAATCGGTTAGAGTTTCAGATGGTTGTATTGATACTACGGTAATGACTATTGGGGTATTTGAAAATAAAATTGTCCCTGACTTTACCTATTCTTTAAGTGGGTGTGAAGAAGGCATTGATAGTTTAAAAGTTTTATTGTCAGATGTTTCTATATTTAACGAACCGGGATACATTCTGTCTCTATGGGAATGGACAGTGATCCAAAATGGAAAAGAAGTAAACTATAGTGGAGTTTCACCTGAAATATTATTATCCAATGCTGGTATTGCTGACGTTACATTGACTGTATATGCAACCAACGGCTGCGAGGCAAAAATATCAAAACAAATTGCTGTAGAAGATCTGATTCCGGAACTTGACTTTGATTACGTTTTGATTGGATGTCCTTCTGATAGTATTGCAGAGATAAAAATTATAAACCTTTCGGCTGCATTAAACCCATTTGCCACCATTGCATCATCAGAATGGAATATAAATAATCAGGTGTTGTCCGGTGATTCCATCATCATTAATTTACCACAGTATACAAAAGATTTTACAGTTCGATTGGTTACCTCCTTTTCGAGCAACTGTTCAACTGAACTTACAAAAACTTTTGATTTAAGTAATTTGGTGCCATATACAGCTTTTGGGTATAATCCAGTGGAATGTCCGGATGATGGCAGCATTAAGATCGGGTTATTTTATCTTGATTCTATAGCTAATGATGTACAAGTATCCAATATTGCATGGCTGGCTGGAACAACAGGAAATCAGAATCAATATACAGGAACCGATATCGAGATAATACTTCCAAAAGATAGTCTTCTTTTATTTAGCATGTCCACAACATTTGCCAATGGTTGTATAGACAAACTCAGTAATTCTTTTCTGCCCGGACCTTTTGCTACGGTGAAATTTGGAGCAGATCCTGTATTACTTTGCCCGGGAGAGAGAAAAGAACTGCTTAACAATGGAAATCCTGACTGGACTTACACGTGGTCTCCTTCTGCCGGACTAGATCTTACAGATCCTTCCAATCCTAAAGTAGTCTCTGATTCCAACAGAACTTACATGGTGACTGTGTCGGATGGGTTATGCACTGTGACTGACAGTGTAAAAGTTATAGTTTTGGAAGGTGGTGTGTTACTTGATATAAACGCGGATAGTGTTACTTGCGACGGGACCGTTATACTCAACGCGTCAGGTGGTGTAGGACCGGGTACATATTCCTGGGGAACTGATCCTGCCATATCTCAGGTAATAGGTACCGGACAAACCATCAGTGCCTCATTTGATGGCAGAGAAAAGCTTTTTTACGTCAAGTTTATTGGCGAAACGTGTTCGACCGATCCTGCGGTAATAAAGATCACCAATCAGGTTCCATCTATTGAAGACTTGTCGCCTATTACCTTATGTCGAGAAGATACTGTCAGGTTAACTACGTTAAATCTTATTCCGGATCATATAAATATTTTTAATTGGGATGCAGATGAACATATTGTGTCAGGTGCAAATACATCCAACCCAACGATAAGAATTGGTTCAAATGAAAATCAACCTTTTTATCTCAATTATGAGGTTACCAATCAATTTGGGTGCGTACTTAAAGATTCAATTCTTTTTAACATCACAGAAAACCCCGAAATTGATTTTAATTTTAGCCTGACTGCTTGTGGCGAATACCAAATATGCTTCAGTACTTCAGGAAATTATAAGGGATTTGCCAAGTGGGACTTTGGAGATCCTAATACGACCAATGATATTTCAATAAATGGCGCTCCATGTTATATTTATCCCGATGGCGGCACATATAATGTTCTTCTAACAAATCTGGTTAATGTTTGTCCTTTTAAAGATGTAGTAAAAAGTGTCACGGTGAATCCTCAGATTCGTTTGGATGAGATTCCTGATAAAACTTTGTGCATTGGTGATTCCATCCATATTAAAGCAACGTCAAATCTTCAGAGTGTACAATATACCTGGTCGGATGAAGCAGGTGTTCTGATCACGACAGGTGCTGATTTTTCTGGTATTTTTAATGAGGATACCAAACTTATTTTGAAAGGTACAGATATTTATGGTTGTACTGATTCTGATACCATAACGGTAAAATATTTCAAATTTCAGTACTCATTTGATTTTAAAGACAGTTTATGTGTAAATGAACCGACGTCCATAAAGTTAAATCTGACAAACCCTGATTTGTATGAGATTCAGTGGTCACCATCAGGAATAATAGTATCGGGCGGAACTACGGTCAGCCCTGTGATTAATTCAGGTGTCGATACTACCATCACTGTCAAAGTAAAGCATATTGTGTCAGGATGTGAAGACAAAAGAGATGTGGCTATCAATGTTACTTCACCATTTACCTTTGATGTAAATGCGGATGAAGTTATTTGTTTGGATGTAGCTACCGGAATAGAAGTAGTCATTAACAACCCAAATAATTATAATTATCAATGGACACCTGCTTCATTGATAATATCAGGAGCCAATACAATCAATCCTCAGATTAAAATTACAGAAGATCAGATCTTTACCGTGAAGGTGACCAACAAACTTAGCGGATGTTCACAAACTAAAGATATGCAGGTGATAGTGGGAGATGAAGTTTTTGTAGAGGTAAATGCTGAGCCGGATTTTACCATTTTTGAAGGAGAGTCTTTGGGTATTTTTGTTGTTGATCCCGTATCAGGTTCTATGTATAAATGGAGCAACGGTGATGCAGGAATATCAATAAATGTATCACCACCAGAGACTACATCTTATCAGGTAACAGTAACGGATATCAATGGATGTACCGCAGTAGATAATGTCACAGTGACGGTCAGAACAGCAAAATGTGATGAAACAGACGTATTTATTCCAAATGCCTTTACGCCAAATAATGATGGGAATAATGATATTTTCAGAGTAAGAAGCAATTTTATTGATGAACTGGAACTGATCATTTACAATAGATGGGGACAAGAAGTTTTCAGAACCACAGATAAAAATACAGGATGGGATGGTACGTTTAGCGGTCAGGAATTGGCGCCCGATGCATACGCATACTATATTAGAGTGTTGTGTATCAATGCAGAAGAATATAAAAAGAGAGGCAATGTCAGCTTATTGAGGTAATTGCACTTTAAAAGGTCTTTACCATTTTGATATTTATAAAGGTTTATGGCTGGAAAACTATAATCCACTTTATAGATACCATAAGATATTTTTATTAGTTTGCAATCCTAAGCGTATCATATTTTGCAATCAGTAGAAGACGAAGACTTATTTCATTTGAAAATACTGGTATAAGTCCCACTCGGTGCTGTTGAAGGTCTTCTTTCCTTTTGCCCCGATTTTGACGCCGCTTCTATGAAATATTCCATGATGGTTCCTGACTTTAGTTTTGGTATATCTGCTTCAAAATGCTGTCTTGAACCCGCATTTTTCATTGTAGTGATCTTCCAGTCAATATGACCTTTTTCTTTCCAATACACATTTACTTTGTCATTTATCAATCCTTTCCCACTGTAGTCGATGACGGTTGCATAAATTTTATGGCTGTCTTTTTGGTCTAATGTGTCTCCCAAAACTTTAACAGTTATATACAACATCTCCGGATTCCAAATGGCCCTTGTTCTGCAATGTAATGCATCTCCATCTGTCCAGCCTATATTTTTGTATCTGTTTAGGACTTGTTGCGTGATAGCAGGTTCATCTTTTAGAACGTAGTTAAAGCCTTTCACAGCATAGCCTGGCATCAATGCACGCCATCTTTTCAGAGCCAGACTATCTTCCCTGATATTGTAAAGCGGAACATATATTATTTTATTCAATATTAGCGAATTTGAATATGCAGCAAGTTTTTCATTGTCAAACCGATAGGTATTCATTCTCTCAATTTTATAAGGACGGCCATAAGGGTTTTTTAATTTTGACAATTCATTGTTGACTATGTTTTCATAAAGTGGGAATAGGTCATGGTCAGATGGAGGTTGCAAAACCAGCATACGCTCTTCATCCAGTAACTTCATCAGGCAGTCGACATGCTGAATTCCCCGTTGCTCAAAATTAGAAAGAATATGGTACTGCTGAAAGCCTAAAAGCGATTTGTTAAGTAAAAAAAACTTATCGTCAGGAATACCATAATACCTGTTTTCGTTGGTAAGTACACAGGATGAAAAAGCTGAGCCGAGCCCATCCGTCATTACATTGCCTCCTGTAGAGATAAATGGCAGATCAACCACCGGGAAATTTAGCTGTTGGCCTACATACACAGTTGCATTGTCATCTGTCTCAGTTTTAATGATTTTATTCCCATCCATATAGATAAAGTAAAGCGAGTCAGTACAGCTCTGGTTAGAGATTGGGGTGGCAAATATATATTTTCCATCTGCCAGTTTCATATTACTTTCGGGAGTGAAAATAGCATGAGGACCCCAGTCTCTCACCCAGGATACATCTATTCCTTGCGGCGCTGTTATGAAGGTGACCTTTTCTAAGTCTATGCCCCATTTTAAATACCATTTTGTGGCTTCATTCTTAGAAGTTTCACTTTCTACAAGGGTGAATAACTTATGATCAGAAGCAAGCGCCACGACTAATTTATAAGGAATAGACAGTGGCCAAGCGATCAATGTTCCCAATGCGGGCTCCCATTCTGCCGCCATTCTATTAGAAGTACCCTGATGGTAGAAGATATCTTTTTTTTCAGGATCTTTAATGGTTAAAGTACGCGTACAAGAAAGTATAAATATAATTGAGATGACTAAAGCATAATACAGGGTTCGAGCTGTCATAATTTTTAGTTTCGGCGAGTCGATTATCATTTAGAATCAGATTTTAATTTTCAAAAATAAAAATAGAATTAGTTAAAGATGTAAAAATATAAATTTCGATTTGGTTTGTATATTAATTATTCTACTGAATTAAAATATTAAATAAATATGGTTAATATTTAAACTAAGCCTTTGAAATTATGACTTAGAATAGAATGTAAGTAGCTTTTTTATACTTTATTGTCATCAATCTACTATCTAATGTTTATGTTTGTGGAAATTTGTTTATATCAAAATAATTATGATTTTTATGGGACATAAATTGTTTGTATTATTGTTGTTACTTCATTTTACTTCAGCAACCAATGCACAAAAAAATAAAAAAACCAAACCAGTAGAAATCCAGTTAAAAACGACTGCCACTACTGATTTTAATACTTTTTTTAAACCTGTAAAATGGCGTAACATCGGTCCTTTCAGGGGAGGGAGATCTGTCACAGCTTCGGGAGTGGTTGGTGACATGTGTACCTACTACATGGGGACTACTGGGGGAGGTATCTGGAAAACAGATGACATAGGTAATACCTGGTCCAATATCTCAGATGGATATTTTACAACCGGCTCAGTGGGTGCTATTGCAGTATCAGAAAGTGATCCTAATGTGGTGTACGCAGGAATGGGGGAGCATGCTCCAAGGGGTGTCATGACTCATCATGGTGACGGTGTTTACAAATCTACTGATGCAGGCAAAACTTGGAAAAAAATAGGTCTTGAATTAACGCAGCATATTTCACGTATTGTCATCCATCCGAAAGATCCCAACATTGTATTTGTGGCTGCTCAAGGAGCATTGTATAGCCATTCTCAGGATCGAGGCATATACAAATCCATAGATGGGGGAAAAACATGGAGTAAAGTGCTATATGTGGATGAAAAAACAGGATGTGCGGAACTCTCTATGGATATGAACAATCCGCTTGTTTTGTATGCTGCTATGTGGGAGCATGGTCGTTTGCCGTGGAAAGTGATCAGTGGTGGTACCGGCAGCGGATTGTATAAATCCACAGATGGTGGCACGACATGGGAAAAAATGAAAGAAGGTTTACCCACCGAAATGGGTAAAATGGCTATTGCTGTTTGTAGGTCAAATTCTGATCGCGTATATGCATTGATAGAAGGAAACTCAGAAACCAATAATAAAGGTTTGTATGTATCGGCAGATGCTGGAAAAAATTGGTCTCATGTGACCAGTGATCACCGGTTGGTACAGCGTGCATGGTATTATATAGAGTTATTCATAGATCCCAAAGATGAATTTACCATGTATGTTTTAAGTGCTCCGGCGCTGAGATCCATAGATGGCGGAAAATCATGGGAAATCCTTGAAGGTACACATGGCGACTACCATGACCTCTGGATTAATCCTAATAATCCAAAAAATATGGCCATGGCAGATGACGGAGGAGTCTCCATTACAGTAAATCATGGTAAAACCTGGTCTACCCAGAGCAATATGCCTACTGCTCAACTTTACCGGATAAATGTGGACAATGGATTTCCATACCATATATATGCAGGTCAGCAGGATAATACTTCTGTTAAGATAGCCAGCAGGGAGTTGGGTAGTGGTGGAATTACTCGGGAAAGCTGGACGTATTCTGCTGGTGGCGAAAGTGCTTTTCTGGCTTTTGACCCTGACGATCCGAGATATGTAATGGGTGGAAGTTATTTAGGTACCATAGAAGTATTGGATACAAAAGCTAAAGCAGGAACCAATGTAATGGCTGCACCTATTCAGTATTTGGCCAGAGATGCCAAAGACATGAAATACAGATTCAACTGGAATGCACCCATCATTTGGTCAAAACATGAGCCAGGTACATTTTATCATGGTGCTCAGTATGTTTTGCGTACCAAAGACATGGGAAAAAGTTGGATGGAAGTTTCACCAGACCTCACCAAAAATGAAAAAGAAAAACAGGGAAAGGGTGGGGGACCCTATACCAATGAAGCAGTGGGTGCGGAAAATTATGGCACATTAAGTTATATCATCGAATCTCCCCATGAAAAAGGAGTGCTATGGACAGGAAGTGATGACGGATTGGTACAGGTGACTAGAGACGGAGGGATAAACTGGCAAAATGTAACCCCTCCTGGTCTGCAGGAATGTCTCATCAATGCCATTGAAGTTTCACCCCATGACCCTGCTACTGTATATATGGCAACTACCAGATATAAATTTAATGATCATACTCCCGGTTTATACAAATCTACAGACTATGGAAAAACATGGATAAATATCAACAGTGGGATACCAAAGGGTGCATTTACTCGTGTAGTAAGGGAAGATGATGTCCGGAAGGACTTACTTTTTGCAGGTACTGAAGCAGGCGTATATATTTCTTGGAACGGAGGCAAAGATTGGTCCCCATTCCAATTGAATCTTCCTACAACACCGATTACGGACCTGAAGGTACACAAAGGAAACCTGATAGCAGCTACATCAGGCCGTTCTTTCTGGATTCTGGATGATCTAAATTTAATACGTCAGTATAAAGCTGACGCAAACGAATTTGAGATCTTTGAGCCTTCCAAGGTAATTATATCCAATGGAAACAGTGAGCTAGACGGCTCTTCACCGGATTTTAATGGTACTCATCCTACACGTGGGGTTAATCCCGCTACAGGTGCAGTTTTTTACTATCACTTGCCTGACCTTAAACCAACAGAACATATTGCCATAGAAATTAAAGACAATGAGGGTAAAATTTTGAATACTTTTAGCTCAATAAAGGATTCTACTTTTGTGTCATATGATGGTGGCCCGTCAGCTGAGCCGGTACTAACTAAGAGTAAAGGTCTGAATCGATTTGTATGGAATCTCAGGCATGCCACTCTTCCCGGAGTACAGGGAGTATACATAGAAAGTAGTTACCGCGGTCATAAAGCACCTCCAGGAAAATATATAGTTTCTCTGAAATGGGGTGATCAGACCAAAACTCAGCGTGTCGAAATACTTCCCAACCCATTATACCCTACTGATGCAAAGACATATGACGAGTATGATAAATTGATGAAGTCAATGGAATCCGAAGTAACTAAAATGCATAAGCTGGTAAATACTTTGAATCATAAGACACAACAATTGGAGCAGTTACTTGGCACATTAGGCAATGATGAAAAATTTGTTCATATCAAAAAAGACGGATCATCATTGGTGCAAAATATAAAGACTTGGGATGAAGATATGGTTCAACGAAAATCCAAAGCATACGACGATGTGGAAAACTTCCCAAATAAATTTACCGCAAATTATATGTTTTTAATGAATCAGACCGAAAGTGATATACCAAGAATCAATCAACCATCCTTGGACAGACTTAAGGAGTTGAATCTGGAATGGTCTATTCTGGAAGCCAAATCCAAATTATTTTTGGATAAAAGCATCCCGAGTTTTAATAAACAACTATGGGACGCAGGCATAGGCGCTTTGTGGAAAGAGTAAGTAAGCGGATATTAGAGCATTTAATGAATCCCTAATCAGTTCTTATAGATTTTGGGTTACTGTAATACCCTTTGTGCCAGAAGGAGCACCAACCTTGCAAGTGTATGGTAATGCGGAAGCTGACTTCCAGTTATCCTGGCAAAATCAGTTGACATTTGGTAATTTTGATTTCAGTATGCTTTGGCATTGGAAAAAAGGTGGGGAAAACATCAATCTTTCTGCGCTATTGTTTGACCTGAATGAAACCACTTGGGATTTTGATGACAAAGGTCTGGATCCAACTGGAGTATTGGCAAACGGCCCATATAGATTAAGTCAGTTAGGTGCAAACACCGAACCTTACGTGGAAGACTCAGGCTATATCAGACTTAGGGAAGTCGGATTATATTATAGAGTTGCAAAAGGCAAATTAATACCTGGAACTGATTTTAAATTTGGTATTTCGGGTAATAATCTGATCAATATATTCGATTATCGAAGTTATGATCCTGAAGTATCAAATTTTGGAGCAGGCGGACTTTCTTCCGGTGTAGAAGTGAATCCTTTTCCTTCATCCAAGAGATTTGACTTTCATATCATTGCTAATTTCTGATTTTCTTAACCATATTTAAAAATTTTAATAAGATGAAATATTTAGTATATATATCATTATTGATTTTCTCTGTTACATTTTTTTCTTCATGTAATATTGATGATTTACCAAATCCAAACGGTCCAAGCTTAGAAGGTTTTGAAGGAACAAAAAGCGAGTTACAAACACTAGTGACTGGAAGTGAAGATCTGTTGAGACAAGAAGTAGGATTTTATTATGATGTCGTTTCTATCATAGGCAGAGACTATTATTTCTTTACTGGGTCAGACCCAAGATATACAGGTGAAGTACTGGGTAAAGGTATTTCTACTCTGGACAGAGCAGGATTTTATGGGACAAGGCCATATTATGGAAGATACAGAAATATTAAAAATCTTAATCTTCTGATTGATGTAGCCGAGAAATCCACCCTAATTTCTCCTGCTGAAACAAAAGGATATAAAGGGTTCGCAAAAACGCTGCAAGCATATGAATATCATTTGGCCCTGAATCTTCAGTATAAAAACGGCATTAGAATTGACGTAAAAGATCCAAAAAATCTGGGACCTTTTGTGTCTTATGAAAATGCGCTGATAGAAATATCCAAGTTGCTGGATGAAGCCAATTCAGATCTTCAAGGGGCTACTTTCTCCTTCACTTTATCAGATGCTATGAAAGATTTTTCAACTGCCGCCGAGTTTTCAAAATTTAACAGAGCACTGGCAGCACGGATTTCTTTATATCAGGGTAAAAATGACGAAGCTTTGACAAGATTGAGCAGTTCATTTTTTGATATTAATGGTGATTTAAATAAAGGGCCGGCAAGGTTTTATTCATTGGCAGGGGGTGACTTTCCGAATAATATTTATAGACAACCAGATCAGGCTGATGCCATCATTGTTCAACAGGATAATGTGATCAAACTAGAAGCAGGTGACCAAAGGGCAACAAAGTTCTTACAAAGAACATTACCACTTTCATTAGATGGTTTATCTG
The DNA here is from genome assembly GCA_038246735.1 of Chitinophagales bacterium. Taxonomy (GTDB): domain Bacteria; phylum Bacteroidota; class Bacteroidia; order Chitinophagales; family Saprospiraceae; genus OLB9. The sequence goes on from JBBRVQ010000034.1 coordinate 20,582, forward strand.
GCACACACGATGCATTTGTTTATAAATCTTTTAAAGATTTTGTTTCGCTTATAAGAAATGAAGAACTTATTCTCATTTATGCAGAAGCCAATATCACCAAAGATGCAAACGAAGCAGTAAAGGCTATTAATATCATAAGAAGCAAAGCCGGTCTTTCCAATTATAACGGTGGAACAGGTAGTGCAGCGTTGCTGTCAGAGATCAGTAATCAAAGGAGATATTCACTTTTTGGCGAAGGTCATCGTTGGGTGGATATGAGAAGATGGGGCAGACTCAATGAGTTACCCAAAGATCGAACAGATGATGATGTTTGGGAGCAATTACCTAGACCTATATCGGAAAATTAATAATTTGTAACACAGACACCTATCTCAAAAATTATGTTTTGAGATAGGTGTTCATAAATTTTGAGACAAAAATAAAGGATATGTGTATTGAAATAAAAAATTCATACCTCCTCGCTTCTAGGTTATCAGATGCACCATGGAAGTTGACTTTCATTTATACGTAATTGATTATCAAGATGTTTTAAAACTCATCACATCTGTCAATCGATATAAGATTAAATGCACTATCAAACTTTTTTGCCTTGATAGACATAAAGGTACATTTGAATTTTTCGCTTGCTGATAAAGGCTGGAATATAAAAAATACATTTACTTCTTATGGTTATTCAAACTATCAAGATATTGTTTTTCGCCTTTCGCTATTCTAAATTTGTTTTCGTTGAACGTATCAGATTCTTTTTTTGGTATAGATAGACTTTCCCAATTATCTCCTGACATTTGTCGGCATTTATAGACCATCTGACCACAGTGATAACTATAATGACTCAACTGGCGAATGATGGCATCAGATACTGTAAGTCCCTCGTTTCTTATATATATAGTCCGTGACAAATCCAAAACAGTCAGTGACTCTAAAGTATCGAACAGTTTTTTCCAGCCATTTTCCCAAACATCAAGTAACATCTTTTTATCCATGATCACTTCTTCAAATTCTTCATCTCTCTTTCTCCATGATTTTTCACCGTCTTCAGTAAAAATATTTGTCCAGCGCGATTGCATGTTGCCGGAAAGGTGCTGTACAATTATTGCTATGCTATTATCATTCTCGTGTAACCGATGAAATAAAGACACATCCTCTACCTGAGTCATCGCTTTGTCAGCAAGTATTTTATAGTAATTAAATTGTTTTATAGAAGATGTCAGCATCTTTTTTGATGGTAAAATTACATTTATTTTGAAAATATATGCAGAATAGTTTTGCCACATATTAAATAAATGTTTAATTTGTATTAAAATTTATTTCATTGAGGGCAACAGAACTAAAAGATGCATTTATCAACTATCTGCGGGTAGAAAAAAAATACAGCGAAAATACGTGTATATCATATGAAAATGATCTGACACAATTTTTTCATTATAGTTATTTTGCCTTTGAGAAAGAAGAGGTGGAAGACATCAAACATATTATTATCAGAAGCTGGATCGTCAGTATGATGACTGAAAACATAAGCCCCGTATCAGTAAACAGAAAAATATCCGCTTTGCGTACCTTTTACAAATGGTTGCTTCGAAAAGGGCATACGGAAAATAATCCCTTGCTTAAAATTGTTGCGCCTAAAAAATCAAAACGCTTGCCTGTCGTAGTTCAGGATGCAAATATTGGTAGGCTGTGCGAAAAAAATCTGGTCACGGAAACTTCCGGATCACCTTATGTAGAAGCCAGAGACACATTTATAATTCAATTGCTGTATAACACGGGTATCAGAAGGGCTGAACTGGTGGGATTAAAAATTTCGGATATTAATTTGTATCGGTCCGAAATGAGAGTCTTGGGAAAAGGAAATAAGGTGAGAAGCATACCTTTGACAGATACAGTGAAGGAAGATTTCCTAATATATATGGAAGAACGCTCAAAAACAAAAATTGAAAATACTGAAGCGCTTTTTCTGACGGGAAAGGGTATGAAAATTTACCCCAGATTAGTTCATAGTATCGTGCAGAACAAATTATCTACGATTACGACGCTGAGCAAAAAAAGTCCGCACGTGCTGCGTCATTCATTTGCTACACATATGTTGGATAGGGGCGCGGAGCTTAATGCCATCAAGGAATTACTTGGACATTCCAATCTGGCAGCTACGCAGGTTTATACACATAATAGCATAAGTAAACTTAAGGAAGCCTATGGTAAAGCACACCCAAGATCAAAGAATTGAATTTTGTTTGCAATTTATTAACAATTGATAAAACTTAATTTTCCTAAATATCGTTTAATACTATATGATTTTAATGCGTAATTATTTTTTTAAACCACATAAAATTTTTGAAGTATGCAAGTAACATTTCAGGCAGTTCATTTTACAGCCGATCAAAAGTTGAAGGATTATATTAGTGATAAGCTTCAAAAACTTGTAAAATTTTATCCTAAGATTTTACAAGCTACCGTTTATTTAAAATTGGAAAATTCCGGACAAGTCAAAGATAAAGTTATAGAAGTGAAGTTAAACGTACCAGGAAGTACCCTAATTGCTACCAATTCTGACAAATCGTTTGAAGCTTCCTTTGATGATGCACTTGAAAATGTGAAACGTCAGTTAAAAAAACTAAATGATAAAGCGCAGGAAGCGAGATAACTGTTAAAATATTAATTATAAAGGGGGTAAAATCGGGAAAGAATTTGTCCCCTTTTATTTTTTTATTTTTTAAAGAATATACACTAATTGTAACACAAATGTGATTAAAAACTACCATCGATAAATATAGTAAGGGGATGTTTAAATGTACATTTTTATGCGATGTTGAAGAAATTTGATGAATTTCGATAGTCATTGGAAAGGCGTATTTTGCAATTGTAGCCGGCAGCTTTGACGAAAACCTGAATGCCTAAGATGCAATATATCTCAGAATAAAATAAAAATTGTAGCTTGACATAATTGACCACAATGAAATAGGCGGGCAGCAGATAAATGATGAAATTTTAAACCAACTCGAATGATCTGTAAAAATTTGATTACTATTCAAAAGCTCAGATATTTCTTTTTCCTGCTAAAAATGAAAAATATAGCTTTAAATATGGCGAAACATGCCGGTATTTTGGAGAGATGACTGGTTTATTTTATGGAATACATCCAAAAAATGTAAACTTGGCTTGGGAGGAACGTTATGTTATGGAGATTATCCACTTGGTACCCAATGTGATTTACTGCCTACGGTAGACTTTGTCAGATGTTTGGTAGTGTTTATTTAATCGAAAGTATGATCAGAAACTATAAAATACAATGTATTGATTAATATTAACCTTTCATCCATACTTGCCACGGAAGTCGGGATAAAATCAAGATTAATCCAATGGTATAATATATCAAAACAGCATTATAGGATTTATCTGTTCCTAATGCTTTTTTAGCTTTTGTATATCCGATGGTGATCAAAACTGCAGCAATAATCATGGTTAATGGGTGTTCTACTGCCTGTAGTCTGCCAAAGGAATCCTTCATCACTTCTCCGGATAAATTGCTGAATCCCAATGGAGATATAAAATATAAAACCAAACCTAAAAGCAATTGAATATGTGTGGATATTAAACCAAACAATGCTATTTTTAGGTGTGATGCGGAAAATGGTTTTTTACTGAATTTAGAAATCAGAACAATCAGGATAGCGATGATCAAGACTAAAAGTAATACCAGCGCAAGATAGGAATGAAAAGGTTTTATTATTTCGTACATGATAGAATGTTATTGTTCAGGCAAAGGTAAATTAAAATTTCGAATTTCATAAACGATAATCTTGCTTATTAAATGTCTCTTATAAATTAGTTAATATTGCCGTAGATTATTTCTAAACAATAAAAAACTTTCTTAGCAAATACACTAAGTTACCTATTCCAAATAATTAAAAGCGACAAGAAAATATTATTCCTGTCGCCTTTTAGGGTTGATTATTTTACTTTTATTTTTTTAAGCTGTTATTTGATGAAATCAACAATTGAAAATGTTGCATTCCTTACTTCACTTTAACCCTAATACCTTCGCTATGACTACTAAATTCCGGAGCATACATACTTTCTATACTCGTAACCCCTCCAGAAAAATCTCCATAATGAACCACTCTCAACGGATATTCAAACACAAAAGTGCCTTTTGGAAGACGTGAAAAATAGAAATGAGTCGCAAGATCTCTTGTTGTTTCATAATAGCCCAACTGCCCTTGATATTTGTATTCGCTTATGACATTGGAAGGTTCAAACCCACTGGCCCGCATATCTTTCATGTGGACATACTCCATTTCACGATCTACCCTGAGTTCAATTCGTACGACCAACTTATCACCGGGTTTTAGTGATGTATTAGGAGTAATTTCATCAAGTTTATCTCCTTTGGCGGTGGATAAAACTTTATACAGCTTTTTATTGAGTTTGAGAGGTGTATCTGCAAAGGTTTTGATCTTGTCCAATTGCTCAAAGTACTGATAATAGGCTGCTCCCCAGGCTACGGAAGAATTTTCATTTTTGATCTTTATGGTAGCCAGATCTTTATGTATGTTTTCATTTAAAAACGTTTTCTTAATATAACCTGTACCTGCTTCTACATCACGTGGGTCATTTTTAATGATTTCTTTGCCGATAGTTATCTCAGGTGCAACACTTTCTGTTACCCACTGTGAAATATTTCCTGATTCTCCATGCAATAGCAAAGCGTAAATAGCAGAAGAAGTGGATTTTGATGTTTTCCAGTGGTTGGTTTGTTTGTTTTTAAGCAACCATATTTTCATTCGGTTTGCCTCATCTTTTTTATTTTCTGCTTCAGTAAATAATTCAATCATCAAGGCTTGTCGCTCAATAGGTAGTTGATACCAGTAGAAACCATTTCCTTCATTCCAGTACATACCCAGTTCTTCATTTGAAAACGATTTTTCCCGAAGTGATTTGATAATACTTTTTACTGTAGCATCATCATTACGGTGCATGACTAAGCCTATCATAGCTTGGGAATATAATCCGCGTTTGAGCCAGTATTTTTTAGCCTGACCAAAATAGTATTCCCTGGCTTCTTTGGATGAAGCTGTTGGATCGATGTGCTTAAAGAATGTTTTGATATACAAATAATGAACAGAGAGGTCGTCCAAGTGGTCTGTATTGATGTCTCCACCATATTTTTTGATATTTTCCTGCAATTTTTGGTACCTTATGACCAATTCTTCATCCATATATTTCAAGCCCTGTTGTACGATGTTTGTCAATGCAGGATCATTGATGTCCAAAGCACCCAAATGATACAAATGACCGATATTCTCCATAATATTTTGAGAAGTATAAACATCATCCCGTCCACCTGGAAACCACAAAAAACCACCATTGGACATTTGTCTTTCCCTGAGTTTGTCTATGGCAACTTTTTTTTCATCGGCCAGTTTATTCAGGTCAAATAAGATAGAAATATTTCGTTTTTGTTCTGCTTCTGACAATGCTTGTCTGATCCATGGAGTCTCTTCCAGCAGCGCTGTTTTGAGTTCTTCATTTTTAGACAAATTACTGAGTAAAGCATCTTTATTGACAGTAGACCATTGGTCAAAAACTGCTTTAATTTTTGGATGTGCATTGGCTATTTTTGATGCCAGGGTATTGGCATAAAATCTGTCTGCGATGGCTTGTGTACTCACATTGGCTGTGGTGTTCATGTAAGGCAGCGCCTGAATGGCATACCAAACAGGATTAGAGGTGTATTCAAAAGTGTATCTGAAATCTTTTTTTGTGGTGCTAAGATTGTTTTTAAACGCATTAAAAGTAAATGTCTTTGTCTCTTTGCCTTTTATCCACATGGGCATGGTCTCCGAGACCAGCATACGATTGGTGACTACAGGAATGGTATTTTCTTCACCATCTGTATGAGTACCAGATTCTGCTGTGATGCGATAAGTGATGGCCTGAAAAGTAGCATCAGGAATCACCAATTCCCAATTTATACCCTGTGATCTTCCTTTTTCTATTTCAAAACTTACTGCTGATGGTGATTTTACCATTTCAGAGGTGATGTCCTTCATGGTTATCGCATCAAATAACTGTATTTTCGCCTTGCCCTTAAGCATCATACCGCTCAGGTTGCTGACTTTGGCAGACAGAGAAATGAGATCTCCATCCCTTACAAACCTTGGTGCATTCGGGAAAATCATCAGATTCTTTTGGGTCTGAATAAACCTTTCATCATAACCGGTCATAAAGTCTTTGGTATGGGCAAAAGACATTAATCTCCACTTGGTCAATGCTTCATTGATGGTAAACGCTAGTATAATATTGCCTTCTGCATCCGTTTTTAGTTCAGGGAAAAAGAAAACGGTTTCTTTCAGATTTTTCCGGACAGGCACTTCTGTAGCATTTTTAATTTTTGGAATTGCATTTTCAACATCATTTTCCAATATCAGATCATTTGGCTCTATTCTATTAGAATTAGCTTCAGCTGCTGGTGCAGGAGGTACTGCTGATTCCATCATCAATACATTATCAGACATTTCGTTTCTGTTTCCAGCTCGTTTCATCATGACACCACCATAACCACCATAGTATTCCACCAAAGGAATCAAAGCCGGATATATCAGGTCTTTAATTTCTACCATATTTCCATTTCCATAATGGTAATATTGACCTGTTACCAGATTAAAACCTGGTACTTCCATATTAATAGTGGCATAAGATGAAGGATAAAAGTCTTTTCGCCAGTCATGGCTTTGAAACTGATCCAATGATGCATCATACATGGCAGCAACCATTTCCGCAGCGATTTTATCCTGTTTCAGTCCTTTTATTTTGATACGGTATTCTTCTTTTGAACCGGGCAGTGTCTTATCTCTAAAGGTTTCATATGTGATTTGCAATTCTTTGTTGCTCCACGGTACATCTATATGGTAAGGTTTTTCATATCTTCGGTTTTGAATAACGTAGGACAGTTTAACATTTATACCACCGCGGTGATTTTCGCTGATAGGTAAAGAAATCTGACCTTTTTTGTCGGTTTTGATATTTTTTTCAAGCAAAATGCGTCCATCTTTTTCAATAATGGCATTTACAAACACTGGTTTATCACTTGCCCCAAGTGCTATGTTGAGTTGATCTCCGGGCTCATAACTCATCTTTGTGACTTTGGAGAAAAGAAAGTCTGATTTGGGAAATTTGTTATTAGCAAAATCAGTGACTACCATATAGTTAGTTGATGTTACTGTTTCTCCATTTTTGTCTTTGGATTCCATTTCGATCTTATATACGCCAGCCTTTAGGATGGTTTTGATGTCAATGGAATCTTTGGTATCAAAATCTTTGTTCAATACAAGTTTTGAAACCTGCCATGAAGTAAAATCTGGCGATGGTGCTGTAGGATATTGTGGGAAATATTTTTCAGCCACTTGTCTTGACAACGGAAAATCTGTTTTACCATCCCAATATTTGCCGATCTGTACAGTCGAGGGTTCTTTTAATAAAGACATTTTTATTTTGCCCATGGCGTCAACAGCTTGACCATTGGTACTTGTGGCCAAGATTTTAAGCGCTTTTACATCAACCAGATCCACTTCTTTACCTGCATTGGATGATAAAACAAAAGCAGTATATCCCACAGACACTGAAGTAGTAGCAGACCTTGTCTCTCCACGCTGATCTGTTACATCTATTTCGACACTGTAATTAAAAACTGGTTGATCTTTTTTTGCAACTTTCAGATCAGGAAACGCTTCAAAGGTAAATTCATATTTTCCATCCGCCCCTGTAGTGATTTGTCCTTGCTTGACTATGAATTCAGCACTTTGATACGGCATTCGCCAATACCAGCCCCATCCAGGGAAACGGGCTGTTCTGACCACCTTATACTTCAAAGATGCGCCATCAACATTAGTACCTGCAAGTGTTAATGCAGTCCCGGTTATTTTTACTTGATCATTCAGTTTGTTTTCGCCTGACACAGGGTCAGTTTTTACTTCAAAAGTAGGTCTTTTATACTCTTCTATCCGAATAATATTCTGACCGCTAATGCCATTTTTGGAATTGATTTCCAAGCTGAAAGTTCCGTTTAGTTTACCCGTCGGAATAGCAAAACTACCATTTACACTACCGAAATCATTGGATTTTAAAGTTTGTTTGGATATTTCCTGATAGTTGGCATCTCTAAATATGATGTCTACCGTTTCTCCAGAGAGTATAGATGGTATCTGGAGCTTGTTATTTTTCAGCAGAATGGCTTTAAAATAGATGGTTTGCCCTGGTCTGTAAATGGATCTATCTGTAAAAACTTCCGCAAAACGGTATTCTGACGGCTCTTGTCTACTATAATTGTAATGATACTGATTGATATCGAGTATATCCTTTTTATATTCAAGGATGACCTTAACATTTCTTTCCTGCAAGTCATTTACGTACACTTTGCCATTGATATCTGTAGTATAGGTGCCGGTTTTTACAAAATCATATCGTCTGTTGCCGGGATTATAATTTTGTTGCATTAAGGTAAGTTTTGCCCCTTTGACAGGTTGACCTGTGGTCCTGTTACTCACTATAAATACACGTCTATTATCTGCAACATAACTGGTATACGCCAGGTCAGATATATGAATGATGACATATTGTAAAACTTCATTATCCTTGTTGTCACTTACTACTATGATAGCATACTCACCAAACGATAATTTTGGTTGACTGAATTCCAACCGTTGGTTGCGATACTGTTTGCTTGGTTTTAGCGATTGAGAAAAAGAATTTATTTTTTTTGCATTTTTGAGATATGATGCTATTTCTTCCTGATTTCTTTTCTGCATTATTTCATGAAAATCTTTACCCAATTTGACGGTTTCTACTTTTATTCCGACTATATTATTATAATCTACGGCCAATAATAGTTGATTTTTGGAAGGATAAACCTGTTCGGCAAACAATTGTAGGGATGGCTTTTTAATATCATTGATGATATTTTGACATTTAGCTGCGCCTGTGGATGAAGGATATTTTTTAATGGCGGCTTCACATAATTCCAGTGATTTTATATTCGCCAGGCTATCATCCTGAATTGTTCTGAGGTGCCCTGCCAGAACTGCGATGATTTCAGTATGATAATCTATGTCTTGATGGCTTTGTGCCAGATTTTTTAATGCGTTGATGTATAGCTCGTCTTTTTCTCCAAGTGTGGTTTGTTGGTAGACATAAGCGAGCCTTTTTATATCATAATCGGCCAGGGCGGAGTTATTGTTTTTGTCCCGCTGAGCACTAAGGATATCTTGAAACAAGGAAAGTATTTTATATTTTGCTGATGATTTATCCTTGGCTATTATTTCATTGGAGACAAAATCTTTGGAAGGGCCAAAGTACCAGGATTGATCTACCTGAAAGCTTTCTGGATTTTCATTAGAATAACTGTCATAATTACTGAAAAAGGGTATGGCGCGATCTGCGAGTACTTCGTATAATGTCGGTCTGAAGGTGACCGCTGCGCTATCATATTTGTTGAGCACAATTTTATAGGCATCGATAGGTACATCAATAGATTTTTTATCTTCAAGTGATCGGATGTAAAAAGACTCAATGGTAGTTAGAAATTGTTGTGTCGTCCAGGTGCGGAAATCTTTATTTTTCTCCCCGGTTATTTCAGATCTCTGGGATATTTCCCATCTGAAATTTTCAAAATATCTCTGATATAATTCTGCAAGATATGAAGCGACGATTTGTTTTACAGGCGGTACACTGGTTTTTTCCAACTTTTCAAGTCTATCTAGGGAAATTTCTATACCTTTTTCATCCGTGGCAATGGTCAGCCGAACTATATAAATGATACATTTTACGAGTTGGTCATCTTGTTTTTCTGCGGTGGCTGCGTTTTGAATTTCTTCTACTTTTTCCAAGGCAGATTTTGGCAATCCTTCATTGATAAATTTTTCTACAGTTTCCCAGGCTTTATCAAAATCGTATGAATTTTTTGAGCCTTGATTTAGTGTTAATCCCATGATAATACTTAGAGCGATGATGATGGTTTTCATTTTTAGTTATTAAGATGATAAAATCAAGTATAAAACGCCATTCCGGAGCTTTACAATATATATATCACCATTAAGATGTATATTTGGTTCCTAAAGTACATAAAATATTGTTAAATGAATCTTAAAAGTGTGTTCTTTGTTTTCAAACTTAAAAATTTTTAAGTTTCTTATTTTTTACTTCTATCAATTGAGCGGCCACACGGATAGCTATTTCATGCGTAGTTTCGCTTTTAATATCTATACCTTGGTGCAAACAAGTACTCGAGATCCGAAATCGCATATCCTTCATTTAGCAAATTTTTTATTGATATATCTTTTTTCTTTTTTGACAGACCGCATGGTTTCCTGATCTTCTTTGCCGCCAAAATCTCCGGACAATCTTACAACATTGATATCAATTTTGTACATCGATAAGTGTTTCCATCTATATTACTGATGGCTGATGACTGATCGAGATTTTCTTCACTTAAAACAAAACCATATAATGACACGACAAAGCCCAAGGTACAAAATCCGCTATAGTGTCCCCCAAAAAATAGACAATGAGTTAGTTGAAAATTATTCTTATTTTTACAGTAAATTACAATTTATAGTAATTTGTACTTTTTCAAAATTAAATATTCCTATTGAAGGTTCAATTAAATAAGGTGTGTCATTACTTACGTAATCAATGAAATATATAATAATAATATTTCTTGTAAACTTTATCTTTATAAATGCAAGTGCTCAGCAGCCTGTATATAAAAGATTTAATACAGCTACTGGCCTGCCTTCCAATTTTGTGTACAATGTCATGCAGGACTCAAAAGGTTATATGTGGTTTGCTACCAATAATGGGGTAGCCAGATATGATGGTTTTGAGGTGGAAGTATTTGGGTCAGCAAATCAGTTGGCTTCCATCGATGTATGGTATTTTTATGAAGATAGCCGCGGTCGAATTTGGTTTTTTACCAACTCAGCAAATTTTCATTATTATTGTTACAGTGATGAAAAATTTCATACCATAAAAAATCCACATGATAAAGGAGTGTCGCAACCTATTACAAGTTTTATTGAAAGTATGGACGGTTCAATTGTTACAAGTTGGATTAGCATAAATCATCATGATGAGATGAAGTATGTGTATTATAAAATTAATTCTGATTTGGAAGTGACGAGACATGAACTTTTAAAACCTTTTAATAAATTTCAAATCTTCAGAAATAATCTAAAATTTGACCATGCTCAAATGAAATTTGAGGAAGGAGGATTTAATTTAGTTGAAAACTTACATCCATTCTCTGATCATTTGTTTGCAACCATGAGTGACAATGTATTTTGTTTTTTTGACCAAAATAAAAAAGAACTGGTAGCAGAAACAAGTAAAGGCGTCTTTAGAAAAAAAACGGATGATTTAGGTCTCAAAGGTGCCAATTTTTATTGGACTAAAATTTTGGATGATTCGACATTATGTTTTAAATTTGAAGAGCAGATTTTTATTTCAGATCTGAAGTTTAATATATTAAATAAGTACAAGTTTATTAATAAAAGTGATTTACGACAAATTTATATTGACAATTTTGGTAATATATGGGCAGTGACCATGCATGAAGGTGTTTTATTGTATTTGAATTCGGACATCAAAGACATGTGGTTGAGTAAAGATTATTTTGATAGAAGTACTGAAATACATCACATTGCTGTAAATGAACAAAATGAAATATATGCATCTACTTCAGATGGATATTTGTATAAAATTAGTCATTTGGATAAAAAGGACAAAACGATAAAAAAACTATTTAAAAGTACTGGTTATATACGGGATTTGGTGTTAACTGAAGATATGAATCGTTTGATTTTTATTTTGGCTGAAGAATATTGGAATATTGGCGTATTGGATTTAAAATCTGGTCTATCTGAAATAAAATCACTTTCTCCACTAACTTCAAAAAAACTACATTCAGGCCTTACACTTTACAGTACGATCAATTTTAAAAGTTTATATACAAAAAATGAATTTACAACCATCACCAGTACCAATAAAGTATTGGTTTTAAATCACAAAAACCCGACAAAAGACTTTACTGTTGAAACAAGAAACCGTACTATGAACGCTTGTTTCGATGAGGAGTCAGGGATATTATGGACTTGTGGTCCCGGAGGAGTAGAGTCATATAATACTATAACTAAGGAATATGCTACTCAAACTATTTTTACTCCTATAGATCAAATATTTTTTGACAGAAAAAACAGAGTTTGGTTAACTTCCAATAGTTACGGAGTATTCCTTCTTGAATCCGGTATTATCAGACATGTGAAGCAAACCAATGGAATGATTATCTATGATGTCATCCTTCATGATGGCAATAGTTTCTATATTGGTACAAACCAGGGACTTTACTTGATAAATACATTGAGTTTGGAAGCCGCAAAAGTTAAAGATATTAGAGAAAATCATATTTATTCCTTGAATGTATTGTCTGATGGCAGGCAACTTATAGGGACGGACCATGGGTTGGCATTGATGGGACAATCCAATCTAAATGAGTCTTCTGAATGTGACCCGCTATTAAAAAAAATTACCATGGGTAACAAATCGTTTCTTACGGATCAGGATACGATCGAAGTTAGTCGATATAACAACGATTTGAGCACCGGCATTATGATTCCGTGTCATCATAAAGGAAAATTTCGAATTACATATAAGTTGACAGGATATGATAAGAACTATAACATTAGTTTTGATAATAGGATATCTTATAAAAAGCTACCTTATGGTCATTATACGCTTGAGATTAAGATATTCGAAAATGATTCAGCAAAAATGTTAGGTAAAAAAAGTTTAACCATTATCATTAATAGAAGTTGGAATGAAACCTGGTTTTTCAGAATTTTAATGTTACTTATCGGCGCAGGGATTATCTTTTTAATTTATGCTTATAATATTCGACGCTTAAAGCAAATCAATCAAAAGAAACTTGAAATGGATCAAATGATAGCAAATCAAAAATTAGTGGCTTTACAACATCAACTCAATCCTCATTTTGTTTTTAATGTGCTCAATTCTATTCAGTCCTTTATCATGAAAAAAGATACTCTGGGTGCAAATTATTATCTGAATAGATTCAGCAGGCTTATGCGACATGTTCTTGAATCTTCCCGCCATTTGTATATCCCTTTAAAGCTTGAAATCGACATATTGAAAACTTATATTGAACTGGAAAGGCTGAGGTACGGTGATAAACTAAATTATGAAGTTATCTATGATGAGAGTTTAGACATGACAAAAGAAATTCCTTCTATGGTTATTCAGCCTTTTGTCGAAAATGCCATCAAGCATGGGGTTAAAAAAATTGATTATCCAGGATATATTAATGTAATTTTTAATATGACTGCTAATTTGCTAAAAGTTTCGATACTGGACAATGGCCCCGGGATTATTAAACATGATGAGAATCCTTCTGCTGACGTATTGTCATCCTATAAGAGTAGAGGATTGGAAATAACTAAGGAGCGATTGGATGCATTTTCAGCATTAGGATATTGCAGATTATCATTTAAAATAGATGATAATAAAGGTGAACTTCCATTTGATAAAGGCACATGTGTTACCATTTTTATTGAATACCTTTAAAATGATGACAAAAAAAGAGGGAATCAACTGTCGCTGAATCCCTCTTTTATTCTATTTTATGCTGCTAATATTACTTAGCTACGTATCTTCTTTCTTTGATTTTTGCTTTCTTACCGGTAAGAGCCCTCAGATAATATAACTTAGCTCTTCTCACTTTTCCTCTCTTCAGCACTTCTATTTCAGCTATTGCAGGGGAAGAAAAAGGTATTATTCTTTCTACGCCTACACCATTGGAAATTTTCCTTACAGTAAAGGTTTTTGTGGCTCCTGTACCATTGATTTGAATGACATCACCACGGAAAACCTGGATTCTTTCTTTAGCTCCTTCGATGATTTTATAACTCACTGATATGTTATCTCCAGGTCTGAAAGAAGGCAATTCTCTCTTTGGAGTCAGCTGTTCGTGAACGTAATCTATTAAATTCATGATCTTTACTTAATTTAACTTTTCTGAATTGGAGCGCAAAGATAGATTTTATTTTTATTAATAGGTAATGTTATAATAAAAAAAATATGATTTAAAATGCCATTATTAAAATTGGAAAATCATAACAGAAAATCTTTATTGTGATATTTCGTTTAAAAGTAATAGTTTTGTAAATAAATTAGTTGGAAAATTTATCTTTATCTCAATTATATTATTATTTTACTTTATATGTAGTTATTCTATTTTAAATGTTTTAGTAATTTTCTATTATGTGTAAATGGTTTTGGTGTATTGAGTTAGTGCTCTTTGGTAATATTTTAATGGCCCAACAGAGTCTTCAGGAAAATGTCAATAAATTATTGTCAAATTCTTTTTATAAACATGCTAATATTGGTATTTCAGTCAGAGATATTCTAACTGGTGAGCTTATAGTCGATGTTGAAAAAGACAAAATGCTGGTACCTGCATCGTCTTTGAAACTAATCACAACATTAGCTGGTGTCCAATTATTGGGAAATGATTTCAGATTTGAGACTAAAATAAGTTATGATGGGATTATAGATACTGAAGGCACATTAAAAGGAAATATATATATAGAAGGTGGAGGTGATCCTACGCTCGGTTCAGACAGAATCCCAGGTAATTTGAATACTACAGAGGTGATTAACCGCATGGCAGAAGACATAAATTCATTTGGTATTCATTGTATTGAGGGAAATATCATCGCCGATGAATCTGTCTTTAATTCATTTCCTATTTCCCCATCATGGCAGTGGAATGATTTGGGCAATTACTATGCTGCTGGATCATGGGGATTGAATATAAACGAAAATCAATACGCTATTTATTTTCACAGAAGTGGTGCCATCGGAAGTATGAGTAAGATTGCGTATTTCGAGCCCAATATTCCGGATCTTGAAATGAGCAATGAAGTGACAATAGGCGATGCTGATTCCGGAGACAATTCATATATATTTGGAGGACCTTATCACTATGGAAAACGAATTGTTGGCACTATACCTCAAGGTAAAGAATTATACAGAGTGAAAGGCTCTATACCGGATCCTCCATTATATCTGGCTAACAGACTTTTTATGGCTTTGCAGAAAAGGGAAATGGGTGGTCATCATTTCAAGACCAAGTATCAGGCTGATTATAGCATAGAAAGTAGAAAATTAATAAGCAGGTATTACTCACCGGTTTTAAGTACCATTGTAAGATATACCAATGATCATAGCATAAATCTGTTTTCTGAATCGATTCTTAAGATTTTAGGTCTAAAGTTTAAAAATGCCGGTTCAGGTACTGCCGGAGTAGCAGCAATTAAAGAATTTATGGTAAAAAAAGGACTTGACGTTTTACCATTACATATGGAAGATGGGAGTGGACTTTCCGCAAGAAATCTGATATCACCGGATTTTCTCACATCTTTTTTATTGCTTTATGGTAGAGATAAGAGTATGTCAGCGCTGGAGAATCTTTTACCACCAGCCGGGAAACGTGGCACAGTAAAAAATATTCTTCTCTATTCAAAAGCAAAAGGGAATATGTTGGTAAAGTCTGGATCTATGGACAAAATTCTTACCTATTCAGGGTATTGTAAGACAGCGTCGGGTCGTATGGTTAGCTTTTCTGTTTTTCTCAACAGCTCTACCGCAAAAAAAAAGAAAGAAAATAAAACTGAATTGGAAAAAATATTGGACGCAATTTATAGATTTTATTAACTTGGGCCATATTTATATTTCTTTAAATGGCCATGTACCTAAAATGTGGGATATTATTGGTGTTTGTTTTCCTTATAAGTGCTTGTAAGGAAAATAGTTATGATGCTCCTAAGACAGGTAGTTTTCCTTTTGATTCGATTTCGTCAGTGGATACTAATCTGGACGATATGCGTTCAAATATAGGAAGAGCCATCTGGCAAAAGCCTGGTCTGGTCATTGAAAAGTTGGGAGATATTTCTGATAAAGTCATTGCTGATATCGGTGCCGGAACTGGATATTTTTCGTTTAAACTAGCCTTGAAAGCAAAAAAGGTTATTGCTGTTGAAATAGAGCAAGGTTTACTGGATTATATTGATTCTACAAAAGTGATGCTGCCAGCCAATAGAAGAAGCAGGATAGAGACACGTCTTGCATCACCGGATGATCCACATCTGGAAGCTGGGGAAGTTGATATTATATTAATTATTAACACGATTGCTTATATCAATGATTTGCCTGAATATTTGCAAACATTAAAGAAGTGTCTTAAAAAGGACGGTAAAATAATGATCATTGACTATAAAATGAAAAGACTTCCTATCAACTCACCACCAAAAACTGAAAGGGTATATCTTGATCATCTGGAGGATGTTCTGATTGATGCGGGCTATAAAATATTAAAAGTAGATGATACATCATTAGATTATCAATATATCATTAAAGCAGAAAAAATTAATTAACCTTTATAAAATCAAATTATCATGTTAAACCTTTCTACACTGGATATTATCATAATTGTAGCTTGGATTGTTGGTCTTCTTTCATTTGGAATTTATATTTCATTAACAAGTAAAAAAGAGACTTCATCTGATTACTTCCTAGCATCCAATTCGCTTCCATGGTGGGCTGTAGGTGGTTCACTGATAGCTGCCAATATTTCAGCAGAACAATTTATAGGAATGTCTGGCTCTGGATATGCAGTGGGGTTTGCCATAGCATCGTACGAATTGATGGCTGCCATAACATTACTTATTGTAGCTAAATTTTTTCTTCCGATATTTATAAAGAAAGAAATTTACACCATGCCCCAGTTTTTGGAAAAGAGATTTGACGGCAGAGTTCGTACCGGACTGGCATTTTTCTGGGTTCTGTTGTTTATTTTTGTGAATATTACCTCAGTATTGTACCTTGGTTCCCTTGCTTTGCAGACCATCATGGGCATTCCGTTGCTGTATGCTATTATTGGACTGGCTATTTACTCAGGTACTTATGCAGTTACAGGTGGTCTTAAAGCGGTAGCACTTACGGATGTAGTACAAGTATTGGCTTTGATTTTTGGTGGATTGGTGGCTACTTATATGGTTTTGGAAGCTGCTGGAGGAGGTATACTTTCCGGCTTAGCCACTTTGGTGGAAAAAGCACCCGAAAAGTTTGATATGATTCTTGAAAAGTCAAATCCGGAGTATATGAACTTGCCGGGAATAAGTGTTTTAGTGGGAGGCATGTGGATTGCCAACCTTTATTATTGGGGGACAAACCAATATATCATCCAAAAATCACTTGCAAGCAAAAGTCTGGATGAAGCCCAAACCGGGACTGCTGTAGCAGCTATGGTTAAAGTTATATTGCCAGTAATAGTTGTAATACCAGGGATTGCTGCCTATGTACTTGGAGCTGAAATTTCAAAACCGGATGAAGCATATCCATGGGTTATAACCAATTATGTTGGCTCTGGATTTAAAGGTATAGCAATAGCTGCACTAATTGCTGCGATAGGCTCATCAGTAGCTGCTATTGTAAATTCTGCCAGTACCATCTTTACTTTAGATATCTATAGACCGCTATTTATGAAAAGTGATGTTGAACGAAAACAAATACTAACGCCTTTGGAAAACAATAGCAGTCAGCTTACGGTGAAGGAAGAGCACAAACTAATTAGAGTAGGTAAGATTTCAGGATTATTGTTTTTATTTATAGGAGTACTTATCGCACCTTCCTTAGGTAATTTGGAACAAGCTTTTCAATACATACAGGAATACACAGGATTTATAAGTCCGGGAGTTTTGGCCATTTTTGTTTTAGGACTTTTTTGGAAAAGAACTTCTACAAATGCAGCACTAATTGGTGTGATTCTGGCCATTCCTCTTTCAATGGGATTTAAATTCCTTACCCCTGATATACCATTCCTTGACAGAATGGGCCTTTGCTTCCTTTTGATATCGGCTATCATGATGGCAATTTCTATGTATGAGAATAAGAATGATGACCCTAAAGCCATATATTATGATAAAAGCTTATTCCATACGAGTACACGATTTAATATCATGTCAGTTATTGTCATAGCGGCTGTATCATCTATTTATTATTTCTTTTGGTAATAAAAAAAAGCAATCTAAGGTTTATTGTTTTTTTCGGTTTTATGATTAACCCGATGTAGTTTGGATGTTTTTATTTGATGGATATGATTTCCACATCCACAAGACTGTACATCCAGTCATCTACATCCTTTCCGTTTAGTACGAATTTGCCGGTAACCGTCGCATTTGCATCCATTTTTAGTTTTCCTGGATCACCCTTAAAAGTGAGTCCAATGACGGTTTCAGGACCGGCTTTGCCACAAAAAAAACATGCCGCATAGGTATTTTTACTCAGGGCCCAAGTGGTTTTATCTACCGGTACTAGATAACCTTTGATGACTACCTGTTTGTTGGCCAGTTTTTTTACATCTTTTGAAAATTCGGGCAGATAGACCGTGCCGTACACTTCGTGTGGTGCTTCCTTGTACTCCAGATTATTCAGAATAAGCCAGGTAATCGTATCTTTGACGGGTTTACCATATGATGCTGATGCAATTGCAGTCCACTGAAAAGAGATCACAAATATTAAAGTGGTAAAATATATATTCATTTTTACTTAGGTATTCAATACATACGTTTTTTGGACGGCAATTGTTGCTATGCGAGTGTTATAATTAATTTAAAGTCACGGCTAAAGCATGGGTATGTTGCAATTCTGCGATGATATTTTCCTGAATAGTAGTGGCCAGAGATAAGCCAACATAATCGACCTTTACAGGAAACATTTTGTGTTTTCTATCAACCAATACTGCAAGTTCTATTTTTTTTGGCAAAGAATACATATACACCCTGAAAGCATAAAATATAGTACGTCCTGTATTGGCTACATCATCGACTACAATGATACATTTATTTATCATTTGTTCGGGAATAAGATCTGTTTCGATAGGAAAATCTAGTGGCTTGGCAGGATTTAATTTTATTCTCGAGAGTATAAATGTTTTATTGGAGATTTTACCGAGACTTTCAAAAAGCAATTGAGCAAATCTGAAACCGTTATTATTGATGCCGGCCAATATAATTTCATTTTCATCCAGATTATTTTCCAGAATTTCATAAGAAAGTCGGGTTATTTTTTGACTGATTTGATAATGATTAAGTACCTGCATCTGGAATTTATTTAAATATAGCCACAAAAGTAACCAAAAAAGAATAAATTTGTAAATTGGCACCAAATTAATCATCACCTTTATATGCAACAATTTATATTTATAATACTAACAGGTTTTACTGCATTTTTTGCCTATCGCCAGTTCAACCGAATCTACCGCAATATCATGATAGGCAAAACAACGGTAGTTTCAAGCGACAATGGGAAGAGATGGCAAAATGTTCTTCTCGTTGCTTTCGGCCAGCAAAAAATGTTTAAAAACTGGATTCCTGCCATCTTTCACCTATTTATTTATGTAGCTTTCCTTTTCACTCAGATAGAGTTGATCGAGATCATCATTGATGGCATATTTGGGGTGCATCGTTTTTTTGCACCTTTCTTGGGTGGATTCTACACCTTGATCATTAGTAGTATAGAGATATTATCTTTTCTGGCATTGGTGGCCACTTTTGTGTTCTTGTACAGAAGAAATCTGCTCAAAGTTCCAAGATTGGTCAAATCAGAACTCAATGGCTGGCCAAAGCTTGATGCCAATCTGATTCTTATAGCAGAGCTGTTGCTTGTCACAGGCATTTTTACGATGAATGGTGCAGATAGTGTATTGCAGGGGATTGATCCTACACATTATCCATCTACAGGAAATCTGGCAATCTCATCATGGTTTGGACCTGCAGTGTTTGGAGGATTCGAACCTGAAAGTCTGATGCTTATCGAAAGGATAGGGTGGTGGTTGCACCTGATGGTGGTGCTTGGATTTATACTCTACCTACCTTATTCTAAGCATTTGCATATCTTCTTGGCATTCCCCAATGTATATTTCAGCAAACTAACATCTCGTGGTGAAATGGAAAACATGCCAGAAATCATGAATGAAGTCAAGTCGATGTTGGGTATAGAAAGTGATGCAGCACCAAGCACAGATGGAGAATTGCCAGAATTTGGCGCCAAAGATGTGTTTGATCTCAGTTGGACCAATATCATGAATGCCTACACGTGTACAGAATGTGGGCGTTGTTCTGTCGTTTGTCCTGCCAATATCACTGGCAAAAAGCTCTCTCCACGTAAAATCATGATGGACATCAGGGACAGAGCTACAGAAGTAGGCAAAAACATAGCATCGGGTGACCTTAAATATGCAAAATCAAAAGACAACACTGATGTAAAAACATTGACAGCAGAAAATTATGATGATGGAAAGTCATTATTCGATTACATCTCTCGTGAAGAATTGCATGCTTGTACGACGTGTAATGCGTGTGTGGAGGCGTGTCCCGTGATGATAGATCCATTGGAGCCCATACTCAAGATGCGTCGGTATGAGATACTGACAGAGTCAGCAGGTCCAGCAGATTGGATACCGATGTTTACGGCGATGGAAAATGGTGGTTGTGTGTGGCAGATGCCAACGGAGAGAGAAGCATGGAGGGATGAAATGTGAAGTGATGAAGTGAGTTTTAAAGTTTGAAACGACAAATAATAAACCCTGAATGACATATATGAATGAATAATAAAGAGATCCCAAAATTTCATGAAACCTTTAATCCAATATTAGATATACTTTCTAGTGGTGAAAGTATTCATTCTAGGGAAATGGTAAGACTAGTAATTAACAAATATTATAAACATTTATCCAATGATTTAATATCTGAAAAAACTAAATCAGGTGATCTTTTAATAAATAATAGAATTGAATACGGCATTTAATTAATAAGTAATTTATATGGAACTGGCGAGTGGCTGACCATCTTCTCAAGCAGGTTGTCAAATATCCCTTCTTTCATTCTGTGTCGATTGTATCGGTAGGCGTATTCATGTAAATAGCTTTGTAGA
>JBBRVQ010000035.1:0-40890 GCA_038246735.1 Chitinophagales bacterium
TAATTTAAACACACACACTATGGGGTCATTTTATGAAAACCTGCCAAAAGAGAGCGCCGGCCAATTAAGAAAAAAAATGGATTTCCAATTCACACCCAAACATGCAAGTTGGCTCAACATGGCCGAAATAGAATTTTCATCCGTCAGCCGTCAATGTCTAAGGCGACGAATCCCCACAATGGAGGAGATGGAAAGAGAAGTATTGGCACGGCAAGAGAAAAGAAATAAAGATTCAATTAAAATATCATGGTCATTCACAACGGACTTGGCGAGGGATAAAATGGCTAACAAATATCCTATTTTAATTTAAATCTTTATCTTGACAGAGCACTAGTATTCATTTAATTGAAAACAAAACATGATATATCAATACCAATATCGACTAATCATGATTTTTTAATCCTTCGTCTATAAATTCCGGCTATTGATAGAATAGTCCAATTTATCTTGCAACTTCCATCTCATTGGCCTCGTCATTGTTTCGATTTTAAAACAATTAAAACAAAACGGTATGAGACTTTTTTTACTTATCATGTTTTCTGCACTCCTTTCAAACTTAAATGGACAAACTTTAAAAGGAAAACTAACAGACCAATCGAATCCTGTTGCATATGCAAATGTAATGTTGTATAGTGCAAAAGATTCTTCCCTGATAAAATTTACATATTCTGAAGACAACGGCACTTTTTTATTTGATCAGTTGACCGAAGGAGACTATTATGTAGATGCTACCTTTGTTGGTTTGGATGATTTCCGAAGCAAGATCTTCAATGTTCAAAAAGATAATGTCGACCTGGGAAACATAGGTATGACTATGACTGCAAACAAACTAGCAGAAGTGACTGTAACAGCCAAAAAGCCTTTAATAGAAGTAAAACCGGATAAAATTGTGCTAAATGTTGCAGGTAGTGTACTATCTACGGGTGATGATGCGTTGAGTTTGCTCCGAAAAGCTCCCGGAGTATTAGTAGACAACAATGAAAATATTACACTGCTTGGAAAATCAGGATTGCTTATTTACATTGACGGTAAACCATCACCGCTGACTGCTTCAGAACTAGCCAATATGCTTAAAAATATGTCATCCAACGACATTGAAAGTATAGAGATCATCAGTCATCCATCTGCAAAATATGAAGCACAGGGTACAGCAGGGATTATCAATATCAAACGCAAAAAACTACATGGAACTGGTGTAAATGGTTCAGCATCTATAACGGGCAGACAAGGAAAAACAAGTGGACTAAACACAAGTACCAGCTTAAACTACAGGAATGAAAAATTTAATCTTGTAGGTAACGCAGGATATTTTAACAGCGACAACTATAACTTTAATAATTTTTACCGAACACAAAATAACCTTGGTTTCAACACCATCAACGAAGATAACAATAATAATAAAGGCTATAATACCAAACTATCAGGGGACTATTACCTGAATAAAAAGAGTACAATTGGATTTATTGCTGATTACAATGCCGATGATTTCAGCATGAGAAATAATTCGGTCACCAAAATGGGTAATCTCCTTCTTACTGAAACTGACTCTTTGCTTCTAAATCTTGGGCAAGTAAACGCTGAATCAAAAAATTCAAACTTCAATGCCAACTATTATTATGACGGAGGAAATGAAACCACTTTTAATATTGATGCCAATTATGGTCACTTTAACCGCGAAAATGATGCTTATACACCCAATGAGTATACATCACCCGACAGATCTACAGTGACCAGTACTTTTAAAGTCAGAAGCGTTACACCCACTACCATTGATATCATAACGTTAAAGATGGATTATGAACGCAAAATTGGTAAAGGCAAAATATCGGGAGGGATAAAGTCCGCCCTGGTTCAGACAGACAATAGTTTCAATTTTTACAATATCACAGATGATGAAGAAGTGCTGAATATTGATCTGAGCAATAGATTCAAATATGACGAATGGGTTAATGCGGGTTACTTAAACTATAATTTTCAGGAACAGAAAATAGGATTTAATGCAGGATTAAGAATAGAAAATAGCAATACGAAAGGGGACCTTATTGCAATGAATTCTGACAATGATAAACTGGTAAAAAGAAGTTATACAGACCTTTTCCCATCAGCAGGTTTATCTTATACACCTTCCCAGAAACATAGTTTTCAATTGTCCTACGGCCGCAGGATCAACAGACCTAACTATCAGGATCTGAATCCATTTGAATTTCAGTTGGACCAACTAACCTTTGAGAAAGGTAATGCATTCCTAAATCCTGAATATACTGATAACCTTCAACTTACTCATACATTTTCGTACAAACTTACTACTACATTATCTTATAGTCACACCAATGATGTGATCACAAGATTGGTTGATACATCCGGATTAAAAGGGTCATTTATTACCTGGGATAATATTGCATATAGAAAAGTATATACAGCCAGTGTAAGTGCACCACTTTCAATCACCGAAAAATGGTCCACTTACACCAATCTGAATGTCGTCCACACCAGAAACAGAGCAGACTTTGGAGATGGAAAACAGATCAATCTAAATGTAACCTCTTTTAATATGTATCATCAGCAGACCTATTCATTTCCTAATGGGTGGAATGCTGAAATATCAGGTTGGTATACTTCTCCTTCAGTATGGGAAGGCACATTTGTAATGAGTTCGATGTGGGCTGCCGGAGCCGGTGTAAGTAAAAAGTTCGCAAACGATAAAGCCAAGGTGACACTAAGTATTGATGATATTTTTAAAACCAATATATGGAATGGTGAGAGTACTTTCGGAGGTTTGTATATGGATGTGAGTGGTGGATGGGATAGCCGAAGAGCAAGATTAACATTCAATTACAATTTTGGCAAAGAAATTAATGGCAAATCAAGAAAGAGAAGTACCGGTCTTGAGGATGAGCAGAATAGAATTAAAAAATCCTAATGCAATTAATTTAAAATTAATTCAGAAATCTAAATTCAAGATATAGTTGTTTTGTTGGTAAAAAAGGAGTGTCATAAAGTTGATGTTCCTTTTTCCTTTTAATAATTAGGGGAAAAAAGAAATTTATATATTTGCAAAAGCTTTTATAGTTTTCCATTTTGTGAGTTCGTATACATCGATGGAAAATCATTTCATTTCTACTTTGATTCTAAGATAGAGAATTATTACACCACATATAAAAAATTAAAAAAGGGCTTGAGAAAATCAACTCTCAAGCCCTAAGTATTCTAAATTTGTAAACTAATTATTTCGTTCGTTCCCTCTTTTTAGCAGAATAATTTACTTTTAATTGTCCCGCTTTTCTGAGAGATGTCTTCAAATCACCAATAATACCCATAGTAACGTCCACATCTACTTTTAAGGAAGATATGATACTTTGCCTCTGAGATTCAGCTACACCTACCTTATGTTTTTCCAAAAACAAGGGAATATCATCAGTAGTAGCGAACTTATCTCCTAATTGAATTCTAGGTTTTGTACCTGCTTTGGACTTATATTTATCAGTAGGTCTACCTACAAAAATAAAATTGACCAAGGTTTTCTTTTCCAATTTTGTAAGTTCTGATGCCTGAGGTGTATTTACTTTTACCATCAACTCGGTATCTCTCATCTTGGTAACCACCATGAAGAAAAACAACAACATGAAGACGATATCCGGCAAAGATGCTGTAGAAATACCCGGAGTAACATTACCCTGCTTTTTTTTAAATTTTGACATATCTGTTTGATTTTAATTTGTCAATAATGTTTATTTCTCTTCTCCAAATTTCGTAGGCTCAGCCTCTGAAATCACTAACGGTATTCCATCCTTAATTTCCTTTTGTTGGGCATTGGTTAGTTCAGTAATGTTTTTACCAAATTTTGCCATAGCTGCCTCCTCCCAAAGTTCATTGTATGCGGCCTTAAGTTCATTATACACCTCTAGATAGGTTTTATACTTGGTACCCCTGTCATTTTTAATGGAAATAATCGCATTTTGAGGATTTTCAGACATATCAGATCTTTTGTCCGGATTGGCAATAAAAATCTTGGTATTATTTTTCAAGTCCTCAATTCTCATTTGTTCCCCTCGGATAAGCAGTTGATTTTGCGCATTGACCAAAACAGAATATACATTTCTGGAATTCAATTTCATTTCCGGTGGTGGCTCTTCGGACCATTGGGGTAATTTTACGAGTACCCCTTTATCCTCTGCTATTGTTGTCGTCACGAGAAAGAATATCAGTAGAAGGAAGGCAATATCTGCCATAGAGCCTGCATTGATTTCGTTTCTCATACGGTGTTTATTCTTTGACATATTAGGATAATTTAGTAATTATTTAAAGAAATTTCTCACTTCAAAAATAACAATTGAAAGAAAAGCAACTGCCGCAAGCCCCAAAAGACTGTATAGACCCGCAGAAATAAATTTGCTTAGGCCCTCGGTGACATAAAAAGGATCTTTACTCCAGTATGCTTCAAATCTACCACCAGTATCATAAGACGAAGTGCTGTACAGAATAAAAAATACGACAATTAAAATTCCAAAGCCAAACAAAAATTTAGACCCTGATTTAAAGTTTCGGACTAAATCCCAAACTATACCAGCGATCATTAAGAAAACACATAAAACGCCAAGTATTATTGTCAAATATAATCCTGAATTAAAGAAATTGATATTTGATTTATCTGCCATGCTCGTCAGATCTGTGTTCATATCGTAACCAGCAGAACTGAAGCCAGCGACAATACCAATTATAAAGATAAGGATACATAAAACTCCCAACCCTACAGCAATGGCATCACCGTATTTAATCAATTTATTATACATAATAATTTAAATTTTATATTGGTAATCAATGATTATTTAAAAACTCTGTTTCTCGCCATAACTTCAACTAACCCTATAGATGCATCTTCCATTTTATTGGTAATACCATCAATTTTAGAAACGATATAATTATAAAATATTTGAAGTATAATGGCTGAAATAAGACCAAATACAGTAGTTAAAAGGGCTACTTTAATACCACCTGCTACAACTGTAGGAGAAATATCGCCCGCAGCCTGAATTTTGTCAAAAGCCTGAATCATACCCACAACCGTTCCTAAGAATCCCAGCATCGGAGCAAGAGCTATAAAGAGTGATATCCAAATCAGGCCTTTTTCCAGCATTCCCATTTGAACAGAACCGTAAGAAACTATTGCTTTTTCTACAGCTTCAGGGCCACCGGCAGCATTTCTTAACCCTTCATATAATACACTTGCGGTTGGACCAGGGGTAGCTTTTGCTATATCTTTTGCACCTTCTATGTCATTGTTTGAAAGTTTGTCCTCTATTTTACTCAACAAAACGTCCGTATTTGCAGATGCAATATTTAAAGTAATGATTCTTTCAATACAAAAAGCTAAACCAAAAATCAAACAGACCAATACTGCACTCATCCAAATCCAGTCCCCTTCAATGAATTTTTCCTTCAAAACCTGGAAAGCCCCAGGACCTGAAGTATCAGCTACTACTGATGTAGTCTCAGCAACTACGTCAGCAGCCGGCGCTGCGGCTGCAGCAGAATCAACAACAGCCGCAGTAGAATCTGCAGCCTGTGCCAGAACATCAAAAGCACCAATATACGATGCTATCATAAACACCCCGATTAAAAATAAAAGTTTTCGCATGATTTGTTAATTTACGTTTTAGAAATAATAAATTTAAAAATAAAGGTTAAAATTATGAAAATATTTAAATTTGTTAGTAAACCCAACCACTTTTTTTTGCGGAGAGTGAGGGATTCGAACCCTCGATACCCTTTTGAGGTATACACACTTTCCAGGCGTGCTCCTTAAACCGCTCGGACAACTCTCCTACACCGCAAATGTTCAAAAATTACTTCTAATATCAAAACATTTTTTATTCATACTTATTTTCGTAATGCTCAATGAATTGATTATCTTATATTTAATTGAATAAATATTTTATAAATCATATTTTCAAAACGGTAAAGTCATTCTTTTCAATAATTATCCCAATACATGCTATGATGATTCTCAATGGAATGCTTTTGGTGCAGCTGAAAATAATTTATTTGCATTAAATGTCGTCTCTGCGCCAATTTCAGCCAATGACACCTGCTTTATTTCAGCCATTTTCTCAGCAATATTGCGAATATATGCACATTCATTTCTTTTGCCCCGGTAAGGTACAGGACTCAAATAAGGAGCATCAGTCTCCAGTACCATGTGTTCCAAAGCTATTTCAGATACTACTTTATCGACTCCAGCATTTTTATAAGTGATTACTCCCCCTATGCCCAAATAAAAACCAATGTCAATAATATGTTGAGCCTGCAAAACTGTTCCATTGAAGCAATGAAAAATTCCTTTTAGGCTTCCATCCTGCATCTCAGTGACTATTTCTATGGTGAGATCCAATGACGCTCTGGAATGTATTACAAAAGGTAAACCTGCATCCCTGGCTATTGAAATCTGACGTCTGAAAACCATGTCCTGTTCTTTGGCAAAAGTAGTATCCCAATACAGATCAATTCCAATTTCTCCAATACCAACAAATTTAGTATTCGCCAGATATTTTTCAACTATTCTTAACTCATCAGCATAATTTTCTTTCACATGACAAGGATGCAAACCAATCATGGGATGACACTCAGGATGTATTGCGGCAATATTCAACATTGCTCCTATAGAAGTACTATCAATATTGGGCATATAAATATCGGTAACTCCTGATAATTTTGATTTGGTAATCATATCTTCAAAATCATCTTTGAATTCTTCACTATAAATATGAGCATGTGTGTCTATAAACATTACTTTTGCACTTTTATTTATCAAAACTGTGGCAAAGAAACAAAAATATTATGTGGTTTGGGAAGGAAATCTTCCAGGCATTTACAATACCTGGGAAGAATGTCAACTCCAGATCAAAGGACATCCTTGTGCAAAGTATAAAGCCTTTGATTCACGTGCTGAAGCAGAATACGCAAACAAACGCAATTATTTTGAGTTTGTTAAGAAAGCAGCCAAAAGTACATCAACAAAAAATCAAAGTAAATCCGAAATCATTGCCGACAGCATTTCTGTAGATGCTGCTTGCAGTGGAAATCCAGGTTTAATGGAATACCAGTGTGTGGAGACTATTTCAGGTAAACTGCTGTTTCATAAAGGTCCTTTTAAAGAAGGTACAAATAATATTGGTGAGTTTCTTGGGCTGGTACATGCCCTCGCTTTACTTAAAAAGCACGACAATACCCATACTTCAATTTATACCGACTCCATGACAGCCATGAGTTGGGTAAAAAATAAAAAAGTAAAAAGTAATCTTGCCCCATCCTCTAATAATACAGAGCTTTTCGATCTGATTGCCAGAGCAGAGTCATGGCTAAAAACCAATACTTTTGTTAGTAAAATCATCAAATGGAACACGAAATCCTGGGGAGAAATCCCTGCAGATTTTGGTAGAAAATAGCGATAATTTCTTTTATCACGGATTATACCATAGAAAATACTTGCCTGTAAATCGTTATCAGGCAGATATCACAAATCAAACCTAAATCAAATCAGAAGTTTTACCACCACATCTTTCTTAAAAGTAGCAATTGTAAGATTTTAGAATATAAATTGGTGATATATTGGATTTTGGTATCATAGAAAAAAGTTCAATTGTCCAGTTGATATTAGACTACCAAAGAAATGTTCAGATATACTTCACTTAAATCTATGGTAAAATCAAGCAAGACCACCACCAAGGCTCACCATATGATGATCTCCTTGTTCTCTTTAATAATTTTGGCAGGTTGGCCAAAAGCGACTACTTGATCAGGTATATCTTTAGTCACAATGGCACCACTACCGATAACAGAATTATTGCCAATTTTTATTTTATCATTTATTATGGCACCAGATCCTATTGTTGTCCCGGTTCCGATATGACAATTACCATTGATAATGGCACCTGGATTGAGATTAACAAAATCTCCAATGGTGGTATGATGCCCTATGATAACCCCTCTGTTTATTAAAACACCTATCCCTATTTTAACAAAAGGAGCAATAGTTACATTTGGCTCAATTCTTACAGCTTGGCCCAATTGTATCTGATGCGGTAATACACTACTTGGGTGTATTAACGCTGGGAAAGTTAGGTTTAATGTCCCATTTTGATATCGATAAAATAAAAAACTTCTGGAAGCCGGACTCATACCCGCCAGATATCCGAATACGTTTGTATGTTCGATAAAATC
Source organism: Chitinophagales bacterium (assembly GCA_038246735.1). GTDB lineage: Bacteria > Bacteroidota > Bacteroidia > Chitinophagales > Saprospiraceae > OLB9. The sequence continues at coordinate 8,218 of JBBRVQ010000035.1, forward strand.
TGCCTCGTCCATCAAAAACGTATTATGTTGGCCTTCATTAAAAGAATCTTTTGGTTTAAATTCCCGATTAATGATAATAGGTATGTCTAAAGCATGTCGATAGATGGTAGATAATGTCTCTAGAATCATGCTAATGGCATATTCATTATCACCAAATATTGCGATTTTTTGATCTTTTGGCATCATCTATCTTTTAAAATTTGGATTGTAAAAACCAAGTGAACCGAAATCTTTCGGTCGTAGAAAATGCAGTTCAAGTTCTTGAGCAAAAAGATGTACTCTTTTTAATAACGCACCATTGGTAGCCTTTATAGTTTTGCTTTTATCATAATACAGATTGTCTTCTAGTCCGATCCTGACGCCACCACCATTAACTAAACCCATAAGGTTTGCTTTTAACTGTTGATCTCCAATGCCTCCTAATGCCCAATAACTATTATCAGGCAATAACTTGACAGCCATGCCTATTTGTTCTAGCTCTGCTTGTATACCAGAAATGTTGCCTGCTATAATATTAAAATAAAATGGTGGTCGAAGTATTTCTTTTTTTATAAGAAAATGTGCGTAGTTTATCATACCCAAATCAAAAATCTCCAATTCTGGTTTCACGCCAAGATCTATCATTTTTTCTGCTAGTAATTGAATCATATCAGGATCATTGACAGATGCTGACTTTGGGAAGTTGAGCGAACTTAGAGTCAGAGAACCCATATCAGGATAAAGTTGTAAAACTTCAGACCGATATTCAAAAACATTAAAATTTCTACCACTTAAAGAAGTACAAATCACTAATTCCGGCGCATATTCACGTATTTTTTCAATTATTTTTTGATACTCTATGGCCTTGTAAGTAGGCTCTTGATATTCGTCTCTAGCATGTAGATGTACAAGTGTAATACCGATTTCATGTGCTAATAATACATCATCAATGATTTCTTGAGCAGAAATAGGTACATATGGCGACATTTCTTTTGTAGGAATCATGCCTGTAGGAGTGAAGTTGATGATAAATTGACTCATGAAATTTAAATTTAAAATAGATCAAAAATAGTAAATTGTAATATATAAACTATAATATTATGATTATTTTATATATTTGTTTTTTTAAAGTTATAATTTCTCCTAATTTTAAATATTATATATGTCATCAAAAGTTATCCCCACAAAGCTGATATCAATTATAATGTTTTGCATGGTATGTGTAACGTTTATATATTCGAGACTTAGGTTTATGGATATACCTTTGGATAGAGATGAGGGTAGCTACCTTTACATGGGTTTTTGCTTTTTTAAGGGATATATTCCCTATGTCGATTTTTATGAAATAAAACCTCCGGGCATTTTTTTGATTTATGGTCTATTTCATCTCATATTTGGCTATTCTAATTTTTTATTGCACTTAGGATTATTATTGACTCAATTGTGTACAGCTTGGCTAATATATAGAGTGGTCGTTTCATTATTCCACCAGGCAGAACAAGGATTATTAGCTGCTTCTATATATTTTGTGTTTAATCTTTATCCAAATTTTATGTCATTTGGAATACTTAGTGAGCATTTTTTTGTCTTATTTTTATTGTTATCCATGGATTTTTTAATAAAGACAAACTTACAACAAGGATATAAAAATATCTTTTTATCAGGCCTATTTTTTGGTGTAGCTGCTATGATAAGGCAACATGCTATATTTTTTGTTGTACCTATGTTGGTCTTTATTTTATATTTGACCAGAAAAAACAATAAAATTTGGCACAAAAATTTGCTTTATTTTATTTTTGGAAGTATATTCACCGTCTTTTTGTTAATTGGATATGTCTCACTGCGAGGTGGTTTTGACGAAATGATATATTGGGTCTATACACATCCATCTGAAAAATATATTACTAGAGTGACATGGGCTGAAGGCCAAAAGTATTTGTACAATTACATCAACCATCTTTTTATTGAAAAACATTATCCAATGCTTGTTTTTTTAGGCTTTGGACTTATACTATGTGTTAAAGACCTACTTAGCAAAGAACATGGGTGGAAAAACTTGGTCATTTTGCTGTTTTTTATAGGAGCAGTGATGACAGTTTTCCCAGGCAATAGATTTTATGGTCATTATTGGTTAATGTTATTTCCTTTTTTAGCGATTGTAGCTGGTAGGAGTTTGGTACAGATATCTCACAAAGGATATCGGTTGTTAACAGTTGTTTGTGCGATGGTTTTGTTTATAAATCAATTTTATCTCAATGGAGATTTGTATTTTAAAATTCCCGCTGATCGAATATATCAAAGGTTATATAAAGATAATCCTAATTATTCCCTTAAAAAGATTACCGGTCAATTAAAAAGAAAACTTAAAAAAGAAGATAAAATTTTTGTTTTTGGCTCTGAACCACAAGTCTATTATGAGACAAAAAAAATATCAGCATTACCTCATGTATTTATTGGATTTTTAAATATGCCTTCCGATAAGGCGTTAGAGGACCAAAAGTCAACCATATCATATCTCGAACAAGAAAAACCAGAATTTATAGTGCATTTGCAAAATTCTATCTCATTAGGCATGAAAGAAAATAGTCATCAGAATTTATATCAATGGATATTTAGTTTTGAAAACCAATATTATGAAAAAATAGCTCTCGCCGATATAAATGATCAAAATATGGCAACATATTATTTTGATCATGAAGCCAATAAAACTCCTTCTACTACCAACTACATCATTTTATATCAGCTAAAAAAAGATAGATGAAGTTACCACATTTGATATCGTTCCAACAAATAGGTAAGCCAGAGGAAGGCTTTTTATCCGTTGGATCAAACAGGGTATTACCTTTCGAAATAAAAAGAGTTTTTTGGACATACGATACTCCAACGCATGTAATTAGAGGCAATCATGCACATCTTCATACAGAAATGATACTTATTGCCATCAGTGGAGAAATTATAGTAGATTGTGAGCTTAAACCTAATTTTAAAAAAAGTTTCACCTTAAATGACCCAAATATTGGATTATATATACCTGTGATGTGTTGGCATACTATGAATTATGTAGGAAATGCAGTCCAATTAGTAATAGCCAACTCCAACTATGATGAGCGAGATTATATTAGGTCATATGACGACTATCAAAATAGGTAAACAAGATGACGATTAGAAGATATAAATTATCAGATGAAAAAAATTGGGAAAATCTTTTGTATCGATGCAAAAATCCTGCATTCGTTCTAAGTAGAAAATTTATATCGTATCACGAAGATAAGTTTGAAGATTTTTCGATAGTTATTTATACCGATAATATACTCATTGCTGCAATACCTGCTTGTAAAATAAAGAAAGTATGGCATGCTCATCCAGGCTTGCCTTTCGCAGATATCATGATCTGTGATATGTTTCATTGGGTTAAAATAAGAGACATTTTAAATTTATTGAAACATTTTTTGTTAAATGAAGGCTTTGAACATGCCATATTTAAAATCATGCCCGATATATATAAAGGTATGTTAAGCGACGATATGTTATATTTTCTTAGAGATTTAGGCGCAAACCTACATGAACAAAAATTAACCACAGCTATTCCACTTTTTAATTATCAAAATGTAAAAAAAAATGTCATCAATAAATCTAAACAAAATAAAAGATCATTTATTTTTGATAGCCAAGAAATTGACATAGCTGATGTTTATGACTTAATGAAGAGTTATATTTTTCAAAAATATCAAGCTATTCCTATACATAGTCTAGTACAGTTACAAAAAATCATGGAATTGTTTCCACAAAATGTGAGGTGCATTGCCGCTTATCATGACCATAAACTTAAGGGAGGTATGTTTCTTTTTGTTTACGAAAAAGTGGTCAAAGTCCAGTATATATTTTCTTCGGAGCAATATTTGGCAGACATTTTACTTCTAAAGGCAGTAGAAATATACCTTTCAAGTCATGAATATTTGGATCTGGGAACTTCAAATTCTTTACCTAATAATCAAATAAATTATGGTAATCTGGATTTTAAAGCTAAAAACGGCGGGAAAGCTTGTATTGTTGAGTCGTATATTTTACCATTAAATTCTGTGGATTAGTGAAGTATAAATTATTTATCAGAATCTTAATTTCTTACATGATGGAGTACTAAACTTTTAAAATAAATGGATCATAACAACAGTTTACTATCAATTATTATTCTTTCGTTTGAGAGCGAAAAAAATCTGGTTTCCATTTGTCAATTGGTAACACAAAAAATGCAGTTTGAAAATATCGTTTTTGAAATTGTAATTATAGATGATGGATCCAAAGACCATTCTTATGAAATTGCAAAAAAATTAAGTTTGTCTCATAATCAAATCAGAGCGTTCCAGCTAAGTAAAAATTTTAATAGCCCTTCTGCCATGTTTGCAGGACTGAGTGTTAGTAAAGGTGCGTGTGCCGTGGTAATTCCTGATGATTTGCAAAGACCCATTGATACGGTAATATTTCAATATCGGGCTTGGCAAAATGGAGCAAAAATTGTTATTGGCTATAGATCTACTAGAGATGATGGTAAAATCAATGACTTTTTTTCTTCTTGGTATTATTCTTTGATGAATCATTTTTCAAATATTCAATTCCCTCCAGGTGGTGCTGATGGTTTTTTGGCCGATAGAGAAGTCATTGATATTTTAGTCCATCAAATCAGTCATCATAATACTTCACCTATTATTGAGGTGCTTCAACTTGGGTATGATCCAGTTTTTATCCCTTTTGATCGGCCAAAATCTAAGTCAAAATCCAGATGGACATTTAAAAAAAAGTGGCAACTAGCCATGAATACATTTTTTGCTTCTTCGACTTTTCCTATTAAAATGGTTACCGCAATTGGGTTGATTTTGTTTATATTATCTATTTTTATGTCCTTCATTATTATCTTTGCAAAACTGTTTTCAGATAATACACTATTTGGATTACCAGTTACTGGCTGGGCTACCATAGTTATTATCATCATGTTTTTTAATGGTATGACCATGTTATCATTAGGTATTATCGCAGAGTATATTTGGCGTATTTTTGAAGAAGTGAAAGGAAGGCCTCCATATATTATTAGAAAAGATCATCATCATGAAGATACCGTATCTAGATCTTAATTGTATTCATCAACCTATAAGGAATGAAATAAACCAAGCCATCAAAGAAGTTATTGATGACTCTATTTATATCCTCGGGAACAAAGTCACAGCATTCGAAGAAGCATATTCAGCATATTCCGGGACTAAATATACCATAAGTGTAGCTAATGGTTTGGATGCCATAATATTGATTTTATTAGCGCTTGATATCGGAGTTGGCGATGAAGTTATTGTACCTTCAAACACCTATATCGCTACTTGGATAGCTATAGCTAAAGTCGGAGCTACTATAATTCCGGTCGAACCAGATATAAACACTTTAAATATAGACGTACTAAAAATAGAGAAGGCAGTCACTGCAAGAACCAAAGCTATTATACCGGTACATTTATATGGAAATACTGTAGAGATGGAAACATTGTTAGCTATTGCTAAAAAATATCATTTGTATGTAATAGAAGATAACGCACAAGCTCATGGTGCAATATATCAAGGGAAAAAAAGTGGTAGTTTTGGTATTGCAAATGCTACAAGTTTTTATCCAGGAAAAAACCTAGGCTGCCTAGGTGATGGAGGCGCTATTACAACGAATGATGAACATCTAAACGTTAAATTAAGATCATTGCGCAATTACGGGTCTCATACCAAGTATTTTAATGACTTTGTCGGAGTTAATTCGAGATTAGATGAGATTCAAGCAGCTATTTTAAGTGTAAAACTCCCCTTTCTAGACAAATGTAATGAAGAGCGAAGATATTTAGCAAATGTATATCGAGATAACTTGTCAGGTATCAATCATCTAATTTTGCCTATCCATAAGTTTGATCAAAGCCAAGTCTTCCATATTTTCCCTATAAGAACCAAAAAAAGAATACAATTACAAACTTATCTGCTTCAAAAAGGAATCGGCACTATGATACACTATCCACTTTCGGCGCATCGACAAAAAGCTTTCGAACACCTTCGAATGGCACCGGAGTCATATCCTTTAGCTAATATAATCAGTGACACAATATTAAGCTTGCCTATATATCCTGGATTAGGCGAAGATAAAGTGGTCCATATTTCAGAAGTAATTAGAAATTTTTATACTAAAAATAAAACTTAATTGAAATTATTTCATAAAATACTTAGCTTTTCAATAGTTGGATTAATTATGACTGTACTTTCATTGATCATGAGTGTCAGTTTATTAAAATTATATAAAACACCTTTAGTGGGTACTTACTTATTTGTTTATAGCACTACTTTAGTCATTTCATATTTGCTTAATAGCAAGCTTACGTTTCATTCATCGCTTACTATGCAAAAAGGTACCATTTATTTTATAATTTATCTGTTTTCAATGTGTTTTGGAACATTGATGTATGTAATAATACCAAATATAATTATACTACCTAATTGGTACTATCCATTTATAGTTTTACCTTTTACCGCTACATTAAATTACTATCTCTCAAATAAGTATTTAAGACCTTTCAAAAACAATGTTTGACAAAATACTAATTTCTCATGAATTTAATTTTATAATCCGCCGTAGCGTTTCCCGCTTTGATATCATTAAGTTTACGCTGTATAAGCTTCTTTTTTAATGGTTTTAATTTTTCAGTGAAAAGAATACCTTCTATATGATCATATTCATGCTGAATCACGCGGGCGTTGATACCTTCATATATTTCATCATGTTTTACAAAATTTTCATCCAAATATTGTATCCTTACTTTTTGTTGTCTTTCCACATCTCCACGTATATTAGGAATACTAAGACATCCTTCTTCATATGCCCATATGTCTCCGGTCTCCTCAATAATCTTAGCATTTATAAATACCTTTTTAATTCCTTCAGTCTTTTTTTCTTCTTCCATGATCTGAATCGAATCTATCACAAAAAGCCTGATAGACACACCTATCTGTGGTGCAGCAATCCCTACTCCATGTGCTGCATACATGGTTTCCCACATATTGCTGATCAAACCATCCAATCCATTGTAATCATTATTAATGTCAATAGCTCTTTTCTTTAAAACCGGTTGGCCGAATGCAAAAACAGGTAAAATCATAAATCGTTAAATGTGTTTTAAATATCTCTGGAGGATAATTACTGCACTGATCTTATCTACCAATGCTTTATCCTGTCTCATTTTTTTGCTTACTCCAATATCAAAAATAATTTTTTTTGCATGTGATGAAGAAAACTGTTCATCCGCAAAATCTATGGCTATATCCAGCCACTTTTTGGAGAATTCTCCAGCAAATTTATCAATATCAGCTTTTAAATAAGTAAAATTTCCGTCCTTGTGTACAGGAAGGCCAATTACTATTTTTTCAACATTTTCTTTTAACATATAGTTCTCTAAAAAACTGAATATCTTTTCAGTTGGTACAGTATCCAATCCGGAAACAATTATCTGTAAGGGATCTGTAGCTGCCAGGCCACATCTTTTAATACCATAATCAATACAAAGTATTCTTGCCATCGCGGTGCAAATGTAATGGATTTATACCTTAAGATGGAAAAATTTGCTTATAAACATAACTATCGAATTATTATTGAATAAAAAAAGCCCCCTTCAGCATCTCATCCGAAGGGGGCTTATAAAAACTATTTCTAAAAACTCATTATTCTATTACTACCATTTTTTTAGTAGTGTTAAATTCGCCGGCTTTAAGTGAGTAGTACATTACACCTGCACTTAATTCTGCTTTATTCAATTCAATCATATTGTATCCTTTGTTGCCATTGATATTTGCAACTCTTACCACTTTTCCTGTGATATCATATACAGTAATCGTAGCTGCCATTGCATTCGGCAATTCAAATCCTATCAATGTTATTTCTTTGAAAGGGTTTGGAACGTTCTGATGAAGTACAAAATCTTTGTTTTCTGTTCTTCCTTTTACATTCCAGCTCACATTCATTGTTTCAGCATTACTGTCATACGCTTCAGCTTTTGTTACTTCAGAATTGATTTCCATTATTTCATCTGTAGAACCATTGGCTTTTGCAATGAATGTCAGATTAAATAACGTATGATCCGCTCTGAAAGTCACTGCAGCATCATCGTTCCAGCTGGCAGTAATCACACCTTCATTCACTTTATTGAATCCAAAATTCTTATCATTAACATTCATGCCTGCAGGATCAATACTCGTTAATGTCAATACTTCGCTATCAAAGTTTAGTGTAAACTGAAGACCACTTAAATCAGTACCTTTTTCTATCTTCACAGGTATTACCACTCTTTCACCCGCTACAAATGATTTATGGTCTGTGGTAAGTACAAGATTTTGATTAGATCTGGATTCAACGGTATTGCTTAAGATATTTGCTTTTACATTACCATTGACGTCTCCAATTTTTACTGCTACGAAATCGGTAGTCATATCAGTATCAAGGTTTTCAATATTATAGATTTCTGGGAAGGCCTCTCCTTGTGCAAACGTAACATCCTGGAAAGTATATCCCTTATCCACGAATCTCCATGACTTATTATTGGCAAATGATGTTGTTGTACCCAAAATTAATTTTCTGAGTTCTACAAGGTCTGCAGCTGTAATTTTGCCGTCTTTATTGGCATCAGCAGCTATAAGTTTGTATGGAGAGTTTAATTTATCAATAGACAAAATGTGTCTCTGTATCATGACTAGGTCTAAAGTTGATACACCATTGATGTGATCATCATTTTTCTCCGGATTGACAGAGTAACTTCCCCCGGCAGCCATATTCCTGAAATCAAATCTTCCTGCTGCACTTGTCATGGCATGCAACTCAGATCCACCTAGACTAACAAATACATCTTCTACTACTGCATCAGTTTCTGTAGCTAAAATCCCGCTGACAGTTGCAACCCGCGGTGGATCAGGAGGGCAAATATTGTTATTGTCCTGAATATCTATAAATGTAGTTACTGAAGACTGTACAATGTCTCCTGCCGGAGTAAGCGCTGCAACATAAATGGTCACATCATTATCGCCTTCGTCATCACAATCAAAAACTAAGTTTGGTGTACCGACCATCTGACCCAAGCCGTTGACTGTTACTGGTGTGAAAGAAAGTAATATCACATATCCGCATGGATGGCTACTGCCATTATCAAAATCCGTAGCCCAAATTTCAGCCATACCTTCACCTGGAGCGATTTGCATTAAAGACATAGCAAGTCCTTGTTTCACATAAGCGTTTGGTGCTTTTCTATTTACAATGCTGAATAACTGCTCTTTGGACGAAACATTACCACACTTATCTTCAAAAGAATACACAATCTTATGTATACCTACCGGATATAGACCTGATGCATCTATGCTATTTCCTGTACCGTTTTCAAAAAAATCAAACACACCATTTCCATCATTAAATGCATCAATTTTATAACTCCACTTCAATACTGTAGTACAAACATCCGTTGCACTTGCTGTTAAAGTAATACTTCCTGAAGCACAAGCAGCATCATATGTGTTTGCAGTGACGGATGGCGCCAAAGCAGCAATCACCGGAGCTACATCATCAATCACTTTTATTTCCTGAAGGTGAGTCCAAGTTCTGTAACCATTTGGTATTAATGGCTGACACCAGTCTATTACGGTCCATCTTCTTAAAATTTTGAAACAAGCCGGACTACCCGGATTATTAAATAGATATACCTGATCATCATAGTCTGAACCTACCAATGAACAAGCACCATCTGATAAAAAAGGACTTCCGGTCACTGCAGGCAAATATGCAGTAGGATTATCACAACCATTTACGGTAACGTTGGCTGGCCATTGGTTGCCCACGGGGCCATTATATATCTGATCGATATCTGGAGTAAATGTAATCACTTGTGTACATGATGCGGTTCTTCCTCCGGCATCTGTAACCAAAAATCTTCTTGTGATGGTACCAATTCGGCAACTATTAATAGTATTTACAGAATCAATTCTTGTTATGAGCGGATTCTCACAATTGTCTGTAGCTGTAGGCCATCCAAAATCTTTTCTAAGATTTCTAGGATCATAAACAAAGTCACAACTAACGGTTCTGTCTCCCGGACAAGTTATGGTAGGACCTATTTTATCCTGAATCACAGCACTTACCATACAATCATTAAAATTTCCTGAACCATCAATAGCTCTTAGGGCTACCATTCTGTTTGTGCCTATATCCGCACAGCAAAACTGAGCATGTGAACTCCAACTACATGGATCTGTAATTTCTACTACATATCTGTATTGTCCATTATTATCAACACCCGACAATCTACCATTACTTAATATTAATAAAGGATCATTTTCTACAATAACATAATCTTTTAGTGGTGTATTAATAGCAACACTCATCACATTTGTAGCGTTACTTTCCCATTTATAAGCACCTTCGTTTAGAAGATCTGTATAACCTATTAAGAAATCAAGCGTATCACTTACTGTGGCAACAAAATTTCTGATGGCTGTTCTTTCCGCAACTGACTCATATGATACGCCATATCCGCCCATAGCTTTTGCCGTTTTTAGCGCAGCTTTGGGGGAAGCTTTATGTAATGATAAATAATAATAATGTTTATTTACACCCGTACCATATTCGCCCAACAATCTAAATCCAGGGAATTCGGGTGTTTCACATGGTGCACAGTTCACATTATTCATTCTTCTTACCAATAATTTCGCTAGACTACACTCGTCGTAACTGCCATCATCAAACACCGTCGCTGGCACCCAAGCCGTTCCGTCAGACGTAAGACCTATAGTAGCAAATTCATCACAAATGGCTACTGGTGGGGTAAAATCTTCTACTATTACGTTTATCGTTGCAGTTGAACTGTTGTAACAGGCATCGTATGCAGTATATACTGCTATGTGGTTACCCACAGGTAGTCTAGCAGATTTTACCGCACCATGTTTGATAAATACGCCTGGAACACCGAGGTTACCATTTGGATAAATAGTAATATCTGCAGTAAGGTCAGCAATATTTGCACAATTATCACTCAAAATTGCATTGACAAAATTAACAGTTGCTTCACAAACATGATTGCTGGTAGATGCCAGAATATCCGATAATCCAGCTATTGTAGGTCCTTCTGTATCTTTTATTTCGATGATCTGAACATATGGTGCTCTGGTTCTGTTTGCACAAGACCATTCAATCACCTGCCAGGTTCTCATTATTTTAGTAACACATCCTATAAGAGGCAATTTAATATCTGTATATGATACCATCAGATTACAATATAAGTCAGGGTCAGGAAATAAATCCAAACCACCAATGGAAGGTACTCCCGTTCCATCCAGTGTTATATTTCCAGGCAATACAATATCAATAGGTGAAGGGTTGCCATTTAGTAACTTAGCCCATGGACCATCACACTCCAACTCCGTGCCGCTTGCTACCGTATAGGATGGTGGCATAAGAATTGCATTAAGGTCAGGAATTGTTAGTACATCAATTGTGATTACACAAGTTTCAGACTTATTGCCATTCACATCTGTGGCCTGATAAGTCCTCACTATTCTTTTAAGTACATTCGGAGCCAATCCATTAGAACAGTTATTCACCGTTATGGTTTCATTTAAGATATTAACACTTAATACTCCACAATTATCAGTAACCAAAGGTTGCCAGGTAATCATCTGAGTACAGGTTAATGCCAAAATGCCCGGTGAGCAGCTTAAAACTGGCTTTTCCTTATCTTCAACGATAAGTCTTGACCAGCAGGAATTATTACCGCTGGTAACTTTACCATATAGAGTTTTACCTGCATGGCTGCAGTTGACAGATGGGCTACCAGCTATTGCCGCACCGTTTTGGGTTAACATCACAGTGACGGTACCTACTCCACCGCAAGTTGCATCATCTGCTTTTAACATAGAAGGAGTAACTACAGCAGTACCGTTATTGTCCAAAGATACCTGTACTGATTCTTTACACGCACAAGATTGCGCATTAGCACTGTAGTTAGTAATGAAACTTATGAGTATAACTGTAAGGAGTCTTACTATAAGTCCAGATCGCGTAAAATTTGTTTCCATCATGAGATCCAATTTTGAGTTTAGAAAAAAATTAATAAATGTTTACACTCCACACGAAATCTCCTCCGCATATGAGTTTATAAAATGTTAAGAAATCCGTATTTAAATGTCAGATGTATTAAAGCATTGAATTATCACAGCGCAATAAAATAACATCAGGACAATGAAGCCGTATCAGGCTAAAAAAAACTGAAATTGGGTTCTACAAGCAATCAGTTGGATAGTTTGAAAAGCTAATTACTATAGCTTTCGATACTATTACAGCACAAATGTAATTTTTTTATAATATGTAATATAATGATTTTGTAAATTTTTTTTATATTTTTTTAAATTAATATGTATAACATTGTAAGTGAGAGTTTAAACAAATATAAAATAATTATATAATATAAAATACATATAATCAATTATATATACTTTACATAAATTTTATATTTAATTTAAATTTATTGATTTTTCAAAGATGAAGTTTTATTCTCTTTTATAGTACGAATGGCAGCTGTGACAAATTCATCTTGCAAAATTTCATTTGCCTGGTATGTTTTTTTATCAAACATATATCTTGCCACATTAGATTTTATTTCTCTATCTAGTTTTTTTATAGTCGCTTCATTAAAAACAGCTTTGCTCACAGCATGAGTTACCATATAGTTTTTAAATTCACCATAAATACCAATAGGTAATTTCCAATCATTAAATACACTTATCTTATTCGGTATTTCATTTCTGTGCTGTGAAACATACCTGAAAGCAAATTCAGACAAAAAAGACCTTAGACCAAATATCTTTTCATCTTTATACGCTGAATCCAATGGAATAAATATATCAGGAGTAATACCTCCAAAACCGGAGACTTCCCGCTTTAGTAACTGGGTATAGAACTTTTCGCCATTTTTGGTAGACAAACTATCTTTGTGAAATAAATCTCCGTTTCGATATCTTTCGCCAAAATCTTTATCATAGGTATTTCTGTCCGTATAATCTCTTTGGATAGACCGACCTGATGGTGTATAATATCTCGCTACTGTAAGCCTAATTGCTCCACCATTCGTCAGATCATATTGCTCTTGTACCAAACCTTTCCCATAAGATCTCCTTCCTATGATGACACCACGATCCCAATCCTGTATGGCACCAGCTACAATTTCACTGGCAGAAGCAGAGTTTTCATCAATAAGCACTGCAACCTGATCTATCTTAAAAAATCTTTTACCATTACTTTTATATTCATTCTTTTTGCTGCTACGACCCTCAGTATAAAGCAGCAATTTATCTTTTTCTTCAAATATCTGGCAAAGAATATTAGTTGCTTCCGGCAAAAATCCACCCGGATTATCTCTTAGATCTATAATAAGGTGCTGTGCACTGTCATTGGCAAAATATTTTTCTACATCCTCCATGAACTCCTTATATGTATTTGACCCAAATCTTTCGATTCTGATAAGCACCGTTTTGATATCAGGTATAAATTCAGAAACCACTGTCCTCATCGGAACTTCATCCACAGCTAAGACAAATGGAACTAATTTCTTATTTCTTAAAACTGTTAATTGAATTTTAGTTCCCTTTTCCTGATTAAGCAAACTTCTTATTTCATCGTATTCCATCAATTTTCCGGCCACAAATTGACTATTGATGGATACTATTTTGTCAAAAGCTTTGAGCCCTATCTTATCAGCGGGGCCATTTTGTATAACTGAACTTATATTGACCGTATCATCTATCATGAAATTTTCAATACCTATACCATTGTATGCTCCATCCATTTGGTCGTTAACTTCTTCAACCTCTTCTGGCGAAAGGTACATCGAATGAGGATCCAGTTTTTCAAATACTGAGGTCAATGCGGTCTCAATCAATTCATCACTATTAATTTTAGTTACATATTTACTTTCGATAAATCGGATTAGTTCTTCTACCCTTCCGGTCATCATCATACTATCCATTGGATAGTCACTTACACTTACTAAGGTATTTTCCGGTTTTTCATTCATTTTATACCCTACCATCATCCCTATAGCTATACAAGCTGACAACAATAAGGGTTGAATGATCTTATAGCTTACTTTATCTTCCTGTTTCAATTCTACTAAAAATATATAGTTATAAAAATGATTCTACTTAACACTTGCTAATTTCCTGCCAAAATAGTCAAATACTTATCTAATAAGAAAAAAAAATGAAAAGATGAAGATTTTTGCACTTATGTAAGACTTACCCGATAAATTTAAAATCTATTTTAATTGATGAAATCCGTCATTAACATGAAGTACAAAGGTAAATAAGATTTTTGAGATGGCGATTTTCATACTTGCATTTACATTTCTCTACAAGAAAACAATCAAAAATAAAAATAGACGAATGAAAAACACGGATGGAATAGCAAACTTTTAATAATTTACTCATATTTGTAAAAAATATTTTATGCTATCCAGAAAAAATAAAATTGAACTCGATGACATTGACTCTAAAATCCTTTCCATTCTAGCTATGGATGCAAAAATGTCATATGCAGATATAGGCAAAAAGTTATTTTTATCTCCAGGTACCATACATGCAAGGGTAAAAAAACTAAATGATGCAAAACTGATCAAGGCAGTGAGAGCAGATCTTAATTATGCAGCCATGGGATTTGATATTACTGCATTTCTTGGCATATATCTTGAAAAATCCAATATGTATGAAGGAGTAAAAGCAGAACTAAAAAAAATCCCGGAAGTTGTAGACGCACATTATACAACGGGCAATTATAGTATATTTGCAAAGATCATTTGCAGAGATACAGAACATCTTAGAGATATTCTTTCTAAAAAATTGCAGGCAATCAGAGGTATTCAACGTACTGAGACATTCATTTCACTGGAAGAAACACTTTCAAGACCACTTATTCTTGCCAATGTGGATTAATCTGCCATTTACAATGGATAATATCATTTCTTTACTTCTTTATTGAAGCTATCCTTCAGGCCTACTGTTCTATTGAAAATTTTATGCGCTGCTGTACTCTCTGCATCTGTGCAAAAATACCCTTGTCTCAGAAACTGATACTGTGTACCTGCCATACTATCTTTCAGACTTGATTCCATTTTGGCATGATGTATAACTTTCAATGATCCCTTATTATAAAATTCTATAAAATCTCTATCATCATCAAATGTAGGATCCGGGACAGTAAATAACCTGTCATACATTCTGATCTCACATGTTAAAGCGTCAGTTGCTGACACCCAATGCAGTGTTCCTTTAGGTTTTATGCCTGATACATCTTCCCCTGACTTACTATCCGAATAATAGGTAGCATAAATGGTTTGAATATTTCCTTCTGCATCCTTATCTGCTCCGGTGCAATGCAGAATGTAGGCACTTTTTAATCTTACATCCGCTCCTGTGGTCATCCTGAAATATTTAGGTGGTGCGTTTTCCATAAAATCTTCACGCTCTACATACAATTCTCTGCCAAAAGTCAACACTCTATGGCCTGCATTTTGGTCTTCCGGATTGTTTTCCGCGGTCAGGTTTTCAGTTTTGTACTCAGGATAATTTGTAATTATGACTTTGACAGGATCAAGAACCACCATAGCTCTGATCGCAGTTTTATTGAGTTCTTCGCGCACACATGCTTCAAGGAGATTAATTTCAATGGTGTTTTCTCTTTTTGCTACTCCTGCCTTATCACAAAATACCCTGATCGCTGATGCAGGATAACCTCTCCTCCGCATTCCTGAGATGGTCGGCATCCTGGGGTCATCCCATCCATTCACCAGTCTATCATTCACCAACTTAAGTAACTTACGTTTGGAAGTAATCATATATTCCACATTCATCCTGGCAAATTCTGTTTGCCTGGATGGATATATTTCCAATTTTTCTATAAACCAATCATAAAGTGGCCTATGATGTATAAACTCAAGAGAACACAAAGAATGAGTAATACCTTCAATAGAATCAGACTGTCCATGCGCAAAATCATACATAGGATAGATACACCATGCGTCCCCGGTTCTGTGATGATGTTCCTTTTTTATACGATAGATGATAGGATCTCTCATCAACATATTTGGGGATGACATATTTACATTTGCCCTCAAAACTCGCGTTCCATCTTCAAATTCACCATTTTTCATCCGCGCAAAAAGGTCCAAGTTCTCATCGACTGACCGTGATTTATAAGGACTATCTTTACCTAATTCAGACGGACTTCCTTTCATATTTGCAATCTCTTCTGGTGTACTATCATCCACGTAAGCCAACCCTTTTTTTATCAACTTTACAGCAAAGTCATATAGTTTTCCAAAATAATCTGACGCATAAAGTGGCGCCCCTTCCCATTCAAAACCCAACCATCTAATATCTTCCTGAATACTTTCTACGAATTCCGTATCTTCAGTGGTCGGATTAGTATCGTCAAATCTTAAATTTGTACGCCCCCCATATTTTAATGCTGTCTCAAAATTTATACAAATAGCTTTAGCATGTCCAATATGAAGATAACCATTTGGTTCAGGTGGGAATCGAGTCAATATTTTGTCAATAATTCTACCTGATTTGATATCTTCTTCGATAATTTGCTCAATAAAATTTAAAGACTCCTTTCTTTCTTCAGCCATTTTTGCTTCGTTATTTGCTTAATTTTTTAATTACGTTATACTTTTAAGACATCGTGACCATTTTACATGCGATCCGGCATTTCTATCCCCAAAAGATCAAAAGAAGACTTCAAAACTTCACCTACTTTAGTACTAAGTTGTATCCGAAATGATTTTGCAGCATCTGTTTCACCATTCAATATCCTGACATCATGATAAAACCTATGAAATTCCTTGGCAAGCGCATAGGCATAATTTGCCACTGATGAGGGATCATACAATGTACCGGCTTCAGCTACAACATCAGGAAAATTTACCAATTGTTTTATCAGCGATTTTTCTTGTTCATTAATTTCTTTATAAGCATCATAATTCAATAAAAGACTTTCTGATGCCTTTCGTTTGATTGATTGTATCCTGACATATGCATTTTGGATGTATGGTCCGGTCTGTCCCTGCATATCTACAGATTCCTTGGGATCAAAAATCATCCTCTTTTTTGGTTGCACCTTTATAATAAAAAATTTTAATGCCCCCAAACCAATTTTGTGTAGGATCATTTCCTTTTCTACATCAGGTAAAGATGCAATTTCTCCCCTCTCTGCTGACATGTTTCTTGCTTCCTGAACCACTTCATCAATAAGGTCATCTGCATCAACTACTGTACCTTCCCGTGACTTCATCTTTCCAGTAGGCAAATCTATCATACCGTAAGATAAGTGAAAAAGTCCGGCAGCAAAAGGTTCCCCAAGTCTTTTAAGTATCTCAAACAGTACTTTAAAATGATAATCCTGTTCGTCAGCTACAGTATACACCATTTTATCTATGCCAAAGTCGGCATATCTTTGCTGTGCGGTACCAATGTCCTGAGTGATGTATACAGAAGTTCCGTCGCTTCGCAAAACAATTTTACGATCCATCCCTACATCTTCGAGATTTACCCATACACTACCATCATCTTCCTGATAAAAAACGCTTTTAGCTAGCCCTTCTTCTACAGCTTTTTTGCCCAATAAATAAGTATCAGATTCGTAATACAGACTATCAAATTGAACGCCAAGTTTTTCGTAAGTAGCACTAAATCCGTCATATACCCACTGATTCATCTTTTTCCAAAGGGTAATAGTGTCAGGATCATTAGCCTCCCATTTGAGCAACATTTGTTTTGCCTCTGTGCCCAATAGACTATAGTCATTAAAGTACTTGTTTTTGTATTCTTTAAAAAAAGAAGCCGAGTCCTGTGAATCTTTTCTGTTTGATTCAAATAAAGCAACACCTTCGTCAGACTGTTGAAAAATGCTATACTCTTCCATAAATATCTTCTCAAAAAGAACATAGTAGTCCCCAACAAAATGATCTCCCTTAATACCTGTCGTGTCAGGTGTTGATCCCTGTCCAAACTTTTGCCATGCCAACATACTTTTACACACCGCAATACCTCTATCATTTATAACCTGAGTCCGAATGACACTATAACCATTGGCTACCAGAATTTTGCTGCAAGACCATCCCAGCAAAATATTTCTGACATGACCCAGATGCAGAGGTTTATTGGTATTTGGAGATGAAAATTCTACTAATACTTTTTTTCCATTGGGTGGAAAATATCCATATTCAGGAGTGTCATTTATTTCAAAAAATATCCTTTGCCAAAATTCATTTGAAAAAGTCAAGTTAAGAAAACCCTGAATAATTTCAAAACCGGTGACTAAGGGCTCATTAGTAAGCATCCATTGCCCCAAAGTATCTCCAATTTCCTTAGGTGACTTTTTTAGTTGCTTAACCAAAGAAAAAATAACAAAAGTGTAATCCCCTGAAAATTCATGACGAGTTTCATTCATTGGAAGTTCGCCATCGAGCAATCTAATGCTATAACATGTATAAATCCCTTCGTAAAACCTGTCTTTAATGTCTTTCAAAACAGTCATCCTATATAACTTTGTTAATCAAGGTTGCAAAAGTACAAAATTATGTAAGAATACTTCTGATAGATGATTGAAAACTAGCTTTTTCACCACATACAATGAAATATATACAAAAATAAAAAACACACATAAGAAAAACAAAAATGTATATAAATAACTTATATAGAGTCTTATACAAATGTTGCTACAATTGACAAATATCATACAAATATTCTTTAAAAATATCAAACAACATAAGCCATATATGATTAATTTTGTCCCGTTTTTAATCTGTTAGTAACATTTCGAATAATTTATAAATTTTTGCCCATGAGAAATTATATCAAAATACTTTTTGCTGTTTTATCCATATCCATTGTGATGTCTTCCTGTAAAAAAGATATTACTGATGAGACTTCTACCACATTCAAAACTGTTGATAAATACGATTTTACAGTTGTACATGAGTGGAATGAATTATGGATGGAAATAGAGAGACATGCTGCTGGTTATAGACCATGTCCGACTGCCAATGCTTTAGGTTATGTGGGATTAGCTAATTATGAGGCTTGTGTGACTGGTATGCCAGACAATGCGTCATTGGCTGGCTTGTACGCTGGCTTAAATTTACCAAAAGCCTTTAACAATCAGGAGTATCACTGGCCTACAGTAGTCAATGCCGTAAATAATTATCTATATAGCAGATTACTTCCGGAAGTAGATGCTACCCTTTATGCTAAAATAAAGGTTTTGGCTGATAAAAATGAAATCAAATTTCTGGAAGTATCAGGTCAGGAAGTATTCCTAAGATCTAAAAACCATGGTGAGTCTGTAGCTTCAGCGGTATGGGATTGGATGAAGACTGATGCTGCGACTTTTGACGGCTATAAAGATCCTTTTAAAGAAAATAACTGGCAGGATAGACTTAATGAACCTGGCGCATGGACACCTACCATACCTGGTCCAGGTGAAGGAATGTTTCCTTATTGGGGCAAAGGAAGAACTTTAGCTATCAAAGAAGATCTTAAAGTATGTAAACCTTATTCTGTTTATGTGGGTAAATATAGTGAAGAACCTGGTTCTCCTTTATATACACAAGCAGTTGAGGTAATGGCTCAAAATACTCCGTCGCTTTCATACCAGACTGAATGGGTGGGTGAATTCTGGAGTGATGATCTGTTAGGTCTTACGTTCTCACCACCAACAAGATTTATAGCCATTGCAAATCAGGTATACAATAATGAAAAAGCAAATTTGTATGAAGCCGTGATTGCAAATGCAAAAATTGGAATGGCTCTGCATGATGCAGCAATTGGATGTTGGAACTCAAAGTACTTTTATAATCTTGAAAGACCCGAATCTTATATCAAGAGACTGATAGACCCAAGTTGGGAACCGAATCTGTATAATCCTATTACTGGTGACAATGGAATTTCACCTTCTTTTCCAGCTTATCCATCAGGACATTCAACATTCGGTGCCGCAGCTTCAGAAGTTCTAGCTAGTGTCTTTGGTTATTCATATGGAATGACAGATAATTGTCACAGAAACAGAACAGAGTTTTCTGGATATCCGAGGACATTCAGTAGCTTTTTCGAAATGGCTCTTGAAAATGCTTGGTCAAGAGTTCCACTTGGAGTTCATTTCAGAATGGATGCTGAAGAAGGCATAAGATATGGTACAGAAATTGGAAGAGCTGTCAATAGGCTTCCATGGAAAAAATAATTATCAATTAAAAAGTATTGAGGGTCAGTTTTTGACCCTTTTTTTTTTATATAAACATAAAATAAATACATGAAATCCCCATAAGTCCGCTGCGGTGGACAAACAAGCCGGAATGATTAAATCTCGAAGGATGGCTCTAAGACATCCCATGGGTATTTTACTATTTTCACAAATTCAACAAATTCAACAACTTAGCAAAATTTAAACACATGAAATTTAATGTTTTAGCCCTGACGATATTTCAAATTTTACTCATCCTGTCCTGTAAAAATGAACAACCTAAATCATCCGAGATTAATAGTCAGGAGATTAAAGAAAATTACGGAACCGGAGAAATATCAAGAACATATACCAGAATTAATGGAAAGATTGAAGGTAAAATGACCGACTATTATCCTTCAGGTGCTCTGAAAGGAGAGAAGTATTTTGAGGATAACAAACAAACCGGTAAAACAACCGTCTATTATGAAAATGGGAAACTTAAAGAAGTACAATACTATTTAAACGGACTAAAAAGCGGAGGTGATACCATATTTTACGAATCAGGCAAAATGCAATATGTAAGTGAGTTTAAAGAAGAGAAAAAAAACGGGTACTTAAGAAAATGGGATGAAGATGGTCATATAGTTTACGAAGCAAAATTTGCCATGGATACATTGATAGAAGTAAGTGGTAAGTCCGTAAATAAAAAGCAATAAAACAAATGAAAATTATACTTCAGGTCAATGCCGGAGTTGAAATTCTGGCAGGCTTCATTTTACTTTTTAATCCCCACCTTCTGCTAAATCATGCGGAACCAAACATTCAGGGTATTGTTATTTCAAAAATGTATGGTATTCTTGCATTTTGCTTTGGCATCATTACTTTTATTTTAGGTAAACACTTTGAGTATACCATTTTATTCAAACAGATAACCTTGACTATAATTGCCTTTCATTTTGCAGTGGGACTTCACATGTATGGAGTATACAAACAAAATATAACACCCAACATGGGCGCTGCCGCTTTACATTTTAGTTTGGCAGTCATTTTCATATTTATTTACTTAAAAAATATGCAAAAATTTACTGCCTGATGAAAAGTCAATTACCGGAATTACTAGAAATTCTTACGTTACATCAAATAGAAGAAGGTGTTTTTACCGGAAAGAATCTTTTTATTGGCAGTCCAAATGTTTATGGAGGGCAAGTGCTTGCCCAAGCTGTATCTGCAGCAAACACTACCATAATTGACAATAAAATTTTGCATTCCATTCATTGCTATTTTATCAATCCAGGTGATAATGATCTCGAAATCACTTATAAAGTTGAGATTATCAAAGATGGAAAGTCATTCAATACAAGAAGAGTTGTAGCATCTCAAAAAGGAAGAGATATTTTTATCATGTCAGCCTCATATCAAAAATATGAAACAGGTATAGAACATCAGGACATCATGCCAAATGTAGCCCGCCCGGAATCATTATCTTCCTTTTCAGATTTATTTGCAGAATTTGCAGCAAAATTTAAAATTCAGCCAAGAGGCATCTTTGCGCCCAATGGTCCATTTATTTTTCATCCCGTAGAGCATTATGACCCGTTCAATCCAAGAATTAGACCAGCCATGAATCATACATGGTTCAAAACCAACGGAATACTGTCTGATGACCCGTTGCTTCACCTGACCACGCTCGCTTATGCTTCTGATTTTAATCTCTTGATTACAGCTTTATTTCCACATGGTTTATCTTTTTTTACTACCCCAATGCAAATTGCAAGTTTAGATCATGCCATGTGGTTTCATAGACCCGTCAGAACAGATGACTGGTTGCTCTATGTCGTAGAAAGCAGCAATGCCAACAATGGCAGGGCTTTTTGCACAGGTAAAATATACACAAAGGATGGTGAACTGGTTTCCAGTACTGCTCAGGAAGGTTTGATCAGAAAACTATAAACCTACTTTTCTAATTCTGCCGTAAAATAACTGACAAAGTCTGCAATGTTCATTGAACCAACATCACCATGACCTTGTCTCCTTACAGATACCTGACCGTTTTCTTGTTCTTTGTCCCCTATGATCAGCATGATCGGAACTCTTTTAAGTTCTGTATCTCTGATCTTACGTCCTATAGACTCTGCCCTCTCATCAATAAAGCCTCGGATATCGTGTTTAGCAAGTACTGTTTTGATTTCTTCGCAATATGGCAGCAGTCTATCTGATATCGGGAGTAAAGCATATTGATCAGGAGTAAGCCAGAGCGGAAATTTTCCAGCAGTATGCTCTATAAGAATGCTGATAAATCGTTCCATCGAGCCGAATGGCGCTCTATGTATCATCACCGGCCTATGCGTTTGATTATCTGATCCGATGTATTCCAGCTCGAATCTTTCCGGTAAATTGTAGTCCACCTGAATGGTACCTAGTTGCCATGATCTACCTAAAGCATCCTTGATCATAAAGTCCAGCTTAGGGCCATAAAAAGCTGCTTCGCCCAATACTGTCACTGTCTCAATATCAAACTCACTTACTGCATCGACGATACCCGCTTCTGCAGCCTGCCAGTTTTCATCAGAACCAATATATTTTTCAGGCTTTTCAGGATCTCTGAGAGAAATCTGGGCCGTAAAATTTTCAAAACCCATTTTTTTGATGACCATTGTGGTCAATTCCAACACTTTTAAAAACTCCCCTTTCACCTGCTCCTTCGTACAGAAGATATGCGCGTCATCTTGTGTAAATCCCCTTACCCTGGATAAGCCATGCAATTCACCACTTTGCTCATAGCGATACACCGTACCAAATTCTCCAATTCTAAGTGGCAATTCTCTATATGATCTTGGTCTGTAACCAAAAATTTCGCAGTGGTGTGGACAGTTCATAGGTTTAAGAAAGAATTCTTCTCCTTCTTTAGGTGTATGTATCGGCTGAAAACTATCTGCCCCATACTTAGCATAATGACCAGATGTGATATAAAGTTGTTTGGACCCAATATGTGGAGTGACCACCATTTGATAGCCTTGCTTTTCTTGCTCTACCCGGAGGAAATTCTGAAGTCGCTCCCTAAGTTGCGTCCCTTTTGGTAGCCACATGGGAAGGCCCTGACCTACCTTTTCTGAAAACATAAACAGTTCAAGTTCTGCTCCTAGTTTACGATGATCACGTTTTTTAGCCTCTTCTATTAGTTCAAGGTACTCTGTCAGCTCTTTGGCTTTTGGAAATGTAATGCCATAAATCCTGGTCATTTGTTTTCTCTTCTCATCCCCTCTCCAGTAAGCACCTGCCAGATTAGTTAGTTTTACTGCTTTTATAGAAGATGTATCCGGTATGTGTGGACCACGGCAGAGATCTGTAAAGTTGCCTTGGGTATAAAAAGTGATATTTCCGTCCTGTAGTCCTTCCAACAATTCCAATTTATATTCGTCTGCCTTTTCTGTAAAATATGATATGGCATCAGATTTAGACACTTCTTTTCTTACATAATGGCTTTTCAATCTAGCCAACTCAAGTATTTTTTCTTCAATTTTTGGCAAATCCGCTGGAGTAAGTACAACATCTCCTGTATCCACGTCGTAATAATACCCATTGTCAATGGCTGGACCTATTCCAAATTTGATACCTGGATACAATGATTCTAAAGCTTCAGCCATTAAGTGTGCAGATGAATGCCAGTAGGTAGCTTTGCCTTCTTTATCATTCCAAGTAAATAACTTGACAAAGGCATCGGCGAAAATCGGTCTGGTCGCATCCCATGTTTCACCATTGACAGAAGCAGCAAGTACATTTCTGGCTAATCCTTCGCTGATAGACAAAGCAACATCCATTGAAGTTACCCCATTTTCATATTGACGTACACTTCCATCGGGCAATGTTATATTTATCATTTGCATAATAATCTAAAAATTTTAAGTAGTAAAGGTAAGGAAAATTTTAATTTATATCTTACATCAAATCAGCCAACTCAAACCATTTCTCCTCCTTTTCAGAAATTTGATCGTTGACTTTATCCAACTCTTTAGACAATTCCATAATTTTTTGAGGACTTAAAGTTGCATCGTCAAATTTTGCAGTGATTTCTGTCTTTTTTTCTTCCAATTTTTTGATCTCTTTTTCTATTCTAGCGAAATCTTTACGTTGTTCGAATGAAGCCTTATTTTTTTCTTCTTCTTTGATTTCTGCAACTTCTACCACTGCTTTTTCGCCTTTAGGCTTATCTCTATCTTCTGATTTTTTCAGCTCCCGATATTCAGAGTAAGTACCATTGAAATCCCTTATTCTGGCATTTCCTTCCAAAATGAACAGATGGTCGACCAACTTATCCATAAAATATCTGTCATGGGTTACGATGATAATACATCCGGGGAAATCAGACAAATAATCTTCTAATACATTTAATGTGATAATATCCAAATCATTGGTAGGCTCATCGAGAATCAGAAAATTTGGATTTTTCATCAATATGGTCAATAAATAAAGTCTTCTTTTCTCCCCTCCACTTAGCTGAGAAACATAGACCCGCTGCTGAGATCTGGGAAATAAAAAACGCTCCAACATAGATTCTGCTGATATCTTTTGGCCTTTTTCCAAAGGTATATATTCAGCTATATCTCTGATAACATCTATGACCATTTTATCTTCATTAAGTACCAATCCATCTTGAGTATAATAGCCAAATACAATGGTATCACCAACTACAATTTTACCGCCATCAGGTTTTATTTCTTGAGTCAATAACTTCAAAATAGTTGATTTACCGGTTCCGTTTTGTCCTACTATACCAATTCGTTCCCCTTTTTTGAATTTATAAGTGAACCCATCCAATATTTTTTTATCTCCAAAACTTTTTACTAAAGCATGTGCTTCAAGTATCTTTGATCCCAATCTGGATGCCTGAACCATTATCTTCATGTCATCATTCTGAATTCTGACCTGGGCTTTATCTTTAATATCATAAAAGTCATCAATTCGTGATTTGGCTTTTGTACTCCTGGCTTGTGGTTGACGACGCATCCATTCCAGTTCCTTAGAAAAAAGTTTTTTGGTCTTCTCAAGAGTTACCGCATCGTTTAATAGTCTTGCCTCTCTCTTTTCAAGGTATTGAGCGTAGTTACCTCTGTAAATATATGTATTCCCGTTTTCCAGTTCTATGATTTCATTGCACACCCTTTCCAGAAAATATCTGTCATGCGTTACCATAAACAATGTTAAATTGGGTTGTTGTAAAAAATTTTCCAACCACTCGATCATCTCCATATCCAAATGGTTAGTAGGCTCATCAAGGATAAGAAAATCAGGCTCTTCTATCAGAATTTTAGCCAACGCCAGCCTCTTTTTTTGCCCACCAGACATTTGTCCGGTTTTTTGATCCATATCTGTTAGTAAAAGTTTGTGTAGGATTTCATGAATTTTTGACTCAAGGTCCCATGCTTTTAAATCCTCCAGCCTAGTCACACATTTTTGCAGCATGGCTTCATCATTCATCTGCAGCGCTTTTTCGTAATCCCTGACTGCCATAATGGCTTCATTGTCAGAGTCAAATATCATTTCCAAAACAGTAGCATTTGGATCAAAAGTCGGGTCCTGTTTAAGGATGGAAATCTTTATTTCTTTTGAAATATTTATTTTGGCATTTTCTCCGTCAGAACCTTCTTCCCCAGCAATTACTTTAAGCAAAGTAGTCTTGCCACTTCCATTCTTAGCTACAAGTGCAATTTTATCTCCTTTTGTTATAGAAAGATTTACATTTTTAAAAAGTACTTTTTCGCCATAAGAACGACTGACGTTTTCCAGAGCAAGATATTGCATGATAGTTAAAGTAGACCCGTTTATGAATCAGGGTGCGAAAATAGTCAAAAATAAAGAAACTTTTTGTTTTTACTGAGCAATACAAGCCAAAAACAGCCAAATATTTTCATAAAAACTTCTATCCAAAATTAAATATTTCTGAACTCAAAATCACCCAAAATTTTTTATTGGAAAAATTTTCAAAAGTTTATAACTTTACAACATTGTAAGGTAAAAGTTAACTTATATGAAATCAAATCACAACAGCTCAAATAATAAGGTTACTCCCGAAGGTATCTTATTGAAATCTGTTTACACATCTGAAGATATAAATAATATTGACCACATCGGATTTCAGGCAGGTAGTCCGCCATATTTACGAGGCCCTCATAGTACAATGTATCTCACATCCCCCTGGACGATTCGTCAATACGCAGGATTTTCAACTGCACAGGAAAGTAATACTTTCTATAGGAAGAATCTTGCTGCAGGACAAAAAGGATTATCAGTAGCTTTTGATTTGGCCACACACAGAGGGTATGATTCTGACCATCCTCGCGTGAGAGGTGATGTCGGCATGGCTGGTGTAGCTATTGACAGTGTTGAAGATATGAAAATTCTATTTGAAGGTATTCCTCTGGACGAAATGTCTGTTTCAATGACGATGAATGGTGCCGTCATACCAATACTTGCATTTTTTATAGTAGCAGCAGAAGAACAAGGTGTTTCTTTAGAAAAATTGACCGGGACAATACAAAATGATATCTTAAAGGAGTTTATGGTAAGAAATACATATATCTATCCTCCTGGTCCATCAGTAAGGATCATTTCCGATATTTTTGGTTTTACAGCCGCACATATGCCGAAATTCAATAGCATTTCCATCAGTGGATATCATATGCACGAAGCCGGCGCTCCAGCTGACATTGAACTTGCTTATACATTGGCAGATGGTGTGGAATATATCAGAGCAGGACTAAAAGCAGGACTAGAGCTTGACAGTTTTGTGTCCAGATTTTCATTTTTCTGGGGCATAGGTATGAATTTTTTTATGGAAATTGCCAAAATGCGTGCTGGTCGCCTTCTTTGGGCTAAACTAGTATCTCAGTTTGACGCTAAAAACCCAAAAACGCTGGCACTTCGTACACATTGTCAAACATCCGGGTATAGCCTTACTGCACAGGATCCATTCAATAATATATCGCGTACATGTATAGAAGCTATGGCGGCGGTTTTCGGAGGGACACAATCGCTTCATACCAATTCACTGGATGAGGCCATTGCTTTACCCACAGATTTTTCAGCAAAAATAGCCAGAGATACTCAAAAATATTTGCAATCTGAAATCAACTTAATTTCTGCTATTGATCCATTGGGAGGTTCGTATTATGTAGAATCACTCACTGCACAATTGGTAGAAAAAGCATGGAATCATATCCGAGAGATTGAATCGCTCGGAGGTATGACATCAGCAATAGAAGCCGGTATTCCCAAAATGCGCATTGAAGAAGCCGCCGCTTCAAAACAAGCAAGAATCGATAGCGGAAATGAACATGTCATAGGGGTAAATTTATTCAGAAAAGATACAGAAACTGCACTCGATATTCTCACTGTGGATAATACAAAAGTGCGAAATGAACAAATCGAAAGAATCAATTACATAAAAGCTTCCAGAAATACTCAAAGTGTACAAAAAGCACTTAATAGCCTTACAGATTGTGCTCGGTCAGGTCATGGCAACTTACTGGAACAAGCCATAATTGCGGCAAAAGAAAGAGCAACATTAGGAGAAATTTCAGAAGCTTTGGAAATTGTGTTTGGCAGATTTACTGCTGTTGGCAGGACTATTTCAGGCGTTTATTCAAATGAAATCAAAATGGATGAAAAATTTAAAACCGCTTTGGCACTTTCTGATCAATTTGCTGCTCTGGAAGGTCGTCGCCCCAGAATAATGGTAGCCAAATTGGGACAGGACGGTCATGATCGCGGAGCAAAAATAATTGCTACAAGTTTTGCAGACCTTGGATTTGATGTAGATATGGGCCCACTTTTCCAGACACCTGAAGAAGCTGCCAGACAAGCCGCAGAAAACGATGTTCATATACTGGGTATTTCATCTCTGGCTGCTGGTCATAAAACGCTTGTACCTGATACCTTAAAAGCACTAAAAGATATAGGCAGGGAAGATATTATGGTCATTGTAGGCGGCGTGATCCCTAATCAGGATTATCAACAGCTTTATGATGCCGGAGTAGCTGCAGTTTTCGGTCCTGGCACCATTGTTTCAGAAGCAGCTTCAGAAATATTAAACCTGATGATAAATGAATTAAAATAGTTCACTCGTTTATCATTTACAACGAATCCGGGTTAAAATTTTGCAGGTATTAATTTGATGTCTGATTATTTCACTTTGTGTTAAGGTATAAATTGGCATGTAAAAGAATGGAAATCTTTCGAACAAATAAAAGACTTTACTTAAAATTTGGCAGCAAATGTTGCCCAGTTTCATTTTCGTGAAATCCAAAAGCTTATGTCTGTTTAATATCCGATTATGTCGAATCTTTTAATTGTCTTCATCATTTTATATTATCTTTGTCCATAGATCAACAAAACAATAATGAATGTACTATCGCTACAGAACGTTGTAAAAGCATATGCCAATCATATTGCAGTCAACGATGTAAGTTTTGATGTGAAAGCCGGTTCTATCTTTGGGTTACTTGGACCCAATGGTGCAGGAAAAACTTCACTTATCAGGATTATAACAACAATTACAGCTGCTGACAGTGGTAAAATTTATCTAAATGGCCATCCGCTAAATCATCTTCACCCCAACGAAATAGGTTATATGCCTGAAGAACGAGGGCTTTACAAAAAGATGAAAGTAGGAGAGCAATTGTTGTATCTTGCTCAACTCAAAGGTCTGAGCAATAAAGATGCTAAAATTAAACTCCGAAACTGGCTGGAAAAATTTGAGATTCTAAACTGGTGGGATAAAAAAATAGGTGACCTATCCAAAGGCATGAGTCAGAAAGTACAATTCATCGCCACGGTTGTGCATGACCCTAGTCTGATCATACTGGACGAACCATTTTCGGGACTTGACCCAATAAACGCCAATCTTATCAAAGACGAAATTTATCAATTGAAAGAAAAAGGTGCCAGTATTCTTTTCTCAACCCACAGGATGGAACAAGTTGAAGAAATATGCGAAGACATCGTTTTGATCAATAAAGGCAAAATATTGCTATATGGTGGTGTGGACAAAATCAAAAATGATTTTAAAGAACATCTTTTTAGTGTAAAATATAATGGCAGACTACCTGAAACCATTTCTGATCATAATTATCTGATTGTCAATAAAACAGCCAATGAAATAGTTTTTAAAGCGGGAGTAGATCAGACTTCAAATGATCTGCTCAGAAACTTGATAAACAGTCATGTAAATATCGTGAGTTTCAATGAAATCATGCCTTCCTTAAATGAAATTTTTATTAAAATAGTAGAATCCAACAATGAATAAAATATGGCTGGTAACCCAAAGAGAATATCTCACACGGGTCAAAAATAAGACATTTATACTCACTACTTTACTTACACCTTTAGGTATTCTGGTTTTTATGGCTGCCGTAGTATTGGTGATGAGCACGGGATCAGATAAGGCAAAAGTAATCAATGTATATGATCCTACCAATCTCCTGGAAAATGAATTAAAGACAAGGGACAATCTCACTTTTAATTTCAGCAATGAAAGTCTGGAAGCTCAAAAAGAATTGTATAAAGAGAAAAAAATCAACGGCATATTAGAAATACCTGCGTTGACAGATTCATTGGCTTCAAAATATGTGTATAAATACCATTCCGATGATCAGTTGGCGATGGACGAGAACTTTGCCATAGAGTCGGCTATTGGCAAAAAAATCAGAAATTATAAACTCAAAAAGCTCAATATAGACAGTAACACTTTAAAAAATCTGGATACGGATGTCAGTGCTGAACCAATAACCATCCTAGCGGATAAAAAAATAAGTTCCATCACTACCATAGTTAGCTCCGTCCTAGGTGGTGTGGTAGGATATGCCATGTTTTTCATTATCTTGTTTTACGGTATGCAAGTGATGCGATCAGTTATGGAAGAAAAAATAAATCGAATAGTAGAAGTATTGATTTCCTCATTAAAACCCTTTGAGCTCATGATGGGTAAGGTAATTGGCGTGGGTTTGGTAGGATTGACTCAAATCGGTATCTGGTTGATACTTATGCCACTTATATATATTATCGGAGCAGCACTTTTCGGTATAAATCCAGATAGCATGGGAGCCATGAATACTGGTAATCTGCCCATGGAAGATATTGCCATGACATCTCAGGGTAAAATAGGCCAGATCTTCCTTGAAGTCAAGGCTATGAATTGGTGGTTGATACTACCATTGACGTTGTTTTATTTTCTTGCAGGTTATTTTGCTTACTCTGCCCTTTTTGCGGCAATAGGTTCAGCAGTAGGTGAAGACATCAATGAAGCCAACTCGCTTACACTTCCAGTAATGATGCCTTTGATGTTTTCAATGTATATCGGCATCAGTGCCGTCAATGCACCGGATAGCAGTCTCGCAGTTTGGTCCAGCATGATACCATTGTTATCTTCTATTGTCATGCCGGTAAGATTACCATTTGACCCTCCATGGTGGCAGATTGCCATTTCAGTAGTGTCCCTAGTTATTTTCAGCATCTTTTTAGTATGGTTAGCTGCAAGGATATATAGGGTGGGAATACTGATGTATGGCAAAAAAGCCAGCTTTAAGGAACTGAGCAAATGGATATTTTATAAAGGGTAGAAAATTAAGATGAGCAAACAGCCCTAAAAGTAGGGATTAGAAGTGATATTATAACGGGGCGAGATATTATAATCTATGTGTGGGACGATTTACTTCCGTGGATACTTTAGCACACGTTCAACCTGATAAAACACCATACCATTTTGTCAGGAATAATCCCCAAAATCGTATAGATCCTGATGGTGCTTTGGATTCCCCTATTATCACTATTACCAAACAAAAAGCAGGTACGGCATATCAACTTGTCCTAGGTCAAAGCAATGTTATTAAAGCAGAGCTTTATAAGGCAGTTGTAACTGATACAGAAGATGCAAATTTTAGAATGGAATTTACTGTTACAAGAGATGCATGGGAAGATGTTGATCGGGATGGAGTAGCAAGAAATACGGGCTTTGAGCCTAAAGATGGAAAAAAAAACCATTATACAGCTAAAGAAATGCCAAACGGATATCCTAATGGTAATGGTACGGAAGCTTTAAAGTTAACACAATATGGGTCTGAAGAAGTTCATGCTGCCCCCAATCAGACGGCAGCTGATATTGGATCTCGGGATAAGTTGAGTACTGCAAAAGGTATAATGCAGCATGTAGGTGGAAATTATGAGAAGGGTGGAAAAAATTCTACTGCCGCTTCCTTAGGTTGCTTTGGTGTATGTAATCCGAATAATTCTGCCACAAATCAGTCTAATAATTATACAAATACTGTAATGAACAAAATACAAAATCAAGCTGCGAAGAGTACTAAAAATCCAGAAAAAATTGAAGTTGGAATACAAAAAAGAACAGGAAATGAATATCCGGATAATAAAAATTATTAGAATGTATTTAGTTCTGTGGCATGTTGCAAGTTGTCAAAATAAAGCTAACTTCATACACAGATATTAATAGCTACTCCAGTAGGTACAAATTTTGTTTCTTCGGACGAAAATTGTGACATGATAATTAACGGCCAAAAATATTGGATACATTACAAGATCAGTTATGAAAATGGCAAAATAGATAGTTTTAAAAGATATCTACCAGAAGGGTCGATAGACTATACAAACGAAGAGTTACTAAGTGATACAGCGATTTATTTAAGTTTGAATGTGCCTTTTATACAGAAATGGGAGATAAGTCCAAATTTGAATTTGAAAACAAAAACTAAAACAGTTAAACTAATTTAGTTAGATGAATCTCATTTTAAAGAGCTGGATGGTAGAAGAATCTTTATAACCAAGTAACAAATAAGCCTTGCCATTCGGCAGGGCTTTTTTTGCTTTACAGCATTGCTACATTTTTATTAAAGAAATCTTTAAGCTTCTTTTTGGTAAGGAAAGTATAGATCATTTTAAAGACCATAAATTTTTCATCGGGTTCGAGCTGGGCAATGAGTTTAACTTGCTCAAGGTAAGATATATTTTCAATCGTCTTTGTCTATATTATATATGATAAATGGGTGTTATACATGTTTATGTGTTTTGAATTTTCATATTCAAAAAAATATTGTACTTTCCATTCTATAAAAGATCAACCAGCAATGAATATGAAGTGACAACACTTGCTAAAATATATATTTATTTTTTACAAATGGGTTTGGATTCTTAGGTTTGTCGGTTCTATAAAAGGCGAAAGCCTTGTTGCAATTAACAACAAGGCTTCCATAAAAAAGGCGGCGACCTACTCTCCCACTTTCGCAGTACCATCGGCGCTGAAGGGCTTAACTTCTCTGTTCGGAATGGGAAGAGGTGGAACCCCCTCGCTATAACCACCTAGCTCTTTATACCATA
>JBBRVQ010000036.1:0-40870 GCA_038246735.1 Chitinophagales bacterium
GATGCATTTAAAACTCAACCCAACGCCCTGGTAGAAGACCTCTTAAAAAAACTGCCCGGCGTTGAGATTGATGCGGACGGTGGTATTAAAGTACAAGGTGAGGATGTTAAAGCAGTGACGGTAGATGGCAAAGAGTTTTTTGGAAAAGACCCAAAAATGGCAACAAGAAACCTACCTGCTGATGCTATCAAAAAAGTACAGGTATTTAACAAAAAGTCCAAAAACGCTGAGTTTACTGGTGTCGATGATGGTTTGGAAGAAAAAACTATCAACCTTGAGCTTAAAGAAGATAAAAAAAGTGGCTACTTCGGTAACGTGATGGCAGGATATGGATCTCAAAGCAGATATGAAGGAAAGACAATGATAAACAGGTTTAGTAAAAAAACACAACTATCATTTTTAGGATCTCTAAACAACCTGAATAACTCCGGAGTAAATGCCGGTGACTTTGTAAGTATGACGGGTGGTGGTCAGAGTGGCGGTATGCGCAATGTAAATTTCAATACTGGAGTACCAATTTCTTTTGGTCAAAATAATAGCGGAGAGACCAATAGTATTACCACTGGATTAAACCTGAATCATGATTTTGGCAAAAAAAATAAAATAAACTTTAGCTACTATCTTACTCAAAGTGAGACAGATCTCAGACAGAACGTACATACAAATTCTTTTCTACCTTCAGGTACTCTGATCTCCGATAAATTTTACAGCTCATTATCAGACGCGTTAAATCACAATTTTTATAGTGTTCTGGATCTAAAATTAGATTCGACGACAGAAATGACAGTCACTGGAAATCTCGGAATAAAGGGTAGTGATGGGATCGGAAATCAATTAGATTCTACATCTAATAGTGCAAATCTTTTGCTCAACCTGAATAACCAGGATAAGACAAATAAAACTACCAGTGATAATTACTCTATTTCCTTTAATCTCAGAAAAAAGTTGAGAAAAAAAGGACGTACTGTCACGATGGATGGTAGCTTTGGTAAAGTAAATGCTGATAACACAAATAGAATATTAAGTGAAGTTTACGGTAGGGATTTTATGTTAAATCCTGATGCGTCTGTATTTCAGGACCAAATTCAAAACTCAGATAATAACAATTACAATATAGGAGCAAGTTATACTGAACCGCTTAATAAAACACTTTTTTTGAGCACAAATGTTGCCAGAAGAAACAATAAAACAGACCTTATCAAAGATTTTTTTGATCTGAATCCAGATAATACGAATATACGTTTACTCAATGAAGAACTGAGCAGAACCTTCGACAATTCATTTTTGTACAACATCATTGGCACCAATCTGAGAATGAATAAGGAAACATATTCTGCCAGCATAGGCGTTGATTTTCAAAATTCAAATCTAACAGGTGTCCCTAGTGTTGGCGAAACCATCAATCCAAAGTTTAATTACTTTCTGCCAAGGGCATCAATCGAATATGATAAACTAAACATAAGAATAAATTACTCCACTTCAGTTAGAGAGCCATCGATGGAACAACTCCAACCTGTGGTAGATAATTCAGACCCATTAAATTTGTATCAGGGAAACCCAAATCTTGTCCCCGAATACAGACATAATATGCGTATTTCGTACAATTTTTTTGATCAGTTTAATTTTAGAAGTCTTTTTGCCAATGTGCGGCTTGGCTACACTAAAAACAGAATAACGACATCATCGTTTGTGGATCCTGAGTTATTCATAAGAACACAGACTCCTCTCAATACCGATGCCGAAAAAACATTGTCCGGAAATATCAATTACAGCAGTCCGCTCAATGTAATTAAAGCTAAATACAGGATAGGCATCAACTCATCATTGATCAATGGGATTAACTTTATCAATCAGCAGGAAAATATCATAGACAGATGGTCAAACGGTATAAATTTATCTTTGGAAAATAAATCCAAAAACAGAATGGACGTTTCTATCGGAGGAAGATGGAATTACACTAGCAATCTTTACAGAGATAATGAAAAACTCAATACAAACTTTTTGAATCAAACTTATGATGCATACTTTGCTTTATTTGCTGGCAAAGGATGGACTATTGATTCAAGAATGGAGTATAATATTTACGGCCAGGGGTCTTTTGATGAAGCCACATCGGTAAAATTATGGCAGGCATCTGTTTCAAAGGGATTTTTAAACAATAAACTCACCGCCAAACTTAGAATTTTTGATATTTTGGATCAAAACCAAGGAGTGAGCAGGTCTGCATCCGAAACCAATATTTCTGAATCTATTTCGAATACCATCGGCAGATATTTAATGCTTAATTTCACCTATTCGCTTAGTGCGCTTGGTGCTTCCGGAAACCAATCGCCGAATGTAAATATAATGATTCATCGATAAATCGAACATTAGAAATGAGAGACAATAAATATCAGTAGTTACAACCATTTTGAATTCGGCTAATAATGCCCAAACTATCTGAAGCAGTATTTAATAATGTCATGATTGGTGATAATACCAGATAGTTGGTCCCCATTTAAGACAGGGATAGAATGTATTTTATTGGAAAGAAATATGTCTGCCGCCAATCCAATCGTATCCTCAGTATCCAGCGTAATCGGATCAATCGTCATAATGTCCTCTGCTTTAAATTTGTGTCTATCGGGAATAGTGCCGCCTGCTGCACAATCCCTGTACACTCTTAGCAAATCTGATTTGCTTATCACTCCTAGCAATGCTTCGTTTTCTATGACGAGAATATGATGAATAGGCAAACTATCAAAAATTTCTTCCACTTTCATCATGGTATCAGTAGGTAAAACATATATGATCTTAGATGTTTTTATTTTTTTTATGGGTGTTTCTGTGTTCATCTCTTTAAATTTTAAATAAAATTAACCTTTCTTATGTCCAGAAAATATGACCAATATCAACATGAAAGGTGATTAATGTGTGTTACTCCCCATTATTCAATTAAAAACTGCTGTAGCGATAATTATCATTTGCTTATTTTTATTATATTTTGCTACCACTGTGGCATTAATTTTAGAAGATATCTTGTTTATTTGCTCTCCCATCCAAAAAATATTGGTTTCCCAAAAATATTTGATCCCATGGATTCATTTCAATTTTACATTGGCAGTATAATTTTTAAAATAAAATCTCCTTGGTATAACATGAGTTTTATTTTGAAATGCGTTAATTTGCATCCATAAAATATTTTTCAAAAATGATTCTAATTACAAATGACGACGGTATAGTTGCGCCTGGTATAAAAGCATTGGTTGAAGTGGCCAGAAAGTTTGGTGAAGTATTGGTTGTGGCGCCCGACTCACCGCAATCGGGTCAAGGTCATGCCATCACCCTCAATCAACCCCTTAAACTCAGGAAGGTAAAGATCTTTCAGGGTATAGATGCTTATGAATGCTCTGGTACTCCGGTAGATTGTGTAAAACTTGCAAAAAATGTATTGCTGAAAAATAAAAAAATTGATTTGTGCCTTTCAGGAATAAATCATGGTGCCAATGCTTCGATTAACATCATATATTCGGGTACAATGTCTGCTGCTATGGAAGCAAGCATTGAAAACATAGACTCTATAGGTTTTTCCTTGCTTGATTATAGTTTTGATGCAGATTTCGAAGCAGCAAAAGTCTACATTGAAAAAATAATCAGATATACACTTGAAAACCCTTTGCATAATTGCAAACTATTAAATGTCAATATACCATCATGTCCCCTAGAAGAAATCAAGGGTATTAAGATATGCAGACAAGGCAACGGCACTTGGGTAGAAGAATTTCAGGAAGGTACTGATCCGCGTGGAGAAAAATATTACTGGCTGACCGGTAAATTTGTTTCCTTTGAAGATCCTGATAGCGAAGACAATGACATTTGGGCACTACACCATAAGTATGTATCTGTAGTACCATCAGGGCATGATTTGACATTTTACCCTGAAATTGACAAACTTAAACCGTTAGAAAAATTTTAAAATGATAGATAAAAATTCACTTGTTTTTGGTCTGGTTTTAGGCTGCATCGTTCCTGTTTTAGGATTTGTGTTGGTAGAATTTATATTTAATCAAATGACCCAATTTGGTCTCATGGCTGAGGTAAGTGAATCATCTTCAGGACGCAGATTCAGAACTTTAACCCTGATAGCTTTATGTAGCAATCTTGTACCTTTCAATATAGCAAAAAACAGAAAATGGGATGATACGATGAGAGGCATTATATTTCCGACGCTGATCTATGTAGGTGCTTGGATATTAAAATTTTATGGCGAATTATTCGGCTAAGCAATGAAGTATTATCTGATAGCGGGAGAAGCTTCCGGAGATCTGCATGGATCCAATCTGATGAAAAGTTTGCAGCAACTGGACAACGCCGCTATTTTTAGATACTGGGGAGGTGACAAAATGTCGGAAGTCGGGGGTGTTCTGATAGAGCATTATAGCAATATGGCATTCATGGGATTTGTGGAAGTTATTAAAAATTTAAAAATCATATTAGGATTTATAAAAAGGTGTAAATCAGATATTTTATCCAGTCAGCCGGACGTATTAATTTTAATCGATTATCCGGGATTTAATCTTAGGATAGCTAAATGGGCCAATAAAAAGGGGATTAAAGTGGTCTATTACATCACACCACAGGTTTGGGCATGGCACAAGAGCAGAGTCCATGACCTTGGTAGGTATACAGACAAATTATTGGTAATATTACCATTTGAAGCCGATTTTTTTAAAAAATATGGATATGAAGCCATCTATGTTGGGCATCCTTTACTGGATGCTATAGAGAACTTTAAACCCGACCCTACATTTAAAAAGTATACAAAAAAAGAAAACAAAGTTTTGGCTTTGCTGCCCGGGAGTCGCACTCAAGAGATAAAAATGATGCTTCCAATCATGCTTGAGTCGGTACAAAATGGAGACTATGAATTACTATTGGCAGGAGCACCTTCTGTATTAGATGGTTTGTATCTTGATATAATTGAGAAAATGAAAATGCAGCATAAAGTACGATTGATCAGAAACCAAACGTATGATATTCTGTCTGTGTCAGATTTTGCATTGGTAAGCAGTGGCACAGCTACACTTGAAACAGCACTCTTCAAGGTCCCGCAGGTGGTTTGTTACAAAGGCAACGCCATTTCATACTATATTGCCAAACGATTGGTTGATCTGAAATATATTTCTTTGGTAAATCTGATTGCTGATGAGGAAGTGATTAAAGAACTCATTCAAGATGACCTTACATCGCAAAATATAAGAAAAGAAATAGAAAATATTTTGATAAACCAAGAAACCATAAAACAGAATTATGAAAATCTCAAATTAAAACTTGGGAACAAAGGGGCTTCGCAAAGAGCAGCACAACAGGTGTTTAAATTATTGCAGATTTCATGACTGCATATGAAATATACACCAAATTTATAACAGACTTCCAATACTTAAGTTGGCAGGAGTGGATAAGTACCGTCACACAGGTTGCCAGTGTATGGTATGCCCGTAAAAATAATATCCTTGTCTATCCCACTGGTATATTAGGCGTATTGCTTGCTGCATGGCTATATTTATTTATATCTGCACCTCCGCTTTATGCTGATGGAATGTTGAATATCTATTATTTTTTTATGAGCATTTACGGGTGGTATAACTGGAGCAGGATGGAAGGTGATCAGGAGTTGGTCTACAAAATAAGTAGCTGTAGTAAAAATGAGTTACGTATAGGTATTACAGGATTTATCGGGGCCTGGATTTCAATTTACTTAATGTTGCATCTGCTCACAAATAGCAATACACCCATACTTGACGCACTTGTCTCATCATCGGCAGTAACTGCCATGTGGTGGATGGCAAAAAGGAAAATTGAAAACTGGCATGCTTGGATCTTTAGTAATATTATAGCAATTCCGCTGAATTTTTACAAAGGTTTTATGTTGTTTACATTGATGTATATTCTTTTTCTGGTTATGGCTTACTGGGGCTATCGAGAGTGGAAAACTAAATTATCCGAAACCTAATTTGATCAGCTAAATCGCACATATTGGTATGAAAAAATCTCATATCCTTCTAAAACTAGACTGAAACCTCATTTATATCTGATTTAAAATCATATCTTTGCACCAATAAAATTATACATTGTGAGTGTTCTAATATTTCTGATAGTTTCCTACGTTTTGTTGAGTGTAAGTCTGTATATGTTATTCCCTAAAGCTGGTGTAGATGCAGTAAAAGGACTTATACCGGGAATAAATTTTATTGAATGGTGCAAACTTATAGGCAGAAAACCTACTCACGCGCTTTGGTTGCTATTTCCGATAGTCAATCTTTTTATTTTTGTTGCTATGGCGGTTGACTTGGTCAGGTCATTCGGCAAATTGGAATTTAAACACACCGCTGCAGCTGTTATTTATGCACCTGCTATATTTTTTAAACTTGCCAAAACTCCGGAAGACACCTATCTGGGGCCAACTTTAGTCAGAGAAGCTGAGTATGCAAAAAATATAGAAGAAGCAAAAGCGGCAGGAGACGCGTATAAGTTAAAGCAACTGGAAGAAAAAAATCCATATAAAAAATCTGTTGCAAGAGAATGGGTAGAATCAATAGTTTTTGCCGTTTTTGCAGCAGCATTCATTAGAATGTTTCTGATAGAAGCTTATGTCATCCCTACCCCATCGATGGAAGGATCGCTCAATGTAGGTGATTTTTTGTTTGTGTCGAAAGCACATTATGGGATAAGACCACCGATGACTGTAGCTATGATCCCTTTGCTGCATAATCAGATTCCAATCATAAATAAAGAATCTTATCTGAAAAAACCAAGCCTGCCGTATCGAAGATTTCCTGCTTTAGAAAAAATAGAAGCGGGTAAACCTATTGTTTTTAACTGGCCTGTAGGTGATAGTGTGTACATCACAGGCTCAAGATCTTACTTTGTAAGTCAGATAGAAAGACAACCTGAATATATAGGACAAGACAGAGAGTTGATGGAAAAAGTTAAAAACAAAGATTATGTAGTCAGACCACTGGATAAAAAAGATCATTACATCAAAAGATGTGTTGCAGGACCCGGAGACAGCCTTAAGATTGTGGACAGACAACTATATTTGAATGGCAAAGCGGTCAAAAATCCAAAGCATTTACAATATTTGTATCAGATACAACTTCCTCAAAATGTAAGTATAAACAACAAAAAACTGGATAAGTGGGGCATTGACTTTGGCGATAATGCGGTAGGTGGCACTCAATTATTCAATGGTGGACAGGGATTTCTTTATCTTGATGATGAGCAGGTAGATAAACTAAAATCATTGGATGCTAATGTAAAAATACAGCCATATCCACAGACGGCAGAACCGACCAAACTTTTTCCTTTTGACACCATCATCGGCAAAAATTGGTCCTTAGATAATTATGGGCCCATATGGATACCAAAGGCAGGAGCTACTACACCACTAAGTCTTGGCAATTTGGCTTTTTATAAAAGAGCAATAGAAGTATATGAAAATAATACACTAGAAGTAAAAGGTCAGGATATATATATCAACGGTCAGAAAGCAAATAGCTACACTTTCAAGCAGGATTATTACTGGGCTATGGGAGACAACCGACACAATTCAGAAGATTCACGGGCATGGGGCTACGTGCCTTTTGACCATATAGTTGGGAAACCATTGTTCATTTGGTTCTCAACAAAAGAAGGCAATATACGTAATGGTATAAATTGGGACAGATTATTTATGTCTGCCAGTAAAGAATAGATCATTCGTTCAATAAATGTGAAGATCATGCAGAAATTAAAATTATTAGGTACACTTTTGATATTTACCTCTACGATTTTTGCTCAACTTCCCAAGACAGATGTTTATCTCGCGGAATTTAAAAATCTGGGTACCCAGCCACAAATGGTTTCCCTGAAATATCTCAATGGGTTTAATCCCAATGGATACAACAACCAGCCAAAGTTTTTTGGTTACGATGAGATCTACATGACAGCAGCTATAGATACAGCGCAAACCACAGACATTTATCACCTTGATCTTAAAAAATCTGAAAGTTACAGGGTAACTGATACAGAAAAAATTAGTGAATTTTCGCCCACACCCACTCCCTTATTGGGTACATTTACTTGTGTGCGGATCGAACTGGATGGAGTTGACCAGAGTCTATGGAAATATCCATCTGATAGATCTGGTCCCGGAATAAGATTATTTCCCGCTTTAAAAAATATAGGATATTACGCTTGGCTCAATAAAGATACTATAGCCTTATTTTTGGTAGGAAGCCCACATAAACTTGCTTTGGCAAACGTAAAAACAGGAGCAGTGAAAACTATAGTAGAAAATATAGGAAGATGTCTGAAAATAGACAATGAAGGCAATCTTTTATTTGTACACAAAATAAATTCCGACAATTGGGTCTTGAAATCTTACCATTTTCAAGATCAAACAATGGTCACGGTATGCAAAATGCCAACAGGAAGGGAAGATTTTGATATCATGATGAGTGGAACTCTTGTAGTAGGTGATGGACCATTTTTAAAAACACTTCATCCTGAGAAAGACAAATACTGGATCAGTATTGCAGACTTATCTACCAAGGGAATAAACAATATCAACCGACTTTCAGTAGTAAGGGACAGAATGGTATTTATCAACAATAAATAACTTATGATGCCTATTCGATTTACAATTTATTTACTATTGATTTTGGGAGGCTGTTCAGCAAAAAAAATTATATCGACTTATAACGATTCATTGAATATGTATAGGGAAACATATAAAAACGGTTTTCTGAACAATTCACGATCTCCTCTTACGGCTGATGATTTACAGTATTTAAATTTTTATCCTGCAAATGAAGATTGGAAATTAAATTGCACCTGTCAGAGGGTTTCAGATGCAAAACCTTTTGAAATGCCTACCTATAGCGGAGTCACACGAACATACCTGCTTTATGCTGTAGCAAAATGTAGCTACTTCAATCAAAACCTGACACTACATCTTTATAAAAATATACACCAACCTATTAATCCTGTTTATAAAAACAATCTTTTTCTTCCGTTTAAAGACTACACCAATAATGAAAGTACTTACGGTGGCGGCAGATACATAAATCTACTTGATACTGATATTAAAAACGATGAAATAGAAATTGACTTCAATAAAAGTTATAATCCATGGTGCGCATATAGCGATGGATTTAATTGCCCAATTCCGCCAAGAGAAAATCATATTGAAATAGAAGTTCCGGCAGGTGAAAAAAACTTCAAAGGAAAATATAAAAAACAAGGCTCTTGATACAGCTAAAGGATGATTTGGGAACACCAATATTATTTACTTGTGAGCCTAAAAAAATTATCTCACTGGTGCCTTCACTGACTGAAACTCTGGTAGAAGCTGGCCTGAAAACTACACTTGTGGGAATTACAAAGTTTTGCGTGCACCCCAAGGGACTTCTTAAGGAAATAGAAGTAATAGGTGGTACTAAAAATCCCAGAATTAGAAATATCCTTGCCACCAAACCTGATTTGATATTTGCCAATAAAGAAGAAAACAGACTGGAAGATATCAACGAGTTAAAAAAATATACCCAAGTCTATGTTACTGATATTAAAAACAATCAGGGTATATTGAACTTCCTTCATATGTTGAATTTGTTATTCAAGACAGAAGCATGCGAGCGATTATTCTATAAACTACAAAAA
Source organism: Chitinophagales bacterium (assembly GCA_038246735.1). GTDB lineage: Bacteria > Bacteroidota > Bacteroidia > Chitinophagales > Saprospiraceae > OLB9. The sequence goes on from JBBRVQ010000036.1 coordinate 9,679, forward strand.
ATACCTCTATATACAGAAAGGGAAAAAATACCCACCTGCTATTTAATATGGAAAGACCCATGGATGACAGTCGGGCAGGATACATTCATACACTACATGATGGAAAAATATGGATTCCAAAATATTTACTCCGCTACAGAAAGATATCCAGTAGTGTCTGTAGAAAATATAAAAGTCCGCCAACCAAAAATCGTGATGTTATCGTCAGAGCCCTATCCCTTCAAAGAAAAAGAAAAGACAGAGTTGCTAAAATTATTACCTGATACGAACATAATACTGGTAGATGGAGAAATGTTTTCATGGTACGGGTCCAGATTACTGGAAGCAGATCTTTACATAAATGATTTATATGGTAAAATTGGTAATCAAAAATACTAGAAATATCTTACGCCAATTATATTCATCCAACGTAAAAAGTAGTTTAATAATCTAAATATTCAATAAAACTTCGTTTTAAATCATTCAATTATAATAAAAAAGAAATGAGAAAAATTAATTGTGTTTGGACTGCGATGATGGTGAAACCAGTTTTTTAAAGGGGCGAACATCAGTCCAGGGTTTTTCTTTTCAATAAAATTCCTAGATATTGATTTCAGAATGGAATTTATTCACCTGATATTAAAAAGGAACTTGCATATAAATTATGCAATAATTGTAAATCAATTATATTTTTTAAGCGTTGCACAATAAATTATAATATTTTTGTATTTATTTCAGTATAAAATGAAGCATTTCATGAGACAAATATTCAGTATTTTAATATTTTTAGTTTTTCCATTTTTAATGCTCGGACAATCTCCCAGGAAATCAAAAGGGGTGATCGTCCAATGTGAACCAAAATACATTTTGGAAATCATTTATTCCATTGATCAAAAAAGACAATCTGAAATTAAATATAAAAGTTTGGGGAGTCTGGCAGGTCTTTTCTTATTGACATCAGATATGAATGATACATCCTTGTTTGATTTAACTAAAAATAATCCGCGGATAACTGCCATTGAATACAATTTTGAATTGGAGCAACGCTTAAAACCCAACGATACTAAAATTAATGAACAATATTATTTGGGTTTAATTAAAGCATATGAAGCTTGGGATATTACAACAGGTGGAAAAGGTTATACTGGAAAAGACATTGTGATTGGAGTTATAGATGATGGATACGAGCTTTCACATGAAGATCTTTCTTCCAATATATACAATAATCCTGATGAAATACCCGGTGATGATATAGACAATGATAATAATGGATATAAGGATGATGTATCAGGATGGAATACGCGGACAAATAACGGAATACATGACACAAAAAGTCACGGGACAAATATACTTGGCGTAATGGGTGCAAAGGGCAACAACCAAAAAGGAATCTCAGGCGTGAACTGGAATATTAAAATACTCCCTGTTACAACCGGAAATCTGGTAAGTGATGTGATTGAAGGTTATGAATATATTTTAGCTGAGAAAAAACAGTATAATAGTAGTGCAGGGGTAAAAGGTTCTAACATAGTAGTATCCAGCTATTCAGGTGGTTTGTCAAAGGCTTTTGCCGCAGACTTTCCGATATGGTGTGCTGTGTATGATAAACTGGGCATGGAAGGTATTTTAAATGTAGCAGCCACTACCAACGAAAATGATAATGTCGAAGAAGTAGGTGATATGCCATCTACCTGTACCAGTCCATACCTGATTATCGTCAATAGTACTAATCAGGCTGACGAAATCGACGCATCTACGGGATACGGAAACGTAAGTGTTGATATTTCAGCTCCTGGCGAACGTATATTAACCACAGATCTTATGAGTAAAGGATTGTACAAAACTGAATCAGGAACTTCGCTTTCCACTCCAATGGTGGCCGGCGCTGTTGCGCTCCTATACTCCATAAAGTGTCAAGCATTTAATGCCCTGCTAACACAAGATCCCAAAAATGCTGCACTCTCTATAAAATCAATTCTACTAAACTCAACTGACAAAAAATCAACCTTAGCCGGTAAAACCGTTTCGGAAGGAAGAATGAATATTTCAAAAAGTGTGTCGAAAATTCTGGAGAATTATTGTTCGCTAGAGTTGGCACCAGTAGGTAACCTGAAAATAAATGCGGTGACATGGACAAATGGTATGCTCAATGTTAATTATATCAGTGAAGATGCAAAAGAAATTACCTTAAAACTGTTTGATATTTCAGGAAAATTAGTTTTTACAGATAAGTTTTTTCCACCAGTATTTGGGGAAAAGAAATTGAGTATACAACCTGACATACAATTACCGGGTATGATTTATTATGTTAGCCTTTTTTCTGAAAACAAAGTAGCCAGCAAAGGCTTTAATGTTCAGGACCCTACCAAATAAGTAATCAGCAGAAAAATCAAATATTTTTCAAGATATAACCGTTTTTCTTTAACATGGCAATGATTCCTTTGTTGCCAGCAAAGTGAGCAGCACCAATCGAAAAAAATGAAGATTTTCTGTTGCTAAGTTCTATAATCCGCTCGGTCATAAAAACATTTCGGTCATAAATCATCATTTTTCTGATGCTTCCCATGCTTTTCCTAGAACTTTTATATAATTGTACTAAGTCACCTTTTCGATACAATTCATTCAGATTATTTATCTTTTTTCTGAATGAAGATATATTCCTGACTGTGTCTTTAAAGGATTTAATTTGAAAAGCCAAAGGTATCTGTTTTAGTATATTTAACTGATTTTCAAATGATTCAACGCCTACCATTTCAAGTTCATGGTTCATGGCATATTGCCACAAATGATGATCAAGGGCCTCATTTTTGGTTCTTTTCAATGAAACTTCTGCCAAAAGGTTATTAATAAAAAATGGAGTAAAATTGAGATAGTGATCCAAATCAATATTTAACGACTTCAAAATCAATAATCTATATTTTCTATACTGTTTTGGTCTGAAAAAATCAGAAAACTTAGCATCTGGGCTCAATTTAAAGTAGACCATCATATCCTCATTTTTTACATCATTCAGGTCCATTTCCGCCGCATATAAGGATGACTTTTGTATGTATTCCTTAGCCAACTCTACGTAGGTATATGCAGCATCTGTAGCCAAATGCATGGTACCGAATAAATAATGGCAATCATTTGGATCACTTTTGTAAAACTTCCATAACAATCCGGTGGTCTTCATATAAAATAAAATTTCATGTGCTTAGATTCTTTTAATTTATTGATGATGTGATGATTATGATTTTTAATCAGGTAGTACTATAACTTTCAGATACTTCCAATGGATGACATCGTTAAGATGTAGACACAATTTATTCAAGGAATTCTATGAATTAAAAAAGCCGACTTTCTCTGAGTAGAAAGACGGCTTTTTTATATTTAATCTTTGAAAGAAAAAATATTATTCTTCTGCATTATCATAATCATAGGGCAATACCTTTTCTTTCTTTACTTTTGAAAGCGTCATTAGTGTCTTTAGTCTTTCGATCTCTTCTATTTGTGATAACGTCTTAAACAAAAGCTTTTCGTACGTTGGTATGTCTCTACATACTATTTTTAATAAAAAGTCTGCGTCTCCTGTTATGATATAACATTCGGTAATTTCAGGAATAGTCTTCACTTTCGATATAAAGTTATCCAAAGCATTTGGTTTTTGCCACGCTAGTGAAACCAAAACAAATGTTTTGACATTAAGTCCAATCGCAGATGAATCTACTTTGGCATGATAACTTTGAATAATACCTGACTGCTCTAATTTTTTTACTCGCTCCAATGTCGGAGCTGGTGAAAGTCCTATTCTTTTAGACAAGTCAAGGTTAGTGATTTTACTGTTTTCCTGAAGCATTTTAAGAATCTTCAGATCTATTTTGTCCATCTTGTAATCTGCCATTGGAAAATATTTTAAAATTTAATTTGTATTTAATATTTAAATCGGGTGCAAAGAAAATAAAATTTCATGGAAATATTAAAATATAAACGGAATAAATTAATTTTTGTTTTACAGACGACAATAAAAAGAAAATAAATTTTGCTTCAGGGCTTAAAATCTCTATAAAGTCAAAGTAAAAAAGCCGAAGACTGATTAATCTTCGGCTTCAAAACAATTAACTATGAAAAACTCTTATTTGATCACAACCGGCACTGTATACACTTTATTGTACTCCAGCTCATTGACGGCTATTTTCTTATAATTTAAAGTACTTTTTACAATTGCATCCAAATCTCTGTTATTTGTAGAAACTACAATCACTTCATTCTGGGCATTGATAAAAAAACTAATACTAACCCTAGTTTCATTTTCTATGAAATTTTGAAAATCGATGGTTTTCAACATAGATTGAATCTGAGCACTTTCAGTTTTCTTGATGTTTGTGAGTTCTGTGGCATTCACAAAATTGGCTGCCAATGAAAAACAAACTACAACTAATAAATTTTTTACACTTTTCATGATAATAAATATTTAAGGGTTTAGAAAATCAAATGATTAATTATATTCAAATTTTATATACCAATGACGGGAAAAGGTCATTTTAAGTTGCATCCGTACATACCAATTACTTATAATACTCTACCAATATCATAAACGATTAGACTAAGAACTAAAATGAACTGTCTATAAATAACCTTAAAATCAACTAAGAGAGAAGTTTGATGCGTTTTATAGGGTTAAAAATAAACCATCATAGATATGAGTAAATATGCTTAGTGAGAGATATGTTATATTTGATTTTATAAGCGGGTACGAGTAAGATAGTCTTATTTAAGCGCCATCTTTATACAGACCCAACCATCTCTGGTCAAAAATTCCTGCACCAGTCCCTTGGATCCATATACATCTGTCACGATTTGTCTGTCTTCCTCCAAAACACCCGAAAACAATAAAATACCATTATGACTCAACCGGGCCATGAGCTCACTGGCATATTTTACAAGAATATTTCTATTGATATTGGCAAGTATGATATCATATTGTCGAATAGGGACAACATCTAGACCTCCTTCATAAACAACGATGTTTGGAACGCTATTTATGAAACTGTTTTCTATGGTATTTAAGTAAGATTCATGCTCAATGTCTACAGCATCTATTTCTTTAGCGCCAAGTTTTGAAGCCAATATAGCAAGTATTCCTGTACCACATCCAAAATCAAATGTACATTTTTCTTTAAAATCCAGGCCCGCCATCAATTTTATCATCATAAATGTAGTAGCATGATGACCCGTTCCAAAGGCCATTTTGGGATTAATGACCAAATCAAAACTTATACCTTCAATAGCAGGATGAAAATCTGCCCTTATCTGACAAAAATCATCTACGATCACCGGTTGAAACGACGCTTCCCATAAAGCATTCCAGTTCTGAGGAGCTATGACTTCAAAAGAATACTTATCAGTATATGGCTGAATAATTCCACCAATATCTATTCTGGTCTGGTCATCCAGATTTTTTTCATTGATATATGCTATAAAGTGATCATCGTTCTCCTCAAATGACTCAAACTCAAACTGTGTTAATAAAGCCATGAGTATTTCGTCTGTACTTTCTACCTTGAGCGCTATATATGTATCCATCAAAAAAAATATAACTTATTATGGGTAAACTTCTTTGGTTGCTGACTTAAAGGTATTCATCATAAGCCCCATGACAGTCATTGGCCCTACTCCACCGGGAACTGGTGTAATAAAACTACATTTTTCTTTTACTGTTTCAAAATCAACATCTCCTACTAATCTGGAGCCTTTTTCTAATTTTTCATCCTCCACTCTGTTGATTCCGACATCTATGACCACAGCTCCCTGGCGTACCATGTCTTCTTTTATAAAACCCGGAATGCCTATCGCTGCTATGATGATATCCGCTTGTAAGAGTATTCGCTGCAGATTTTTAGTTTTGCTATGAGTCAGCGTCACTGTAGCATCACCTACTTTTGACTTACGTGAAAGCAAAATACTTATTGGCGTACCCACAATATTGCTCCTTCCTACGACCACTACATGTTTTCCTGCCGTTTCAATATTATATCTATCCAGCAGTAATGTAATCCCAAAGGGAGTAGCAGGAAGATAACATGGAAGACCTTGGGCCATTCTACCGAAATTTACCGGATGAAAACCATCTACATCTTTTTTATAATCAATAGACAATGTTACCTTTACTTCATCAATGTGTTTTGGCAAAGGCAATTGGACAATAAATCCGTCGATGTCGGGATCTTCATTCAGTTTTTCAATCTCCTGGAGCAATATTTCTTCCTTAACATCTTCATCAAGCTTAATCAGCGTAGATTTAAACCCCACCTGTTCACATGATTTAACTTTATTTCCGACATAGGCCTTACTTGCAGGATTATTGCCAACCAATATAGCTGCGAGGTGGGGGACTCGCCCTGATTTCTTTTTAAACTCTAAAACATCCTGCTTCATTGAGTTTTTTAACTCTTCAGCCACTGCTTTGCCGTCTATTAATTTCATAATTGGGGGTTATTTGGGCACAAGATAAGGTAAAAATAAAAATGGAAGGCACAATGGATAATTAAAAAAAGGAATTTATTCGCTATTCCATTGGTAACTCTGCAGATGTGGTCTTTTCTATAAAAATGACCATTTCTTCCATCGAAAATGCATCTTTGACGCTAAAATCGCCTATGGCTTCTCTTCTGAGTGATGATAGATAAGCACCTGAAAGTAACGCTTTGCCAAAATCAAACGCCAACGACCTGATATAAGTCCCTTTGCTGCATTTGACTACAAAACTTATTTCCGGCAACTCATAAGATGTAAGGTCAAAAGAGTAAATAGTAACGGGTCTGGCTTTCATTTCCACTTCCTTACCCCTACGTGCCAGATCATAAGACTTTTGTCCTTCGATTTTTATCGCAGAATACACAGGTGGTATCTGTAAAAGCGGGCCTGTAAGTTCTGCTTTTGCAACATCCATTGCTTCACTGGTAATATGATCAGTAGCGAATATACCATCTATATCGCTTTCAATATCATAAGTAGGCGTAGTTGCGCCAATATGTATAGTACCTGAATAGATTTTTTCCTGAGCCTGGAGCGTATCTATTGCTTTTGTTAGTTTTCCTGTACAAATGATAAGAAGGCCGCTTGCATTCGGATCCAATGTGCCCGCGTGACCTACTTTAATCTTTTTAATACCCAGACCGTGTTTTATTTTGAATCTTATTTTATTGACTACATCAAAGGAAGTCCAGCCAATTGGTTTGTCTACCAGCAAGACAACACCTCGTTGAAAGTCAATAGGATGGCAAATGGCATCCTTCAGAATAATCTGGTCAATGGTATATGGCATAAATTACTCCTCCCACTCCAATGATTAAACAATACCATGCAAAATATTTCAATTGACTTTTTCGAACCAATGATATCATCCAGGTACAAGCAAATATTCCTGTAATGAAAGCAGTAATAAATCCAACCGTAAGCATGACATAGGAGTGATTTCCTGATGTAAGGTCACCTTCCAGCAAATCTTTGGCTATCTTGCCCATGATAAGTGGAACAACCATGAGAAATGAAAATTTTGCTGCTTTTGAACGGTCTATTCCAAGCAATACTGAAGTAGAAATTGTTGCGCCGGACCTGCTGATTCCCGGTATTATGGCTATAGCCTGAGCAATACCCACTTTAAATGCACTGCTGAAAGTAACATCCTTATCAGTAAAAGTAGCTCTGTCCGCAACAAATAATAACAAACCTGTTAGTATAAGCATCGAACAGACCAGCATTATATTTTGGGAAAACAATGCTTCCAGTTCTTTTTCAAAGAATAAACCTACTATGGCTGCAGGTATCATGGATAAAACAATCTTATATGCAAATGACTTTTCTTCATTCTGTCCTTTTGAGAAAAATCCTTTTACAATCTCAACTATTTCTTTTCGAAAAACATACACTGTGGCCAGCGCGGTACCAAAATGAAGTACTACTGTCATCATTAGGCTTTCTTCGGGCAAAGCGTCATCTCCAATGATGTATTTAGCCAACTCAAGATGACCGCTACTGCTTACAGGCAAAAACTCTGTGAGTCCCTGTACAATACCTAATATAATGGCATTTAAAATCTCAATCATACTGAACTGCAGTTTTCAACTTTGTATCTGAATGATTTAATAAAAGTGCAAAAAAATGTTCCTATTTCTTTACAAAAACAGCGTAAACATTTACTATTAATCCTATTAAAATCAGCATAGGCGCAACAGTAATTCTTATCGGACTATAGATTAAAGACTCGTCCCATATTTCAGGAGACGGCATATGGCCACCTGACATAAGCACCATACCCAAAAAAATAAATCCTATTCCTGATAAAATATACATATAGTTTTTTTTACCAAAAAGCAAATCTGTTTCAACATCTTTTGACTGAAACGCCCTTTCCCCAGTAGTTGTAGCGGTCGTTTCTACTCTTTTGGTATATCCCTTTTCTTTTGCCATGATACATTGTTTGATATTGTGACGCAAAGTTATACATTATACGAAATTAATTCACTTTTTATTGGAAGTATTACATAAAATTAAAAGGAGTAATCAGTTTTAGTCATATAATTTCTGAAACTTATTTTAATATTTATTAATCATGAATAATTTCAATCCAGTTTATGACAGACAGACGACTTTTTTTTATAATTCGTTTTTAAAGTATGTCTAAAGCACCTATATTGTCGCAGATTTAAAGTAATAATATGAGACTCAAATTAATGGTAATCAGCCTTTTTTTATCATCTTCTGCCATATGTCAGGTAATTATAAATGAATATTCTGCCTCGAACTTAAGGATGTTTTCTGATAATTATGGAAAGTATGAAGACTGGATAGAATTATACAACCGTGGAAATAATGATGTAGATATTTCAGGTTGGCATCTGTCTGATAAAAAGGATAAACCAAAAAAATGGAAAATTCCAAGCGGTACAATCATTCCCCAAAAAGGGTACTTAGTTTTTTGGGCTTCGGGTCGTGATGTAGTATCCGATACTGATTTTCATACCAATTTTAAATTTACACAATCAGATAAGGATGAATTTGTAGTCCTTGCTAATTCAGCCGGTTTTATCTTGGAGTCATATCCGCTCGTCATTACAAAACTACATCATTCTGTAGCTAAATCACCAGACGAAAATAATAATTGGAAGATATGTAAAGCCCCTACACCAGGGAAGCCAAATGACGTAAGTGAATTATTTAATGGATATGCAACAACACCAGTTATCAGTGGTAAAGCAGGATTTTCCAGTAATGCACTAAAAGTAACGATCACCAATTCAGGGATTGAAACCATCAGATATACTTTGGATGGATCTATACCTAGCGATAACTCAGAAATATATCAAAGTGAAGTTATTATTACAAAAAGTGCTGTTCTAAGTGCCGCGAGCTTTTCAGATGATCCTTTGGTTTTGCAAAGTTTTACAGACTTCAAATCTTTTTTTATAAATGAGCCAACCAGTACCTTGCCTATCATATCCATAGGTGGTGGCGATATATTGATTGAACTTGCTGAAGGAGATAGATCACTTGAGCCTATTGGTTCCTGTGAAATATTTTCAAGCGATGGATCTTTTTTAAGTAAATCATATGGCGAGCTGGATCGTCATGGCCAGGACAGCTGGGTCAATGATCAAAGAAGTCTAGATTGGATCAGTAGAGATGAGATGGGCCACGACTCCGGTATAGCGTACAAATTGTTTCATTATTCTGAAAGAAATGAATATCAAAGAATTATTTTGAGAGCTTCTGGGGATGACAATTATCCTGCTGTAGATGATGGCGATCACGAAGGCAGCACACATGTAAGAGACGAATTTGTCCATACTCTGGTACAAAAAGCCGGAATGCATTTGGATGTAAGGTCATTGGAAAGATATCTTGTGTATCTGAACGGAAAGTATTGGGGAGTGTACACCATCAGAGAAAAGCCGGATGACCATGACTACACGGAATTTACCTACAAACAGGACAAATACGATCTTCAGTTCTTGAAGACCTGGGGACAGACATGGGTAGAATATGGTGACGAAAAAGCATTGACTGATTGGATCAAATTCAGAAGATATGTACTGGAAAATGATGTTAGCAAATCTGAAGTATATAATAAAATCAATAGCGAATTGGACGTTACCAGTTTGATGGACTATATGATTGCCAACCTTACCTGTGTATCTTCTGACTGGCTCAATTATAATACCGGTTGGTGGCGTGGACTCAAAAATAGCGGCAAACATAAAAAATGGGGCTATATTATGTGGGACAATGACGCTACATTTGACTATTATATCAATTATTCCGGTGTTCCTGATACTTCACCGGATGCAAAAGCTTGTGATATTGAAGAAATTAGTGACTATATGGACGAGTTCTTCCCATTGGATACTACCCTGGTAGAATTGCCACCAGATTCATTTTATTTTAATAATATGTGGAATTATATATCAGGGGATACTTTTTATATCTATCCAGATCCCGGAAAACACGAAAAAATATTTTTAAAACTTCTCGATGAAAGTCAAACATTTCGTGAAATGTATTTTGCACGTTATGCAGATATGCTCAATGGAACTTTTAGTTGTACTTCTATGACTACCACGCTGGATAGCCTGATTGCTATTATCAGACCCGAAATGCCACGTCATATAAGCAGATGGGGAGGAAGTATGCAGGAATGGGAAAGAAATGTAAAAAAATTAAGGGATTTTGTTTTAAAACGCTGTGCGAGGATCAATAAAGGACTAATCAACTGTTACAATCTTTCCGGACCACATAATGTCACACTAATCACAAATCCTCCAGATAAAGGCCATATAAGACTCAACTCACAAATCCACCAATCATTGCCCTGGAACGGAAACTACTTCGGCAATATGACCAATGAAGTTGAAGTTTTACCATCATCAGGAAGTAAGTTTTTGTATTGGATAAGTGCTACGGGCAAATCTACTTTTGGTTCTTCAGCATTGACAAACTCAAAAGTGCAAATAGCAGGAAAAGATACTTTGGTAGCTGTATTTGAAGGTGCTGTACAGACAGATGATGTACAAATTCAAGCAGCAAGCATCCACCCAAATCCTGCTGATCAAAATATAACCATTACATTGCCGGGAAATGCAGAAGGAAATATACAATCCATTATTTTTTCAAGTGATGGAAAAATTTTAAAATCAGGATATCAAATGGTTAAAAATGGTATATTATCCTGGGATGTATCAGATGTATTACCGGGACACTATACTGTGTTCTGCAAAAGTAGCGACAGTTTATTTGTGTCGAAACTGATAATATTAAGGTAGCATAATATTCCTTTTGTAAGGAAGAAAAATATTTGGTAAATAAATTTCACTAAGCAATTTATTTCGATCACCACAAGTATTGCAGAAAATATTTTATTTACCATTCTGTAATAATAGACCAAATGTCCAAATCAAATCAATCAAATATATCAAAATGTCTATTTGCTTTTACTTTGTTTATGGATTTATACCTTATACTAAAAAATGGTGTGATCCAGGAGCCATAATTTATGAGCTGTTTTATTCCAAATAATTACCTACCTTCTCTTCTAAGAAATTGATTAATGATCATATTGGTGGTCAAAAACTGTATTAGAAAAGCTGCAACAAAGCTGATCAAAATAGTCAATGCTACATATTCCCATTGGATAATCTCTGAAAAAACTGAATTGCTCTGTATGAGATATATACAAAGTCCACCCACAAAGACAAGTACCGCAAGGACAGCTTTAGCAGACAACCAAAATGCGGATCGAAGATAAGGTCTTTTTATAAAACCATTATCCGCTCCTACCATCTGCATGGTTTTTATTTGTTTTATATCGCTGTGAAGGGTAAGCCTTACCGTATTAAAAATAATTGCCAATGCCAATACGACAAAACAAAAGGCAAGAATCAATATACCTAAAGAAACTTTTTCAAGATTGGTCTTAACAAGATCTACACTATCATTTTCATAATATAATCCTAAGACACCTTTCTCCAGTTCAATACCCGATTTAATTTCTTTGATTTTTTCTTCGGAGTAAGCCGCATTGGTAAGATTAAATTTTATCAGGTCTTTAAATGGGTTATCTTCAGCGTTCTGAGATATATTAAGTTCTTTGGACATCTGAGCCAATGCATCTTCTTTACCCACAAATTGAACAGAAGAAGTAATAACACCTTCATACTGAGCCAATGACTTTTTTATACTTTCTATTTCGCCTGACGGGAGTTTGTCTTCAAGTTCTACCAGAATATTAATATTTTCCTTGACAATATTGGTAATATTGCTGGAGTGAAAAAAAATCAATAGAAACAATGCAATTAAAACCAAAACAATTGAAGTGGATATGGTGGCATAGAATTGTGTTGGTTTACTATTTTTTATCATTGCAAAATAATTGATGAGCAAAGATAGTAATATATATTGATAAATTTATATGTGTTGTGTATTAACAAGTAATAAACCGGACAAACACAGGTTCACAATGCCTTTTAGGTATAAATGCTAGAGATTTATTATCATTTGATCTTAAATATTCTGCCTATAAAACAAAAAGCCCCTGCAACAAAAATACTGCAGGGGCTGGATATATTGCTTTTAGGAAGCACATCATTTTTACATCATGCCACCCATACCGCCACCCATAGGAGGATGAGCGTGACCTCCACCTTCTTCTTTTTTATCAGAAATAACACATTCTGTAGTCAGCACCATACTTGCGATTGAGCCGGCATTTTCCAATGCTACTCTGGTCACTTTGGTAGGATCGATTACACCTGCTTTTTTCAAATCTTCATATTCATTGGTTCTGGCATTGTATCCGTTGGCACCAGTAGATTTAGAAACTTCCTGGAATACTACTGAACCGTCCACACCTGCATTTTCAGCAATGATTCTTAAAGGTGATTCAAGTGCCTTTTTTACGATCTGAATACCCAGATTTTCATCTTCATTTAATCCTTTCAAGTCTTTAATGCTTTCTATGCTTCTTACCAATGCTACTCCTCCCCCTGCTACAATTCCTTCTTCCACTGCAGCTCTAGTGGCGTTTAAAGCATCATCTACTCTGTCTTTTTTCTCCTTCATTTCTACCTCAGTGGCAGCTCCTACATAAAGTACAGCTACTCCACCAGCCAATTTAGCCAATCTCTCTTGAAGTTTTTCTTTATCGTAATCAGAGGTAGTAGTTTCAATCTGAGCCTTAATCTGTCCGATTCGTACATTGATATCTGCCTGCTGACCTTTACCGTTAACTATAGTAGTATTGTCTTTATCTACAGTGATTTTTTCTGCCTGTCCCAATTCAGCCACAGTGGCATTCTCCAATTTATACCCTTTTTCTTCTGAAATAACCACACCACCTGTTAGTACAGCGATATCTTCCAACATGGCCTTTCTTCTATCTCCAAAACCTGGCGCTTTGACAGCTACAATTTTAAGACCTGCTCTTAATCTGTTGACTACCAAAGTTCCCAAAGCCTGACTATCTACATCTTCAGCAATGATTAACAATGGTCTACCCGTCTGTACTGCTTTTTCCAATACTGGCACGATTTCCTGCACATTGGATATTTTTTTATCATGAATAAGTATCAACGGGTTTTCATACTCCGTTGTCATGTTTTCAGTATTGGTAATAAAATATGGAGACAAATATCCTCTATCAAACTGCATACCTATCACTTCATCCACATATGTGTCCGTACCTTTAGCCTCTTCTACAGTGATCACACCATCCTTAGTAACACGTTTCATTGCATCAGCTATCAAAGACCCGATTTCATCGTCATTGTTGGCAGAAATAGACGCCACCTGTTTGATTTTACTGAAATCTGACCCAACTACTTCACTCTGCTTTTTCAAGTCAGCAATTACAGCAGCCACCGCCTTATCAATTCCTCTTTTCAGATCCATTGGGTTTGCTCCGGCAGTGACATATTTCATTCCTGCATTGACCATAGCCTGAGCTAAAACAGTGGCAGTAGTGGTACCATCACCAGCAGCATCTGCTGTTTTGGAAGCCACTTCCTTTACCATTTGAGCTCCCATGTTTTCAATAGCATCTTCAAGTTCAATTTCTTTTGCTACTGTCACACCATCTTTAGTAATTATGGGGGCACCAAAACTTTTTTGGATGATCACGTTTCTACCTTTAGGTCCCAAGGTTACTTTTACAGCATTGGCCAACTGGTCAATACCCGATTTTAATTTTGTTCTTGCTTCTGAATCAAAGCTGACTATCTTAGCCATATAAATTTAATTTTAAAATTTTAAGTTAATAATTGAATTTTCGGTACGTTACTTATAAAATAACCAGAATATCATCTTCTCGCATGATCAAATAATCTTCCCCATTGTGGTTAATTTCCTGACCCGCGTATTTACCATACAGCACAACGTCACCCTTTTTTACCGTCATTTTGCTATCATCTTTGCCTGGTCCAACAGCCACGACTTCTCCTTTTTGCGGCTTTTCTTTTGCGGTATCAGGTATGATAATACCTCCTGTTGTTTTTTCCTCAGCTGGAGCCGGTTTTACTACCACTCTGTCATTAATTGGTTTCATATAATATCTGAATTTAATTTAATATGTTAAAAAATAAATATTTGAATTCTACATTAATCATCATTAAATATGCCAAAGCTAAAAAACTGCCATTTATACATTTATTCTGGTATTAAAATTGACAGTCTTACCAAATAAAGTCAAATTTCTGTCAAATTGGCATAATTTTATTTTACAATTCCGTCAACTCCGCATAGTAATCGTCAGAATCCTGAATGAACATCTGAAGTTTATCATCAGGACGGGGTTTGATGTTTTTTACCATACGAATACCTTGATTTAATAATTCATTTTTTGTCTGTAAAATATCAGACATTGTAAAGGCAAAATGCAAATGCCTGCTACCAGATTGATTCACCATAATGTCTTCCTGTAAGATCAGATGCAAAGAAATACCATTTCCACAGTCCAACCAAGCAACACTGAAATTAAAATCAGGTCTTGGCAGTAAGTCCATTCCTAATACCTGATGATAAAATGCAAGGCTTTTTTGAATACCACTTACAGCAATAGAATAATGATTCAGACCAATCAGTTTAATTGCCATCCCACATCAGAAATGCCTTCAAAAATCCATCGATTCCGCCATCAAGGACTGCATCGGTATTGCGAGTTTCAAATCCTGTTCTGTGGTCCTTTACTCTTCTGTCATCCAACACATAAGAACGAATCTGTGATCCCCATTCATTTTTCATTTTTCCTGCTTCAATTTTATTGCGCTCTGATCTTTGCTTTTCAAGCTCAATTTCGTAAAGCCTTGACTTAAGCATTTTCATGGCTTTGTCTCTGTTCATGTGCTGAGACCTAGCTTCCTGACATTGTATGGCAATACCTGTGGGGATATGCCTGATACGAACGGCTGTTTCCACCTTATTTACGTTCTGTCCACCTGCTCCTTGTGCTCTAAAGGTGTCCCATTCTATATCAGCCGGACTGATTTCTATTTCAATGGTATCATCTATCATAGGATGCACAAAAACGGATGCAAAAGATGTCATTCTTTTTCCCTGAGAATTAAACGGACTGACACGCACTAGTCTATGTACACCATTTTCACCTTTAAGCATACCATAAGCAAACTCTCCTTCTATCTCAATAGATACTGATTTTATACCTGCTACGTCACCATCTACTCTATCCAGTTCTGTTACTTTAAATCCATTTTTATCTCCCCACATTACAAACATCCTGTGCAACATCGACGTCCAGTCACATGCCTCGGTTCCTCCTGCGCCTGCATTGATCTCCAATGTACAATTCAGCATATCTTCAGGCTGATCCAATGTTGTTCTGAATTCTATATCGTCGAGAAAAGCCAGCATTTCTCTGTATTTTTCTTCTACTTCTGCTTCTGTTGCTTCACCTTCTCTCTGAAACTCGAGCAACACTTCCAAATCATCCGTGTTGGATTCCAAACCCTGATACTTATCAACCCACTTTTTATTGTCCTTTAGTTCCTTTAATGTTACCTCGGCTTTATCAGGATCCTGCCAGAAGGTTGGGTCCAAGGATATTTGCTCCTTTTCTTCTATTTCTACTTTTCGGCGATCGACGTCAAAGATACCTCCTTACCGATGTCAATCGCACCCTGATATCAGCTAACTGTTCATTGGTCATTGCCCTGCATGTTTAAATGATGAAAAAAATACCGGTTTGAGGATGTTGTAACCCAAAATCCGGTATTAATGTTTTATAAATAATAATTATTGTCCTGAAATATCTTCCAACTCTATATAAAAGACTAAATCAGCTTTTGAAGGAATGGTCGGAGGACTACCTGCTTCACCATAGGCCGATGCGTAAGGTATAAATAAGAATGCTTTTGTGCCTTTATTAAGTAAAGCTACACCTTCGTCCCAACCTTTGATCACCTGACCAACGCCCAAGGTAAATGGAAATGACTGACCTCTGCTGAACGAATCGTCAAATCTTGTTCCGTCCATTAAGCATCCGTAATAATTTACCGTAACCGTATTACCATTGGCAGCATTTGTACCTTCGCCTTCACTTACTATATAGTACTTTAACCCAGAGTCCGTTGACTTAGTTTCCAATTTTCCGGATTTATAGTCAATAAGTGTAGATTTCACCAGTTCTTCAATGGCCGGAATTTTTTCCATATTGGCGGAGATTTTTTTCTGTTGCTCAGCCTGCATTTCTTCCATGTATTTTTTATATTCTTCTTCGTTTTTAATCTGTTTTACGACAATTTCATATTCAATATGCTTCATTGATTGAATATCCATAGGTGCATTTGGTATAGAATCCACTGGCATGATAAGCTTGTAGACTCCGCCGATTTTACTTACTGCCAGCAATTCAATCACTGCATTAGCTTCCTTACCTTTTGAAAATTCTTCAGGTATTTGTATTACAGGCATCTGTGGGCCTTCCTTCATCTCTTGTAATACTTTACCATCATCACCAGTGATTTTGATGGTAAAAAATACATACTCCTTTGTTTTAGGTGAATCGCCTGTACCTTTAGTTACAATTGTGTAATTGTATCCACTGGGCGTTTTGGTTTCAGAAGGTTTACAGGATACTATCAACAGAGTGAAAGCTGATAATATTGCGATAAAATTGAATTTCATGTGTTAAAAATTATTGGTTTAAAAAAAATTATGAACGAATTTATACATTTAATTTGGGTAGATATTGTGGCATGACTTTTTTGACTTTATCGATGATATCGTTCAGACTGGCATAAACCCCGCCTCCTGATGCATTTTTATGTCCTCCGCCGTTAAAATATTTTTGAGCAATCTCTTGTACTGAAATATCTCCTTTGCTTCTCAATGAAATCTTAATGATAGATGGTTGTTCCAGTACAAAAGCCGCAACTTTAATATTTTCCATCATCAACATATAATTTACTATTCCTTCTGTGTCACCTCTTTGAATATCAAAATCTGCATAATCCTTTCTAGTGAGCCACATGATGCCTACGCCATAATCTTTCATGATGTCCATTCGGTTTGCAAGACAGTGACCCAATAATCGCAAATGTTTTTCCTTTTGAGAATTAAATATTTTATCAGCAAGCAAATAGTCATCCACACCAAGTGTTTTGAGCGCTGCCGCCACTTCATATGTATAGGGTCTGGTGCCGTATCTGAAGGATCCTGTATCAGTAATAAGACCGGTAAACAAACATTCACCCGTATCAGGATCTATTTTATTTCTGTCCCCCATTTCATCAATGACCTTAAATACTAACTCACATGTACTGCTGGCCGAAGTATCAGAAAATTCTATGTCTGAAAATGGCTCAGGTTCCAGATGATGATCTATCAATACTTTTTTTGCTTTACTGAACTGAATACTTTCTCCCAGCTTATCTACCCTGTCCAGTCCATTAAAATCGAGACAAAAGATGACATCGCTTTTATCAATGGCCGTTCTGGCGGCATTAGGATCAAGATCGAAGATCATTGCCATCTGAATACCAGTAATAAACCCATAGCTGGTAGGATATTCACTAGGGAAAATCACTTTTACATTGTGGTGCAATTTCTTAAGATAACTTGCAAGGCCCATAGAAGATCCAATGGCATCACCATCAGGATTTCTGTGAGTGACGATCGTTATTTCCTTAGGAAAAGATAATAATTGTTTTAATTGCTTGATTTCTTCTGTCATACGGGGTGCAAAAGTCCGAATAAAAACGCAGACGTCAAAATTAATTTCTGTTTTTTCTGCCAAAATGAAATATGATTTTATACTTTTGTGGCGTTTTTAAGAAATCAGATTATAAAATAATAAAAATGACAGGAAAGAGAACGTTTACTATGATCAAACCGGATGCTGTGGCATCAGGACATATTGGTGGCATCTTAGCTCAAATCAACGAAGCGGGCTATAAAATAGTGGCCATGAAATATACCAAACTATCTTCTGAAAAAGCAGGTGAATTTTATGCTGTTCACAGTGCAAGACCATTTTATGGAGAGTTGGTAAGTTTTATGTCTTCCGGACCTATCGTAGCGGCTATTCTTGAAAAAGAAAATGCTGTGGAAGATTTCAGAAAACTGATTGGCGCTACCAATCCTGTCGAAGCAGCACCTGGTACCATAAGAGCCAGATTTGCAAAAAATATAGGTGAAAACGCTGTACACGGATCTGACAGTGATGAAAATGCAGCCATTGAAGGTGCTTTTCATTTTTCTGGAACAGAAGTTTTTTTCTAATAAAAGAAATCACCTAAAAAATAGAAAGGCCATCTTATATATGGCCTTTTTTTATCTTTATGTTAAATTACTGAAAATTTTAGATGTACTTTTTTTCGGGGTGGAAATATTTGGAGATTAAAAAGTCACTTAATACTAAAATGTGTCAAAGTCTGCTTGGCTAAATACAATATTTTCAAAGGTAAATTCTACCTCATTTAACTTACAGAATCCAATCGGAAGACCATCAGTAGGTTTTAACTCATCTTTAAGATAGCTAAATAACCAATGACCAGTACTCAAACTCAAAACTGTCTTTCTGGCAAATAATATTAAACCTAAACGCTTTATTGCTAAAAGGAAACTCTGTAGCCGGGAATAATCGAAATATCCAACCTCACCTATTATTAAATGTCCATTTGTTTTTATCAAAAATTTAAAGCCTTTAAATTCAATCAGGTGATTATTTTTATTATTTAGTTTATAGTTGAAAAAATCATCATCCTTAATCACAATGTTATATCCTTCCTTTGATTTAAAATCTAAAATATTTTCAGGAAATAAAGGTATATTTAAGTTTCTCAGCGTTATTTTTACTAATTGATTATAAATTGATTCGAAAAAAGTAATTCTGAAAGCAATTTCACAAATAGGAATTGTAAAATTTATTAAAGCAAATGTTTGCATTTCGCCAGTGAAAATCCAATTTAACTTATTTTTAAAACCTGGATAAGAGTTTTCATTTGGGAACCCAAAAATAAATTGAATACCCATTTGTTTTGCATATTCATAAGTTTTGCTTGCTAATTGAACAAAGAGTCCTTTCTTTTGATGTTTAGGATCTGTCATGGTATCACCAGACTGGGCTATTAAAATGTCAGTTTCCTTATATTTTACTATCAATGGAAAAACGCCATAATATGCGGCAGGATTATTGTTTTCATCAAAAGCCAAAAAACCAATATCTCTGCATCCGAAAGATGATGTGTTATACTTTTTCTCTATTTTTAAAATACTAATATCAACATTAAAACATCTTGAGTAGAGCGTTCTAATATGGTTGTACAAATCTGGTTCAATCTTTACAAATTTATACATACTAAAATCCTTTTGTTTTAAATGACTTACTTAATAATAGGATATTTGATTCAAATGTTGTTGTGCTGGAAATTCCATGTCTGTTTAAAATACTGATATCATTTTTATCGTTTGGCAATTTATAGTTTACAGCTAACTGATGCTGATAACCAAGCGATAAAGCTATTTCCTTAATTTCTTGATCATAAGATCCATCCGGAAAAGCTACTGAAGTGATATTGACTCCTAAATTTGATTCTAATAAATTCTTCGATTTAGATAATTCTGATCTTGCATCTTCTTTGGAAATATTTGACAAATTATAATGTAGATGTCCATGCGAGCCAATAGTGACACACTTAGATTTGGAAAGTTGTATCAATTCTTCTTTATTCATCAACCGCCAAATTTCTTCTGGAAGTGTTTTAATCTTTGATATTAAATTATACTTTTCAATAAGCTGCTCTAAGAAAGTTTCTCTTTCACCAAATTTTAATGATTTTATCAAATCAGTAATTGATAAATTAAATGTATTTAAATGGAATAGCTTTTGGATTTCAATCTCTAATGTTTCATTTTTATAAAAATACTTTAAAGCAGCTATTAAGTCAGACCATAATACATAATTGCTATCTTCTATACAAATGGAAGAAATATAAAATGTAGCGTTCACGCTATTTGCTTCTAAGACAGGCAAGGCAGCATAAAGATTATTCATATACCCGTCATCAAAAGTGATAGTAATAGCTTTATTCTTTGACGTTGAACCATTTTTTTTAAGTTCAAAGGCTTCTTCAATGGTCAAAACATCGAATTCCTTTTTTAAATATTTTATCTGTTTTTCAAATTGGTCGATATGTATATGTCTGGGAGAAAAATATGTTGAATCATCGCTGACAACACCGTGATACATGATATTTATAATATTATGTCGTGACATATTACGTAAAAACTTATCTCCTTTTAGAAGCATTCCTAAAGGAGATAAAATTTGCCGCGTAATAATTTTACCTAGTCTCATAAAATCAAACTTAATTTATATTTACCCATAAAATATAAAAAAAATTAGTGAACCCCTTATTTTTTGACACAATATATAAATTATGAAAAGTTAATTTATCATTTTCCTGATATTTATTTCAGTTTCTCCGAATAACATTAATTGTATCTAAATTTATTGATTCTGAAAATAGAAATTATATCTTTGCTCCTAAAGAAAAAGTACATTTACTTAACAAATACATGTAATGATTAACATTTTAGCATTTTTAATTAGGAAGATATCTATAATTTTAGTTACAAATGAGGTAACCTATTACCCTGGTATGATAATGATTAGATTGGGAAGATGGCTAAGAAAGAAAGTTTATGTTGATTCAAATAAAACTGATTTTCAGACTGTTGCATTATTTAATGGCGCTAAAATATATCTCGATAGGTTTACTTATATGGGGGGAAGCATATTTTGGACTGGATTTCACCACTTAACCGAAGCATTATACTTAAATACTATTTTAAGGTCAAATATGACGTTTATTGATGTAGGAGCAAACCAAGGAGAATTTTCACTTATTGCAGCTTCGATAATAAATTCAGGAAAAATATTATCCTTCGAACCGGTAAGCCAACAAAGGACGCTTTTGGAAAAAAATAAAGTAATTAATAATTTTCAACAAATAGAAATCTATCCGTTTGGTCTTGGAAATAAAAATAGTGAGTTACCAATCTACACTTCTGCAAATACATCCCTTCATCACGGAAGACATGAAGGATTATCATCATTATACTTCTCATCAGAAAGAAATATTCTACAGGAAATTATTCAGATAAAAGTATTTGATGACTTGTTTTTCAATGATTTAGATAGGCTAGACTTTATCAAAATAGATATTGAAGGTGCAGAGCTCTTCGCCCTTCAGGGTATGTCAAAAAGTATTCAAAAGTTTAAGCCAACCATCTTAATTGAAATAAACGAAGAAACATTCAATTCTGCAAACTATTCAACAAAAGATGTTTTGGAGTTTTTTTATAATTTTGGATATAATTTTTTCGAGATTAAAAAAGGTAAATTAGTCAATATCGAAGTTAAGAGTTTTGAAAAATGGGGAAATTATATTGCTCAATGTAAAAAATGACAAATTCTAAGGCATTAATTTATAATTATCAGAAAAAATCATCATTTATAAATAGTGACCATACTATAATAGCTTCCAAATATAATGTTTATGATTTTGAATTTTATTCAAAAATTAAAGTATTATATCCTTTGCTATTTATTTGGCAATTTATCTTCTTAATCAGCCATTGGGGAAAATACCATCTAATTATCTCACAAATCTCAGGCTATCATACTTATATTCCTTCTTTACTCTCCTATTTTGGGCTCAAAAAACACATAATAATATTACATGGGACAGATAGTAACATAATACCAGAAATAAATTATGGTAATCTTCAAAGACCATTATTAAAATGGTTTACCAAGAAATCTATTCTTAATGCTAATTTATTAATACCTGTCAGTAAAAGTTTAATAAACAATGAATCAGATTATTATACTGAAAGAAATATCAACTTAGGTTTAAATAAAAATATCTCGGGTTTAAAAACGCCAATTAAAGTGGTTCATAATGGGATTGATACTTCCCTTTTTTTCATAAGTAAAAAGCAAAGAGAGCCATTTAGTTTTTTGACTGTAGCACTAGGTCTGAAGAACGAAAAAAATTTGAAACTAAAAGGAATCGATTTAATATTAAATTGGGCAGAAAAAAATCCCAATTATAAAGTAACCATTATTGGTTCAAAACATATTTTCAATTATAATGGCAATCTAAAAAATGTCAAAGTCATAGGAAAAGTATCACAATCTGAACTATTGAAATATTACAATGAAAATAAATTTTACCTTCAATTGTCCATTTCAGAGAGTTTTGGGCTTTCATTGTGCGAATCCATGCTTTGCGGATGTATACCTATTGTAAGCAACACAGGAATGATGCCTGAAATCATAGGAAATAAAGGATATATTTTAAATAAGAGAGATTTAACCTTACTTACAAAATTAATAGATTCAATTATAACGGATAAAATTGAGAAGGATCCGTATGAAATTAGAAAATTAATTGTAAATAAATATACCATCAATCTAAGAAGTGAAAAATTATTGGCGGCTATTGATCACCTCAGCAAGGTAACATCACCCTGATACTTCCACACAATACCGTCCGACAATACCAATTCAACAAAGACTACAAAAACACCAGGTTGCACATCTTTCCCATTAAATGTACCATCCCAACCGCTAATCGGATCACCTGGCAGAATATTATTAACTACATAAACATTTTCTGCCCATCGGTCAAAAATGCGGATGGAGTTTATACGGGTAATCCCTCGCACCTGGGGAATATAAAATTTATTGTTACCACTGGATGATGATGGTAAAAATATATTTGGGATAGCCTTCTCAATGTCATTTTTTATTTTCACTAAAACTGTTGCGACCTCTCTGCACTGTCCATTTATATCATATTCTATGGTATATATTGTATTTACAAATGGCCTAACCCACAATTCAGTACAGCCTGCACATATAAGTGTATCCTTCACATACCATCTCATGACAGCAAGTCCACCCAAATCCGGCATAAACTGTGGTTTAAGCAATACTGAATCACCAAATAATATCAATATTTCACTTTCAATATCCAGATTAAGATTGGAACCTTCATTTAGCATAACATTTTTTAAAACTTTGCAGCCCAAACTATCTTTGATTTCAAATCTATACTCACCGGGACTTAAATTGAAAAATTCCGTTTGTCCGTTTCTATTTATTCCATTTAATGATACGATATATGGTGAAGTGCCATTAAATTCAGATAATAAAATTCTGCCATTTCGAATCATATCACAGTCTGGCGGGAAAGCTACTGTTTCAACTTCCGTAAATTGTTGTGGTGTTTCTATAATTTCCAACGTTTTATCAGAAATACAGCCATTAGACACATCTTCAACCCGATAAATATAATTGCCCGGCTTATCGACTTCGATGATAAAATCGTTTACGCGGCGGTTGATATTTCCTGTTGTGGTAGACCAATTTACCTTAAAATTATCGGGAAGAACTGTCGCCGATCCATCCAATACTACTCGATTTATTTCGCACTGCAAATCGCCTGTTTTATCTACGACAATTAATGCTTTGGTGGTATCAACTTTAACCTCTATCAGGACAGAATCCTTACACTTGTTGCTATTTGAAACAATTAAAGTATAAAAACCACCTTCAGTAGTAAGAAAAGAATTGCCATCTATCATACCGCCTGAAGGATTTCTCCATTGATAGATTACATCATTTTCCATACTGGTAGCAAGAAGCAATGCCACTGGATCAATACAGGTGATGGTATCATTTACAAATGAAAATCCTGGTGGACGTGTATCTATGCTTACATAAAAAGTCTTTTCTTCACTGGGGCAACCATTTTTACCAGACACCTGAACCCTATAGTTACCAGGTGTATTTGTTGACGGCGATGGTTCTGTATTTATACCACCAGATGGAAATATCCATTTGTATCTTGATAGGAGACTTCCAGAAATCACTTCCAAAACCAAAGCGCTTGTGTCACAGGACAAAAGAATGGTATCCCTTATTGTAATTTCCGGCATTACTATATCCTGTTCAACTTCTATATCTGACACTGCCGTACAGCCATTGATTCCTGTCACTGTTACAGTATAAATGCCAGGCAAAAATACCTTTGGATTACGCAAGTCGCTTTCAAAATCATCCGGCCCTGACCAATTAAATGAATTAACTGGGGTTAATGGAATGACCCCTATATTAATTTTGCCTTTATCACAAGTCAGGGTGTCAGAAAAGTATTCGTATACAGGAATGTCTGTTGCTTTAACAATATCAAATATTTCATTGGTTACACAATAGTTTTCACCAGTGATTTTCAGATAATATGTACCATCTTCGGATATTTCCAATCGGCCATCAGTCCCAACATCTATAATATTGGGTCCATTCCATAAATAAGAAATGGCATTTTTGTCTAATACTACACCTAAACTAATGACTGTATTGAAACAATCAATAGTGTCAGAAATTTGTTGTAAAACCAGTGGAGGTTCTATATCTTTAAGTACGTTTACCTGTCCTTCCGTACTGCATTGTTCTTCATTGGTTATTTTAAATTTATATAATCCATCAAAAGAAGTCTTAAATGTCAATTGCCCATTGGGTATGATATCCGGATTGGTAGCATTTTCCCATATTAATGTTGTGAAGGAAGAATTAGGTGTTATGCTGATATTGGCCAACATATCTTTACAATTAATAACAGATGCTGTCGATTGATAGGTTGGAAATAATTTATTTTCATACACCGTCACCGAAACGCTGCTTTTACATTGATTCATACCAGTTACTTCTGCAATATATTGTCCTGGTTGCGATACCAAAACCCCATTTCCGATCAGGCCTCCAGGCGACCAGCTTATCGTACCCCCTAAAGGATCAAAATTTGTCTTTAGTTCTACCTCCGTCTGGATACAAGTAATGGTATCGGAAGGAAAAACCAAGAAAATAGGAGCAATGGTGTCATATCCTACTTCAAAATTTATAATTGATTTGCAACCATTTGGGGCAATACCTTCCATCATATACGATCCTCCTTTAAAAGCAAAAACGTTTGTACCTACTTTAATATACCCTGATGGTCCTGTCCAATTAAAAATGGTACCGCTTTGGGATGAAATGCCTTGTAATAAAAATGAATCCTGCTCACATTTTATAGGATTGAAAAGCTTATCAATGACAGGTAAAGTATCATTTCTTGTCACTTCAAAACTTCCCGTAGAAATACAGTTTTTAGTATTGATAAGGAAAAAGGTATAGGTGCCTGTTTCGTCTATGAAAGGAGAAAATTGAGTGGAAGTAAAATCAATACCAGAATATACTATAGATTTCACATCAGGATTGAGCAACAAAATCTGTATGCTATCCTTTTTGCAATCCAAAGTATCTATCAAAATGTCCGGAACAGTATAAATTCTATCATCTATCACTTCAAAATCAATTACATTTATACAGGTAGAAATTATGTCTGTGATGGTAACTGTATAAGTTCCAGCACTTATGATTTTAGGTGTCGGCACATTATTGCTCAATAAACCAGGTCCATCCCATTCATAAGCATACACGCCATTTTCAGACAACACTTTTATTTGTAAAGTATCAAAACCGCACTTTAATGTATCAATTTGAAAGGTAGTCTCTGGTACATCAATTGAATTTGATACTGTTATGGATTTTTGTCCATTACAACCATTCTCACCGGTATATGTCAATGTATATATACCTACCTCACCTACTTTTGGCGAAAATTTTGTACTGCTAAACAATCCTGGGCCTTGCCAACTAACTGAGGTAAGCGGCAGGTCAGCACTCATACTGATTGAAATAGAATCCATTATACAAGATAACATATCCGCAGATAAAGTGACAACGGGGATTATAGTATCCTTAACAACTTCAAAGGACGTCGAAGATGAACAACCATTTTCAGCTGAAGTAATATTTACACTAAAAATACCGCCTTGGGTAATAAAAGGAGAAGGAGATGTTGTATTTAAGCCGGGGCCCGTCCAAAAATATGATAAAATGTCCTGATCAGAGATAAGTAACGGTGTCACTGAAACACTCGAGCAGGTGATTGAATCAGAACTTAAACGAATGAAAATAGGTGGTTGAATATTTTCTGTAACATTAACATCATATGCTCTTTGACATCCATTTTTCAAATCTGTCATCGTGACGGTGTATAAACCTGCTGAATGAACAATAGGATTTTGAGCCTGAAAATACAAAGGGTCTACTCCATCCCATCTAAATTGAAAATTTCGATCTGGTGCAGTAAAAACTAGAATATTTGCTGAATCCTTTGCACAAGTGATTGTGTCAGACTTAAATGTGGGGTCCTGAAAAATAATATCTTGATTAATGAAAACAGAGTCTACAGCACTACAGCCATTTTCTCCGATAACATTTAAATAATACCAACCCGGATTCCATACCTTAAGACCAATATCTGAGACATTTGATGGAAAAAAATCTTTTGATGTCCAGTTTTTACTCACCACAGGTTTTGAAATCACATCCCGGATTAATACCGTATCTCTGCTACAGTATAAAGTATCTCCGAGTAAGGATATAACAGGAAAACTATCGTCGATAAAAATTTCTTTTAAAGTAGTGTCCCTGCATTCATATTCAGATGAAAGGGCAGTTATTTCAAGAAAATAAGTACCTTTTGTCTTAGCATCAACAATAATATCGTCTGTATTTCCTTGGATGATGCCATCATTGGTAAACCATCGAAACTTCAGATTATCTATTACTGTACCCTGATTGGAACCTTGCAAAGCAATGGTATTTCCATTACAATTAATGGAATCACGATCAGCCTGTATCGATGCTGTCAGATTTATTACTTTGAGATCTAATCTGACCAGAGAGTCACATGCTTCCTTATCAAATACAACATCATACATGCCAGTGCTGTCAAGTATCTGATTATTAATGACATACGACTGGCCATCACAAATAAATTTTGTAATATTGACTACAGGTATGGGCACGCTGATGGAAACCTGCATACAGCTATCAGAAACTGCAGCACAAGCACCTTGTTTAAAAAAGTAATCCTGGAGTGAAAATACATCGTATCGAGTACCGGCCAATGGTAAAATGGATGACTGAAGTTTGTAGGACTGTATACCACAAATAGTATAATTACCTGAAGGAGCAGTAGTCAAATTTAAATTATCTTGATATCCAATAATCGTACTGTCCTTAAATATTACATTGCTGTAATCATACAATGACAAATTAATCTGGTTGCCGGGAAACGTTTTATTTATGAGCACTGCCAATGAAGCATCACCTTGGCAAGAATTTATATCAGCATTTGTAATCCACCCTGGATTGAGAAAACATTCACTGCAGGTAATACCCTGATCCTGACAGAAAATAAGTTCTGCATCTAAAAGAGTTCCTTTTCCTGAATCTTCAAAATCAATACACCTTAATGTCCATGTCCCATTTACTATCCCCATATCAAAATCTTCAAGACACCCTAAAAATGGATAGTATTGTCCCGTATATGTGTTGAGACTTTGCCAAAGTTGGTCATTTTCCCACTTTGGTAAAAATCCGGGATCAGGTGCTGCAGAAGCGCCGCATGGCACGAAAGTAACATCCCAAACAATCAATGGGGTATTTGTCGCCACAATATCGCCACCTACCAATATAATTTTCTCCCCAGCCGGAGAAATTAATTCTATAAATAATTCTTTCATAAATGGGTGCCTAAACTTCAGCCTAACCCCACAAAGCCCCTGCAAAGGGGAAGCAAGACTATTATTTATGGCACCTGAAATAATAATTGAAACATTGGTGGTATCTGCGTCAAAATTATCCTTATCATCGATAAGATACGTTTTCGTAAGTCCGCACTGCGACTTCCCCCAAAAAGACGATATGCAAAGTAATAAAATCAAAAATAACCTCATAAGTATAATCTTTGAAGTATAAAAAAAACATTGACTCGCTCAAAGGGAAATCTGACATTTGACATGCAAAAATAGGTTAAAAAACATTACCAATTACATATTTATACATTTTCTAATGATTTGAGTCACTATGTTTTACAAATTGAATGATTAGCCCTACCTTAGCACTCAGTTATTAATAAAGTTTGTAAAAGTAAACAAGGTAAGTATGAATAAGGTTTTAGTGGCTAATAGAGGTGAAATTGCCTGCAGAGTAATAAAAACCCTAAAAAAACTGGGCATAACCAGTGTGGCGGTATATTCGGAAGCAGATAAAGATGCATTACATGTTAAGATGGCTGATGAGGCTTATCATATAGGTCCTGCTCCCAGTACGGAATCATATTTAAGACAAGATAAAATTATCAATATTTGTCTCGATAAAAATGTGGATGCTGTGCATCCAGGATATGGTTTTCTGAGCGAAAATTCAAGCTTTGCTTTAAAGCTACAAGAAAATAATATTAAGTTAATTGGACCTTCAGCCTATTCCATGGATCTTATGGGAGACAAGTTATCTGCCAAAGATGCCGTAAAAGGTTTTGGTATTCCAATGGTACCAGGTACTGACTATGCCATAACAGATATTGTAAAAGCAAAAGAAATTGCTGAAAAAATTGGTTATCCCGTCTTAGTAAAAGCATCCGCAGGTGGTGGTGGTAAAGGAATGAAACTGGTTGAGTCATCTGCTGAATTTGAAGATCAGATGCAGCTTGCCATCAATGAAGCCATTTCGGCATTTGGCAATGGGGCAGTTTTCATTGAAAAATTTGTGACCAGTCCAAGACATATAGAAATTCAAGTCCTGGCAGATTGTTTTGGTAATACAGTTTATCTTTTTGAGCGGGAATGCAGTATACAAAGGAGACACCAGAAAGTGGTCGAAGAAGCGCCTAGTGCTATACTCACACCGGAAATTAGAAAAGCTATGGGAGAGGCTGCAGTTAAAGTGGCCAAAGCTGCGAAATATGAAGGAGCAGGTACTGTAGAATTCCTCATGGATGATCAACTAGACTTTTATTTCCTTGAGATGAATACCAGACTTCAGGTAGAACATCCTGTGACGGAATTGATCACCGGACTTGATCTTGTAGAAGAACAAATAAAAATAGCCAAAGGTGAAGCATTGTCCTTTAGGCAAGAAGATCTGAGCATCCATGGTCATGCGATCGAACTAAGAGTATATGCTGAAGATCCTTATGATAATTTTGTGCCCAGCATCAATACATTAAAAAAATATAAATTGCCGCAAGGAGATGGAATAAGAGTTGACAATGGATATGAAGAAGGTGCCCGAATTCCAATATATTATGATCCTATGCTGGCAAAACTTACCGTACATGGTCCAACGAGAAAAGCTGCCATCGAAAAAATGTTGCTGGCGATACAACATTATGAAATAGAAGGTATAGCTTCCACACTTGATTTTGGTGCCTTTGTGATGAAGCATCCTGACTTTGTTAGCGGCATGTTTGATACCAATTTTGTGAAGAAAAACTGGCATTCAACTGGTATAAAGGAAATGACAAAAGATGAAGCCATGATCGCCTCCTGGTTATCATCATATTTGATGAAGGAATCCGATGAAAAAGTAAGTTCGGTATTATATTAAATCATTTACTAATAATTATTTTTTATGTCCAAAGGTTAGGGTTGATATAATTAGACATTCATGTGATACGCTGATCCAAACTTGATAATTTATTGACTGAGCACATCCCGAGCCTGAAGATATCTTTTTGCATAATAATGATCACTGATCCTGTCTATAACTATACCCTTTGTCACAGACGAATGTATAAAATACAAAGTATCTTTACTCCAATGATGTACAATACCCACGTGTCCCGGACGATTATTTCTATAATTTCTACCCTTAAAGACAAGAATATCACCAGGTTTTGCTTCCTTAATATCTTTAATTCTTTTTCCATCGTGAATCTGAGTCACTGAGCTTCTTGTAACGTTTTTGCCAATGCCAGACATAAGATATTTAATAAATCCAGAGCAATCAAAAATATTCTTACCGACTTTAGATCTGTATCTCAAACCCAGATATTTTTCAGCATTTTTTATCACTTCCACTCGCTTATCAACCACCAATTCAGGATTGGGTTGATTGAAAATCTGAAGTGGAATAATTAAAAAAAGTATTAATAAATACCTCATTTTAAACTAATTTTACCGAAAAAATACACTACTCAGCATATATTTCAGACTGTTTTATACTCTTGCACAGGACAAATTAACGATTTTTTTTATTTAAATAGTATAATTAAAACATTTTAAACTAAATAAAAGTGCACAAGATCTTATAATGCGATAAGACCAACTTACTATGTTCAACAAAATATCATTGTAAAAATACGAAAGACGCAAATAATTGGTCCCGAAACTTATATCTGCTTATGTCATCATTGTTCAAGATAAATAAAAACACTTGAATCTCTATTATAAAAATTCTTTTAAGCATAAATTTAACGAGTAAAAGTTAAAATCTGATAAAAATATAATTTCTAATTTAGTAAACGTATTAATATTATATTCTATTAAAGTGAAATATATACACAAATGCAGAATAAAAAAATAATTTAATCACAAAATTTAAAATATAATTTATTTATGGCAATAGTCCGATAAGATTTTGAAAATATATTACAATAAAACATATACATAAAAAGTAAATGCGTAAATTGGCCCTTGAGCCAACCTGTAATCACAATCTCCTACAAAAATGATTACACAAGACGCATTTACTTCAGGCAAA
>JBBRVQ010000037.1:0-38323 GCA_038246735.1 Chitinophagales bacterium
ATGATCTTCACCTTGGTTCAACACGGATGTTTCTTTAACATCTCTTTGTAATTGTATATTTGTTTTTTTATTGATAACTTATGCTCGTTTTAAATCCAAGCTCTATTATCTTTATCTCGTGGAAGGTGCACTTAAAACAACTACTTTCATTTCTTTGTTCAAGTAATCTTAACCTTTTATTGAGTACTTACATAAAATCAAGTCAACAGACAAATCTATAAAAGATTAGGGAATAGAAAAACAAATCTATAAATTTCCTAAAATATAGGACTAAAGACCTATTTCATCCTGTATCCGGGTATCGTATTTTTGTGTTTTCATCACATCTAAAATTAAATATCATACCATGAAAACATTTGCATGGACGGCTTTAGGTTTTTAGCAATTGTAACAGGCACATTGGACAAGGAACTTTCTGGGAAAAGAAGAATATTAATTACCCATTCTCAAGCGCTGTATATTCTCCCAGCATTGTCAATGATAATGTGGCCTGGTTGTATGGTGACAAAGGATTAGATTCATGAACCGGTTGGCAAAAAGATTATATGAAATATGTTACAGCTCGAACAACTAATGGTGGAAACACCTGGTCGGTGGATACGCTGCCATTTAATGGAAAATTGGGCGAAATGACCAGTTTGACTGCAATAGATGACACAACCGCATGGGTATCGCATGTGGAATCATTGGGAATGTAAATATTGGAAAAGATTGGGTAAATATTATCCATTTTTTTGATAAAAACAATGGTGTGATTATAGCAGATCCATCCTCTGTTGACTTCGATATATACGTTACATCAAATGGAGGGACATCTTGGTCTAAAGTACCAGGATTATTGATTCCTAATATAACATCTGTAAACGAATATGGTCTTAGTATATATATTTCAAAGGGAGATAAAATTTATTTTTGACCTATGAAAACAGGTTATTCTATTCTAATTACAAAGGAGAAAATTGGCAAGTAATTAGTTCACCGGATAATAGTATTGAAGGAAATTTTGGTATTAGAACTACATTACTAAAAAACTGACGTTGGTAAAGTAGTTTTATTCAAACTAAGTAGATCAAGCTTATTGAAGTTATCAACAAGGGTTTAAGTATTTTAATTCATCGTTATTTAGTACAAGAAAAATTTTATTTTTTACTGGTAATTTATATGACTTAAAACTAAAATTTAATTATCCTATATAGCAGGAAAGCATAAAGATAAAAAAATATAAATTATTAGTGGATAAATTTGTCCATTAATATAAAATATATATCTTTGCCCCTGATTATTATTTATAAACACTTAATAATATATAATATGTATAGGCTAATTTCTATTTTATTATTTATAGTCTTCCTGCAAATGATTGGGAAGGGTCAGGACACTTTGTCTATGAATAATCAGGCAAAATCTATTGTCGCCGGCTATCATATCGGTGTAGTGCAAATATTATTTGCTCATAACAAAGGAGAAACTACATTTTTTGACCGGACGAGTATTTATTCAGTAGGATTCCCTTTCGGCATCACTTTAAATACCAATGGAAAGGCAAAAATAGATTTGGAATTAGTTCCATTTATTAATCCATATATCTATTCAAACTTGCCATATAAAATTCACCTATTATATCATCCAGGCATTCTTTACCCTTTAAATGGCGGCTGGACTATTGGACTCAGGGCTGCATTTGAGATTGGTGAAGGTCAGTTTGGGTTTACTCCACTGATCAACAAAGCATTTAAGAATAAAAATGGAACAGCCTTTTTTATTGAACTTGTTGCTCCTGGTCGGTTTGGGCCAGACAAAGACTCCGGGTATACCCAGTTGGGTGGAGTTCACATAGGACTTGGTTTTTAATATTGCTAGAACCAAATATTATTTATCATTTAAAATTAAACAAAAATGAACATTGATTTTCAAGCAGTTATTGGTGACATTGTCGCAAAAAATTATAAAACTGCAGAAGTTTTCAGATCTTACGGTGTAGATTTTTGCTGTAAGGGCAACCGCACATTAAAAGATCTGTCAGGCTCAGAAAATATCGTGATGGAAAAACTTATAGGCGATCTTGAAAGGGTCATTTCAGAAGGAAAAGACTCCAATACTGATTATGACAAATGGCCACTTGATTTATTAGCCGACTTTATTGAAAAAAAATATCACCGGTATATCGAAGAAAAAATACCTGTCATTACTGAGTATCTTACAAAGGTATGTAAAGTACATGGACAAGGATACAATGAACTATATAAAATTCATGAAATATTTAGTTCATCTTCTGAAGATTTATTACATCATATGATGAAAGAAGAAAATATCCTTTTTCCATACATAAGGAAAATGGTTGCGGATGAAAGACAGGGATTGTGCCACAAACCACCCATGTTCGGAAGTGTAAAAAACCCCATATCAATGATGATGGACGAACACACAACTGAAGGAGACAGATACAGAGAAATAGCATCATTATCCAATAATTACACTCCGCCGTCAGGTACCTGTAATACTTTTATAGTTACATATGCATTAATTCAGGAGTTTGAAGAAGAACTTCATAAGCATATCCACCTTGAAAATAATATCCTTTTTCCCAATGCAATAAAGTATGAAGAAAGTCTTATTTATAGACAAAACTAAAGAGCAATGAACGAATTTGTGATTAAAAGAAACGGTGAGTACAAGTTATTTGAAGCCTTTAAAATCAAGGATGCCATCCAGAAAGCTTTTGAAAGTGTGTCTGAAAAATTCCATGCTGAAGTTTTTGATAATGTAATAGAAACCATAGCATCTGTGAGAGTAGTTTCTGTGGAAGAAATTCAGGATACCATCGAAAAAGTATTGTACGATTTTCACTACTTCAATGTGATGAAAAGTTTTATGCTGTACCGGCACACCCGAAAGATGCAAAGAGCGCATGATAAAGGATTAAATGACGACACAACATACATAGATAGCACCCACACTGTTGAGGAGTACATCAATAGAAGTGATTGGAGAATAAATGCCAATGCCAACACTTCCTATTCTAATGCAGGCCTAGTAAATAATACCGCCGGAAAAATCATTGCCAATTTCTGGTTGGATAAAATCTATTCTAGTGAAGAGGGTTATGCTCACAGGAATGGAGACATTCATATACACGATCTGGATTGTCTCACAGGATATTGTGCAGGCTGGAGTCTGAGGGTCCTGTTGAATGATGGTTTTAACGGAGTGCGGGGAAGGGTTGAAAGCAGACCACCGTCGCATTTCAGGGAAGCGCTGGGCCAAATGGCCAATTTTCTGGGTATTTTACAAAGTGAGTGGGCAGGCGCACAGGCTTTCAGTTCGTTTGATACGTATCTTGCTCCATATGTATTTAAAGATAATCTGAGTTATGATGAAGTGCTGAAAGCCATACGAAGTTTTGTATATAACTTAAATGTTCCTGCTCGATGGGGTCAATCCCCATTTACCAACATTACCTTGGACTGGGTTGTACCCGATGATTTAAAGGGACAGTTCCCTTCAAAAAACGACAAGCACCTTTTTGAAAATGTGGAAAATGATAATGTATTGTTGAAAGCACAATCCCGAGGTGCCCAGACGTTAACTGACCTGACCTATCAGCATTTCAAACCTGAAATGGACATGATAAATAAAGCATATTATACCGTAATGACGGAAGGTGACGCCTGTGGGCAGCCATTTACTTTTCCTATACCTACGGTAAATATAACGGAAGATTTTGACTGGTATGGCGCCAATACTGATTTATTGTTTGAAAATACGGCTAAAATTGGTTCTTCATATTTTCAGAATTTTATTGGAAGTCAATATATCCGAAATGAACATGGGGAAAAAATAGAAAATCCGGAAGCTTACAAACCCAATGCAGTCAGAAGTATGTGTTGCAGGTTACAATTGGATCTTCGCGAATTGCTCAAAAGAGGAAACGGACTTTTTGGAAGTGCTGAAATGACTGGAAGTATAGGTGTGGTTACTATAAATATGGCCCGACTCGGATATCTTTATAAAGGAGATAAGCCCGGGCTATTCTACCATTTAGAGAGATTGTTGAATATTTCCAAATCTACCCTAGAGAAAAAAAGAATATTTATACAGGAAATGTATGATCGGGGTTTGTATCCATATACAAAAAGATACTTGTCCCATTTTCGAAATCATTTTTCAACCATTGGAGTCAACGGAATGAACGAAATGATACTAAATTTTACACAGGGAGAATTGGACATAAGTAGCCATGAGGGAATACAGTTTGCTACCGAAACGTTGGATTATATACGGCAGAAGATGGTACAATTTCAAGAAGAAACAGGAAATCTGTATAATCTGGAAGCCACACCGGCAGAAGGTACAACCTATCGGTTTGCCAAAGAAGATAAAAAACGTTACAACGAAATCATTCAGGCAGGAGAAGGAGACAATATTTATTACACCAATAGCTCTCAGATTCCGGTAGATTTTACTGAGGATCCATTTGAAGCACTTTTGCTTCAAGATAATCTGCAATGTAAGTATACGGGTGGAACCGTTTTGCATTTATATATGAATGAAAAAATCAGCTCTGGCGACGCTTGCAGAAATTTTGTAAAAACTGTTATTTCTCAGTTCAAACTGCCTTATATCACCATTACTCCTGTTTTCAGCGTATGTCCTATACACGGATATCTGAACGGAGAACATGAATATTGTCCACACTGTGATGATGAATTAATAAACAATATAAATCCTCAAATATATGCAAACTCAAATTAAGGAAGCACAGCTTGATCAGATTACTGAACTCAGAACAAAATGTCTGGTTTATACCCGCGTGATGGGTTATCACAGACCTGTAGAAAGTTTTAACATAGGTAAAAAAGGTGAACACAATCAACGAACCCATTTTAAAGAAAGGGATATCAAAAAAAATAATCCATAGCATTACCCCTTTTACTTTGCTCGACTATCCGGGCAAAACAGCCTGCATCCTTTGGTTTACGGGATGTAATATGCGATGTTCCTATTGCTACAATCCCGAAATTGTTTTGGGCAAGGGAAGATATACATTTAATGATGTTAGAAAATTTCTCCTTTCGCGTCAAGGGTTATTGGATGCTGTAGTGATAAGTGGAGGAGAGTGTTTGTTAAGTGATGGAATAAAAGATATTCTGGCAGAAATAAAGTCTTTGGGATTTTTAATAAAAATTGATACCAATGGAAGCAGGTCGGATGTATTAAAACACCTGATAGAAAACCAGTTGGTGGATTACGTAGCGTTGGATTTTAAAGCTACACAGTCCAAAATATTTTGGATTACGAAAGCTGACTTTTATAGTGAATGTCTGAAGTCTCTTAAAATATTATTGTCATTTGATATAGCTTTTGAAGTGAGAACAACATATCATTCTGATTTACTCAATGCAGATGACATCAGAGAAATGGTCACCATACTAGATCTAAATGGTTTCCGGGGTAATTATTATATTCAGCCATTCAGAAATGGGGTGGAAACTATTGGTATATTGGGAAGGTCAAAAATTAATTTTTCATTGGTTGAACTCACTACTGAGCAATTAAAAATAGTATTGCGCTAAAATCCAATTCTATCGGAAATATAATATAAAATCTCCAATAAAATGATGATTGTAATCATTTTGCAATATCATTGTAATCGTTTTAATATCAGTTGATTCTGGATAATTTTGTAACAATCTATTTCTCACTATTTCTATTTCAGTTATTGTAAAAAATCATTATGAACCACAAAAAATCCTGGGCCGAACCATACAGAATAAAAATGGTGGAGCTCCTGAAAATGACTACCAGAAACGAGAGAGTAAAAGCCATAAAAGAAGCTGGGTATAATACTTTTCTCCTGAAATCAGAAGATGTATATATTGATCTGCTCACGGATAGCGGCACCAATGCTATGAGCGATCAGCAGTGGAGCGCATTTATGTTGGGTGATGAAGCGTATGCCGGAAGCAAAAGTTATTATAACATGGAGGCTGCAATCCAAAAACATTACGGGTATAAATATATCATTCCTACGCATCAGGGCCGTGGAGCAGAAAACATTTTATCCAAAATTCTGATCAAAAAAGGAGATATCGTGCCTGGCAACATGTACTTCACCACAACTCGACTTCACCAGGAACTGGCCGGAGGCACCTTTAAAGACATTATCATTGATGAAGCACACGACGCCCAAAGCCTGCATCCATTTAAAGGCAATGTTGATATCAATAAGCTCGAAATGCTGGTAAATGAATATGGAGCCGAAAGAATATCGTACATCAGCATAGCCACCAATGTAAATATGGCAGGTGGCCAGCCCATCAGCATGGCCAATCTGAAAGAATTAAGAGCATACACGCTAAAACATGGCATAAGAATTATCCATGATATGACGCGCGTAGCCGAAAATGCCTACTTCATCCAGCAACGGGAAGAAGGCTATGAAACCAAAAAAATAGCGGAAATAGTTCGGGAAATCTGTGACAATACCGATGGTGCCACGATGAGTGCCAAAAAAGATGCCTTGGTCAATATTGGGGGTTTTTTGGCGACCAATGAATGGGATGTGTATGAAGAAGCCAGAAATCTGGTGGTCGTATATGAAGGGCTGCATACTTATGGTGGTCTGGCCGGCAGGGATATGGAAGCAATCGCAGTAGGCATAAGGGAGAGTCTGGATGACAATCACCAACACGCCCGCGTGGGACAGGTAGAGTATTTGGGGCATAAAATGATGGAATTTGGTATTCCGATTGTGCAACCTATTGGCGGACATGGTATATTTGTAGACGCCAAAGCCTTTTTACCACATTTGACGCAGGATCAGTTTCCGGCGCAGACACTGGCGGCAGAGGTGTATATTGATTCCGGTGTCAGAACGATGGAAAGGGGTATAGTTTCGGCTGGCAGAAATGACAAAGGAGAAAATCATTATCCCAAGCTCGAGTTGGTTCGATTTACGCTCCCAAGACGTGTATATACACAGGCACACATGGATGTGATAGCAGAGTCGGTGGCCAATGTGTATGACCGCAGAAAAAAAATTAAAGGCTTGGAAATGATTTACGAACCCAAGTATCTGAGATTTTTTCAGGCCAGGTTTAAAAAATTGTAGATCCAACGTTTAAAAATAATTAACTTTTTTTACTAAATTTTTGTATGAAGGCTATAAACAATCAAATTAACGGATGATGTCATTAAAATTTAAATCCTTTGTATTAAAAATAAGTACTTTTATAATAATACTATCTGTTCAGGCATCAATGGTTGCTCAGAAATCAGATAACGATAAACGGACCATCATCTCTCAAAAGGAACGGATAAAAACCGTGGCGCTTTCTGTTTGCGGCATGACGCACCAAATGGCGAGTGCTGACGGCATAGATAAAAAAACTCACATTAGCTCAGGGCATGTTTAAAAGGAAAACCAATCTCGAAACCGGGATCTGCAACATCACGAATGACGAAAGTAAAATATCCGTCGAAAAACTGATTTCAATTATTACGAACCGGGGATATACCGCCAAAATTGCAGATAAAACCATAAAGGTTGAATAAAATGAGTTGATTATACTACTTTTGTTTTACACAAATCCTATAACCTTATGTTTTCAAAAGCCTGTGAGTATGCAATCCGTTCATCCATATATGTCGCATCACAAACACTACATCATAAACGTGTCAGTCTTTCAGATGTAGCAGAAAAAATTCAATCTCCGGAAGCGTTTACATCTAAAATTTTACAAAAACTGGTAAAACATAATATCATTAAATCCATCAAAGGACCCGGAGGTGGTTTTGAGGTAGATGTAAACCACTTAGACAACATTAAGCTAAAACTAATTGTAGAAGCCTTTGAAGGTGATGTACTCAACCGGTGTAGCCTTGGACTCAATGAATGTTCCGATACACACCCCTGTCCGTTTCACAACAAGTACAAACCCATAAAGGAAAAACTCCTTTATGTTTTCGAAACTACAAGTCTCAATGATCTGATGAAAGGATTTCAGGACGGTGAAACATTTTTGAAAATATAAAAGATAAAGTGCTATTGAAAAGATTCAATAGCACTTTATCTTTTTAATTAGATTACCTCTTCCCGTTCCATTATTTCTTTTTCCTTTTTAGTTATTTGGATAGGATCCATATCATCTATGACATGAATAGTGGGTTTTAGTGATCTGATTCTTGATACAATAAACCATGTTAATGGAAGTACTCCTCCAAAGAAAAATACAGAAGCTCCAATACCTCTCATCCACGTCAGTTTATTGAAGATGCCATAATCAATAAATTCATGTGAGCGGCCATACCATAATCCCTGTTCTACTACTGCTTTAAACTGAATAGAGCCTGCAGGAAACAGATCCAGTACCACCATCAGCATTAAGCCAATATTGATGGACCAAAAAGAAAAATTAACGACTTTTTTATTCCAGTATTGTTCTTTGATCATTAGTCTGGATGCAAAAAGTAATGCGGCCAGAGAGATATTGCCATATACACCCATCAATGCAGCGTGTGCATGATTTACCGTAAGGTACGTGCCGTGCTCAAAATAATTCATAATCGGCAAATTGATGATAATACCTAAAACTCCGGCACCGAAAAAGTTCCAGAAATTGACTGCAATCAGAAATAAAAATACTTCGGGAAATCCAAAGCTCCCCAGACTTTTATGTTCAACATCGCCTATTGCCATCTTGGGCATATTTTTAAACCTCCAAGCTTCTACCGTAAGAAGAATTAAAGGTACAAATTGTAACGTAGAGAACACACTTCCCAGCGCCATTGTAGCTACTGGTTTGGCATTCCAGTAAAAGTTGTGTGATATGCCCAGTAAACCCGTTCCTAAAAATAGAATCGTCGCAAAATAAACCACCCTGATAGCTGCTTGTCGGCTTACTAGTCCCATCAATACCATTAAATAACTAACTATAACAGTGATGAACACTTCAAAAAATGCTTCTACCCACATATGAACAACCATCCACCTCCAGAAGTCCGCTATAACAAAGTTGGTTTCCGGTTTGGCTACAAAACCTGATAGAAATAATACAGGAATACCAATCACAGAATATAAAATCCAGTTGGGAAGATTCCAAGGTTCTTTTTTTATCAAAGCTGGTTTTATACCACGATATACGATGACCATCCAAAATATAAAAACCACCATCAATAATACCTGATACCCTTTTCCAAAATCAACAAACTCCCAGCCCTGATGTCCTAACCAATACCACCATTCGCCCATTAGGCCTAAGGGACCTAAGACCATACCCGTGAGGGAACCAACAACAAGCACGAATAGCAATAAAAATAAAGTATTGATCAAAGGTAGTTGTCCGGGGATCTCTTTTTTTGACAATATGGGCAATATAAATATGGAAGATGCTATCCAACAGGTAGATATCCAATACAACGACAACATGAGGTGCCAACTTCGGGAGATCGTCACAGGGAAACTATCTGTGATTTCAATACCGAAAAAGCCTAACCAGTTTACAAAATCGTTGATGGTAATTAAACCACTGGATACTTGAATAAAAAATAACAGAATGGCTACAAAAAAGAATTTAAAAGTAGCCTTTTGGGTGGAAGTGGGAGAGAAAGCTTTTACTCTTTCGACAGAAAATAAATCTTTGGTCGCCGGTTTAAAAAATTTATTAGGCAGTTGATTGTATTGACCAATAAAATATAGCACGATACCGCACATCAGTACAAATGCGAGCAATCCCAATACACTCCATAATATTACAGGTGATGTTGGAGAATTACCAGCCGTAGGATCAAATGGCCAATTGTGTGTATAACTATAGGTTTCACCTGGTCGTTGGGCGACACACACCCATGCTCCCCAGAAGAAAAACGAACTAAGATCATTTACTTCTTTTTGACTTTTTATGTAATCAGCAGGTAATGAACCTACATTTCTTTTACCATTTATAAATATATCTGTATAATACTTTTGTAATTGTTGATGGGCATATACTTGAGATAGAGTCAGCGTGACAAGGTCTGAAGATTTATCATACCGATTGATTTTTAATTCTTGTTTTACCTTCTCATTGATTTGTTTTATTTCAAACTCGTCTGGTGTTACGCCTTTTACTTTTTTAAAGTCTTCAATATAGAAATCCATCATTGATAAGGTTACCTGATGCAAAGCTTCTGCAGTAAAATCTGGCCCACGTTGTGCTCCGTCTCCAAAAAAACTACCATATTCCATTAAAGCATATTTATGGAATACTTCTTGTCCTTTTTCTATTGCTTTCTGGTCAAATACTAAACCGCCTTTATTGTCATTGAAGCCCGACATTGGTGGTGCATCAATATAGGTCTGATAACCTATCATACCGACACCAAGCAGACTGATGATGAGGATAAATGTCAAAGGTCCCCACCAGTTTTTTGTATTCATAATATAACTCATACTTTGTGAACCAGAATTTTGATTGTCCATTTTTATGTATTTAGGGTAATGAAATATTGGTCAATTTTAGGGATTGATAAACGGATAGTAAAGTATGGACATCACGCTGATGCGTGACGCCATACCTGTGAATACTATACTAATGAGTGGAAAAAGTAGTCTCTTCCTTAGTTTTAATAAAAAATCAAAACAACATTCTTTATTTTTTCCATGGTAGCCTATTGACTGCTCTGCCTATTTCTGTACCAAATCTTACTCCTTCTTCAGCATCCATTCGGTAGTGAACACCTAGAGGTACTCGTGACCAGGCATTTTCCTGAGCCATTTCATAAAAACTGGAAAAAGTGCGAGAGTATCCTGAAAACTCAGGTCTATTTTTATGGCAATTGTCTGTCATGCCATAGCTGTATCCAAAAACACTTGCCAAGGCTTCCGCAGAAGAAGCGCTAAATGTTGCATGTCCAGAAGGATATGCTGGAAATGATGGTGTAATGCCTTCGTCACCTGTAAGCGGATTGTCAAGATTGGGTGTCCAGGCAGGGTCTATCAACCTATTGATATAGGTCTGTGGTCTTTCCAGATTATAAAAATACTTTGAATTCCAGCAAGCAATTCCCGCATCATGAAGGGCTAAACCCACTTTGGCATTTGCAACAATGGCTTCTTCAAGAGTTGCTTTTTCATTTACATATACCTGGTCGGCAATGGCAATCCATCGTGACGGTGGACTAAAAGTTAAACCCAGTAAATCGTCGCTCCAAAACTCTCCCAACCATTCAGTTTGATAAGAAAGTGATGGGGTATTTTGTGCCATCACTTCTACAGCCTGAGCATAAAATCCAGATTTTGGGTCTTCACTAAAAGGTGCATAATAGGTAAATGGTCTGCATAATTTTTGATCTGCACTGATGGCCATGGTTCTACCTTTGCCCCAGTATGGAAACATACCTAATCCAGGGCCCGGATAAGTTGCTACCCAATCCCCGTTTTTCTTAAATTTATCTTCCCATTTATAATCTTCAAATACATTTTTGTATTTGTCAAATGTTACCTGATCCGTTTTCATCCATTCCCATACCGCTGAAGCCACAACTTCACCATGATTTTTTGATCTTAAAAATACGTCCTGATTGGTTTCATCCAAAAACAGTTTTTCATTTTTATCCCCAAGGGTCTTGATTTTATTATATTGGCTGGGATCAACTTCAGGAAATAACCGACTGTATAAATAATTATTTACTGCATTCACCACCGTAGGCCAATGGTATTCCAGATTTTCATTTATTTTCGGAATACTTAATCCAGAATACAAATGAGCAATTGAAACAAATTCCGGCATACCGGATACACAAGCCTCATAATTTGCCAGACCAACATAACCAAGTGAATTTGAAACAGGACCAGGTCTGTACCCTGAGGCATGTCTTTCAATTTCCAGCCAAACATTATTCCATTCGTGAACTACCTGATAATCAAATTTATCTACGGTTTTAAATTGAGTTTCAATAGGCTCAGTAATATCTTTCTTACAGGAGCTAAATAAAATTAATGAGCCTAAAATAAGTAAGAAATAGATTGAATAAACTTTTGTTTTCATATCAAAATGTTTTAAATGAATAAATAAAGGACAAATATATCCGAATATATTTATTTATGCAAACTTTTCTATAAGAATTATTTATGAACTCATAAAATATTCTTATTAGATGTGTAAGTGGTCTTAAATCATATGACTATAAATTAATATATATTTTATGTGTTTTAGGTCACATGGAATCCCCATAGTTTAATCATCGAGGTTTGTGATGGTTGCATCATGGGTATTTCATCTTCTTTTCTTATAGCCATGGACTATAGGCCAATTCGGATAATGGTGAGAAAATTTATTGACAGATTAAAACTAGTCGATATTAATTAAATTAATTAGGGTATGAACTTCATAAAACCTTGATCTACAGGTTTTAATTTAAATTGGCCAGTGTAGATGTTTTATTAAAATTCATGGTTTTTGATGCAAAAACAAGTGCTTGCAGGAGTAAGCCAATCACAATTAGAATCGCTAATTCTAACTGTGATGACACACTTCCGAAGTGGAATAGCTGGTTAGCATTGTTTAATTGTAGTTTAGCCTCAGAAATTTGTATGGAAGAAAGGTTTTGCAAGATACCAAAAGCTTCATTTGAAAACTTTGTGCCATCAGTAGGCCGGCCGGAATTAATATTTTGACCCATATTTTTACATAAATCGGTAAATTTTTCAAAGTAAATGGCTTCGTCTTTTGTAAACTTCGTTTTTTTGTAAGCTTTATTCAACAATGAAATACCATGTAGCGGACTTTTATTTAAATGTTGTTTTTCAATCTGTGTAAAATTTGGGTTGTCCAGTATTTCCTTGATCTGATAGATGAATGCGGAATACTGAAAAATATAACTTTCTACCATAAACCTATCATCAAAGATAGTTGTAATAGTGGCGTTTATTTTTTCAGCGTTATTTCTTTCAAAAAGATTGTTGGAACAAACTACAATGATTAGACCGAATAGCATTAAAGCAGTAGTCAGTTTATTTTTAAGACTATATGTCCATTTCATATCATTTATTTGACTAAAGTTTGGAATAAATTTGATTTAGCACGGTAATTTGCTTACAATATTAACTAAAAATG
Organism: Chitinophagales bacterium; assembly: GCA_038246735.1. Lineage (GTDB taxonomy): Bacteria > Bacteroidota > Bacteroidia > Chitinophagales > Saprospiraceae > OLB9. Next base: position 13,095 of record JBBRVQ010000037.1, read on the forward strand.
ATAAAATCAAAGCATCAAATTTAAATCGTGTCACATAAAGTTTGTGATAAGCATTGTAAAGTTACAACACATGCAGGAATTTATGTAAAAAACGCATCGGATTAACAAATTTAAGGTTCAACGAATTTTTATTTCTGAAAAATCTTTATGGTATTTAAATCGATCCCAAGATTATTTAGTTTCACTGAAATCAACTTCGTTAACCAGGATCAGACAATGAAAAATCAAATATGATCGTGCGCATAAAAGTAACCTTCTGCACTACTTTATCTTTGCAGCTCAATATGATTAGATAAATAGTGCATTTACTTTTAGCATTGTAATGTCTTTTGATTATCTTTGAAACAATATCCAAAAAAAATCAACAGGTAATGCATATTGATACTAATCTATTGATCACATGGGGAGCAGTTTCAAGAAAATACAAGAAAAATGAATTTATTTTTTATGAAGGAGATCAATGCCGGTTTTATCATCAGATTGAAGCAGGGAAAGTAAAAATGTGCTGTTTTAATGAGGAAGGTAAAGTTTTTATTCAAGGCATTTTTAGTACAGGAGAGAGTTTCGGTGAGCCGCCGATTTTTATAAATGAAGTCTATCCTGCTTGTGCCACTGCTGAAACAGATTGTACCATACTGAAGCTTTCCAAAGAAAGTCTTTTGAAAATTCTGAATGAATATCCCGAATTGCAAATGGTGTTTATTACAAATTTTGCTAAAAGAATATACGAAAAAACTACAGCAAATAAAAACATCATCAGCATTCATCCCGATCAAAGGATATTAGGATTTTTAAAGAATTTTAAAAGAGAAAACCAGCTTACAGCTATTAAAGTAGAGATTCCTTATACACGGCAACAGATTGCTGATTTTATTGGCCTTAGAGTAGAAACGGTAATACGTACAATTAAAAAAATGGAGGAAGAAAAAAGAGTGGAAATACGAAAACGAAAATTATATTTTTAATGAGTGACCATACATCGGGTTTTGTAAAAATTGGAATAATTAATCTCATTATCGTCGCCATTGTTGGAGTGGTGATGCGATATAAAATAGGCTTCGAATTTCCATATTTTGACCAAAAATACCTGCTGCACGCCCATTCTCATTTTGCTTTTTCAGGTTGGGTGTCACACATATTATTTACACTAATGGTTTTATTTTTGAAAGAACAGCTACATCCAAAGTTTAGTTCACAAAAATACTCCGTACTCATTATTTTCAACCTGCTCTGTGCCTATGGAATGTTGTTTGCTTTTGCATTTCAGGGTTACGGAATTGTATCAATAACGTTTTCTACTTCTTCCATAATAGTGGGATATGTTTACACTTGGTTTTATATTCAGGATTTAAAAAAAATAAATTCCGATCACCCTACAAAAAATTGGTTTAAAGCGGCGTTATTTTTTAATGTCCTTTCATCCTTTGGAACTTTTTATTTGGCTTATATGATGGCGACAAACCATATTCACCAGCATGCTTATCTCGGATCAGTATATTTTTACTTGCATTTTCAATATTCAGGATGGTTCTTTTTTGCGATCATGGGTTTATTGATCTCAAGCCTCGTGCTTGCCCCGGATTTTAATAATGATACTTCCATATTTAGCACCTTTTTTTTAGCTTGTATACCTGCTTTTATTTTGTCCGTTTTGTGGTTAAAATTGCCTTGGTATGTATATATTTTTCCAGTATTTGCTATAGCATTACAATTGTTTGGGTTATTAAGATTGATGAAACTTTTAGTAAAATATTATTCTCACATTAAGACAACCTGGATAAGACCTGTCAGGATTATAATGGGACTTTCATTTTTGGCTTTGACCATCAAATTTTTGCTTCAGGCCGAAAGTATTTTTCCCGAAATAAGTAAGCTTGCATTTGGCTTCAGATCCATTGTTATTGCTTATTTACATTTGGTGTTACTTGGGATTACGACACTATTTCTACTGGGTTTTATGCTGCTGCAAGGGTACATTCATCAGGTAAGGTTGGCATTTGCGGGTTTGATTTTGTTTAGTATTGGTGTTTTTGCAAATGAACTGGTGCTTATGATACAAGGAATAGCTTCCTTTGGCTATTACCTGATACCCTTTCTAAATGAAATCCTACTTGGTATAAGTGTTTTTATGCTCGCTAGCCTGATCCTTGTTATTTCTGCCTATCGGAATAAGAGTAATACTTGAAACCAAGACAACCTGACACTCCATTTTCTAAATAGGACGGCATTTTTCTTTAAACCATTGGTTGACTTCTGCGTTCAGAAAAGATGAAATATCTGCATACACTTTTTGATGATAGTCGTTGATCCAGTTTATTTCTTCTGGCGTAAGTAAAGATTTTTCAATTAGAGCATGATCAAAAGGATATAATGTCACCGTTTCAAACTCTAAAAAGCCATCCATTTTACTTTTTTGTGTTAGGATCAGGTTTTCTATTCGCATCCCATATTCTTCTTCTTTATAGTAACCTGGTTCATTACTCGTTAGCATACCCGGCAATTGTATCGTTCTACCTCTCTCTGAGTGCACCGGAGCAAATCCTTGAGGTGGTTCATGTACATTCAGAAAAAATCCTACGCCATGACCCGTACCATGTCCATAGTTGAGTCCTTCTGCCCATAAAAATTGTCTGGCCAGAGTATCAAGTTGCGCACCTGTCGTTCCCTCGGGAAATTTAGCTCTTGATAAAGCGATCATACCTTTGAGAATCAGGGTGTATGATTTTTTTTGGTCTGCTGTAGGATGACTAAGTGTAAAAGTGCGTGTGATATCCGTAGTTCCATCTTTATACTGTCCTCCACTGTCAGCAAGTAATATGCCTTCCGGTTTGATCGTTTTACATGTTTCCGGCTCAGGATGATAGTGTATGATGGCTCCATTATCCTTATAACCAATGATGGCACCGAAACTTTCTCCCTGATAGAAATCTTGTAGAGATCTGTTTTCTGCAATCTTTTTTGCAACATCCACTTCAGTTATTTCATCAGCATGGGTTAGTTTTTGTTCTAGCCAATAAAATGTTTGTGCCAGGGCTGCGCCATCTTTTTTCATCACATTTCTGATATGACTGATTTCAACATCATTTTTAATTGACTTTAAAAGTTTGGAAATAGAAGTACCATTTATGATTTGTCCATTAATTGACTCATAAATGGTTTGGCTGCATAGATTTGAGTCAACCAATACCTTTGCGGATTCATTTAGGTTGTTTAAAAAAGGTATGATACTTTCATATGGATGCACTTTAATAGCGTTAGTATTGAACTCGGACAAAACGGATGCTGAAAGCTTGGATGGGTGTACAAAAAAATGATTTTCTGTGAGCCCAACTAAGCCATAACCTATTGCCACCGGATTATACTCTACGTCTTTTCCTCTGATATTATAGGTCCAAGCCAAATCATCCAATGTAGTGATCAGATAATAATCAGCATTTGATTCTTTAATGGAAAGAGACACTTCTGAAAGTTTATCCGTAATGTTTTTTCCGGAAAACCTTAAATCATGAAGATCGATTGGAGAATCCGATAATGCAGGTCTGTTTTGCCATATTTCAGAAATTAAATCCAGTCTGTACACTAGGGCAATGTTATTTTCTTCAAATACTTTTTTCATACCGTCTACAGAACTTTTCGAAAACATAAATCCGTTGATGGCAACGGTAGCCCCGTGGCCGAGATTTTCTGAAAGATAGTCGATATAAGGTGTGGCAAATTGATTGAACATTTTATGCAAAACAAATTCACTGTCTTTCAATTGCATTTCTGCCTGCAGAAAATATCGAGAATCTGTCCAAAGGCCCGCATGATCATGTGTCACTACTACGAGACCTGCAGAACCGGTAAACCCGGAAATCCAAGCTCTTTCCTGCCAATGAGCAGCAACATATTCGCTTTGATGCGGATCGCTTGATGGAATAATCACAGCATCTATGCCTTGTGATTTCATTACAATACGGAGAGAAGCTAATTTTTGATTTACCGTCATTTTAAATTAAATTAATATGTAATGTATTAACAATAGAATATAAATTAAATAAATATTACAAATAAATTAAATATATAACGATATTGTTTTATATTTGCACCGTAAACATACGATGTATTTATACCAAAATAAAGAAACTCATATGAATTTTGTTTTGTTTTGGTTACAATGGTAAAGTGTATCAGAGAAAAAAGAAAAGTTTATGTTAAGACAAAGTCTCAGTCAGAAAATGTTACAAAAGCTGTCTCCTCAACAGATTCAGCTAATGAAACTATTGCAAATACCCACAGCGAGTCTGGAACAAAGAATAAAAGAAGAATTGGAATCTAATCCTGCCTTGGATGAGGGAGATGATTATGATGATGTATTTGATCTTGAAAATGATGGATTTGGACAAACTAAAGAAACGGAGAGCGAGGAAAGAAACGAACCCGAATTTGAATTTGATGATTATCTCAATGAATATCTAGATGACGATCCCTCCAACTATAAAATGAAGGGGGAAGATTTTATAAATGAGGAAGAGCGCAGCATGCCTGTGCCTGTAGAAAATTCTTTCCATGAAAGTCTTGAAAGACAACTTGGGTTGCTGGATCTAAATGAAAAGGAGGAAATTATTGCCAATCAGATCATTGGTTCTATAGACGAGGATGGATATCTGCGGAGAGAGCCCAATTCTGTGGTAGATGATTTATTGTTTGCGCACAATGTGGAGACAGAAGTTAAAGAAGTGAATGCCATTATTAAATTGATTCAAAAATTTGAACCGGCTGGTATTTGTGCCAGAACGCTTCAGGAATGTTTGATTCTGCAACTGGAAGATAAGCTGGAAAAGGAACCTGATCAGCACATTTCACAACGTAAAACGGCTTTAAGAATCCTAAAGGATTTTTTTGAAGAATTTACAAAAAAACATTATATCAGGATGAAAAAACTCCTGAATCTCGCAGACAGTGAACTTAAAGAAGCCATAGATGAAATTATAAAACTTAACCCCAAACCGGCCAGTACAGTAGAAGGAAATAATATGGGAAGTCAGTATATTATACCTGATTTTATCATTTATAATCGGGATGGTGAACTGGAACTGACACTCAATAGTAAAAATGCTCCCGATCTGCGCATAAATGACCAGTACATGGAGATGCTTAAGGGATATAGAGAGACGGTTCAGGGTAGACGAGCTACAAAACCGGAAAAAGAAGCGGTCCTATTTATTAAGCAAAAAATTGACTCCGCAAAGTGGTTTATTGATGCTATCAAACAAAGGCAGGACACGCTCTACAGAACCATGTACGCCATCATGCAGTACCAGTATGAGTACTTTTGTACAGGTGATGAACGAAGGATTAAGCCCATGATTCTTAAAGATCTGGCGGAAGTCACCGGTCTTGATATATCTACGGTAAGCAGAGTGGCCAATTCAAAATTTGTACAAACAGAGTTTGGCACAAAAAAATTAAAAGATTTTTTCTCTGAATCGATGCAGACCCAGGACGGTAGTGAAGTTTCCACGCTGGAAATAAAAAATATACTTAATGATGAAGTTTCGAGGGAAGATAAAACTAAACCTTTGTCAGATGAAAGACTCATGGAAATATTATCTGACAGGGGATATAATATTGCCAGAAGGACGATTGCGAAATACAGAGAACAGCTAAACATACCAGTTGCAAGGCTCAGAAAAGAACTCAGATAATTATTTATTGGTGCTTCATGTAATACAAAGACAATGAAAATATTGGTTACTGGCGGTACAGGCTACATAGGAAGTCATACCATCATAGACTTGATCGAAAATGGATATGAAGTGGTATGTGCAGACAATGGTATTAATTCAGATACATCATCGCTAACAGCGATAATGAAAATAACGGGAGTAGATGTTCCTTATTTTCATGTAGATCTTTGTGATTTGAACGCTTCGGAGGCTATTTTTAAAACACATCCGGACATCACAGGCATAGTCCATTTTGCGGCACTAAAATCAGTTGGCGAGTCGGTCGAAAAACCAATATTGTATTTCAGAAATAATCTTGAATCCCTTATAAACATACTGGATCTGAGTATTAAGTATGAAACCAAAGCATTTATATTCAGCTCCAGTTGTACGGTATATGGTGATGTGGATCAAAGCCCTGTGGATGAAAATACTCCATGGCAGGAAGCAGCGTCTCCATATGGACGGACCAAACAAATAGGCGAACAGATGGTCACCGACAGTCTGAGAAACACGAGAGTAAAAAGCATTTTGCTAAGGTACTTCAATCCGGCAGGGGCACATCCCAGCGCATTGTTAGGTGAATCACCGATAAATCCACCTCAGAATCTAGTTCCCATTATTACGGAAACAGCTATAGGCAAAAGAAAAAAAATGACGGTATATGGCAATGACTATCCTACCAGGGATGGCAGTTGTATAAGGGACTATATACATGTTTGTGACCTTGCAAAAGCGCATACTTTGGCTTTGAAATATATATTGGAAGAAAAACAAAAACAACAGAATGAAATATTCAATGTTGGCATAGGTAATGGGCTGTCTGTTCTTGAAGTTATATCGGCATTTGAAAGCCTAACTGGACAAAAACTAAATTATGATATAGGAGATCGTAGGCCTGGAGATGTCATGGCAATTTATTCAAACCACCATAAAGCCACCGAAAAGCTAGGTTGGATACCAGAAATGAATGTTGCTGATATCATGAAAACTGCTTGGGCATGGGAATTGAAACGAACAGGTAATTAAACGCGATTAAAAAGGTGTGTTTATTTTCATTTCATATTATACTTCTTAAGAATATATATTTTTAAATATCTTTGCGGTTTATTCTGTAAAAAGAATGTGTTCTTCACACTTTTGAATAAGCAATATTATTTGAAACTTTAAAATTTATTAGTCTTGATCGCATATCTCAATGGTATTATAACACACAAAACACCCACTTTTATATATGTGGATTGCAATGGTGTCGGTTATCATGTAAATATAAGTTTGCATACTTATACCCGCCTTGAAAAACTGGAAAAAATAAAGATATTCACCTATCTGAATGTCAAAGAAGATGAACAGTCTTTGTATGGGTTTTTTGATGATGAAGAAAGAGCATTGTTTATTTTACTTATCTCCGTTTCAGGAATAGGTGTAAATACGGCTAGAGTTATTCTATCATATATGACACCTGAAGAAGTAAGGACTGCCATTATACAAGAAAATGCAGTAGCGCTAGGCAAAGTAAAAGGGATCGGCCCGAAAACAGCTAAAAGAATAATTCTGGACCTGAAAGACAAAGTAATCAAGGATTCCGGAAGTGAACAGGTAATTTTATTATCTCCTGAAAACAATACAATCAAAAACGAATCGTTATCTGCATTGATAGCATTGGGCTTTCCAAAATTAGTAGTGGAAAAGCATATCAAAGCTGTATTGGAAAAAAATCCTGATATCAGGCAGGTTGAAGATCTGATAAAACAGGTTTTGAAACAAATGAATTGATTTTCCCCATTTTTTACGATTAAAATATACGACAACCTAAAAAAATAACGTTAATTCCTGATGTACATTCGGCACGAGGCCTGAAATCCATTTGGCATCAGCTAAATTATATGAAGTTTATGAGTTTGAAACAATTATTTTTGATATTTGGTTTAAGTTTTGGAGCAGTTTTTAGTTTGTTCGGAAAATTGCCTACCAGAAATTTACCAGATCCATATTCATCTGATGTATCGGTAAACTTATTGGTAATAGATACCATTCCGCTTTTGGACAGAAAAGGTGACTACATTACAGATAAGCAAAACAATCCTTTTGATATCACTACAAAAGAAATCAACCAAAAAGTTGAGTTTGATCCTGCCACAGGTAATTATATCATTATGGAAAAAATCGGTGACCAATATTACCGGACACCAACTTTTATGACTTTTGATGAGTATATGGACTATATGGCAAAAGAACAGGAAAGAAAATATTTTAATACACTTGCAGGCATTAAATCTGATAAAAAATCCCGCTCAGGTAAGATAGACCCGATGGATAAAATAGATCTTAAAAATAGTCTTATCGACAGGTTGTTCGGAGGCACCGAGGTCAATATTCAACCCCAGGGAAGTGTGGATTTAAGTGTGGGATGGCTATACAGCAGACGTGACGACCCGCAATTACCTATTCAGGCCCAAAGACAAAGTCAACCGGATTTTCCGACCCCTTTGATAAAAATGAATGTGGATGGTAAAATCGGAAAAAAACTGGATCTTGGTTTCAATTATGACACTCAATCTACCTTCGATTTTGATCGGCAGATAAAACTTGCCTTCGATTCAGATGCTTTTTCAGAGGATGATATTATCAAAAAAATAGAAGCAGGAAATGTAAGCTTACCACTCAGAGGTAATCTTATACAAGGAGCACAGAGCCTTTTTGGTCTGAAAACAGAACTACAATTTGGGAGATTAAGACTAACCGCGCTGATGTCCCAACAAAGATCCAGATCAAACAATATCAAAGTAGAAAACGGAGTATCTGTACAGGAGTTTACCATTACTCCCAACGAATATGATGAAAACAGACACTTTTTCCTTTCACACTATAATCGCAGTTCCTACGAAAGAAACCTATCCAACATGCCATACATTGGCACACCTCATCAGATAGCCCAGATAGAGGTTTGGATATCAGATGACAGACCAGAATATCAGGACAACTCCACTATGGTAACAGCAATAGCTGACTTGGGAGAGCCAGATGCCACCAAATTTACTTCAAATCCATTGTTGGCTCAGCTCAATTGTCAGGCTAAAGACGATCTGGAAAATTGTCTACCTAGGAATGCTGCAAATGATATATATGCTAAAATTATAAAAAGCAAAGATATTGTGGACATAGATGAAGTGGCGAGACAACTTACCGGCCCGGAATTTAATTTAAAAAGGACAAGAGATTTTGAAGTATTCAGAGGAAGAAGATTATCTCCTTCGGAATTTACTTTTCACCCCAAACTTGGTACTTTGTCCCTGAATATAAGACTTAGACCCAATCAGGTGCTAGGTGTTGCATACAACTACTACTATACATCCAACTGTGACACATTGTACCAGGTAGGGCAACTATCTGCATCTTCCGTTCAACCAGGAAGTCAGACGGACACCACACGAGTGGAGCCGCCAAAGGTGTTCTTTGTAAAATTATTAAAATCTACCAACCAAACGACAACATCACCAATGTGGGATTTGATGATGAAAAACGTATATAATTTGCGGACTTCACAGTTGAATCAGCAGGATTTTGAATTTGATGTGTTTTATGAAGACGACTTTAATGATGGTACACTTAAGAAGTACTTCCCTGAAGACGCATTAAAAAAATTGCCTTTATTACAGTTTTTCAATCTGGACAGGCTCAATAGATTTGGCGATCCGCAGCCGGACGGCTATTTTGATTATATACCTGGAGTTACGGTGATTGAGAGAAGTGGCAGTATCGTATTTCCTATTCTTGAGCCGTTTGGCAGTCATATAAGCGTAGATGCACTTAAAAAATCATTGGGTGTAGACCAGTTAAATATTGATGAAAACCTGCTGATAAACAAATACCGATATCAGGAATTGTATGATACCAGCATCAGTATTGCCGCCCAAAACCTGACAAAAAATAAGTTCAGGATGAACGGAAAGGTAAAATCTACCGCCAATAATGGAGAAATACCTTTAGGCCCTTTTGTACCTCAGGGATCAGTAAGAGTATCCGCAGGCGGGAAACAACTTGAGGAAGGTCAGGATTATGAGATTGATTACTCCTTGGGCAGATTGCGTATTATAAACCCCACTTACCTTGCTCAAGGTACGCCTATAGATGTAAGTTTTGAAGATAATTCACTATTTAGTCTTCAGCAAAAAAATATGCGCGGTTTACGGGCTGAATATCAGTTTAGTAAAAAATCCAGTCTCGGAGCGACTTATCTTAGGTTATATGAAAGGCCATTTACTCAGAAGGTAAACATCGGAGACGACCCAATTAACAACCGCATTTTTGGTTTGGATTATAATTACAATGATGAAGCACCCTGGGTGACAAAACTAATTGACAAATTGCCATTTTATAGCACGAAAGAAAAGTCAAATATAAACCTGACCGCTGAAGTAGCCGGAATCATACCGGGGCACTCAAAAGCAATCAATATTGACAACAGTGATCCAAGTATTTCTGATGACTCCGGTATAGCAAATATAGATGACTTCGAAGGAGCGATTACCAATCTGAATCTTGGAGGATTTAATTATAATCAATGGTCGCTGGCCAGTACACCATCTGCTTCAGCATTGTCTGATAATCTATTTCCGGAAGCTGAGCGTGACAATGATCTGGCATATGGAGCCAATAGAGCAAAACTAAACTGGTATGTACTGGATCTAGGTACACGGAGAACTGCTCAGGATAACACCAACCCATATACCCGAACGGTAAGGCAGACAGAATTATTTACTAAAAGACAGGTACAACCCGGACAGCAACAATTATTTACATTTGACCTGAGTTACTATCCATCAGAAAGAGGGCCATACAATTTTGAAAAAAGACAGGGATATCCGGGCGTAAGCAGCGGATTTACTGTAGAAAATAATCAAATTAAACTCAATGATCCAGAAAGAAGATGGGGAGGTATTATGAGATATTTTCAGAATTCGGATTTTGAAGCAGCCAATTATGAAAGTATAGAATTCTGGATGCTAAATCCTTTTATGGATAGACAAGACGGTAGTGAAGGACATCCGGATGATGAAGAAGGCGAAATTATTTTTAATCTGGGAAGTATTTCTGAAGACATCATCAGAGATAATTTTCTATATTTTGAAAATGCGCTCCCAACTACACAACGTAAGGTGCCTACTACCGGGACTACTTATGGCAGGGCAACGGTAAGTATACCTTTGGTAAATGGTTTTGATCTAAGCGAAGGAAACAGCCAGGACCTGGGTTTTGACGGTTTGAACAATCAGGGTGAACTAACCCAGTTTCAGTCTTGGCTGATAGAAAATAATGTAGCCAATCTTAATGATGTAGCCATGGATCCAGCCAATGACGATTTTTTATTTTTTAATGATAATTCTCTTGAGCAGGAACCCAGCCTACTCAACAGGATGAAAAGATTTAATGGTCCGGAAGGAAACGCACCGCTGAACAACAGCAATACCAATGAATTTATAAGAGGAAATAGATATCCCGATACAGAAGATGTCAATAATAATAAATCACTGGATCAGACAGAGGCTTTTTATGAGTACAAGATAAAAATAAAAAAGATACCTGGGACCAATGAATTGGATACATCCATACTGGGAAATCACTTTAGACAGACGACCATTGTACAACCTCCAAATATGGCACCGGCGGAAAAATGGTACAGATTTCAGGTTCCTATCGCGGCCGGTGTTCCCATCAATGGGATATCAGGTTATAGGGCTATTCAGTTTATGAGAATGTACATGACCAACTTTAAGACGCCCAAGACCTTCAGATTAGCTGATTTTCAATTGCAGAGAAGTCAGTGGAGAAAACAAAAGCCCAACTGTACAACAGATTTTGACCCGAATACAATTGAGTTTAGCATAGACGATGTAGGTGTCGAAGAAAACTCCGGTAAACTACCTTTTAATTACGTGACTCCAAAGGGAGTGGTGAGAACACAAGCATTCAGTACATTTGCAAATTTATTGCAGGACGAAAGATCCATGGTTCTGAAATTTAAGAATCTGCCGGATGATTGTGAGGTCAGTATGACAAAACTGGCCAATGTGAACCTAGCATTGTATAAAAGATTACAAATGTTTGTACATGCTGAAAGAGCTTCTGACGGACCGGAAATTAAAGATAGCACAATTTCCATTGTCGTCAGGATAGGAAAAGATTTTGACAACAGTAACAATACCAGTCTGAAATCAAAAGGAGCCAATAACTTTTATGAATACGAGTTGCCATTGGTTTTGTCTAAAGAAATGGGAGGCTTACCGTCTCAACATACGCAGGAAAATGTATGGCCAAATCAAAACTATATTAATATTCCTCTGGATAGTTTACTCGAACTCAAAAGATATAGGATCAGGAATAATATACCGGTCAGGGATACCATAGAAATGATAATAAATCCATTAAAAGGAGATAAAATAAGAATGGTTGGTAACCCATCATTGGGTGCGGTGAAGGTGTTTCAGGTAGCCATCAGAAACTTAAATAAAGAAAACGTTTTGTACAACGGTGAGATCTGGGTGAATGAAATGAGAGTAACTGGATTTGATGAGTCCGGAGGTATTGCTGCACAGGCTAAACTCCAGATTCAGATGGCAGATCTTGGTGAGCTTAATTTTTCAGGTAACTATAGTAGTATTGGTTTTGGTGCACTAGACAAAAGATTGATGGAAAGAAACAGAGAAGAGACCATCCAATACGATGTTGCAGCAAATATTGATGCAGGTAAAATATTACCCAAAGCATTGAAACTCTCTATACCTCTATATGCACAATATCAAAAAACATATATAACACCACAGTTTGATCCTTTTGATCAGGATCTGGAGGTCAAAGATAAACTTAGTTTGATAGAAGATGCTTCAAAACGCGATTCGATCAGAGAGGTAGCTAGAGAAGAGATCACTATAAAAACATTCAATCTTACCAATATAAAAACACAAGCAGGCGGGACGGGAAAGCCCTGGTCACCTTCCAATCTGGGTTTATCATATGCGTACACGGAGAACACCAAATCAGATCCTATCATCAAACAGGATAAAACGATTCAACGATCATTGGGATTGGATTATGTTTATTCCAGAAAAACTACATATATAGAACCATTGAAATTTATAAAGGTAAAAGCATTAAAATTATTATCTGAATTCAATTTCAGTATTCTGCCAAGCAATTTTTCTTTTACCAGCAGGATGATCAATCAGGATAATTCCAGAACCTTCAGATTGCCGGACACACCAGTTTTTATATTTGATGATAAACGATTCCGATGGGAACGAAACTATGTTTTGGATTGGGATCTCACCAAATCACTTAGATTTAATTTCAGAGCCAACAGTATGTCTATTATTGATCAAATCCGACAAGCAGGCATTGCTGATACACCAGAAGAAAGAGACTGGTTTGACAGAGAAGGGAACAATGTAACTTTAAATGTGATCGACGATCCGCTTTATCCTGAAAAATACAGAAATCAGAATTTGCGGAATTTGGGCCGTAGTAAAAACTACAACCATAATGTTTCGCTGAATTACAAACTTCCGTTTAAAAGCATTCCGATACTTGATTGGATAAATGCAGGTGCGGATTATAAGGCTGAGTATGGCTGGGATGGGGGTAGTCTGATCACTATAGATGACATAGGAACACCGTTGGGCAATACCATCCGAAATGGCCAGAATGCAGGATTTAATGTGACTTTTGACTTAAGTAAGTTGTATGGAAAATCAGGCTATCTTAAATCTATCGAGACCGGAAAAGCACCACGGGCATCAAAAAAGAAACCGGAACCAGCAGTTAGAAAAAACATATCAGGGAAAGAGAAAACAGAATCAATGGAAAAAGAAGCTGTTGGTGAAACCGTTGATGCCAAAGATAAAAAGAAAACCGAAAAAGAAGACAAACCCAGAGATCCTTCTTTGGCAGAGCGAGTGATTTTGCGACCACTTATGCTGGTCAGGTCGGTTAAGTTCAATTACAAGGACGATAGGACTACCTTGATACCAGGTTTTATGCCACAGTCCAAATTACTTGGGCAAAACGAAGGATTTTCCGCACCAGGATGGGATTTTATTGCAGGAGTACAGCCAAGAATTTCGGGGGAAAATAACTGGCTGCAAAAAAATCAGGGCTGGTTTAACCCGAGTTATAACTTTAATGATGCGCTCACACAAACGAAGAGACAAACATTTGATGCGAAATTATTGATAGAACCGTTTAAAGATTTCAGTGTAGATGTCACATTCAAAAAAAATTATCAAGAGAGCCACACAGAAGTTTTCAGAAATAAAAAAATGGATGGTGACGATACCTTCCTCCAATTGGCAAAATACGATGTAGGCTCATTTGATGCCTCATTTTTTGCTATGAATACCTTATTTGACAATAGCCTTGGTTTGTATAATCAGTTTAAGGACAATAGAGAGATCATTTCACGGCGATTACCAAACACACAAAATCCGGGAGTGCATCCATCTGATCCTTCATACGCGGGTGGTTATGGTCCTTCTCACAACAGTGTGACCGTTCCGGCATTTATTGCTGCATACACCAGACAATCTGCTTTTGATGTGGCTCTCGATCAGCAAAAGGTCTTTGCCAGCAATACGTATATACCAAAACCAAACTGGCAATTGAATTATAATGGATTGTCGAAACTCAAAATGTTTAAAGATATATTTTCCAATATCACCATCAAACACGGATATATCTCCACCATAAGAGTCAGTAATTTCCAGACATCGCCCAATTATAATACCAATGATCCTTTCATAGAATTGTCGCCCAACAACAACTACTATTCACGACTGGAAATACCTGCGGTGAGTATTCAGGAGCAGTTTGTACCTATCATCGGTATAAGTGTAAAAACAGTCAAGGATATGAAGCTGGACTTTGAATATAAAATGACCAGGAATCTGGAGCTGGGCATCACGCAATTAAGAGAAAATAAAAGTAAAGAAATAGTCATCGGTGGCGGTTATATAGTCAAAAATGTAAAAATGTTCAGCAAGAAAAAGAAAGCAAAAAAGAAAACCAAAAAAGATGAAGAAGCTGAACCAGATGCAGACCCATCAAGTCCCAAAGCAAAACCTTCCAATAACAGAACATCTGTAGCAAAAGGCAGAGACATCAGGATTAACTTTAGTTACTCACTAAGAGATGATATATCGCAGATATACGACTTATTGACCGGCATAGATGCTCAGGCAGATCGTGGTAGTAAAACGGTGACATTAAACCCTACTGTGGAGTATGATGTCAACAAAAATCTGGCATTGCGGTTTTATTTTGACTATTCGAAAATTACGCCTAGGACATCACTTTCTTTTCCTGTGACGACGATACGGTCAGGAATTACTTTAAGATTTAACATCAATTAGACATAGGTGAACATCTTCATAAAAAAGGATAGTAAATTTTATAAAATACTACCCTTTTTTATTTTGTAATATATTTTTGTGTAGAAAAGCCAACCTTTTTAGGCCAAAAAACGTCTTATCTAGTACTTACAATAAAATTGTTAAATACTTAAAATAATGAAAAGTTTAAAATTTGTTTATTTTTGGATTCCAATGATGGTTTTTTCATTGTCCTGTGGAAAGGAAGATTGTAACGAAAGTCCTAAAGAAGATTGTATCTGCACGTATCAATACGATCCGGTATGTGGATGCAACCATAAAACTTATGGCAACGCCTGTGAAGCCAATTGTGCAGGAATTACATCATATACAAGCGGAGAGTGCCCAAAATAAATTATTTCTAAGTTAGTGTCCACTCCGAAAATGTCAACCATCTGATAAGCAAATGGTTTTTACCTCTAACCCCAGGCAACCCCCCAGCCCCTAAAGGGGAAAGCAAATATATGTAAACTACTTACTATTAATACATTAGAAATAAATATCTTTTAAGTTTAGTGCTAAAATTACTTTTCAGAGTAGTCTCAAGTTTGAAAAAAGTTCCTTTTGGATAAGTTTTGTTTATCACAAAATTCCAAATCAGAGAAAGCATTAACACCAGCATTATTTTTGGGATTCTATCACCTTTAATTGAACGGCTGAAATGCCTGCCAGACTATCTTTTCTGGAGTATTGTTCAAGAATAATGGTATACTTGCCACGAGATTTAAAATATGCAGCAGACGACATTTCTATGGCGAGAGAACAATTATCCCCCGAACAGTCACCTATCCATCCTCCATTTTTATCAGCAAGCTGAAGAGAAACAGGGTTTGTCGTTTTGTTTCCGTCAGGAAATATTGTTGTTGCGTTGATATAAAGATTTTCATACGAAAAAACATCACTGTGGATTAGGATTAATATTAGATCATATGTCTTTGTTTCGTCTGTGACTTCAAAGTCAAATTTTATAACATCATCAAAGAGCCAAGGACCGGAAATAGATTCTTTTTGATCAAAAATCACTTTGGGTCCGCAGGAGGACAGGTTAAGCAGAAGAATTGAAAATATAACTAGATGTTTCAAAAGTTGAAAATTTTCAACAAAAGTAATTTTTATTTTTATACCTTCACTATAATACCTTTTCTATCCATCATCCATGCAATGACCCAGATCGACATCACTAAGCTTAAGGCAAACATCAGTGAACCAAAATAATTGCCAAATATCGGCTGATACGCGGAGGTATACAACCAAGCATAAAGTTTTTGTTCTCCAATAGTAATGAGCAACATCGTTTTTACAATCAATCCAGAAAGTGCATAACAGACCAACGGATTTTGACCAAAAGCCCTAAATATAAACGTCCATTTTTTATAATCCAGTACATCAATTATCCATATCATGCCAGCTAGAAATAGCATAGCCAGTCCGCCCGTAAACAAAACATAACTACTGCTCCAAATCGGTTTATTGATTGGGAAACCCAGATATGACCATATAAGCCCGACAGCTAGACAGCCCATTCCATATAAAAGGAGATTTTTTATTTTTTTGGAAATATCCGCCTGAAGCATTATGTTTTTACCACTGATATAACCAAGAAGCACCGTGCCTACGGCCGGAAGTGTACTCAACAGACCTTCAGGGTCAAAGGGGATACCGTATCCTTTATAAATATGTGAGTCTCCGAATAATGCCAGGTCAATGGTTCGAACTACATTGCCTTCGAGCGTTAGTGCACCTTCACCGGAAGAAAGTAAAATACCCCAATAGGAGATCAAAATGGCACCAAGTAAAAACCAAAGGTATTTTTTATTGATAAGGCTCACCAAGATTCCCGTTATCATAAATGACAGTCCTATACGTTGTAAAACGCCGAAAAATCTAAGTTCTGTTATGTTTTTTGTGAAAAAGGGAAACCAATTGAGCAGTAGTCCGATGAGAATGATTTTGAAGCCACGGCTGATCGCTTTTTTGATCCACTCTTTGTTGTTTGTACCTTCAAACTTACTAAATGAAATGGCCATAGACACACCCACAATAAACATAAAAAATGGAAAAACGAGATCTGTCGGCGTACAGCCATCCCATTTGGCATGAAGCAGTGGCGCATACACATATTTCCAACTCCCGGGAGTATTGACTACAATCATAAAAAAGATGGTCATGCCACGGAATACATCAAGAGCTAGCAGGCGTTGGTTCATTTGTATTATTTTAAAGTCATAAAACTAAAGAATATTTTATTTGCTTTGTAAACGGATATAGATTTAATTTGTATTTTTTTTCATCATGACAAACAAAGAAAGGCCTTATGCAAAACGCACATGAAATAGAATTTAAAATATTCGGAGAAGAAATGCAGTTTGTGGAGATAGAACTCGATCAGGGAGAGACAGTTATTGCAGAACCAGGCTCAATGTTGATGATGGATGAAAATATAGATATGCAGACCATATTTGGTGACGGATCAGAGCAGGATAAAGGTTTTATGGGCAAACTCATGGGTGCCGGAAAAAGATTACTAACGGGCGAAAAACTATTTATGACCGCATTTACGCATCAGGGAGTCGGTAAAGCTCAGGTATCATTTGCGTCACCATATCCTGGTAAAATCATACCCATAGATCTCTGCGATTATGGTGGAAAAGTAATTTGTCAGAAGGATGCTTTTTTGTGCGCTGCTCAAGGGACTAGTGTAGGAATAGAGTTTTCAAAAAAACTAGGTCGCGGCTTTTTTGGTGGAGAGGGATTTATCATGCAGAAACTGGAAGGGGATGGATTGGCATTTTTACATGCAGGAGGATACATCATAGAAAAAACACTGAAGGCCGGAGAGCATCTCAGAGTGGATACTGGTTGTCTGGTCGGATTTACGCAGACGGTAGATTATGATATTGTATTTGTTAAGGGCATTAAAAATGTTTTGTTTGGCGGTGAAGGTCTCTTTTTTGCCAGTCTTATCGGTCCGGGTAAGGTGTGGGTACAGTCACTTCCGTTCAACAGGCTGGCAGACCGCATCATGTCAAAAGCCAAAAATTATGGTGGTAAGGAAGAAGGAAGTGTGTTGGGTGGATTAGGTAAAGTGCTGGACGGAGATGGCTGGTAGAGTCAAAATCCTGGAAGAAACCGTACTTTACAAAGGCTGGTCCACACTAAAAAGATTTGTCATCGACTATACTAGACAGGACGGTCGAAAAGAACAACAAGTACGGGAGATATACAACAGTGGAGATGGCGCTGCGGTATTGCTGTATAATCCTGCTGAAAAAAAGATCCTGCTCATACGTCAGTTTAGATTGCCGGTGCTTCTGAGTGGCCATCCGACCGGTTTCATCATCGAGTGCTGCGCTGGTATGCTAGATGAGTTACATCCTGAACAAGCCATCATCAAGGAGATAAAAGAAGAAACCGGTTATATGGTCAAGGATGTAACAAAAATATACGAAGCTTTCGCTACGCCCGGCGCGCACATGGAGAAGATACACTTTTATACAGCAAGATATGATGCTTCGATGAAGGTACACAGTGGTGGCGGAGAGCTGTCAGAACAGGAGGATATCGAACTATTGGAGTATGGATATGATGAGATCGATCATTTATTGAAAAGTGGATCAATCATTGATGCCAAGACGATTATTTTATTGCAGTGGGCGTGGAGGGAGTTAAAATGAAAGGAGTATGTTATTTTCTTTAATTGCGAAATGAAAACCATTTACTTTCGAACCATGGTGATCGGTTCTTTTATGAGTTATTGGATCGACATTTTTTGGGCACTCAGGTACCGGAATCAAATTGGTGGAAATAGCCAAGACAAGATTTCTTTATTAAAATTTGAGCACATCACCTATCAAATGAAAAATCTTCAGGTAGAATTACACTATATTACAAAATATATTTACTTTTGGTGGGTTACTTTTGGATGGTTTAGTGCATAAATATGGTGTAACAAATATGATAAATCAAAACCAAAAAACAATGAACGCATCAAAATGTATTTTTCCTTTATTATTAATTTTTCATTTCCCTGTTTTCAGTCAATTGACTATTGATTATAGTAAACTTTCCATTGCACCTATAGACAAATCAGAATTTAAAGTAGGTCGATTTATTTCTATAGAAATATCAAATTATTGTGATACTTGTGATAAATTTACAGTGGAAATCACAGGAGAACAATATGAAAACACTTCAGGTATCGATGCTTTTAAAAAAATGAATGGTGCAATCCAAATTACATCAACTGACAGTATATATAATATATTGTCTCTACAAGTTCCCGATAAAGATAAATCCATAATAAAGATCACCCGCTATAAACCTGATGGTACTACTAAACTGGAAGAGCGCTCCTATTTTTTTAGAAACCGTGGTGGATTAAAATTTGACGTGAGTTCAGGATTTTTTGTCTCAAACTTTCGAGATGAAACCTATGTATTAAAAACAGTGAATGCCGAAAATAAACAAATCATACGAGAAAACAACGGAAACATGAGACTAGGTATAGGACTTTTGGCACATTTGCATTGCAGAAGTCAAAAATGGATGTCAGGTGGACTTACTGGAGGGTTTGAAGTAAATAATGATGCTAAGATTGGATTTTTAGCAGGAGTGTCTTTATTCTTTGGATATGACAGAAAGTTTGTTTTTTCAGGAGGAGCTGCATTTAGCAAGGTGAAACGTATTTCTAATCTTTATTTGGTAGGAGATAATGTTCCGTCGTCTATTAATGAAGTTCCTACTGTAGAAATTTGGAGGGCTGGTTGGTTTTATTCTCTTACTTATAATTTTTAAACTATAAAAATCAAATAGTTATGAATACACAACAACTAATCAGAATCATTGTCATAGCAGCTTTGCTTAGTTTTATAGCTTTGACAGGATATGTTTTTTATTGTTGTTTCCAAGACCAAGAAATTTCTAACGCTCCTTTAATACTTGTGTACAATATGCTGAATGGCCTTGTAGGTGGAGTATTTGCTTTAGCGTTTGGATTGCCGGCTCCACCAACATTACAAAATAAAGGTCGGTTGAACCAAAAGCTACATAATTTAAACTCTATGATGACTGAAGACGATTCTTCAGACAAATTGGGTTATTTTTATGCACTTAGCTATATTATTGTCGGTTTTGTCGCTGTTGGAATTTATATTTTTAAGTCCGAAGCAGATGTTTGTTATCAAATAGCAACCAATGCTCAGATTTTTCTTGGCATGATGGTAGCTATTGTGACCGGATATTTTAAGAAATAAAAAACAGTAATTAATTTACCTTATTTATAAACCTTTAAATTTTTAAATCATGCACACACATTTAATTCCATGTCAAAAGGGAGAAATATCTGAATTATTTTCGGATATTAATTATTTAGAAAAAATCAAAGCTGGCAGCCGCGAATATCATTCTTTAGAAAAAGTAAATATCAATGGCCGTCAAGAAAAAACCTACATTCCATATAAAAATGTATTCTTTGATTTAGTTAATGGTGGAATTATACTTAAAAATACTATAGTACGTGTTTTGGACATGTTGTATTTCCATGACTGTGAGGAAAATAAAGAAATTGCGCAAATTTATATGTTTACTCCACCACGTCAAACATGCCATCAAGGGAGTTTACCTCTTTTTGGGGGAGACTTAATTCACTATAAATTGGATGAAGAATACTTAATTCCAATGCATGGGATTTATGATGGAAACAAAAATAATACCGGAATCGGGTTGAGACATGAAGAGTACTATGGGTTTTATTACATTGCTAATGAAGAAAAGTATAAAGCCCTATTAGATCGTGTTCAGAATAATAATGTTAAAGCAATAAGTTTTGATGAATCACCTAAATTACATGAGTTTGGTTTTTGGTATAATGAAAACATCATTTTAGAATAAACAATGTCATTCCAATATTACCAATCCAGCCCAATAATAAGGATGGATATTGTCCGAAGAATGGATCATTTTTAATTTTGCATTTCTCAATCTATCGTGAATGGATGCATCATTTGATGTGTAAAATGTTTTTATGATAGCCTGAGTGCTGATATCATCGAGATTCCAAAGCGCTGAGATGACGTAGTCCGCATCATTACGAAGGAAAGATCGCGTCAATGAATACAATCCTTCTTGTTTGACGATCTTTCCTTTGTGGCTCTCACAAGCACTGAGGACAACCAATTTTACATTTGATTGCATCGCTTCGATATCATAAGTATAGAGGGTATCCAATACATCAAAGTGATTGGGATTTCTGAAAAGAAGGTAAGCTAAATTTTTTTCTTCTTCTACTGCTTTACCGTGGGTTGCTAGATGAAGGATTTCTGTTTTTTGATCCTCATACATATTTTTGAAGTTGGATACAGTAGCCGATGAGCCATAAAATTTATGTTTTACAGTTTTGATATTTTCAACAGATTTAACTTCTCTGAAAGCCCCGGGTAGTTCTTTGTATTTATTTGACTGATTTTTTATAGTGATTTTATCTGAGAAGGAAAACATAGCAAGTGATGCTTCTTTTGTAAAAGTATCAGGTTTGTTTTTCAATTTTGGGATGAAGTGAATAGAAGGGCAAATACTCGCATAATGATGTTGGATAAAATATTCGTAATTTTTATTTGGTATTATCAAGGCTTCAAAACTAATATTGTTAAGTATTTCATCCGGGATGATAATAAATTTTTGTATTGATCTGACGGATGGTGGGATTAAAACTTCATACCATTTGGATGCTGCATTAATATAGTTGCCAGCTATCATTTTTTGTTGAAGCATACTAAGGCTGTCCAACTCATTTACATCAATTGCTTGGGAAGAAAGACATACATCATCTTTAGTTAGGGTAAAAGTATACAGTCTATTGGTTTCAATTTTATAACTTATCATAGCTTGATCACGAGGTAAGATATTTTGGAAATCTGAAATTTGGGGGGTTTGCCTTTTTAGCCTTTCTTCTATGTAATCCGGGTATTTGCTTTTATATAAGTTGTAGATTTGTTTTAGCTGATTTTGCCACAATAGCAAACTGTCATTGGTTAAGTTGTTTGACAATATTGATTTTTCTATTTTGTAGTGAAAAAACTTTTCTTTTAAAATATATTTGTCAGGAATCTTGTGTTTTTTGTAAAGAGAACCTACGTCTCCCGATAGGATACCACCTTTGTGGCTTTCTATGTTTTGAAGGTATGCTTCCAGATATTTATAATCATTTGTAAGCGTATATAATTCTGTTATGACCTTCAGTCCATGATTTATAAAATAATCTCCAAATTCACTAAATAGGGTTATTTTTTTGCTTTCTTCGAGCGTATTGATTGGACTTGAGAGGTTTGAAAGACATTTAATTAAAAAATGGAAAGACATCTCTAAATCTTCTATATTTTTGGTCTTCTGGTATTTCGCCCACAGTATTTCAGAAATTTCATAACCTAAAATATAATTATTATCTTTTTTGAGCATCGAGTCGTTCAATATTCCATTTAGGATCTCAAAATCTACAGGCATATCTATTGCAATATCTGCTTGCTGCAAACTTACCATGATTGCATTATCAAACTTATTAAGTCCCTTATATGATGTTACAAGCCAACTGTATATCGTAGAAAGTACATCTTCCTCACGTTTTTTTGATTTTTTAAAGTGTAAGATGGCCAATTGAAAGTGCTTTATGGCATTTTCCCAATCTTTATTCATACAGGCGAATTGGCCAAGATTTTTATTGATATTCATTCTATCACCGCATTGTTTTACGGACATCATGTAGTGATTCAAATATAACTTATGCTCCTGAATATTACCCGCCGAGTAATGAAAATGAGACAAATATTTTAAAGCTTCCTGATTCAAATATACATAGGGTGAATTTCGAAGTATTTCGTGAGCGCTTAAATAATTTGCTACACTTAGATTTAAATTTTCTGATAAGCGGCCATATCCAGCAGCTATATTTGCAAGTCCATGCATCAGAGTATCAGAAGGTAAACTCTTTGCCAGAGTTAAAGCACTTTCGCCAAAGGAGCTGCTTAATAAGTATTCTCTGTTATTGATAGCTAATTGAATAGCTTCTTTATAAGACAAAATCAAAAAACATTTACCAGTAATGGTTAGTTTAAGTAAGTCCTGAGCACTAATAAAATATTGCAAGCCTATTTGATCATTATACTCAAAATATTTAGAATTTAAAGCAAGCGACAAATAACACAGGCCAATAATATAGTTATTGTGTGGAATTTGATTTAGCTTGGACAATAAAGATGTTTCATTAATATGCTCTTCCATAAAAACACTATCAATACATTTTAGGATATCTGTAAAAGATGATGGTGTATTTACAAACGTAATAGACGATGTTTTACTTGAATCTGAGCACCAATGGTTTAAGTGTTCAGTAATTCTGATTTGGAAGATGACATAATTTAAAAGATCATTATTATTTTCAATAAGGGGTAAAACATCGATATAAATTTGTCTACATTTATTTCTATCACTAATAAACATTGCATCAGCTTCAAACAACATTTCTTTAATTTGAGCAGATTCTATTTCATAAGGAAAGTTCAAAACTTTTACACTTGGATCATTGGATGGTGCTTTACAATTTAAGCAAAACATGACTGTCAGGCAGTTAATAAATAGATTATACCTCAGCATAGCAATTATTTATTTATTTTCTCTACACTACTTTTAAATCTTGGATTATTTAATAAGATTGTATCGAGTAGAATACCCTGCGATTTTTCCTTTTCTCCTTGCACTCTATAACTCAAACCCAAATAAAAATAGGCCAATGTATCATGATGTGTCCTCCAAAGTGAATCAAGCAGCGGAATGGCTTCTGCAAACTCTTCTATTGTAAATAAATCATACGCTATTCTCTGCTGAACACTTAATGAGTCAGTTATACCAGTGGATCTTTCGGTTTTATGCAAAATAAAATCACTATCTATTCTACTGGCAAAAAGAGATTCATTTTCTTTAGGTAATCGGTTAGTGAAGATATTTACCATCCACCACCCAAATATCGCCAGAAATAGTATAATAATCCCAGCCAACCAGATTTTTTTTGATGATAAAAAAGGGGGTAAATCATTTTTAGTTACGTTGGGAACAATAGCCGTTGTATTATTTTCCAAATTTTTGAGCATGTCAAGTTTTTTTTCAAGCACAGAAACCCGCATGCCCTCCATCAAGATTTTCAGATCATTACAGTCTGAATTCAGATCTGATTCTTTTGACAATCGTACCTCAAAATCCGCTTTCTCCTCCGGACTTAATTTTCCTTTGATGTACGTTTCTAGCAATTCTATATCTTCCTGACTACTCTTCAATGTTATACAATTTTATTTATATGTTCAGAATAGATGTTTTGTAACCTTCTCAGGCACTTATATTTTTGATTTTTGGTCGTATCTGCGTTTTTATATCCCATTATTGCCGTGATGTCTTCCATACTCAGATCATTGTAATAATATAATTCCAGCAATGATTTGCAGGGATCGCCCAGGAATTCCAAGGATTTCGATGCCGCAGACAATTGCTCTTCAAGGATGACTTTTTCATTTTCTTCGTATACATACTGTGCCAAGACGGGAATATTATGGGCGACAATTATATTTTTTCTACTACGCAGCAATTCTAGGGCTTTATTTTTGGCAATGCCTTTTAGATAGGTTTTTATATTTGAGGTAAGCGTCTCTAACTTCCCGGTCATCACATTATCGTACAAAATCACTATAGAGACTTGAAACACATCCAGCGCATCATGTATAGATAATCCAAAATCATTTTGAAGCCATACAATACATTCTTCTCTGCATAAGTCGTAAATCTCACGCAGTGCTTCGTTATCATTGGTTTTGATTTTATGAATCCAATCCAAGTTTTTGGGATTTGCTATGCAAAACTAATAATTATTCTGACAAAGACATATGGTAGTACAAATAAATAGCATGACTTGCTACAAATATGTAGTCAAAATATCTGAACAGCAAAAAAAATCTGAATGAAATGGGTTACCTTTTTCAATCTGCAGCATTAATTCCTGAATTTTAATCGGATATTCCAAAAATAGATTTGTCCGAATTAAAATTTGGCTGTTTCCCTCTAA
>JBBRVQ010000038.1:0-38167 GCA_038246735.1 Chitinophagales bacterium
CATATGGATTGGCGTAAATGATGTCTGGCACAAAAGTATGTTTGGCACTGGTACTGATTTGAACAAATTTGAGTCCATGTATACAGATATTATACAACGATTGCAAAAAACGGGTACTAAGGTATACTGCTGCACCCCTGCGTGTATCGGCGAAAAAACAGATCATTCCAATGCTCAGGATGGAGATCTCAATGAATTTTCAAAAGTGATCAGAAAAATTGCTGCTGCAAATAATGCCGGATTAATAGACTTCAGAAAGACATTTCTGGAGTATAACCTAAAGCATAATACAGATAACAAGTATCAGGGTATACTTACCTATGATGGTGTCCACCTTAATGATGTCGGAAATCAACTTGTTGCTGACATGATGTGGGATGCTATGATTGGGAAATAATTTAATTCTCTTTCAGTATTACAAACTGATAGGGCTTAAATACCATATGCTGATCATCATAACCAATCGTATATTTCGTTCCACTCCAAAGGTCATATAACTCCAAACCGTATTTGCATCCTTTTTCGCGAAAAGCATACCAGGTAAGGTGCGCGTCCTGATTAGAAAAATTAAAAAGACAGAATATTTTATCAGTTTCATCGTACCTTATGTAACCTGCTATATGGATGTTGTGAGGTGACACCCATTCAATATTGTTATAATCTCCAAAAGCTGAATATTTTTTCCTGATTTCGATGATTCTTTTTGTTCCTGAAAAAACATTTTGTTCTATGGTTCCTTTCTTTTTTCTTTTTTCATTTTTATTCCAATCAATGATTGGTCTATGCATCCAGCGGTTGTCATAACTTTTGGCTTGATCCATTAAATAACTGTAATCATTGGTATATCCACATTCATCCCCATAAAAAAGCATAGGAATACCACCCATCAGTATACTGTGCGCCTGCATAAGCAAAATTTTGTCCAATGACTGTGCTATGACAAATTTCAGATTTTTATCAATTCCATATTCCAGTCCACACAATGAAGCTAAGGATCCGCTGATTCTTGCATCATTCGTTTTGGGATTTACACCAAATAATGCCCCTTTTGCGGTAGATCCAATGAAACTACCAGAATAATAATTTTTCATAAATGTCCTGTGCTCATACGGATTGTATCCTGCCCGCCGTATCATAGCGTCTTCATAGCCCAGGCCTATATCATCATGGCATCTGGTGTAAGTGATCCAAGTTGCACCGTAGGGTTTTTGAAGAATATCATGTTGTGCTTCCACCATTACCCTCGTGTCACTAGTAGCCAAAGCATCCCATTGCAGGGCCATATGGGTAGCATTATAAGCAACATCACACTCTCTTCCTTTGAAACGGTCTATACCAAAATATTTCATAATTTCTTTGGGGGCTACGATTGCTTCACCGAGTAATGCCATGCCGGGCGTTGCTACTTGCACACAATGTTTGATCAGTTGGAGCAATGTGTGCGCTTCAGGTAGATTTTGGCAGGAAGTACCCATGGCTTTATATATGAAAGCAGGTGCATCTATACGCAGTATATCTACACCGAGATTGGCATAAAAAAATATAGTATCCAGCATTTCCACAAAAACTGCTGGATTGGTATAATTAAGATCCCATTGATAATGATTAAAAACGGTCATAACCCATTTCCCTGATTTTTTATCAAAAGTAAAACTACCAGGTGAACTGTCAGGAAATATATCCGGCATTGTATTTTCAAAAGCATCCGGAACAGATCTGTCATCAAACATATAAAAATAATTCTGATACTTTTGATCACCTTTGGAAGCTTTTATAGCCCATTCATGATGACTGGATGTGTGATTGAGTACAATATCAAGCATGAGGTACATCCCTTTTTCCTTCATTCTGTCATCAAGAGATCGTAAATCTTCGATCGTTCCAAATTTTTTGTCCACATTTCTGAAATCCGAAACAGCGTAGCCACCGTCGCTTTCTCCTTCCGGACTCTCCATTATCGGCATAAGATGTAAAAAATTGATGCCGAGTTCTTCAAAATAGTCCAATTTTTTTTCCAAATTTTTTATCGATCCGCAAAATCTATCTACATACAAACTCAGACCAACGATATCATTGGAAAGAAACCACATGTTTTTACCCATTTTTTGCTTATCCAGATGACGAAGTATTTTTGGTCTATCTCTGTATGATTTTATGATGGTAGATAAAATCAAATTATACCATTGGTCTGCATCTTCTCGGTGACCATAAATAGTACCAAATAGCTCATGGACCATAGATACATTGGCCGAAAACCGCATTAAAAAATCCACATCTTTCCCATCTTTTCCTATTCCTTCGGCGTGGAAGCTATTTATCAAATGCTGGTGTAAATTTTGTTGATACATAATATGTGTGAAATTAGTACTTCTTAAGCCTTCGAATATAATGTCAAATTTCCTTTTGTCAAATTTTGCCAAAATTAAATGGCAATTACTCAGTTTCTAGGATAACAAATTAAATACTATAGCTGCCAAGATGGCGCCGGAAATCGGACCAAAGACAGGAATCCAACTGTATTTCCACCCGCTTTCTCCTTTATGAACCAAAGGTAGAACTGAATGCATAATCCTGGGTCCAAGATCTCTGGCAGGATTAATGGCATATCCTGTCGTACCTCCCAGACTCAAGCCAATAGCCAATACCAACAATGCCACGGGTAACGCATCCAAAGAACCCAGACTGGATGAAGGGGAAGAAATGTATAACACTCCTAAAACAAAAATAAATGTGCCTATGAGTTCAGAAATTATATTATTCAGAGGTTTGTATATTGCAGGTGCCGTGCAAAAAGTAGCTTGTATTAATCCATGGTCATTTGTAGCTTCATAATGCCCTCTGTAAGAAAGCCAAACGAATACTTGTCCCAGCATAGCGCCTATCACTTGTGCAATGATATATAGTGGTATTTTAGCCCACTCAAATTTTCCTGCAACAGCCAGCGCCAATGATACTGCCGGATTTAAGTGAGCCCCACTTCCTGCTGCTGATACGTATACAGCCACAAAAACCGCCATCGACCAACCAAAAGTAATTACAATCCATCCGCTGTTTTGTCCTTTGGTTTTACTCAATACAACATTGGCCACTACACCGTTGCCAAGTAAGATAAGGATGGCTGTTCCGATACATTCGCTTAAAAATGGAGTCATGTTTTTTTGTTTTTATGAGTTGCAAATTTGAGTGATTTATTTAATTTTTTATCCTTGTGGTAAATATAGTTTACCCAATGAATTAAAAGATTTCAGCTGTGACTCATACCATAGTTCATCATGGCCCAACTCTTTTTGTAATAGTTTGCAAACTTCAGGTGCAATTTCCAGTGCGACTTTGACGTCCAAAAATAGTAATCTGATCCTCCTAGCCAGCATATCTTCGAGCGTACAAGCCATTTCATGTTGAATAGCATATATTACATCAACTTTAGTAAAAGGAAAATCTGGATGAAGCAACTCAGTCGGAAGTGTTTCAGCTATTTTATTTCCAATGATGAGTTTTATGGAGCGGGTCCTGCATCTTCTGAATGGCAGATTTCCTGAACGGATAGCCTTATTGATAACATCCCTGGCCATTTTGCGGTATGTGGTCCATTTACCACCTGTGATGGTCACCAAACCGGATTCAGAAACAACAATAGTATGGTCTCTGACTAAATCCGCTGTGGATTGGATATTTTTCATTTTGACCAGTGGTCTGAGACCTGTAAATACAGATTTTATATCCTTGGCAGTCAAGTGAGTATTGATGTATCTGTTGAAGTTGTCTAAAACAAACTGAATTTCTTCACTGGTTGCTTCAGGTTCTTCTGACACTGCAGAAGTCTTTGTATCAGTAGTTCCAATCACCACTTTGTCATACCAAGGCACTGCAAATAATATCCGTCCGTCTGTTGTCCTTGGTATCAGCATAGCATAATCTGTTTGGTGAAATTTTTTGTCCACTACCAGATGTATGCCTTGAGAAGGAGTTACAATCCGATGATGGGACGGATTATCCTTTAGTATCAATTCGTCAGCAAAAACACCTGTGGCATTAATAACCGTTTTTGCTTTGATTTCATAGACATCACTATTCAAATTATCTTTTATCTGCACACCTCTTATAGTGAATCCTTCATATAAAAAGCGTTCTGCTGACATATGATTGATCACAGTAGCACCTTTATTGATAGCTGTTCTTGCAAGGGAAATACAAATCTGACTGTCATCAAACTGACCGTCATAGTACATTATGCCACCTTTGAGTGACTGCTGTCGGATTTCTGGAATTTTAGAGATGACTTTCTTTTTTGATAAAAATTTGGTTTTACCTATACTAAACTTACCGGATAGAAGATCATATAAAATCAATCCAAATCCATAATAAATGTATCGCCACCAACTGTACACTGGCAAGATAAAAGGGATTCTCTTTGTATTGATGGATGCATTTTTTAACAAAAACCATCTTTCCATCAGTGCGCTTTTGACCATACTGAAATTACCTTGTTCCAGATATCTGACTCCACCATGAATCAATTTTGTAGATCTGCTGGAAGTGCCTTTCGAAAAATCTATTTTTTCAATGCACAAAGTTTTAAAACCTCTGCTTGCAGCATCCAGTGCAGCACCAAGTCCAGTTGCGCCTCCGCCTATAATAATAATGTCCCATTTGGGAGTCTCAGATATTGCTTTTAATTGCTCTGCTCTTTTCATATTATGATCCTATAAAGTGATGGAGATGGATGCTCTCACAGCTTTAGTCCAACCTTCGTATAATTGTTTTCTTTTTTCGTCTTCTATTTCAGGAATGAAAGTCCGCTCTTTACTCCACTGGTTTTTTATAGCATCGATATCATCCCAAAACCCTACTGCCAAACCTGCAAGATAAGCTGCCCCGATGGCTGTTGTTTCAGTAATTTCCGGTCTGATCACTTTGCATTTGAGTACATCGCTCTGAAATTGCATCAGAAAATTATTTACTGTGGCCCCGCCATCCACTCTCAACTCCTGAATAGAAATACCGGAATCTGCTTCCATGGCTTTGAGTACATCTACCGTCTGATATGCTATGCTTTCCAAAGCCGCCCTTGCTATATGAGCACGGGAAGTCCCTCTCGAAATTCCTGTGATAGTACCTCTTGCATACTGATTCCAGTATGGCGCGCCGAGTCCTGCAAAAGCAGGTACAATATAAACACCGTCTGTGTCGGGTACTACTGTAGCCATACTTTCTATCTCATCTGATGATCTGATG
Organism: Chitinophagales bacterium; assembly: GCA_038246735.1. Lineage (GTDB taxonomy): Bacteria > Bacteroidota > Bacteroidia > Chitinophagales > Saprospiraceae > OLB9. The sequence goes on from JBBRVQ010000038.1 coordinate 5,236, forward strand.
ATCCTTAGCTCGTCTCTGAGCCACTGGACGACTGCTCCTGCAATAAATACACTACCTTCCAATGCATAATGAGTCATATCTCCTATTTTCCAAGCTACTGTGGTCAATAACTGGTTATGGCTTATCACTGCTTTTTCTCCAGTATTCATTAGCATAAAACAACCCGTTCCATAGGTGTTTTTTACCATTCCCGGATGGATACACATTTGACCAAATAATGCAGCCTGTTGATCTCCAGCTATTCCGGCGATAGGTATATTGGTGGCCGTGAGTATATTTTGAGTATGTCCATATACTTCACTGCTGCTTCTTATCTGAGGTAACATATTGCCTGGAATATCAAAAATATCCTGTAGTTCGCCGTCCCACTGTAATGTATGGATATTACACAGCATGGTTCTTGATGCGTTGGTTACATCTGTGGCGTGCACTTGTGAGTTTGTCAGTTTCCATAATAGCCAGGTATCTATGGTTCCAAAACATAATTCCCCTTTTGCAGCTTTCGCTCTAGCTCCCTTGACATTATCCAGTATCCATTTGGCTTTTGTAGCGCTGAAATAGGCATCAATGATAAGACCTGTTTTTTGCTGAATGATTTCACTTTTCCCTTCATGCTTTAGCTGATCACAGAAGTCTGCCGTGCGCCTGTCCTGCCATACTATTGCATTATATATAGGTTGCCCAGTATTTCTATCCCAGATGACTGTGGTTTCCCTTTGATTAGTGATTCCGATTGCTGCTATTTGCTGCACGGAAAGACCGACTTTGGTAATGGCTTCAGCTGCTACACCAATCTGGGTAGACCATATTTCATTTGGATCGTGTTCTACCCAACCTGATTTTGGAAAATATTGTGTAAACTCCTTTTGAGCCACAGAAATCATCTTGCCTGCCTTATTAAAAATGATAGCTCTGCTGCTTGTAGTACCCTGATCAAGGGCGAGTATAAAGGTTTCCATATAGCGGTCTTGATTTGATTGAACCCAAAGATAATATCTTTCTGCAATTATCAAATAGTACATCATGTTTCGGAGAATAATATAGTATTTTTGCCCCATAAAATGTAATATTTATAGCGGATGACAAAAATAGCTTTATTGACTTGTGATCAATTTCCGGACCTTATACCGACCGATCAAAAACTAATACATCTTTTTCAAAATAGACAAATTAAAGCAGAGCCAGCCATTTGGAACGATCCAAATGTAGTTTGGACCAATTATGATGTTCTTATTTTCAGAAATACGTGGGATTATTATCTTACGGACGAATCATTTTCTTTATGGTTGGACAAAATTGAATCATTAGGCATTGCCACCTATAATCCGATTCCTATTATAAGAAAGAATAAACATAAATTTTATCTCTCAGAAATGGAAGATGCGAGCATAATTATTATTCCTAGTATTTTTATACCCAAAACCCAATGTTTAAATTTGTCCTTACTTTTACCGGCTTTGTGGCAAAAAGCAGTCATTAAACCTGCAATATCAGCGGGTTCTTATCTGACTCAAATGTTTGATGCAAAAGATATTGTCAAAATATCTGAAGAATATGAAACCATTGCCACTGAAAAAGATCTAATTCTTCAGAAATTTATTCCTGAAATACAGATAGATGGAGAAATTTCTTTAATCTATTTTAATAAAATGTTTTCTCACGCGGTTAAAAAAACCCCAAAAGATGGTGATTTTAGGATTCAATCTCAGTTTGGTGGTAAATATATTTCTTATCAACCATCACAAGATTTGCTCAGAACTGCCCAAAGAATAGTACAATATATGAAGGAAGATCTTCTTTACGCCAGAGTGGACGGAATAATCATAGATAATGTATTTCATCTCATGGAGCTTGAATTGATAGAGCCTGATTTATACCTTGATTTTGCAGAAGATGCCCAGCAAAAATTTGTAAATGAAATAATCAGGGCCATAAATAAAGATAATCATACGTGTTGATTTTAAAAACATGACTCCGACTATTCAACTCTAAAAAAAATTATTGTTGCTTTCGGATCAATAAAGCTGACCTTCACCAAACGAAATTTTATGTTTTTATTTCCAGCTTATAAATTGTGACAATCTTTTGACATCGTATAAACTGTAGTTGTATTTGCATCCTTTACCTTTGTTGCTTTCAATAATAAATAGATTATATATATATGCAAAAGTTTTTTTCAACCATTTTATGCTTTTCTACAGTATTTTGCTTGAAAGCTCAAAATTTCCAGGAAATAAGTACAGGAGCCGGTTACAATAAACAAAGTTTTATAAAACTTAGTGACGGAAGTCAAAAGCAAATAAATAATGATGCATGGGATCTTGCTTTTACTGCATTCGGATTTCAGGATGCAGGAATATTCATCAATGAGTCTTCGGGCAGTTCAATGGGTCAAAACCTACCACTGACAGAAGTGTATTATGCACTTACAGATGATTTTAATGCCGCTATAAATCTGGTAGCCATCAAAGATTATAAATATCTGAATAGTGAGGTGTCGTGGAATTTTGGTGCATTCAATGAAGTGCGGGATACCTTAAATCCATTTGACTTTGGATGGGGGTTGTATCAACCTTCTACCAATAGAGTTTTGGGCAATAAAGTATATGTACTCAAACTTCGGAACGGGGAATACAGAAAAATAAAAATTGAGTCTCTCACTGGTACAACTTATACCTTTAGATACGCAAAACTGGACGGTAGCGGAGAGGTAACTAAAACATTAAATAAACTAACGGACAATAGAGGCCAAAAACTGATATTTTTTAGCTTTACAACCAATGATACGGTAGATGTACTCCCTTCAGGAGGTTTTGACCTGATGTATTGCAGATATATTTCTATCGCCAGAGATCCCAATGGTACTATTGTGCAGCAATATAATGTGACCGGTGTACTTACCGGCCCGGGAATACTAACCGCTGAGGCAGATGGAGTAAATCCAGAGACTGCAACATATATCGATTATACTGACAAACTAAGTACACAAACGGATGTAATCGGTTATGATTGGAAGACACTTACTGGTATTTCATGGGTGCTTGATTTGGATAAGGTATTTTTTGTAAAAACTGCGGATAATCATATGTGGAAACTACATTTTATTGACTTTGAAGGCTCAAGTACAGGTACCGCTGTAATGCAAAAAACAGATCTTGGTATATTTTCATCTTCCATTGATTTAGTGGGAATTCAAACCGGTATTTTTCCAAATCCGGTGGATGATCAACTTATCCTTTCGCTGGATATAACTGAAGCATCAGTAAATGATATCAATATAGATATATCAAACGTAAATGGTCAGATCATGGCAAAGAGAGTAGTCAAAAATCATCAAGGATTAAAAGTTTTTGAAATCAATACAGCTGACTGGAATAAAGGCATTTATCTGGTCAGAATCACCCACGGCCCCAAGCAAATTGTTGCTAAAAAGATAGTCAGAATATAAGTAATTTAACGTGTATATGAGATCGGTTATCATTTTCTTTTATATTTTAATTTTTCCAACCGGATATCTGCTCAGTCAAATGCAGCAGGATACTTCTACCTGGAAAAAAAATCTGGATCAGGTGGTGATAACCGCTCAGTTTACACCTACAGATACACGCGAAACTGTTAATTCAGTCAGAGTACTCCAACGTAAAATTATAGAACAAAGATCAGTGGTGAATCTTCAGGAACTACTTCAGACAGAACCAAATATAAGACTTTCTCAGGATCCTATACTTGGCAGCGATATAAGTGTCAACGGATTAAAAGGGGAAAATCTTAAAATTCTTATTGATGGTGTTCCTGTTGTCGGAAGATTAAATGGTAGTATTGATGCTGGTCAAATACCACTTAGTTCTATTCAGAAAATAGAAATTATTGAAGGAGCACAGTCTCTGTTATATGGTTCAGAAGCTTCGGGAGGAGTCATCAATCTTATCACGCGTAAAAGCCAGACTTCTGATGTTGACACAGAAGTAAATGCGCAATATGAAACTAATGGTTTCAGAACGCTGACAGCGAGAGCAGGTTATACTTCAAAAAAAATTACCATTCAGGCCACAGGAAATATTCAGAATTTTGTTCCCAATCAAGATACCTCTCAAACTAGGGATCAGGTATGGAATCCTAAAAGGCAAAGATCTGCCAGGGCCCTATTGCGTTATCAACCTTCAGAAGGAACCGATATTAGAATATCAGGTAATATCCTGTCAGAACAGGTAGATAATCTTGGCGAAAAAAGAAGACTGGTTTTTAAACCCTACGCTTTTGATGATTATTATTTCACGGAGAGATATGATCTGAATGTACATGGAGAGAGATGGACAAAATCCAAAAATCTGATTCAGGCCACTTTAGGATGGAATGTATTTGGCAGGATCAAGAACTCATATCGTTTTGATTTTGATGATGAAAATAAGACCTTACTGGAAGGAATGCAAGATACATCTTCTGCTAAAGGCTATCTGACCAGATTTACATTTGCGAGTGATCGGAAAGAAAGAAAGTGGAACTATCTGCTTGGTTTGGAAAATTATTATGAAAATGCTACAGGTACCAGATTGCTAGATACCACTTCTGCAGACCCAGGAAAAGCATACACCAATGATCTGGGCATTTTTGCCAGTGGTAAAATAAATTTGAGTCCGGAACTGACCATTCAAAGTGGGGCAAGATGGACACATAATTTGAGGTATGGCACAGCAATCACACCTTCTACGTGGCTTTTTTGGAAACCCAAATTACCATTACAAGTTAGATTATCATGGGCGTACGGTTTCAGATCACCTTCTGTGAAGGAATTGTTTTTTAGCTTTATTGATATCAATCACTTTGTCATAGGAAATGCTGATTTGCAACCTGAAAAATCATTAAATCTAAGGGGAGAAATCACCTGGAAAACACTACATATTCATCAGACTGAATTGTCACTCACGACCATAGGTTTTTATAACAAAGTAAATGACAGGATCATCCTGACTGCTTTGGGTCCGGTACATTATGAGTACAGAAATGTGGAAAGTTGGAAAACAGCAGGGGGAAGTATCAGAATAAATGCCAATATTGGCGACTGGTTGAGATTCCAATCCGATGTGATCATTACGGGATTTTATAACTCAAATACAGATATTACGAATACAAAGTATCTTTGGTCACCGGATTGGGCCAATGACCTGACTTTATCACTTTTTGATAGTAAAATTAGCTGGAATATCTGGCACAAACGCACAGGTAAAACTCCATTTTTTTATAATCAGGAAGGAAAAACAGAGCAGGGTACCACTGATAGTTGGAATATGCTTAATACTGGTTTATCTACCCATTTTCTGAATAAAAAAATAAGAGTCAATGCCGGGATTAAAAATATTTTTGATGTAAGGCAACTTCAGGCAAACAATAATAACGGCATACATATAGAAGCCAGCAATCAACAAAATTTACACTGGGGTAGAAACTTATACATGGGTGTGACCTGGCAATGGCAGAAATAAACTGAATAAAACGATATCATTTGTTCATTTCATCCGGTATCACCATTTCCATATCTGTTCTTCTTGAATCAGGATCAGCCGCTTTGATGCGCACTCTTGCCTTTTGACCCATGGTAATTTCATCCCCGGAAAGTCGTGATTTTGCTTTCATTCTGCTGGTAGGGACAGTAAACATATCTCCCATGCTATCAAAAGTAACCAATCCTTCTACCTTACTCTCAAGCAATTCGACAAAAACTCCTTTTTCAATAATTCCGGATATCACACCATCAAATTCCTGACCAATAAACCTTGAAATATATAAAGTCTGAAAATATTTATTGGACTCTCTTTCTGATTCAGAAGCTTTTTTCTCCTGATCTGAGATATGTTTGGCTTTTGCCTCCAGTTTTTCCTTATCTTCACGATATATTTCCGTCAGATTTTTGAATAGTCCTCTATGTACCAATACATCAGAATACCTTCTTATAGGTGACGTAAAATGAGTATAATACTCAAATCCCAATCCGTAATGCCCTATATTATCGGTGGAATAAATCGCCTTCGCCATAGTACGGATAGCCAAAGGTTCCAGCAGCTTGAGTAGTGGATTTTCGTGTGACGCAATGGCTAAACGATTGAAAGATTCTATTATTTGTTCAGGTTTATCCATCTTAAATTTAAAACCCAATTCAGATGCAAATAAGGCAAAATCAGCCAGTTTGTCCGGATTGGGTAAGTCATGAACACGATAAACAAATGGTATCTCGGGTTTGGCTTTTTTGGCTATAAAAGTTGCCACTTGCTTATTGGCCAAAAGCATAAAATCCTCTACGAGCATATTTGCATCTTTCCTCTCCCGCACATACATACCCGTAGGAAGACTATTTTCGTCAAGAATAAACTGTACTTCTTCAGACTCAAAGCTGATGGAACCTTGATTATATCTATCTTCACGCAGCTTTTTAGCTATTCTGTTCAATATGTTTATTTCATCCGCAAAATCACCTGATCCCAATTCTATCCGCTCCTGTGCTTGTTCGTATGTAAACCTCCTGTCAGAATGAATGATGGTCTTGCCAAACCACTCTTGTATAATATTTAATTCTTTATCAAAAATAAAAACAGCAGAAAATGTAAATTTATCTTCTTTTGGATTGAGCGAACAAAGATCATTACTCAATTTTTCAGGCAGCATAGGACAAACCCTGTCCACTAAGTAGACCGAAGTTGATCGTCTGAATGCTTCTTTATCCAGAGCAGTGCCTTCCTTTAAGTAGTGTGTAACATCCGCAATATGAACTCCGACTTCAATATTTCCGTTTTCAAACAATTTATATGAAATAGCATCATCAAAATCTTTTGCCGTCAACGGGTCAATGGTTATTGTTATCACGTCTCTGAAATCACGGCGTTCGTGGAGGTCCTTATCTGTAATTTCTCCTAACATTGATTCTGCTTCCTTCAATACTTCTTCAGAGAATTCTGGGTCAAATCCATTGGAAAATAAAATGGATTGCATATTCATCTCAATGTCTGAAATATCCTCCAGCACTTTAAGGACTTTACCCCAAATGCCTTTATTCTGACCTCTGCCCCAGGTTATGATTTCCACTACCACCCTGTCATTGTCTTTGCTCTCCATCGTATCGTCATGATGTACTAGTACTTCGGGATAAATTCTGGAATTGTCAGGTGTAAGAATGGCGTAATTATTAAAAATTCTGATATGACCGATAACTCTGGTCAGTGCCCTTTTTTCAATAGAAACAATCCTTCCTTCCGGCCTTCTTCCTGATTTACTTTCTGTCACGGCCACAGTTACTTCATCCTTGTGCAGCGCCCCTTTCAGATTTCTTGCATGCACATAGATATCTTCTACTGACTCTGAGTTAATAATGTAAGCAGCTCCGGATCTGGTCATGTCCACCACTCCTGAATACAAAATCTCATCTTCACTTTTCCCTCTCCTGCCTGATGATTTCTCAGAAGTAAACAATTCCCACTTATACCTATCTTCCGATAGTTTTACTACTTTTTTTTCTTCAATCAACTTTTGAAGAGACTCCCTGATGGATTCAGGAGGATTGGCTACATTAATTTTTCGAGAAATCTGTATAACATTGTATCTCGTTTTGGGATTTTTGGATAGTAGTTTTTCTATCTGAATACGTAGTTCAGTTTCTTTTAATTGTCTGGGTTTTCTATTCATGATGGTGTTTTATCATGTAGGAATAACGGAAAAAGACGCGGTATAGTTCTGATTCATACCATTAATAAATATGAATATTTACGTAACTACCCGATATAATATAATAAGTCTAAGTATTTTTAATTTAAACTGTCCATTGCAAAAATGATCTCTCCTGTGGGCAATATCTCCATGGCAAAGGCTTTGGACACAGAAGCATCATATTCATCACCATCTAAAGTCTGGCCGGCTATTATATTTATTATCAGATCCGGCTCTATAGATGCCACTGATTTTTTAATTACATTATCATTGATAATGGTACTCGATATTGATTTTTTATTGATCAGCTCACCATTTTTATCCAGCGTCACCAAAACAAAATCATATTTAAGCAAAGCACCTTTCCAGTATACTATTGCATTAAATTTTTCCTCTTTGGGTAATCTGAAACAAGGGATAAACTCTGTAAATTCATCAGCTTCCTTTTCCCAATCCAGTAATACTTCATCAATAAATACTTGAGGGAACGGGTCTGAATTACTTTCAAATTCACTCAAATGATCTTCAGAAATGAGCACAGGGAGTTCGGTCTCAGGAAAATAATGAAGGATCTTTTCTAATTTACTCATGCGCAAACGAATCTTAATCTTTTATTACTTTCAAACTTAAATCCAGACTGCCCGCGGAATGTGTTAATGCCCCTACGGAGATGAAATCAACACCGGTTTCTGCTATTTTTCTGACCGTCTGTAATGTAATGCCGCCTGAAGCTTCAGTTTCAAATTGTCCGTCTACATGCGCGACAGCTTCCGCAAGGATAGGCAGCTCAAAATTATCAAACATTATTCTGGTGACTCCTCCTTTATTTAATACTTCGTGCAGTTCGACCAGATTTCTCACTTCTACAGTAATATTTAGATCCAGATGATTGGATGAGCAATATTTATGAACCTGAGTGATGGCTTCCGTATGAGAACCACAGGCATCTACATGATTGTCTTTAATCATGATCCAGTCATACAGTCCCGTCCTGTAATTTTCGCAACCTCCAACTTTCACTGCCCATTTTTCCAAAAAACGTAACAATGGGGTTGTTTTTCTGGTATCTAGTATTTTTACAGGAAGCCCTTCTACTTCAAAGGCAAACCTGCTGCTCAAAGTAGCTATACCGCTCAAGCGCTGCATTGTATTCAGTATCAAGCGCTCGGCTTTCAGCAATGCCTGTGAATTACATTCTACGTAAAAGGCTATGTCACCGTATTTTACATCTTCCCCATCATTAATCAGGATATCCATTTTTGAAGTCGGATCCACATGATAGAAAATGGCTTCAGCTACTGCTATTCCAGCTAGAACACCTTCTGCTTTTACCAAAAGCTTAGCGTTGCTTCTGTCATCTGCTGGTATACAAGCCAAAGATGTATGGTCACCTTCTCTTACATCTTCATACAGTCCATTTACAATGAATTTTTCTAATTGCGCTTTATTTAGGGTAGGTTTCAATGATATTATTTTAATCAATAAGAGCACAAAGATAAGACAAAATGAGGAAATATGGATAAAATAGATCTAATTCTCATAATCTGACTAGGGTGACACCTTCTCCACCCTTGTCTGGTTCAGGATGCCAGTATTCCTTTACATCTTTGTATTGTTTCAGCATTTTTTTAACTTCATTTTTCATAACTCCTGTACCTACACCATGTATGATTTTGAGTTCATAAGCATTATTGAGCAGTGCACGATCCAGAAAATTTTGAAGCATATTTAAAGCATCGTTTTTGGTATATTCTCTGATATCTATCTTAGTATCCAGCCTTTCATTGTTTGTGATTGACGTATTGATGCTTTTTTTAGACTTTATTTCTATGGGTTCTTTTACTGCCACAAGATCGATCAAAGGTACTTTCAACTTGATAAATCCCATTTGAATTTCGGCCATGTTTTTATCTATGCTCAGGATTTCACCACTACTTGTACTGTTGCGCATCCGTGCGAATGCTCCTATTTCCAGTTTTTCAGAGCTGGTGCTTATTTCTTTGGCAAATACTTCCATTTTAAGCGTTTCAAGCTCTTTGATAGCATCTTCCTGTTTTTTCTTCAGAGCGATAGATGCCTGCATGGCTTTTTCTTCATCTTTGGAATGTTTAATCTCTTTCAGAATTTTTTGTATTTCTTTGTTCTGGTCCATGACCGAGATAGCAGCCTGCTCTTTAGCCTGAATTTTTATCTTTTTCCGTTTGATGTCTAGGTCAGCATTCATATGTTCATAAGACTGTATCAACCTGTCTAACCTATCCTGTTTTTCAAGGAGAGAAGCCAGTTTGTCTTCATACTCTTTCTTCTCTGACATCAGAGTAATGAGCATGTCGTCAATAGCTTTTTCATTTTTGCCGGTTTTGTGCTGTGCATACTTGACAATACGATGATCCAGACCTATTTTTTCAGCTATCTCATAGGCAAAGGAACTACCCGGCTTTCCTACATGCATTCTAAAAGTAGGCAAAAGATGCAATTTGTCAAATTCCATAGACCCATTTACAATACCATGCGCTTTGAAGGCAAAATATTTGAGATTGGAGTAGTGTGTCGTAATGACAGCAAATACTTTTTTATGGTTTAGGTCATTGAGTATAGCTTCTGCAATAGCTCCGCCTATCTTCGGGTCAGTGCCGGAACCAAATTCATCGATCAGAATCAACGAGTTTTTATCTGCTTCTTCAGTAGTAATACGCATATTGCGAAGATGTGATGAATACGTGCTCAAGTCATCTTCCAGGGATTGCTGATCTCCTATATCTACAAAAATCTTTTCGAATATACCAAAGCGGGAATTTTCGTCTGCTGTCACCAGCATACCGGATTGTAACATCAATTGAAGTAGTCCTACCGATTTTAAAGCCACAGATTTTCCTCCTGCATTAGGTCCGCTGAGTACAAGGATCCTATTGTTTCCATGCAGTTCCAAATCAAAAGGGATTACCGGTGCCGCGTTATGTTCATTTTTTAGCACCAGCACAGGATTGAAGGCTGTATTTAGTGCAAAAATAGGTTTTTGTTGAATATATGGTTTGCCGGCATTGATGCGATAAGCAAATTTTGCTTTAGCTCTTACGGTATCAATTTTAATAAGGGTATGTTGTACTACTAGTAATCCATCTGCATAAGGCCTTATAAAAGTACAAAGTGCTCTCAGGATTTTATATATTTCGTGTCTTCTTTCAGCATAAAGATTATACACATCATGATTTATGCTGATGACTTTTTCAGGTTCGATGTATACGGTCTTTCCTGTGGCTGACTCATCATGGATAATACCGGGTATCTTTCTTTTGTGTTCCGCAGATACAGTAAATACACGTCTGCCATTTCGCAGACTTTCTAGTGTATCCACGAGATAGCCCTTGTTTTTATATGATTCCAGTTCGTCATTAAATATCCGATCCAGTTCACGCTCTTTGGATTTGATCTGTTTTGAAATTTTGAGAAGTTCTTCTGAAGCATTGGGTCTTACATCTCCTTCTTCGTCCAGCACCCTATCAATTTCAGTGGTCAGGGATTTATCTATAATGATATTGGCTACCAGTTCGTTGAGCAGTGGATTAAATTTTGCTTTTTCTGCTTCCTGAAAATATTTAGTCAGCTCAAGGCCGATAGATACAATTCTATATATATTTCTTATACTATCAATTTCTAGGACATACCCTTCTTTCCTGACCAATTGAACATCCGCCGTAATAGAAACAAACGGTGAGATAGGCAGATGCTCGCCTCTTTCAATGGCTTTTTTAAATTCATCGGTTTCGTTGATAAGTTGCTCGATCCTTTGGAGATCAATGAGTATTTCTATCTGGTCAAAATAATCTTTTGCCATCTCTGAGAGACACTCCTGTTTGATTTGATCGATGATTTTATTAAATTCGAGTTTTTCTTTTATATCTTTTGGATAAAGAAACATGATTGGGGGATTTGTAATAAGTTACAAAAGTAATCATTTGTAACAAAATGGGTAAACAATGGAAAATTGAATAAGGTTTAAAAGTAGGTATTCAGACGATCGTCAACCCTAATTTTAACCTAAGTTATTCCTTTTGATACAAATTATTTAAAAAATCTCACCTAATTCATGTTCTTTGAAATATTATTAGGTTTTATTGACTAATTATTCCTGCCATTTTGTCACATGCCATGGTTTAAAATTGTATTTTTGCAGTCCAAAATGTAATTTTTTCCATGTACGATGACAACATAACCCTTCAGGGTGTAAAAAAAGACATAGACGAAACAAAACAAGGTGAAGTCCTTTATTATGATCAGCCAAAAGAAGGATTAAAAAAATTCTATATCGAGTCTTATGGTTGTGCAATGAATTTCAGTGATTCTGAGATCGTAGCATCCATTCTGGGTGGAGCTGGATATGGGCCCACCCGCGATATGGAGTCTGCAGATCTTATTTTGGTCAATACCTGTTCTATACGTGAAAAAGCGGAAGAAAATGTACGTCAGCGATTATCTATTTTCAATAAATTGAAACGCCAGAAACCTGAAGTACTGATAGGTGTGCTTGGTTGTATGGCAGAAAGACTCAAAGCAAAACTACTTGAACAGGAAAAACTAGTAGATATAGTTGTAGGCCCTGATGCGTATCGTGATCTGCCCAATTTACTTGCCAGAGCAGATGATGGCGATAAAGGTATTAATGTGCTTTTATCCAGAGAAGAAACGTATGCTGACATTTCACCTTTAAGACTGGATAGTAATGGGGTCATTGCCTATATTTCCATCATGAGAGGATGTGATAATATGTGTTCGTTTTGTGTGGTACCTTACACACGTGGGCGCGAGAGAAGCCGTGATGCTTATTCTATTGTCGTAGAAGCCAAAGATCTTTTTGACAGAGGATTCAGGGAAGTAACCTTGCTGGGTCAGAATGTAGATTCATACAAATGGTCAAGTCCTGATGACACAGAACATGTAAATTTTGCTCAACTGCTTGAAAGAGTCGCTTTGGTTCATCCTGACCTCCGGATACGTTTTTCCACATCGCATCCCAAAGATATCACCAATGATGTTTTGTACACTATCGCAAAGTATGAAAATATCTGTGATTACATTCATCTGCCGGTTCAATCGGGCAATAGTCGCATCCTGGCATTGATGAATCGTACTTATGACAGGGATTGGTATATGGAAAGAGTAAATGCCATCCATGAAATTATTCCTGATTGTGCCATTTCAGCAGATATTATCACAGGTTTCTGTACGGAGACTGAGGAAGAACATCAGGATACCCTAAGTATTATAAAATGGTCCAGGTTTAGTATGTCCTATATGTTTTACTACTCAGAGCGGCCGGGTACTCCCGCAGCCAAAAAACTTCAAGATGATGTGCCTGAGGAGATAAAGAAAAGAAGATTGCAAGAAGTAGTAGATGTACAGCGTCTAGTCTCTCTTGAGCAAAATCTTGTTGATGTAGGCAAGGTATTTAAGGTTTTGGTAGAAGGCGATTCAAAAAAATCAAATCAGGATTTCAAAGGCAGGAACAGTCAAAATAAAATGATCAATTTCCCAAAGCTCGATGGTGTCAAACCTGGTGACTATGTCATGGTAGAAGTGACTGTAGCCAATGCAGGAACATTAAAAGGCAGAATGGTGAATTAATTGTTGGTAAAACGATTAATTTACTGATATTATAAAATAAATATTACAAATCTATGAATATACAGGGTGTCAAACAAAGATTTGGAATCATAGGCAGATCACCTTTGCTCGAGCGGGCTTTAAATACGGCTATACGGGTCTCTACAACTGACCTCTCTGTACTCATACAAGGCGAAAGCGGAGTAGGTAAAGAGATATTCAGTCGTATAATACACGAACTCAGTATCAGGAAACACAATAATTTTATAGCCATCAATTGTGGTGCTATACCGGCCGGTACTATAAATTCTGAATTATTTGGTCATGAAAAAGGATCATTTACAGGAGCGATTACAGAACGGAAAGGCTATTTTGAGACCGTCAATGGTGGTACTATTTTTCTGGATGAAATCGGAGAAATGCCATTAGATACGCAGGCATATCTGCTCAGAATACTTGAAAGCGGGGAGTTTCTTAGGGTCGGATCTTCAAAAGTGCTCAATACTGATGTCAGGGTGATAGCTGCCACGAATGTAAATCTGGAGGAAAAAATACATTCTGGAAAATTCAGGGAAGATCTTTACTATCGTCTCAATACGGTTCCGATAAAAGTACCATCACTGCATGAAAGAAGGGAAGATATTTATATGCTTTTCAGGAAATTTTCGGGTGATTTTGCAGAAAAATATAGATCAGACTCCATCATGCTTACTGCTGAAGCCCGATTAATGATCGAAAATTATCGCTGGCCAGGCAATATACGCGAACTTAAAAATATGGTGGAGCAACTTAGTGTTCTGTCAGAAGTGAAAGAAATAGATGTCGATCAATTGGTTGATCTGGTTCCTCATGTCAAAAGCAGACTTCTCCCAAGTACCGGTTATGAAGGTGCATCAACTGAAACTGCTTATCATGAGCGTGAAATATTATTTAAGTTTTTGCTGGAGATGAAAAGTGACCTGAGTGATGTGAAATCATTGATTTATGAGCTGGTGAGGACCAATGATCTAACATTGCCTGATATTTCATCAATTAAAAATATGCCTGGATACAGTACTGAAGCAATATTCAAAAAATCGTATGACCATACATCATCAGATGTACAAAGGGATGATTATACTTCTTACGATAGTAAAAGGCCTATAATACTTCAAAACAAAACACAAGGCGGATATCAGGACACGGAAGATGTAGAAGAAATTTTATCTATCGAAGAAATGGAAAAAGAGATGATAAAAAAATCATTAAAAAAATTCAATAACCGACGAAAAGATGCTGCTGATGAGCTGGGTATCTCTGAAAGAACACTTTACAGAAAAATTAAAGAGTACAACATTCCGGATTGATGCTAAAAATAAATTCAAATCATTATATCAAAACAACTAAAATTGACAGAATACGCATTTATAAATGGAGAGGTAATGCCTGTGGCTGATGCAAGTCTTAACATCAATGATCTCGCTTTGCTAAGAGGGTATGGAGTTTTTGATTTTTTCAGGGTAATTGACGGCAGACCCATTTTTTTGGAAGATTATCTGGATAGATTTGAAAATTCTATGGATGGCTTGGGATTGACAAGCGGCTTTTCCAGATCATATCTTACTGATCATATTTACGAATTGATACGACTTAATAGTCATCCGCTCTTGGGTATAAAAATGGTATGTACCGGTGGGTATGCTCAGGATGGATATACGCCTGCATCATCCAATCTGTTTATGTTGGCCCGTCCGTTTACATTTTACCCTTACGAGAATGGCCTTAAGCTTATGTCAGTGGATCATCAGCGAGAATTATTTCAAGTGAAAAGCATTAACTACCTGACTCCCATTTCTCTTTTACCAAAAATGAAGGCCATTGGGGCAGATGATGTCCTCTACATTAAAGATGGGTGTATCACCGAGTCTTCCCGTTCTAATATATTTATGATAAAAAAAGGTGTTTTGATCACACCAGATCATGGTATGCTGCTCGGGGTAACCAGAAAACAGATTATTGGATTCGCAAATGAGATTATGCCTGTTGAAGTTCGTCAGGTATCAATAGAGGAAGTATATTCTGCTGACGAAGTATTTTTGACTGCGAGTACCAAAAGGATTTCTCCTGTAGTGGGTATTGATGACAATACGTATCAGAGCGGAGCATATACCCGACTTTTATTTGAAAGATTGCTGGAAGAAGAAGGTAAATTCTGAATTACTTTAAACATCCTTTCTTGGAAACAAGTACAGATAATCCAGAAAATACAATACACGGATTGAAAAATTATTAGTTTGCACAGAATCAAATAATCCACCCAGATTGGCCAGATAATCCCTTTCATATTGCTTATCAGAGTTGAATATCTGATTTTTCCATACGAAGATAATGTCACTTCCGGGTGCAAAACGCCAGTTGTATTGCAAGTCAATATTAAAGATGTTTACATTTCGATCAAAAATCGGTTCACCTTTTACATTCTGCCCTTTATACGGTGTGACTACCACATAACCGTCATCATCCAGCCTGCCAAATTCCTGATACCTGACTTTGTCCCAATAATGTCTTACTCTGAGATTAATTCCCATAATGGCATTAAAGATGAAACGACCTGAAATAGAGTTTTCAACGATAAGCCTGTTTCTATTTCCAAAAAGCAAGTCATTGTCACCGAGACCTGTAAGGGGGCTATCTGCAAGACCTTTATTGACATATCCCGGTTCAAAGTTAATCACAGATAATGATGTACTGGTAAAAATGGATACTTTGTCACTCAGTCTAATCCTTGGGCTAAAACCCGCTATAATTGTATTTCTTTTTTCGATATTGAAATTTCTATAATTGAAATTAATATCATATGCAAAAGGTTTTCTATAGTCTGAAGATACAAAACCACCCGCTGTATAGTTGGTAGGCCAAGTCATAAATCTGCTAAAATCATTGGTCCTTGGCTCAAAATAGTCATAGGTTTCTACAGGTTCAAGTCTTGTATTAAATCCAAGGGCATATCTGCTTTTCCAAAGAATAAAACTCTCCAATTCAATATTGAAATCTGTGAAAACGTCAGGTTTATACAACCTAGAATAAACTGAACTACCACCGAATTTGACTTGCTGCAATTTTTCATTTTTTGGCTTATATTGAGTATGTCTTCCTTCTATATAGTAGAATTGTTCATTGGGGCTGAGTAAAAAACCCATGTCATTTGGGTCATATTTATCAGATTCCACACCATGACCTGCTTCATAAGTCCAGTTACCACTTATTTTACCTAAAGACACATTGTACGTATGACCGCGCTCCGTATTTTCACCAAAATATTTTTGTGAAAGCACACCTGATCCACTTATATAGTACTTTTGATCTTTGGTTTTGAAATTGAAGAAACCACCAGTAACATTGGCATCATAATCTTCTCCCAATCTGTAAACATTGGTATTCATGAGAGAAACAAAGGAATTGTTTTTAAGATTCTGATCTACTACAAACGCGTTATAATTTGTCAATGGATTGGTTTTTATTCTTCTTTCTGACCCATCAGCAACTCTTACAATGGCATTTTCTTCACCAACAAAAGCATTGAAAAAACCAACACCTGTTCCGGCTGATGTACGTCCTGAAATTTTTGTAGCATTATACAATTGACTTACTTCCGGATTTTCAATTATCGTTTCACCATTCTTTAACTGATGATTTACCCCAGAATAATGAAGTGGTCGGCCACCGATTCGTCTGGAATAAAAAATATTACCCCGATTAAAAAGTTCTATACCCTCTGTAAAAAACTGTCGGTTCTCTTCAAAAAACACCTCAAAAGGAGTCAGATTTAAGACTTGCCTATCAGAAATCACCTGACCAAAATCAGGCACAAGCGTCATATCAAGGGTAAAAGCATCATTCAGACCGTATTTGAGATCCAAGCCCGCACTGTATGCATTTCCGGAGGTAAATTTTTTACCTGTACTTCCAGGATCATATGTTGTATTAAGATACCCGGATATATAAGGTGTTAATGATAATCTGATCGGTGATTTGACATTTTCAATATTAGTGACTTTACCTGATTGCTGTACCCAGCCTGCTATGGTAGGATCAATAGGAGACCAATAGGATGTCTCTCTGAATCTCCTGACTTCCCGACCAAACTGAACATGCCAGTCCTGGATGGTGGCAGAGGGAAACCTAAGTGAAGAATAAGGAATTTTAATCTCTACGTACCAGCCATCTTTACCCTTGCTTACTGCACTTTCCCAAATCGCATTCCAATTAACGTCGTCGTTATTGTTGGTCACAACTGCTTCATACTGCACCCCAGATGCGGTCACTAAAAACAAGAATCCATTCAATCCACTTTTATAAGTATCAAAAAATACACTAAAATTATCTGCATTACCTGTCTGATCGCGAAGAGATAGTTCTTTTAAAATTTTATCAGGCTCGGGGTCATTCATTCTTGCTCCGATGTAGATGGCATTATTATCGTATAAAAAATAAGCATCAGTATCAAAAGTAGCCGGAAGCCCTGGTGTAGGTTCGGTCTGCACAAATCCAGAAGCTTTTTCTGCATTTTTCCATACATCTTCGGACAGCAGGCCATCGATTTTAATTTCTTCAGTGATTCTGAAAGCTTTAATATTGCGGTCTGGATTAACATTAGCCAAAACTTCTGAAAAAAATAGGGTTCCCGTGAAAAGGAAAATAGATATAAAATGTGTCTTCAATGGTACGTTTGGTTTGCGGAAAGCAAAGATAAGTGATATAAATCTTTATTTATGTTTTAAAACCAATGATTTAACTTTTCATTATATGTAATATTTTTGATGCTGAAAATCTCTCTTTAAGAATTTTAAATAATACAGGCACTAATCGTACCTTTGTCCCCGTTTTCAATATAAAAACCATATTAACATGTACAGAAGTCATAATTGCGGAGAACTACGAATATCTGATGTAGGAAATAAAGTTACCATAGCCGGATGGGTACAAAAAGGAAGAGATCTGGGAGGATTGACCTTTGCTGATGTCCGCGACAGGTATGGGGTGACACAACTGGTGTTTAATATGGATGAAAACGCCGCACTTTGTACACAGGCTCGTAAATTAGGCCGTGAGTTTGTCATTCAGGCCATAGGTATAGTAAGGGAACGATCCAGTAAAAACGCCAACAGGGCTACAGGGGACATAGAAATAGAAGTGACAGAACTTAATATACTTAATGAATCAAAAGTTCCTCCTTTTACTATCGAAGATGAAACAGACGGCGGTGATGATCTCAGAATGAAATACAGGTATCTGGATATCAGACGTGCTCCAGTGCAGAATAACATCATTTTCAGATCAAAACTGGCGATCGAAACCAGAAAATATCTTGACTCTCAAGGATTTATTGAAGTGGAGACTCCATTTTTAATCAAAAGTACCCCTGAAGGAGCAAGGGATTTTGTCGTGCCAAGCAGACTTAATCAAGGACAGTTTTATGCATTACCACAATCGCCACAGACTTTCAAACAAATACTGATGGTGGCAGGGATTGATAAATATTTTCAGATTGTCAAGTGTTTTCGTGATGAAGATTTGAGGGCGGATAGACAGCCTGAATTTACACAAATCGATTGCGAAATGTCTTTTGTTCATATTGAAGACATTCTGAATACTTTTGAAGGGCTGGCCAGACATCTTTTTTTACATACGCTGGGCCTCGAACTGGGCGATTTTCCAAGAATGTCCTATGATGATGCCCTGAGATTGTATGGTTCTGATAAGCCGGATCTTAGATTTGGAATGCAGTTTGTGGAAATGAATGATTTTACCAAAGGAAAAGGTTTCACTATATTTGATGACGCGGAACTTGTGGTGGGAATTTGTGCAAAAGGAATCGCTGAAAAATATTCCAACAAAGACATGAAAGACCTGACTGAATGGTTGCAAAGACCACAAATCGGAGCAAAAGGGCTTGTCTATGTCAAATATCAGGAGGATGGAAGTATCAAATCTACTGTAGGTAAATTTTATAGCGATGAAGAGCTTCAGGTGTGGGCAGAAAAATTTGGTGCAGAAAAAGGGGATGTGATTTTAGTATTGAGTGGTGAAGCTGAAAAAACAAGAAAACAACTGAACGAACTCAGACTTGAGCTGGGCAAAAAACTGGAACTTTTTCAATCGGGTGATTTCAAACCTTTGTGGGTACTCGACTTCCCATTATTGGAGTGGGATGAAGAATCCAACCGTTTCCATGCCATGCACCATCCGTTTACTTCACCAAAAAAAGCAGACATTCCACGCATGCTTAATGGTGACCACGAGACGATGAAAAGTCTGAAAGCTGACGCATATGATTTAGTCATCAATGGGGCAGAGATCGGTGGTGGATCTATTCGGATTCATGACAGAGCATTACAATCCAAAAATTTTGACCTGCTCGGATTTTCTAAAGAAGAAGCTGAAGCACAGTTTGGCTTTTTGCTTGGCGCATTTGAATACGGTGCACCACCACACGGAGGCCTGGCATTTGGTTTCGATAGATTATGTGCCGTGATGAATGGTCAGTCTTCTATCAGGGACTTCATAGCTTTCCCAAAAAATAATCAAGGTCGGGATATGATGATAGATGCGCCTTCGCCTATACATGATACACAATTAAAGGAGTTGTGTCTTGATGTAAAGATACAGAAGATGTAGTATTAATCCAGACTTACCCTTGTCTCGTCACCGAAGTAATCATCCAGACGCATCAGTGGGATCGAAACATAAAAATCTGTACCTTGTCCTACCTTGGTTTCAAAGTATATCCGGCCATTGAACGACTCGATCATATTGGACGAAATGGCCAGACCAAGGCCGGTACCAGAACTTTTTGTCGTAAAATTTGGGGTAAATACTTTATCTTTCATGTGATCAGGAATCCCTGTGCCATTGTCTGAAATCCGTATAACCGCTTCATTTCCCTGCCGCTTAAGTTCGATTTCTATTTTTCCTCTTTTGTTGTCAGGGATGGCCTGAATAGCATTTTTAAGCAGATTGTTCAGAATCCTGACCAAATGATTTTTATCCGCAAAAACATACAGGTCATCGATAGGCTCTATCATATTGATATCCATGTCATCTCTTTTACGGAACAGATCATGAATGGTTTCCACGATTTCATTCAGAATAAGTTTTTCATTACTGGCCTGAGGCATGGTGGCAAAATTGGAAAATTCATTGGCAATCTGACTCAGATTATCAATTTGCTCAATCAAAGTCGAAGATATTTTTGGAATCAAATCAATTGCTTTTTCGGGATAATCCTTTGTGGCCCGCTCCAGATACTGAATGCTCAATTTCATCGGAGTCAATGGATTTTTTATCTCATGGGCCACCTGTTTTGCCATTTCACGCCAGGCTATGTCCCGTTCCGTTTTTGCAAGCAGTCCTGCACTACGTTCCAATTCCTGAGTAAGATTATTGTAGTCATATATCAGTGTTCCTATTTCATCGTTAGACTTCCACTCCAGGAATTCATTGGTTTTACCTAGCTTAAATTTTTTGAGCTTTTCTGCCAAAATGGATAATGGCTGTGTAATAGAGTTTGCAATAGTGATTGCAATGGCACCCGCTATGAGAAAAAGGAAAATATATGCATTCAGAATAGTGCTCAGAAAATCCAAAATATTTCCTGAAGAATTATACGATTTATGATCTATTCCTATGAAAGCAAAAGGTCTTTTTTCAGTGAGATATACCGGCACAAACTCTGTATCTGAACGGTCAAAATCCAGTGGTGCATCAAATCTGCTGTTATCTTGCATCGATGTGTTCCATATTGGGTAAGGAACCCGGATGGCATTTAGTTCCCTTGATGTGGAGCCAACCAATGTGCCGCTATAGTCAAACAAACCCAATTCTTTATTGTGAACAAAAGAGAGATCTTTCAATTTACTATTGAGATACTTGAGTGCAGAGTCATCATCATCTATATTCTGTATATCAGATCTTATATTGTTAATGATACTTGATGTCTCCTCTTTGTGTTTTGTTCTTTGGTTTGCTTCTATCAGATTTTTGAAGTAAAATCCTGTGATGGCACCTATAATAAGAAATGTAAACAGTATCAACAAAATAATAGACAATTGGATTTTGGTTTTTAACGATGATCGCGAGCCAAATTTAAGTGCAATATTTTCCGGCAAAAAATCATATCTCGTATTAATAAAAGATAGACTTAACAATATAAGTCCACATAAAGTAAAAATAAACGAAAATAGAGAGATAGGCTTTATGAGTCCGGATACTTTTTTCCAAGAAATAATTTTATATTGATCTGAAGGTATAGAAACCACAAATGAATAATCATTTTTAATAGACGTTTCGTTTATCAATCGAAGGATAGAAAAGTCAGGTACGGCCTGAATTCCTTCTGATTTTTCAATGAGCTTTTCCCTGTTAAAGACTGCAAATCCAAAATTGGGTTGATTATTCTTCAATCTATTTGATTTGGCAGAATTGTTTTGAAGCGTAATATATAAATACCAGGAAGCATTACCGGCATCTGCTCTGGCTATTTCAAATCTGGTAATATACCTGTCTTCAAATGGATTATGCACAATGTTTCGTCCTATTTTACGTGCATTTATGTAAGATTGGTTTAGTTTGTAATAGTCAGCAAAATGATTATTAAACAAGGTGCTTCCTGTCTTTTTATCAAACAGCTCTATAGTATATTTATTATCTTCCTGTGCATTTTTAAAAATAAATTGATACAAATCATTCATATCCAGTCTGGCAGGAAGGTCAAGAGAAGCAATGCGGGTGAAGACATCACCTGCCGCTAGACTATCGCTCAAGTCTTGCATTGCTTTTACAGTGGTTTCATCCGGTTCTGAAAAATAATGGTGGATGAATTCTGTTCTTGCCGCAATGTCTTTTTTTAATCCAAAATAAAACAGGCTAACGGCAAGATATCCTGAAAACATGATCAACCACCATATCAGATAAGTAATCTTTTTTTCGCGAATTTCGCTGTATGCATCTAGTATAAGTGAATATGAAAAGATAAATAATGAAAATATCCAGACAGGAACATTCAACCAACCCATAGCCCATAATACCATATAGGACGATATCCACCCCGTTAGGAGCAATCCATACTTACTCAATCCCTGCAACGATGTCCTATGCATCATTTCATATAACATTTGCGTACTTTGGAATATCAAAATCATAAGTATGCTAAAACAAATGATCAGCATAAAACTTATAACATCAAACTCAAGCAATGCCTCGATCTCCAGATTAACGTCCTTTGAAAGTACCATTATTTCTAATAGATGTGCACTTGAACCAAAAATAAAAAAAGTATAAAAACCTGTTCCCAATGCAAGTAAATTGCCATAGCCGACCGTTTTAATGCTTATGGATTTATATAAATTGACCAGATAAATTATAATGCCGAAAAGCCAAATATTGATCATCAGTCCACATATATTCTCCACTATATAGGAATCATAATTCAGAATTTTAATTCCCACAAATCCATCAAATAACGTCCTGAAAATGGGTAAAAAGTGAATAGATCTAAACAAAATCAAAGCACACAATAAGAGTGCTATGTCTGTTTTCACCTTTCCTCCTGATATAAGATTTTGTTTAATCTTTTTGGAACTCAGGATTGAAATTAACATAAAAAAAAGAAAAAGAAAAACCCAGGCCCAGCCTTTCAAAACACGGTTTATTGATCGTTCTTCAAATTTGATATTGAAAGCATGATTTTTTATAAATATCACTTTATCATTGATCGAATCAGATTTGGGGAGTATTGTCAGATTCCTATATTCTTCCTTGTGGAGCGTTTCGGTTGGGTCAAAAGCATTGATATTAAGCTTAATGTATGCCTGATATAAAGAGTCTTTTATGTACAGAATATCATATATTTCATTGGCCGGATCGTTGGTAAGTACTGTTCTGTTGTTCCAATAAGTGATACTGTCATTTTTGAAAACTTCAATAAAAAATGGAGAATGATTGAGCGGGTTAAGTATGGTTCTATCACCACTACTATGGATAAATCTTCTTACAGTTAAAGAATCCTGATCGAGCTGATTTCTAACAGAAAGCTCCAAGTTTCTGATAGTAGCATTATAATCGGTTTGTTTATTGCCTAGGTAAAGCAATAAAGAAGAAACAAAGAAGAATGCTGCAAGCAACCACCGAAACTTCATATAGTCTGGGTTTTTAAAATAAATCAAGACGCTAAGGTAATAAAAATATGAAAAAGAGTAAAATAAATATTACAATTTAATCTAATGTAAAAAATATCAAAGCAGATTGTTCTAAGATTTTTACCGGATTTTGATATCAAATCTTATTAAATACAACCTTTATTTTATATAGTAGGTAAAATTTGCTGCCATGTAGTTTTGGTTGAAACTTGGAAATACAGTATAGTGCTGGTTTGGTTTAACTATTTTTTTAATCAATGGGAATAACCAGTAACATACTTTTGTCGATAGCATTCCTATTCCTGCTCCTGCCAATACATCACTAAGCCAATGTTTGTTGTTATACAATCTCAAATATCCAGTGGTTGCAGCCACCAGATAACCTGAAGCCGCCAGCCATTTTGACCGGTATTTATATTCCTGCCAGAAATATTCTGCGCCTACAAATGCATTGGATGTATGGCCGGATGGAAAAGATCTGAAATCACTTACATCCGGTCTGGGTCTTGAAATCAGGGACTTCAAAGGATATACCAATACAGCATTTAATGTAGTAGACATAAAATATAGCGCCGCTTTTTCTTTATAATTATGTTTTGATTTAAATCCTCCGACAGTGAGTCCTATATCAGCGACAAGTGGCAGATAAATAAGGTAGTCATCGATTTTGTTTGGATTTTTATGACCCAAGTGATCAGATACTTCAAAATCCAAGTGTCTTACTTTTTCATTGCCCAGAGAAATAAAACCATACGATGCCAACGCGGCAGGGATGATGAGACTCTTTACTTTTAAGCTGTTATTTTCAATATTTTGAGTGGTATCCAATACAGCGTATTGCCCATAAACTGATGTGTTGAAAACAAAAAAATAAATGAATGATATCACCCTTAAACCAAGCATTTACTTTGTTTTATGCTCATCAAACCATCCAATAATATAAGCTACTTTTCTCAACAGATTGCTGGGTCTTGACATCATTTCATGCCCTTCATCTACTATCCTGACCATAGCAGCATCAATGCCTCTTAGTTTTAATGCCTGGTAATATTGCTCACTTTCGCTCATAGGTGTTCTGTGATCCAGATCTCCGGTGAGCAACATAGTAGGAGTTTTGACATTGCCCACCAGAGAAATAGGCGAACGTTTCATGTATTGATCCGGGTCTTCCCAAGGCATTTTTGTAAACCAGTATTTGCTGAAATATGGATAAGCATCAGCAGTCAATGTATGTGTAAACCAGTTGATGACTGGTTTGGCAACTACTGCTGCAGCAAACCTGTCTGTCTTTCCGATGCTCCATGCTGTCAGGACTCCTCCACCACTTCCACCTGTGATATAGAGTTTTGTATTATCGATAAAACCTTTGCCAACGACATAGTCAACACAATCCATTAGGTCGTTGTAGTCTTCGCTGGGATAATTGTGATTAATATAAGCTGAAAAATCAGTCCCATAGCTCGTGCTACCCCGCGGGTTGGTGTACACTACTACATAACCCTGGCTCGCCATTAACTGCAGTTCCGGGCTAAAGACAGGACCATAAGCCGTATAGGGTCCGCCGTGGATTTCGAGTATCAGCGGGTATTTTTTTGTTTTTTCAAAATCAGGCGGAGTGATGATCCATCCCTGAATTTTTGCCTTATCAAACGTCGAATTTACCCAAAACGATTCAACTTTACCTGTTTTTTTGGCCATCATTAGCTGACTATTCAACTGGGTAATTTGGGTTTCGGCCATTTTTGTGGGAAAGTGCCCTGTGGCGAGCTCAACCGGTTTTTGAGCATCTGTTTTTGAATACACATATTTCCCGTTTTTTGAAACAGTAAAATATCCGCCTGAATAGGGTCTTCCTATGTTGGCACCACCTAAACCACTGGCAATATCCACGATATTGCCATCCAAGTTTACGTTGGCCAATTTGGTGACTCCATATTCGTCATACATAAAAAATAAAGATTTACCATCAGCACTCCATTGAAGACCCTCAGGATCCCTGTCCAGTTTTTCCGTTAAAACCTTATGCTGACTGCCTTTCATATCTATAATATGGATTTCGGGCTGCTGATATCCTAAAAATTTTTCATCATACCCTGTATAAGCTATGCGACTGCCATCGGGCGATAATACAACGTGATTATATGGTCCTCTTTTAGCTAAAATCGGTTCAGTTGCGCCTGATAATACATCCATCCTATAAATGTATTCATTATTGATGTCTATTGCAGAAGATGTTTGAAAATCAGCTGTAAAAAGGATAGATTTCCCATCCGATGTCCATTGTGCCTGAGTGTGATTAGCTTTTTTTGAAGTGAGTTGCCGAGGAGCGCCACCGGTTACATTGATCACAAATAGCTGTGTATATGATTCTCCTGATGCTATAGGTGTTCCATCTTCTTTATAGCCTACATGTCTTATTACTTTTGCAGAGGCTGCCCAGGTTGCACCCTCGGGCGGAGAAGGCAATTTTCCAATTACCGGCATTGGCTCATCTATCTGTCTGGCAAAACATAAAATAGTTCCATCCGGCGACCATTTCAGATTTGTGGCAGCGGATGTCAGATTTGTAATGGAAGTAGCTGCACCCGAATCCATCCACCTAACGAAAATCTGGGATTTCCCTTCTTCATTTGATGTATAAGCAATCTGCCTACCATCCGGTGACCAAATAACCTGGCTATAATTGTTTTTGCCCGAAGAAAGTGGTTTATGATTGCTCCCATCAGTTGCTATGGACCAAAGGTTTGAGTATCTTTTGTCCGTCATAATATCATACTGAACCCTATTATAAATGATGGTAATTCCATCTGGGGAAATAGATGCATTGGTGGCAAACTGCAGGTCATACACATCGGTATAATTAAAAAAATCAGACTGTGCCGCTATGGTACCAGAAAACAGATATGTTACAGCAATAAAGTACAATAAAATCCGCATGTTGTAAATTTGATTTATTTAACATCAAAGATAAATTATTTTTAGTTTTTTATTGCTTTGTTTTATTAATAAAATTCAAATTTAAATGCAACCCTATTTTGCAATTACAAATTTGACAGGAAGCGTAAAAAGTACCCTTACAGGACGTCCCCTTTGTTTACCTGGTGTCCACTTTTGCCCCATTTTATTCATTCCTTGTATAACATTTTCTGCAGCTTCACCACAACTTCCGCCTATATCTCTTACAATATTAATGTCTGTGATGGAACCATCTGCTTCTACCACAAACTGAAGCACCACCTGACCTTCGATACCATTTTCCATGGCAATAATTGGATATTTCAGATTACCATAAATATACTCCAGCATTTTTGCTTTGGCACACTCACTCCTTTCGGACTCAGTGGGTTTGTTTTCACATCCGGGAAATCTTGGCATCTGTTCCACTACCTTAAATATTTCGGCTTCTGTAGCGGGTGGTGGCGGCGGTGGTGGTGGTGGCGGCGGCGGTGCTTTCTTTTCTACAAAAACGGGTGCTTCTATCTTAGTTTCCATAGTGACCTCCATGTTTTCAAATATAGGCTGATCTTCTGTAATGACTTCGGTATTGGGGACTTCCTGAATGACTGGTGGTGGCGGCGGTGGTGGTGGTGGTGGTGGTTCATTGGTTCGTGGTATTTCTATTTCAACTTCTTCTGTTATTTTCAAGTCATTGAAGTCCACCACAATTTTTTTCTCATAACTGGTCCAGTTCATTGCTACTAAAGACATCGAAACAGCCACCAATAGACCATAGCTAAACAGCGAATCAGAAATTCTAAAAACATCTACTTCAGGAAACTTAGTCTTATCTGCCATACATCTAGCTCTTTTCCCGATATTCGCCTTTAAAAGACTTTGGAGATTATACGTATTATATCTTATTTTGAAAAATATTATGATGCCAAGCGTTACCATAATTGCAATTAAGA
Source organism: Chitinophagales bacterium (assembly GCA_038246735.1). Taxonomy (GTDB): domain Bacteria; phylum Bacteroidota; class Bacteroidia; order Chitinophagales; family Saprospiraceae; genus OLB9. The sequence goes on from JBBRVQ010000038.1 coordinate 32,612, forward strand.
AAAACATGCCCAAGCCAGCACTTGTGATTTCTAATTCTCCTAACATGATTTTTAAATTTTTATATTTCAGAATTAAGCACTTTTATAAAAATAATGGATTAGCCAGTCAGACTTTTTCAAATATTCGATTTTATGCTTATTAAATTGGTTTATTCGTTTTTGTAAAATCATTTATTACACTTCATCACTAAATCATTCTGGTATACTTAAAAGAGTTTCGAAAAGCTCTCTTTTCACCAGCAAATTGACGGATATTTATGATACAATAAAATGATATTCATCATGGTAATATATGATATACATTGGGTACTTCAGTTGCGATTACATACTTAAAGTCAATTATTAGAAAATTATTAGAAATTTTTACGATTGGGCAGTATAGTTGAACTATGGCTTATATTTGTTGCTTAATTTAATATATTAGTTCACACATGGAGATTTTGGTAGTTGAAGATCAAAAAGGAATGTTGCAGTCTCTAAAGCAGGGACTGGAAGAAATGAACCTTAAAGTGGATGTAGCAACAAATGGAATAGAAGGTAAAGAGCTGGCATTAAAAAAAAGTTATAATGTGATAATACTGGACATACTGATGCCTGAATTAAATGGATTGGAACTATGCAAAATTTTAAGGCAATCGGGTAGCCGTACTCCTATACTTTTTATATCTGCACTGGATTCTGTGGAAGATAAGATACTAGGACTTGAAGCTGGAGGGGACGATTATATGGCTAAACCTTTTGAGTTTAATGAATTTCTGGCAAGGATTATGGCACTGAACAGAAGAAATCAAAGCGATTACCTCACTGCCGGCACAAACATCATAGATGATCTGGAAGTCAACTTTGAAACAAAAACGGCATACCGAAAAAAAACAGATTTGGAGTTGACAAAAAAGGAGTTCAGACTTCTTGAGTATTTTATAAAAAATGAAGGCAGAATATTAACAAAAACTGAAATCGCAGGCAATGTTTGGGATGTAGATTTTGATACAGGAACCAATGTGGTAGAAGTCTATGTAAATTACCTTAGAAATAAATTGGACAAAATGCATGAAAAGAAACTAATTCACACTAAATTTGGAATTGGATATATTTTCAATCCAAAATAAATATGCAAATAAGAACAAGATTGACATTATGGTACATAGGCATATCTGCTTTGTTACTGGTTTCGTCACTGATGTTTATATACTATAACTTCAGCAATCATCTGAGATCAGAATATTACAAAACCATGCAGTCAAAAGCGCTGATGACTGTGGCTATGCTGGTAAAAAACAATCCTGATTTCACACTACAACAGATTGATAAAAGTGATAGTGATTTACTGCCGGCAAAAGAAAATATTCTGGTCTTTAACAGTGATTTTGTCAAACTTTTTGCTTTTCATGACGGCGATAATATATCAAATGAAATTCTTAACAATATTAAGTCCAGAGGAAAGTATAAATTTTCTATGGATAACTTTGATGCCATAGGCATAAAATATACCACCAATTACGGTAAAGAACTCATTATCATAGCAAAGGGAATTTTTATGTCTGAGGAGCTGATCCGCTTAGGTAATATTATGCTAATAACTTTTTTCCTGTTCCTCATTATCATTGCTGCTTCAGGATATTATTTTTCAGGCCATACCCTGTTTCCTATTACCAAAACTATGAATGAACTGGACAAAATACTTCCTTCGGATCTTTCCAAAAGACTTCAGGTCGGAAAAAATAAAGATGAATTATCTAGGCTATCTGGTACATTTAATAAACTCCTTGAAAGAATAGAAGAGGCTTTTAATATACAAAAAGGGTTTCTATCCAATGTATCACATGAGCTCCGAAATCCTTTAGCATCTATCATATCACGGATCCAGGTCAGCCTTTCAAAAGAAAGAACTTTAGAAGAATATAAAAATTGTCTTCATTCAGTATTAAGTGACGCATTAGATTTAGAGCATACTTCCACTCATCTGATGGAATTGGCTCGAATATCTGCCCAATCCGAAAATATTTTATTCGGCCCCGTGCGAATAGATGAAATTTTGTGGCAAGCAAAAGCAAGTGTTAAAAAATCCAATCCTGAATACAGTTTCATATTTGATACAAGCTGCCTGCCTGAAAAATCTGAAGAACTTATTATTATTGCAAACGAAGCTCTTATTAAAACAGCTTTTATGAATCTTATGGAAAATGCATGCAAGTTTTCGCCCGATCACAAATCATCGGTTAAAATTATCCAAAATTCAGATGGAGCAATTGCCGTTGAAATCAAAGATTCAGCCCAAATAATACCGGAATCAGAAAAGGAACAGATTTTTAAACCTTTTTATAGAAGCAATGTAAACAATGCCATCAAAGGATCAGGGATTGGTCTGTCATTGGTAGCGAGTATACTAAATGTCCATGAATCAAAACTTACTATAAAAAACGGAACCAACAAAGGAAACATATTTACCATCCACTTAAAAAAATATACTGCAGGCCATGTAGAAAATGTCACATACAAAATGGACCCCGAGCAGATGGTGCATAATATTTTATAAATATTTTGTCTTGGCGAAGCGTCATTTCAATATCCCCATATTGTGATAAATCAACGTCAATTTCATTTTTACTTATTAAAAATAATCATTTAAAATCTAAGCTAATTCTAATTTTAAACATAAATTATTGTTGTAATTTTGCATAATGAATGAAATCTTTAAAAGATGTGATAGTTTCAAATTCAAGAATTTTATTCTTGTCTCTATACTTTTATTATTTTCTATCTCATTTTCTTCTTTCAACCCAATTGCTCAAAATAATCAGATTTATGATCAAAAAGTAAAATCTATCATCACTCAGTGGTACGACTTGCTGCTGATCATGGAGAGTAAAGATGTCAATGCATATCCACCTATCTCTGCTGAGCGCATCATGGGTATGGGTATAGGTGGTTATATCACTTATAATGAAACAAAACATCTTTTTAACAAGAATGATGTTCTGGCACTTTATATCATGAATGATGTTTATGAATACCAATTTCAACAATATTTTTCAGCACTTTCTTCCTTCGAAAAATTGCGTATATCCGCACTTAAAAACAATATCAAGAATTCGTTATCCGGAAAATCATCCTGTACCGACATCAATAATGTAGCCTATTTAACTAGAATCATCAAAAGATTAAAAACTTTTAAAGAATCTTTAAGTGAATGTTCAGATGATGTAATCCGGTTCACGGCAAACAGAAAAAATTTATACCATAGATATGAGTCTGAAAATCCTGTGTTACCCTATTGGGGACAAAAAAGTACATTTGCAATACAGAAATCATCCATAAAAATAAAAGCCCCTTATGAGCGTGCCGCATCAATTGAAAAAGCTATGTTTGATGATGCCCTTTCTGTTTACACTCTTTCTATGAATCCATCCAATGAAGATAAATGGATAGCAGAGTTCTGGAGCGATGATGTAAGAGGTTTAACTTTTTCTCCAGCCTGTAGATGGATTTCTATCACGAATCAAATTGTCCGAAAAGAAGAAATAAAAGCCGCATCAATGTTTGATTTGTATTTTAATCTTGGGGTAGGCTTGTATGATGCCGGGGTATTGTGCTGGCAATCCAAATACTTCTATATGATGGAAAGGCCCTCATCTTATATTAATAGAACTATTGAAAAAACCTGGAAGCCTTTACACGACAATCCTGAATTTCCTGCTTATCCTTCAGGTCATGCTGTTTTCGGAGCAGTATCAGCTACCATTCTTGAGCATCATTTCGGTAAATCATATTCATTTACGGATAATAGTCATCAAAATCGCCTCGAATTTAGAAGTTCGGGAAGATCATTCAATAGTCTTAAAGATATGGCTGTTGAAAATGCATATTCCAGATTTGTCATGGGAGTACACTATAAAGAAGATTGTGAAGAAGGATTGAAACTGGGCTATGAAGTAGGAAAACAGATCAATAAAATCCATCCGAATTCTTTGTTAAATAAATAAAATCTGCTTTTTACACGCTGATATTTTTATGAAATAACTTGGATTCTCTTTTGGGTTTGGTTAGGGGCGGATTAAAATTACACAGCTAAAGATATTCAAATACTTACAAAGGTTTTAAAATTTACAAGTACACGAGATTATAAAAGGATCCTTAAATAACCAAACATCAACTTATTTTTTATTTTGTAAGCATTGATCACAATGGGTATACCAGCTTATACCTTTTTCTATGGTTTGACCACTGAAATAACTCCCAAATGAAGCAATGTTTTTAATGACTTATAGGCTATTGGTGACACCCTGTATCTACCGCTGTACCTTTCTGATTCTTTGCCAAAAGGTACTACCCCAATATAATTTCCCAATGCTTTAGCTGATACAAATTTAGTGAAGTAATTAGTAGGGAAATGAATGCTATTGCTATAATTTTGCATACACCAAGTGCTGAATGAGCAATTTTATAATTGTCATAAACTTCAACGGTACTTTTTACAAGCGCTAACATTTCGGCATCAATGTTATCAATAGCTGCATCCAATTCTTTTATTATATGCTTATCGATGTTATATAACTTTTTTAAATTCCCTTTATTCTGAATTTTTTTATTATAATCATTGGCTAGGGTAAGGTGAGCCTTGATCCTACCCAATTGGGCTCTTTTGGTATTCAAGCCCTTAAGTTCTATCAGCGTCTTATCACCTAGAGTTTAGGGTTTCAATTTGTCCGCAAACCTGACGCCATAATCTGCAATACGCCTTGCGTCAATTTTGTCATTTTTACCACGACTGATCCCTGTACTATTTTTGATCTCAAGACCTGAAACAACATACATTGTCACCTTGTGTCTAGCCAGACATTCAATAAGAAGATTGCCATAGATACTGGTATGTTCCATGATAAACGCTACAGGATGTAAAGTTTTTTTTATTCTTTTGTCATGCTTTTAGCCAAGGATACAACTTCTTTGATAAATTTATTAAGGGCAGAAGTTGTATTTTCTACTTCTCTTTCAAGAACAAAGTCATTTAGATATCGTAGTGCAAAATTGATTTTGTCTTTAGAAATGTCAGCACCGATGGTAAACTTTAACATGACAAAAATGGTTTTAAAAAATTAAGAAACACTAAAACTAAGTCGAGTAGCAAAGTCAAGGACGATTACCCTATTAACGGGTTTTACCCTAATTTTCTAGCTGTCTCTTTAACCTTTTGAGCAAATTGTGGATTAAAACGGGGTATAGGTTTTACCTAGAAGGACGGTTAATTTGTCATCGCTTTTCGATTTTTTAGACCCGAAAGGTAGGCACCTATTTTACCATTCTTTTACCAATTCAAACTGACCTGATTTGTACCAAAACAGGGTGGTCAATTTGAACCGGATCGTCTGGTCATTTTGAACCGGATTGCCTGGTCATTTTGAACCGGATTTTACACCATAGATGATCACACTGTGACAATAAGCTACAAAGATTATCGAGCGGAAGGGCAAAAGAAAACTATGACACTGAGTCACGGTGAGTTTGTCCGTAGATTTGCATTGCACATCTTGCCAAAACGATTCGTGAGGATCAGGC
>JBBRVQ010000039.1:0-35706 GCA_038246735.1 Chitinophagales bacterium
AAAATCAGTTGTAAATCCTAGTTCAGATATATTCGTACATTGTCTGAACTGTGATTTATTTGATTTATGTGATTATTATGATTCATTATGTGTATATTTTTGGATGTATAATCTAAGGCTTTGAAATAGATACGACTTTGCATATTAATTTTGAATGACAGTACTTATCAGTATGCTATATTTTTACTCTTGATTTATCATCATTAATCTCTAATGTTATCTTTAAAAATCACTTCAATCACAAAAATCAGTTGTAAATCATAGTTCAGATATAATTGATTCACTCGGACATTGTCTGAACTGTGATTTATTTGATTTATGTGATTGGATGGATTATGTTGATGAGCCATGATTGTATTTTTTGTTTTCAAATCTCTTAAACTGTAGACTTACTGCACCAAAATTGATCAACAAGCCAATCTCAAGATTGTATGCTTCCAGATAATTAATAGCTTGTGCAAAATGTACCTTTTCCAGTGCTATGAGGGCTTTCAATTCTGTGGATATAATGCCTTCCACTAAAAAATCTACACGTCTTGTACCTATCTGTTCACCTTCGTAAAATATTGGCATCTCAAATTCTCTATTGTAGGTTATATTGTTTTTTCTAAACTCAATCTCCAGAGCTTTTTGGTATATAACTTCTTGGAATCCATTGCCCAACGTTCCATGAACTTTCATAGCGCATCCAATTATTTTGCTTGTTATTTCACTATATTTATATGCTTGCTGTATCATCTCTATTCTCTAATATTTTTATAAAATCACTTCAATCACAAAAATCAGTTGTAAATCATAGTTCAGATATATTCGGACATTGTCTGAACTGTGATTTATTTGATTTATGTGATTATTGTGATTCATTATGCTTGTTTTTGCCTTTTACATACTCCTTCCACTCATCGGTCTCGAAGAGTTATTTCTCTTTAGGAAATATCTTTTTGTACCATTTAATTTATTTTTCAATTTAAAATTTGATTTTTATTATCACTTTTCTTATTAGATTTATAAATGTCATCAATTACATTATTGTGATATCAATTAATACCAATAAACTGCCGTGTTCCACCAGAGTTGGATTGGAATTTGCAAAATAATTAGTGGCAGAAAATTAATTAATCCAAAGTCCCACCGCATCTTTAGGTACTTTTGTCTGAAAGTTTTCAATAATAATAACCCTAAACCAAATAGCAAGAAAAAGGGAAACATTATTGATATATGAAACATATTAATATATAAATGAACTCTAAATTCTCCAACAACGTTGTGAAACTTGACACTTGTAGTATTGATTACATTGATTACATCAGTTTCGCTAAACTCATCAAACACCCTCTCAAAAATGCTATTACCATGACCAAATTTTCGATCTATTAATTCACCTGTATCTGTCACATTATCAAAACTCACACCATTGACTATAAAACTTAAGTTAGTATCACCGCTAGCATTTTTTTGGTATATTTTAGCAGGAATTAAAGATCCTGAAGCTAACTTATAAAAACAAAATTGCCGGGATTTAGGTTCAGATTAAGACACAATAAAAAATAAATCCAATACTTTTGTCAAAATATATTATTTCACTGATAAACGTGACTCACTTGAGGAAAATTAGATTTGCAAAATATAATTGGTTGATTGTGGTGATACTAACATTTGGTCTTGATATTAATGGTCAGATATGTACTGGAAATAAAGGTAGTAATATATTTAAAGATGGTGATTTTGGTAGTGGCGCAAGTCCTGTCTTATTGACCAATCCAATTATTGCACCCGGGTACATCTACTCTACAAATTTGCCCGCTGATGGATTTTATTCCATCACAAATAATACAGGTGAATGGAATCTATATCCATCCTGGCTTTCTATTCGCAATAATAGTCCTGATCCTAATGGGTATATGATGGTAGTAAATGCATCTTTTTCGCCAGGTATCTTTTATGAAAAAACTATAACTGATATCTGCAGTAATACTTTGTACGAGTTTAGTGCAGACGTTATTAATCTTATAAAATCCAACACACAAAATCATATAGATCCAGCCATAGATTTCCTCATAGATGGTGTAGTAAGATTTTCTACCGGTTTGATACCAAAAACCGAAAAATGGAACACTTATGGATTTACTTTTACAGCACCGGAAAATGCTTCATCTGTAAGACTGACCCTGAGAAATAATGCTCCGGGAGGCCTTGGAAACGATCTTGCGCTGGACAATATTTCATTCAGAGCATGCGGCTCTTCCGCATTTGTGGGCATCGACCCCGAAAAAGCAATTTTACTTTGTTCCGATGATGACCCATTTACAATTAAGGCTGAAATTATAGGTAGTACAAATCCTCGTATTATCTGGCAGATATCCAGAGATGGATTTGACTGGATTGAATATGGAGTAAAAAATGCATCCAGCATCACCCATGATAATTTTATAGTTGGGACATACTTTTATAGATATCTTACGGCAGGGGATGATTTGTCGATTCTAAATGAAAAATGCAGAGTTATCTCAGATGAAATAACGGTTCAAGTATTGCCACTGGAATACTATATTACTGATTCCATTTGTAGCAACCAAATATATACTTTAGGCGATCAAAATGTAAATAAATCTGGCAATTATCAAGCTACAATTACTTCCTCACGCGGATGCGATAGTATTGTATACCTGTCATTAAAAGTAATTGATCCTACTATAACCTATGTTGAATATGACGAGATCTGTAATCATGGAATTGATATTTTAAAGACAAATTTTGCCGGAGGGTACCTCGTCGGTGTAAATAATGACTCTAGTATTTTCGTAAGTGAATTTCCTTATAGGTTGACTTTAAATGTAGGCCTGCCGAATGATATTTTCATCGAAAGCGACAATGGATGTGTTTATAGCTTTAATGTCAACCTTCCTGATCCAATGGATGTAGAAGCTACCCTTGATACTTCGCATATTTCTACCAATATATATCAATTAAGTATACAATCTGATGTCAATGTTACCAGTATAAATTGGAATTCGAATGATAGACTCGATTGCGAAACATGTTTGACACCAAAGATAAAAATATCTGAAGATACCAATGTAACCGTAGATTTGGTCTTCGAAAATGGCTGCAAATTATCGCTTTCGGCTTTTCTTAAGTTTAAAGAAATTCCCAAATTTGTATTTTCTAATATTTTTTCCCCAAACGGAGATGGGACGAATGATGTTATTTTTATCAATTATCCAGATCAAAATATTTTAATTAAAAATTTTCAGATTTATGACCGATGGGGCTCCATTGTATTTTCCAATCAAAATAGTCTAACTAATGATGAGACAAGTGGATGGAATGGAAAAATTAAAGGAGTAGATGCAAGTGTCGGCGTATATCAATTTATCTTGGACATAGAAGACATCTTTGGATATTCTTTAGGCACATTTTCAGGCTCGATCACTTTGGTGAGATGATATCACTACGCGTTGCAGTTTCGAGTAGATTCTTGATGGAAAATGGTGATTATGAAGTCTGTATCGCATTTGGAGCTGATAAATGTGGCTAAGCTACCGTACAGTATCCCTATCAGGCAACTTGTTTTTTCCAAATAAATGCTAGACCTATGGCAGATAACAGATGCCAGACACTCCACCAGGCAGCAATGAGCGCCATACCTCCGATACCGCTGAAATAATTAAAAATTAGGATGAGTGCCAGTCCTGAGTTTTGAATCCCTGTTTCGATAGAGATAGTCTGGGCATCTACTGCGGGAAGTTTTATTAAGTATCTGGTCCATGAGAAACCAATCAAGAGGGCCAGCGTATTGTGTACAAGAACAATAAAAAATACTATCCCTAAATAATTTTTCAGATTTTCCAAATTTCCGGCAATAGCCGCTACCACAAAACCGATAAAGATGATAAAACTTATATTTTTAATGGGTTTACGGAGTCTCGATGTTATTTGCGGCAAATACGCATTCATAAGATATCCGATGATCAGTGGGATGACAATCAACTGGCCAATGGTAATAATCATATCCCCAAAACTAATGTCGAAATCAATGGTTTGGTCGATACTGGATGGTATGGCTTTCCTCAACTGCGTAAATATAAATGGGGTGGAAAATGCACATATAAGCGTTGAAATCATGGTCAGTATTACCGATAAAGCCGCATTTGCGCCAGCCAGATGTACGGCATAATTGGAAACATTGCCACCGGGACAGGCAGCAATCAATATCATTCCCATCGCAAGACTGTATTCTGGACGAATGATCCACACCAAAACTAAAGTGATTAGAGGCAATAAGATCAACTGAGAAATCATGCCCGCTATCACAGCCTTTGGATTTTTAAGCACATATTTAAAATCTGACACTTTAAGATCCAGGGCTACGCCAAACATGAGAATGCCCAGACAAATATTTAGTAATATTACCTGATTTTGATCAAAATTAATAGAAATGCTATCTAGATCCTGCATAGTTAATATCTTAAAAGATGGATGTTCCTGTTTTTGTAGTCAATAATTCCAATAGCATCATGCCTGCTTCCGAATTTCCTTTGGCATTCAGGCCCGGACTCCAGACCGCTACACTGTATTGTTTGGGAAGTATAGCCACTATACCTCCTCCTACCCCACTTTTGCCCGGTAGCCCAACTCTGAAAGTGAATTCCCCTGCTTCATCATAAAAACCACAGGTCTGCATGAGTGCATTCAGCCTTTTGGTTTGACTGATGGTAAGTATTTTTTCATGTGTAGCCGGAATCATGCCGTGATTGGCAAAAAACAAAAAAGCATTGGCCAGCTGTGTACAACTCATACTTACAGAACACATCATAAAGTATATGTCCAGCACTTCATCCACATTGTTATGTATATTTCCAAAACTTTTCATAAAATTGGCCAAAGCTACATTTCTGAATCCTGTATTTTTTTCAGAATTTTTTACTTTTTCGTCATAATGTATGGTATGATCACCAGCAAGTCTACGAATAAATGAAAGGAAATCCTTCTCAGGATTAGCAAGAATATCTATCATAATGTCAGATACCACTATTGCACCGGCATTGATCAGTGGATTGCGAGGTAAACCATTTTCATATTCCAGCTGAACGAGTGAATTGAATGCAGAGCCAGACGGTTCTTTTCCAACCCTTCGCCATAATTCATCGCCTATCACTGAAAATACAAGTGAAGTGGCAAAAACTTTTGAAATACTCTGAATGGAAAAAGATTCATTTGCGTCCCCTGCCAGATAGAGCGCACCTTCTATGGTTTTGAGCGCAATACCCAATTTATCAGGATCAATTTTTGCCAGTTCAGGGATATATTCTGCCAACTTACCTTTATGGCCTTCACTTTTTACCTGCTGATATATGTTGTCTACGATATTTTGCACAGATCACACTTTTTCCTGACGTAAATGTAAAGTTTAGTAATCTTGTGCGCAATAAAAAGACATAATTTAATATTAATGTTGTAGCTTTTAGATTTGTCGATGAAGTTTTGTAAAATTGTTTTCTTTTGATCATACTATAAAAGCCGCTACAATATCTCAGGTTTTTAAATACTTTTATGTAAATGTGCAATAGTAATAATAATTTTATATATTTGCATTTTATATAATATGTATAAATAATATTATTAACTCATTAAGTATATTACAGAGAGATTTTATGCATTTTTTAAAAATTAAAAATTTCAGCTTTATATTATATTTATCTATCCCTGTCTTCATAGTCATGGTAGCCTTTTTTGGCTGTAATATAAGAGATAATTATAAAAAATATTTTGTTGCAGTCGGAGATATTCCGCCCAAATCATTGGTTGATACGGCTTTTAATCGTTTACTGGACGTACAAATCAAACAAAAATTGGATGAATACCAGTGTCCTGGAGCAGCTGTATTGGTCATGAAAAACAATCAGGTCATTTTTAAAAAATTGTATGGTACTAAATCTAGGTACTCACAGGACACCATAGATGCTTCCACTATTTTTAGATTAGGTTCGGTGTCAAAAGGTTTTGCTGGCATATTGGCTGCAATATTGATTGATAAAAATATCATACAACTGGATGATCCACTGACTTTATATATCCCGGAAATAACCATAAAAGCCAAATCCAGAGACCATATACTCAGGGTAAAACACATACTTACCCATTCTTCTGGTTTTACAGAACATGCTTACTCCAATTTGGTGGATGATAACCACGACATGGCTACGATAATAAACAACCTTAATCGGCTGACGCCCAGAGACTCAACGGGAAAAACATATGCCTATCAAAATGCAACTTTTGGATTAATCGAAAAAGTCGTAGAATCCGCAACAGGAATGACATTCACAGATGCGCTTGATTTTTACCTGTTTTCTCCTTTAAATATGTGTAGTACTACTTGTACCTTTGATGAAATAAACCAAACAAAAAATGTTTGTATCGGTCACAAATATAGTGGTGATAGAGTGGGTTTTACGCCCATTGATATCAAGCCCCATTACTATAATGTAGTGTCTGCAGGTGGAATTAATGCAAATCTGGTTGATATGGAAAAATGGCTGAATGCGATCATGGGATACCGTCCAGAAGTCATATCACCCAATGCCAGAGCCATTGCTTTCACTTCATATATCAATACGTCCCATGAAGATAAATATTTTAACGAGTGGCCAGGGATAAAAAACAGCCATTACGGTCTTGGGTGGAGATTGATCACTACTGATAAAAACAATGTAGTATATCATGGAGGTCTGGTCAACGGTTTCAGAACTGAAATAGCTTTTGACAAAGACAAGGAAATCGGTATAGTTATTTTGTATAATTCCTTGTGTGGTTATAGTCATAAATCCGTACATGAATTTTTTGAGCTTTGGAATAACTTTTACACCCGATCTGATGAACAAAACGACTATTTATAGATAACAACAGCTACCTTACTCCTTTGGATTTTGAATAAAAAATGACCCCAAGATGAGCACTTCGTTGGCGCTTACATAAAATTTTATTTGTAAAAGGTATAAATAAAATACGCCCAAATTATTGAAAACTTAGGTGTAATAAAAACTAAAATGATATTTTTTGAGCATTTTATACATTAAATATAATAATAATGTGTATATTTGCAGCAACAAGAATTCCAAATACCGATATTATGATTCGTATATTAATGCTTTCAGTTTTTACATTCCTGACATGGACCACCATTGGTGCATCCGATAATCATGCCTTGGCTAAGGTAAAAAAAGGAGAAAATATTGAAAAACTTCTTAAAAGATATTTGCTTACGCCCCATAATTGCAACATAGAATCATTCTGTGATCTCAATAAAATCAAAAGCAAGCAAAAAAAAATACTAGAGGGAAAAATATATAAATTGCCGCTACTCATTATGGACTTTAATGGCAAGAATATTAGGTCTTCTATTGGCACCAAAGATATTAATGTTGCAAAAAAAATTCAAAATCTTAACAGTGCACTACTGAAAGCTGGCATCAGAGATAAAAATTATAAAGAAAATAATAAAATATGGGTGCCTGTTGCGGAATTTGATTGCGATAAAGAAGAGAAAGACAACAAAATAGAAACACCGGCTTTATCCATCGATAAAAAGGCAGAAGAAATTCCTGCTGAAGGAAAAGGTGAAGTGAAGCCTTCTACAGAACTGAAAGCCATTACCGGCACAGAATTGAAAAGAACAGGTATTAAAGAGATCAATGTTCCGCTCATGGGTAAAGGCTATGACATAGTAAATATTGAAGATTTCAGTCTGGCTGGACAAGTATATTATATCATCAGTGGACATGGAGGCCCTGATCCTGGCGCGATGTGTATGGATTGTCCTTCCAAAATGTGTGAAGACGAATATGCCTACGATGTATCTCTCCGACTTGCCAGAGACCTGATGCAACATGGTGCCACTGTGTATATGATCGTTCAGGATCTAGACGACGGCATAAGAGATGAACAGTATCTTAAGTGTGATAATGACGAGTTGCTTATGGGAAAAAGTACAATTCCATTAAGTCAGAAACAAAGACTAAGAGATCGGTCTACTACTATCAACAGACTTTACAACAAATATAAAAAACAAGGTGTTAAAGTGCAAAAAGCCATAGAAATTCATGTGGACTCCAGGAGTAAAGATACCCGACAGGATGTATTTTTTTACTATAATAAGAATAATAAAAGCAGCATAGCGCTGGCCAAAACAGTTCAGGAAGTTTTTGAGTCAAAGTATGACAAACATCAGAAGGACAGAGGTTATCAGGGCTTTGTTGAAGATAGAGGTTTACACATGGTCAGAAGCGTTTTACCCGCCATGGTATTTGTAGAACTGGCCAATATAACCAATGCCGCAGATCAGAAAAGACTGCTCATCAACAGCAACAGACAAGCATTGGCCAACTGGCTTTTCGAAGGATTAAGAAAATAATAACTGGAAATCATATTCCAAAAATGAGCGCTTATTCCTACAAACTTGAGGGATTTATTTTGTCGTTGTACTAAAAGGTTTAGAGAGTATTTTGCATCTGTTCAGTAAAGATATAAACTGAAAACGTGCATCCTAAGGGGTGTCTCCTAAAATTTCACTTATGTTAAAATTCCTTTTCTTTTAACCCGTCTCTCAAGGGTGACAAAATGAATTTTAACTAATTTATTGTGCAAAAAAGGGATAAACCCATCCTAAGTGTTCTTAAATACATCAATCCCTTGATTGAAAATTGTAATGGATTCTTTATCATTAGCCAAACAATACCGCTACCCCTTTCAAACCGAGGCCAATGACAATGATAAGCACAAAAAATCCCAATACATTCTGAAATCTGGTATTGACATTGACGCCCATGATAGATCTTTGATTGACTACCCAAATGAGAAAGCCGGCTATAAATGGCAGTAATATTCCATTGGCAAATTGTGCAGTTTTAATTATTTCTATGGGCTTGTATCCCAAAGATGCGAAGATAAAACCTGTCGTCAATACGGTAATCCAAACCAATCGTATTTTAAAAGCATCACTTTCATCTTTCCATGCAAACAATCCTTTTGCTACCACAGATGCAGCAAATGGTGCAGTAATCGTGGAGGTAAATCCTGCTGCAAAAATTCCAAACCCAAATAGATATTTCCCGACATTGCCATATAAAGAAGTGAATGCACCTGACAAGTTATGGATGCCACTGATCTGACTTCCATAGGTAAATGCACCCGTAATAATTATACAAGCAGAAATTACGCCTCCAACAGACACAGCAATAATGGTATCCCTTTTTACAAAAGATAGGTCTTTGACATCGCTCCACTTATTCTTTATCATCGCCGCATGAAGAAATAAATTATAAGGGACCACAGTGGTACCTACCAGCCCAACGACTGTCATAATACTGGTCTCGGGCAATGTCGGTATAAACAATCCTTTTAAAATTAAAATTACATCGGGCCTGGTAATGATGGCCGCTGCAATAAAAGATATACTCATCAAGCCAACAATTCCGATAAAGAATTTTTCAAGTACCTTATAAGTTCCAAAATACAGCAGCCCAAATGTCAAAATGTACACAAAACTGTTCAAGAATAGGTCAGAACCCTGAGTGCCCACGATCATTCTGAGTCCTATCAGTGTACCACTAATATTACCAGCCTCATAAGCTGCATTACCTATGAGGATGCCCATTATAATGATTCCAAAGGACAAGTATTTGATAAACGGATGAGTAATGAGCCGACTTATGGCTTCACTCAGACCCGCTTTAGTGACCAAACCTAAACGAGCCGACATTTCCTGGAGCACAATGGTAGCAAGTATGGCAAAAAAAATAACCCATAATAAAGCAAATGAAAACAGATTTCCGGCAAGCAGACAAACTGTCACCGTTCCGGGGCCTATAAATGCAGCTGTGACCAGTATGCCCGGGCCAACGGATTTAAATAATTTACTCATGTACTAAAGCATATATGGCAAATGAAGCCAGCCAATGTTCACCTTCATAGCCACCATCAACGATATTAGGTATTGATGCATCAAGATGTTCGTTGGCCACTTTAATCAGATGACTGTATGCGGGTATTGTCTTAGCAATATTATACAAAGACCAAGCTCTACAAAAATTAACCCCATCCAGATGCACCAGTTTGCCATCTGAGCGATCAGACACTTTTGCCACGTTAAGCTGATAAGATATTTTCCCCAATTCCGGCAAAAATTTATCCAGCCAGGTTTTAAATTCAGTTGGATCCAAAACTCTGGCCATAAGATCCGCTTCCTGAAGACAAGGAGATAGAAAATCAAAACCTCCCGGTTCCCATCCCATCGGACATGCTGTATCATTCATAAAAAAATCTTTGGATCTTTGTACAATCAATGCTGCCAGCGTATCATTTTTTGCGGTTTTAGCATAATCAAATGCTAATACAAGGCCAAAAGCAGTATTTGGATGTTCTCCAGATCTGATCGGGTAGTTGAGTTTAGGAAGAAATTCTGCATATCGGTTTACCATAAGATTCGTCAATGGCTGTAAGTTGACCAATAATTCAGCAGCCAGAGGGTCATTCCAAGCCATTAATTCTTCATGCAATTTGAGCAACCATGCCCAACCATAAGTACGTTCAAATGATTTTTCACTTTTACGAAAAAAGTAGTCCATTTCACCGGTAATTTTATTTGCAGTTATGTTTGTTTTCAACAGATTCCTTATTTCATTGCCTGTGGATAAGTCCGGGTACAATTTAAGCAATTTCACCAGCATCCAGTGACCATGTACAGAAGAGTGCCAGTCAAAACAGCCATAAAAAGCCGGATGCAGTGCTTTGGGTTGCCCGATTTCTCCAGCGTCCGTCAATGTCTGATTTAGTTTATTGGGAAATTCTTTTTCAATGCACTTTAGGGGTAATTTAGTCATTGTCTCTGCCATGTCTTTAGTGATGGACATAGGAATGGCTGATTTTACCTCATTGACTTTCTTTTCATTGCATCCTGTGCAAATAAAAAATATTATAAAAAATATTTGCAACATATATCTAACCGACATGATCAATTTTTTTTATTTAATTACGGTAATATCACCCCTTAACATTTGTTCAAAGCCATCAATATACTTTAATGAAGCCACCCAGGTATACACTCCAGGCACAACAGCCTGTCCGTTAAAAATTCCTTCCCATCCGGAAGACATTTGATTTAGTTCAAATGTATTGGATTCAAATACTTTATTGCCCCATCGGTCAAATATTCTTAGAAATTGACCCTGTGATGCAAAAGCGTTCCCACTCAGAAAAAATACATCATTTATCTGATCACCATTGGCAGAAATAATATTTGGGTGATACACTGACCGGTCTTTTTTAACCCGAACATACGCCACATCGGATATAGTGCAAGCATCTTCATTGGTCATGCTAAGAATATAATAACCATCATTCAAAGGTAAAGCTTCCGTATCGGAACAATTCATACAAAGTACCTCGTCATTTCCTTCGGCTTGCCATTGAAAAGTAACATTTTCATTTATATTGCTGTATTCGCTGAGTAAAACGATTTTTTCGCCGAGATCAAGAAAAATGGTATCCTGCAAAATATTTAATGTGATCAGATCATTTTTTACTGATATGTTTATTTGTTTTTCCTCACAGAGTGACTTAACATTCAAGCTATAATTGCCTGGTGAAAGCAACCATTTTTTTGAAGACATATCGCCGTCGGACCAAAGATATTTTAATCCATGCAATGATACATCTACTAGTACACTGTCATCAGGACAAGTAGTATACTCTTCTGTAATAAACGATAGATCCAATGGTTGAACCAAAAGGTCAGTGCTATCTTTTTCAATAAATGTGGCAGGATTATCAGAATAAGTAAAGCTACCCAAAGCCAATGGGAGCCCTGACAATATAGCCTGATTGCGGTACAATCCCAATGCGTCCGGACCGACTTCGACCAGAACTTTAACGGTGTCTATTCCTACTGTTATCTTCATGTCAGATATAGATAAAATATTATCCTGCAATAAAACATTGCCAGCATATGGATTTTTTAAAATTGATTTGGCGATTAATCCTACCGGCATGGTGTCCGTGAGGAGTATTCCAGTCCGTGTAGTACCCGAACCGTTGCTAATAATAAAAGAATAAATCACTTCTGTACAAGGATAGGCTACTTCAGGATAAACAGTTTTTTGCAACTCCAAAGTATACGGACAAGCACATCCATCCTGCCCTGATGAAACAGGTCCCTCAGCCAAAAGTGAAATTACACCGGTTTTTTTATTTATTGATACAAACTTATTTTGAGTCAGCGTTCCAAATGAACCGTAACCATAGAGATTCCCAAAAGAATCAAAAAACAAAGCTCCCAGCTGATCAACCAAGGTCTGAACAGGAAAATCAGTGGTGACCGCTCCCGTTTCCGGATGTATTATGACCAATCGTTTATTTCTAAGATCATGTCCATAAAGTATTCCAGTAAAAGGATCAAAAGCAATATCGACTATACCTACAGTCTTATCTTGCATCAGTACAAAAGAACATTGAAATTCAGGATGTTCGAGATCAATCTTAACAATCTGAGCGGTAGCGCCGCCCAGTCCAATCAACAATAGATAACGGCCGTCAGGAGTCACATCGCCTGCATAATATAACGGGTCAAGAGGAATGCCTTTTGGAGTACCCAAATCGATGGCTACTCCATCACTACCTATTTTGCGCAATTTTGCCGAATTGGGATCCATCCCATATATAAAATTGTCAGTAATTCTATATCCCATAGCGTTAAGCACCAATCCTATTCCCTGCGATATGGTGTCCAAAAAGATACGCTGTCCGTTGTCAGAAATCTTGACTTCATACAAGCCCGAACTACTGCTACCACCTCTGGTAAGACTTAAATAGTACTGTCCTTTGCATGTAAAAGGAAGCTGTGATGATGCTATCTGTACAGATAAACAGAAAAGTACAACAGTGAAATAAATTCTGAGATGCAAGATTATAAAATTCAGAAGGCTAAGATAAAGCAAAATATCGGACCTGCGATACTTAATTATAAATTTAAAATGCCGAAAGTAGAATAAACACAATATTTTTTTTACTATGATAAAAATTCAATAACGTAACCATCTATAGATTCATGCAGAAAATGGCTATTTTTATTAAGCCCGCTTTCATTAAAATATGTTCTTTACTACTGCTATACTGGTGTAACGGTGACGAAACGCTATATCCAATTAGTAGTAAAATATGTCAAACACATCTGACAAAACATGCAATTATGGCATCTTCAAAATGCCATTTTGACGGTATTAACCATATGGTACAATTTTGGACATTACAAATATTTTCAAAATTTTAATATCTTTGTGTCGCATTTAGACTTTGCATTACTATTGAGCACATTGAGCTCAAATTTAAATAAAAAATAAACCCCATGTTCAATTTTATTAAAAATATATTCGGCAATAAGCATGAAAAAGATGTAAAAGGATATGCAGTCGTGGTTGACAAGACCAATGCATTTTATGCTGAATATCAATCCATAAGCAACGATCAACTACGAAACAAAACACACGAATTCAGAGAAAGAATAAAATTGGGTCTATCTGATATAGATAATGATATCCAAGCACTTACCGAAAAAGCCAACGAAGAACCTGATTTCATCACAAAAGAAGAAATTTACAATGAAGTTGACAATATTAGAAAAGAAAGGAATAAATATTTAGAAAACGTACTCAAAGAAATATTACCGGAGGCTTTTGCAGTTGTAAAAGAAACTGCCAGAAGATTTAAAGAGAATAGTACACTAGAGGTGACTGCCACTGAGCATGATAGAAATCTTGCCGTGAGTAAGGATTATGTGATGATCGATGGCGAAAAAGCAATTTGGAAAAACAGTTGGACAGCTGCAGGTGGTGATGTGACCTGGAATATGCTACACTATGATGTACAGCTTATTGGTGGTATGGTGTTGCATGAAGGCAAAATAGCTGAGATGGCAACTGGAGAAGGTAAGACCCTGGTGGCTACCCTACCCGCTTATTTAAATGGCTTGTCAGGACAAGGTGTACATGTGATCACAGTAAATGATTATCTGGCAAAAAGAGATAGTGAATGGATTGGACCAATTTTTCAGTTCCTATTGCTTACCATTGATTGCATAGATAAATATAAACCACACTCACCTGAAAGAATCGCTGCCTATAGGTGTGATATCACCTATGGTACTAACAATGAATTTGGTTTTGATTATCTGAGAGATAATATGGTGAGAGACAATGATGAACTGGTTCAGAAAAGACATCATTATGCCATGGTGGATGAGGTGGATTCGGTATTGGTCGATGATGCGAGAACACCGTTAATTATTTCCGGGCCAGTACCGCAAGGGTTGGAAGAGCAGGAATATCTTGAACTGAATCCAAAGATTGAAAAACTATTCAGCGTGCAGCGTCAGATGGCCACAGAATATCTAGCAGATGCAAAAAGATGTATTAGAGATGGCAATACTGGACATAATGAAGGCGAGGGTGGCATGGCGCTATTCAGGGTGTACAGAGCACTTCCAAAATATAGGCCTTTGATCAAGTTTTTAAGCGAAGACGGCATAAAGGTAATCTTGCAAAAAACAGAGAACTTTTTTATGCAAGAGCAAAACAAAAATATGCACACTGCTGATGCTCCATTATACTTTACGATTGACGAGAAAAACAGATCTGTAGAGTTGACGGATAAAGGAATAGAATACTTATCCAAGGGTGAAAATGATTTGAATTTTTTTGTAATGCCAGATATTACCCAACAAATACAAGAGCTGACAAGCAGAGAAAGCAAAGAAGAAATAAAACTTACAGAAGAAAAGGAAACCCTGATTCAGGATTATGCTGTAAAATCAAGGCGACTTCATGCGACCAGCCAATTGCTGAAAGCATATACATTATTTGACAAAGATCAGGAATATGTTGTCATCAATGAAGAAGTAAAAATCGTAGATGAACAGACAGGCCGTATGATGGAAGGAAGAAGATATTCTGACGGTTTGCATCAGGCACTCGAAGCCAAAGAAGGGGTAAAAGTCGGTGATATCACCCAAACATACGCTACGATCACCCTTCAAAACTACTTCAGGATGTATCATAAATTATGTGGTATGACCGGTACTGCAGAAACTGAGGCAGGGGAATTTTGGCAAATATACAAACTGGATGTCGTCGTCATTCCTACCAACAGACCCATCGTCAGAGATGACAAGGATGATCTGGTTTACAAAACGTCCCGAGAAAAATTTAATGCAGTCATTGAAGAAATAGGAAGTCTTACCTCTTTAGGCAGACCCGTTCTGGTAGGAACAACATCCGTTGAGATATCAGAAGTACTCAGTAGAATGTTGAATCTGAGGGGCATAAAACACAACGTGCTGAACGCCAAGCAGCATCAGAGAGAAGCAGAAATAGTGGCTGAAGCGGGAAAAGCTTCAGCCGTAACCATAGCCACCAATATGGCAGGAAGAGGTACGGATATCAAAATAACTGAAGATGTAAAAAAGGCAGGAGGTCTTGCCATTGTTGCGACAGAAAGACACGACTCTAGACGTGTGGATCGTCAGTTGCGTGGTAGAGCTGGTCGTCAGGGTGATCCGGGTACGTCCCAGTTTTATGTGTCCTTGGAAGATAATCTGATGCGTCTTTTTCAATCCGAGCGAATAGCTGGCATTATGGATAAAATGGGTCATAAAGACGGTGAAGTAATTCAGCATAGCATGGTTACCAAGTCTATTGAAAGAGCCCAGAAGAAAGTAGAAGAAAATAACTTTGGAATAAGAAAGAGACTTCTTGATTATGATGATGTGATGAATATCCAAAGGGAAGCCATTTACAAAAAAAGAAATAACGCACTCCAAGGAGAAAGACTTTCTGTAGATCTGCACAATATGTTTGTGGGTTCTGTGGAATACATTGTAGATAGTAACAAACGAACAAATAATTACGAGGGTTTCAGATTTGACTGTCTTACTTCATTGAGTATAGATCCGCAAATGGACCAGGATACATTCAAAAGTACCTCTGTTGACAACCTGATAGATCAGATGTTAGACATTGTTATGTCAAACTATAATCATAAATCAGAGCAAATCACCAACATCTTATTGCCAACCATCAAACAGGTGTATGAGAATGAAGGCCATAGGTATAAAAGAATTGCTATACCTTTTACGGATGGCAGAACTAATCCACTACCGATCGCTGCTGACCTGAAGACTGCTTTGGATAGTAAAGGGGCTTCTATAATGAGAGATATCGAAAAGACCATAACCCTTGCCATCATTGACGATCACTGGAAAGAACATCTCAGAAATATGGATGAACTTAAAGATGCTGTTCAGGCAGCTTCGTTTGAGCAAAAAGATCCTTTGGTCAAATATAAGATTGAAGCCTACAATCTTTTTGAAGAACTTATAAACAAAATCAACAAAGATGTGAGTGCCTATTTGTTTAATGGCAAACTTCTTATCCAGCAAGAAGTCAGAGAAGCTAAAGTGCAGAAAACCGATTTGACAAAGGTAAGGACTAGCAGAGAAGATGAAGCCATCAGAGAAGCAGCAGACGGTGTTTCCAGAAAATCTGAAAAGCCGGAAACATTTAAGCGTATGGAAGAAAAAGTAGGTAGAAATGATTTATGTCCATGTGGCAGCGGCAAAAAATATAAACATTGTCACGGCAAATAGAAATTTTGTTTATTACTCAACAAAAGTAAGATGTTATGCATTCAGTACATCCTCATGTTAAATATATGCAACGATGTATTGAACTCGCTACAAAGGCAGGCAAAAACACCCGAACTAATCCGAAGGTTGGATCTGTATTGGTACATCAAGATCGTATCATCGGTGAAGGATACCATATGGAATACGGAAAGTCGCATGCCGAAATCAATGCCATAGAAGATGTTTCATCTGCTGATAGACAATATATTCCTGCATCTACTTTGTATGTTAGTCTAGAGCCTTGCTCACATTTTGGGAAGACACCTCCATGCGCAGACAGAATAGTGCAGGAAGGAGTCAAAAATGTGGTGATAGGCAGTCCTGATCCTAATCCGGTTGTAAGCGGCAACGGTATCAAATATTTAAAGGAAAACGGCGTCAATGTAGATTGTCTGTATGATTTACCGGAAGCAGAAGACCTGATCAATAGTTTTAAAGTCAATCTGTCACAGCTACCTTTTGTGGTGTTGAAATGGGCACAGTCCGCGGATAATTACATCTCAAAGAAAGGGGAGCAAACTTGGCTATCAAATGAATATTCACGCATTGTAGCTCACAAGTGGCGCTCAGAATGTGATGGTATAATGATAGGAAAAAATACTGCCTTGACAGACAAACCTGCCCTTAACGTCAGGTCGTATTATGGAGAAAATCCGGTACGTATCATCATGGACAGCCATCTTGAGTTGAAAGATACAATGTACAAAAGTACAGATGATACGACTACCTGGGTTTTCAACCAATCGTATGAAGGGCAAGACCAAAATATAAAATATTTACAAATAGAAAATTTAAATGATCTTGCTTCAGTGCTTAATATACTGTTTAAAAATGGTATCAATACTTTGATGGTGGAAGGCGGAGCAGCATTACTTAAGTCATTTATCAACGCTGGTATTTGGCATGAGGCTAGAATCATCCAAACAAAATCCAAACTAAATGAAGGAATTTCAGCTCCATTGCTTCACGGATCACTCATCAAAAAAATGCAACTGCTGGATGATGAAGTTTTATTCATAAAAAATAAAATGTATATTCATCATGAATAAAAAAGAAAGAGTTGGATTTATATCACATACCCTTGAACATCTGTACCCCGAGACACCTATACCTCTCGAACATAAAGATCCTTATACGCTTTTAATAGCGGTATTACTTTCAGCACAGTGTACAGATGAAAGGGTGAATAAAATTACTCCTGCCCTATTTGAACTTGCAGATAATCCACTGGATATGTCCAATCAGGATGTTGATGTTATAAAAGCAATCATAAGACCCTGTGGTTTGTCACCACGTAAATCACAAGCTATCAGTACGCTTTCAAAGATTCTTGTAGAAAAATTTGATGGGCAGGTACCTCAAAACTTCGAAGACCTAGAATCTCTACCGGGAGTTGGTCATAAAACAGCTTCAGTTGTGATGTCACAGGCTTTTGGTGTGCCGGCTTTTCCAGTAGATACCCACATACACAGACTCGCTCAAAGATGGGGCTTGACATCTGGCAAAAATGTAGTACAAACAGAAGCAGATCTTAAAAAACTTTTCCCGAAACAAACCTGGAATAAATTACACTTGCAGATCATTTTTTATGGAAGACAATACTGTACTGCCAGAGCACACGTGACAGAAAAATGCCCTATTTGCCATATGATTTCAAAAAAATAAGTGCTAACTACAGAAAAAGATAAAATTCTTTGGTAAACGCTTTGAATTCATCAGAGTAATCTTTGACTCCTTCTCCTTGGTAAATTATCAATTCGTCTTTGTCAAAATCTGAACTTTCCCCATGTTTGAATCTAAGGAGCAGCCTTTCAATACTTTTGTTTTCTCTGGATTGAACTTCTGTCATTTTATTCAGAGACAAATCATATTTACCCGCCATCTCAATAAATCTCAAACCTTCAATATATGGCAGTATTAAATCAAAATATCCATTTGCTGACATTAACTTTTTTACTGACAGCAATAGATCAGCGTGGGAAAGTTTTATCGTATGCCGGACATTGGCTTTATTTTCATTCGATGAAAAAGTTCCACCGCTAAAAAAAGGTGGATTACTAATGATGAGATCAAATCTATCCTCGGTTATTGCCGCATAATCCTGCAGTGAACTATATACCGCAAATAGTCTTTCAGCAAATATTGATTGGCGCATATTGGATCGTGACTGCAGATAAGCATCTTCGTCTATTTCTACTCCTGTAACCATCAGTGACTGACTACGTTGAGCTAACATCAGAGCAATAATTCCTGTACCGCTCCCAATGTCCAATGCGCGTTTTCTGTCCTTTAGATGGCTCCACGCACCCAATAATACACCATCTGTATTTACTTTCATGGTACATTTGTCCTGATAAATTTCAAATTGTTTAAATCTAAAAACATCACTTATTTCCATCATTCCCTTTCCAAAATTTGTATCAGTTAAAATATTTTCAATAAAAAAACGAAAGATTTACTACAATCCGTTATCGGTAATCGTTAGGTTTACCGGGTAGAGAATAAGAATTTCATAGCTAAGCCCACAATGACAAAAGAGCCACCATTTAGTTCATCAAATATTAAAAAAAATGGTTCTACTACGATTTTAATGGTAAATCCTTGTTGATTAAGTGGGCAGGACTCCCCTTTATAGAAAGGCAATTATTGCTGCCCGCTACCATCATTCCCTTAAGGGACGACCAACGCTTCAATTACCGAAATTATACTTTCCATTAAATTGGTAGTAGTACGAAAAAAATATTACTTTTCTTATTGAAGAATTTAAGTATTATTGAAGTATTTTACAATTTAATCACTTTAATCTGATACTTTGTTGTGTCAGATTGTATGGCAAGTAAATATATTCCACGTTGTAAATTTGAACAATCGACTCGATTGAGACCGTTGATTACATTAGTACGCAATATTTCTTTTCCGCTTATGTCTCTAAAAATAACGATTCCGTTTTGTGGTGAAAACAATTCCAGTATATTAATTACGGGATTTGGATATGCTGATATACCTTCAGTACTTTGATCGCTAGTTGAAGACCGAATAAAATCAAGGCAATCACTAAAATACGTACACCCTTTGTAAGAGATACTCAAAGAAAATGTACCAGATTTGAACAATGGAAATTCAGGTTCATTTGCGCCTAAATATTGTACACGTTCTCCATCAATGCATTCAAACCATTGATATTCAGCACCATTAATTTTAAAAGCTTTTAGGGTGTCTTTGGTGACAAAGAAAACCGGTACAAAATTTATGATTTTAATTTCAAAATTAATCAGACTATCACAACCATTTACAGACCTAAGGATTTCAGCATATTTGCCCGTATTAAAATATGTAGCTGATCCTACTGTTACACTTTCGCCCTTACATATTTCATATACAACGTTATCTTCATAGGTGGGCAAGACCATGATGCGAATAGTAAGAATACTATCACATCCGTCACTTTTCACCAATGTATCAGAATATATTCCGGCAGTTCTGTATATCTTTGCATTAACCGTGACAGAATCCCCTTTACAAAGATTGTAAGATAAGTCACTAAAAACATGATTCCAGTTTAGGTTTGATGTAACAATGCTATCACATCCATTGGAAGCTACGATGGTATCTATGTATATTCCCGGCTGCCTGTAGACATGATTACCCACCATCACCGAATCTCCGGGGCATATGTTATAGTTGTAGGTTTTAGCTATGTTTTCTTTTACTTTGAGATTAAAAACTATGATACTATCACAGCCATAAGAATTTTTAAGCATTATATTGTATAATCCAGTATCATTGATGATCGAATCACCAATAGCAACAGAATCTCCCCTGCAAATCTCTGCTTGTGTAAAATAAAATTTATTAGCTACATGTAGCATAGTAACTATTATACTATCACAACCATTGATGGTTTGCAAAGTGTCGTTAAATACCCCGGACGTCTTATAAATAGTATTTCCTACCAAAACACTATCTCCCTCACAAATCCGCAAATCCTGATATAGGGTAGTAGGTAAATTATAGACCCTGATATAGGTAAATACTATGCTGTCACATCCCACCGCATTAATTAAAGTATCAATGTATATTCCTGTTGATTTATAGATTTTGTTACCTACAACAATACTATCCCCATTGCACAAAATAAAATCACCTACAAAACCTGAATGGGTTAAAACTCTTATTGTAGAGGTGATAATACTGTCACATCCAGAAAAAGCTTCAAGAGTATCGATATATATTCCGGATATCTTATATACACTATTACCTACTATCAGACTATCTCCATCACATAAATTAGTAAACTGATCAAAATTTACCTGAAGGACATTAATTTTAACTATCAACAAATCTTCGCAGCCATTTCCACCAGTAGACGATTGTATATAAGTACCGGGTGAACCATATATAACATTGCCAATAGTAATGGTCTCTCCCTGACATAAAGTAGCTTCTACATTATTAATAATAGTAGGAAGTACGTTAATGGTGGTAACAATCACGCTGTCGCATCCGTTTATGCTTGAAAATATATTGGTATAAATTCCTGAAAGGCTATAGGTGGAATTTCCAACCTGTATAGATTGTCCGGGACATATATCATAAATTTGAGTTCTTCGATACTTTTGAAAGACAGAAATCTCCGATACGACCATACTATCACAGCCTGACTTTGATATCAGAATATCTGTATATATGCCAGGAGCTTTGTAAAATTTATCTCCCACCTGTATTGAATCACCTTCGCATAAGTTAATAAACTGTAATTCCAGACTATCTGTAAATATACTGACATCAATTTTGGTACATAAATCACTGACTACGCACCCACCAAATCCTTTTACGTAAAAAGAAGTATTTTCGGTCACAGGAATATTAATAAAATCACCACTGGCAAATGTCACATTGCTGCAGCTATCTCGTTGCCATGACCATTGTGTAGCGCTGTTGAGATATCCTTCCTGTATTAATATCAATGCCTTGTCACCCAAACATATTTGAGGCTTTACTGCAAAAACTTCCTTTAAATAGGGATTTATGCAAATGGACAAATTCAACAAAAATGCATCTGAACCTCCAGATGCAAAAATATTTGACTCTGCCGAACCGGGAGCAAAATCCACTACAGCACCAAAACCACCAGTAGATATGAGCTCGCCATTACTTTTTAAAGCAATATCATTCATTTGTTCATTTGCTATACCGCCAAAGGAGAGGTGATCATTATATGTTCCATCCTGATTATATACTGCAATAAACGCATCAGCACCACCTTTGGATTCACTATTGTTATTAAAGGCAAAAGATGGGTCAAAATCAACTTTTCCACGAAACAAACCAGCCAGAAAAATAACACCTGTATTATTTACTATCACCTGATTGCCCTGATCATTTGCTGAATCTCCATAACTATTTGCCCATAAAGTTGCCCCACTTTCGTCCACTTTTGCGATAAATATGTCTGTTCCGCCTTTGGATAAAAGTTGTGTCAAGCTGTCAGAAAAACTTATGCTGTCAGAAAATCTGCCTGTAATGATTACATTTCGCTGAGCATCTGTGGTTACAGAATGACCAAAGTCCAGCCCTGTGCCTCCGAAGGTTTTAGCCCATTGGTAAGTACCTGCTGAAGACAGTTTCAATAAAAATATATCGGTCAATCCTTTAGTATTAAACAATGATACAGAAGAACCCGGATCAAAATCCAAAGCATTTCTGAATTCTCCGGTTACTAAAATATTTCCTTGAGGGTCAATAGCAAGTTGATTTGCATATTCATGCTCACTGCTTCCGATTTGTTTCAAGAAAATAGTCTCCCCGGTTGCCGCATTCATTTTTAAAATAAAAATGTCATCTCCACCATTGCTTGTGGCTGAAAAATTTTCTCCAAAGTTAGCATTTCCTCCAAAACTTCCTGCAACTGCTATTTCACCTATGCCGGATATTGCCGCTGATTTAACAGCCACCCCAATATCAGAATCAAATTTTTTAACCCATAGTACATCACCAATTCCACTTAACTTAAGTACAAAAGAAGATATCTTATCTGCACTTCCCTCCAAAATCAAATCAGAGTTCAGATACAACGAATCCCTAAAAATACCTGCAATAAAAACATTATCATCAGCACTTGCCACTACGTCGAATGCTACATCTTGCTGATTACCTCCGATTTGTTTCACCCACTGAAGGATGCCAAGAGAAGAACTTTTTCTGATTAAAATATCTTCAGCACCACGGGATGTGAAGCTGATATTGTTTGCAACCGATACGGTGCCCATAAAACTGGTAATATCATATATGTTTTGACTGGCATTTATAGATATACCATTACCATATTCGGCTGTAGGGCCTCCTATTTTATATACCCATTTGAGATCCTGTGCTGATAAAAAAGTATGAATCAGCAATAGCAATAGAGTAAAATGACAGTGGTTAAAGTTTCTCATTTGATAACCGGTTTTAAAGTTGAACACGTGCTATCTTTATGTACATCCAAAACTATGCCGTAAAATTTAAAAAAGGGTGGAAATCAATGACTTCCACCCTTACCCTAAATATTAAATTTAAAAAATTACATAATTACTTAGCACATCTAGTGCTATGTCCAGATAAATAATTAAATAATTTGCGGCTCTTTTAGTATATCTCTGCGTTAAAAAGCCTCGCTGAACTGCCCAGTTCAGCTACGTTTTTTGCCTTAATCTATTCAAAAATATCTCACAACTTAATTTAAACTTTAACTTGACAGAGCACTAGCCTAATTAGTGATAAATATCCCAATTTTACCAAATTTAGGGTTTAAACCCTTTGGCACTTCACTCTACTTTACTAAAGGAGGCCAATCTTTACCATCTATTCTTGTAATAGTTGTAACGCCACCTTCTGCGTAATCATTCACCCAATCCAGGGTAAGTACTTTACCCGCTACTGAAATTGAATTAAATTTATAAATTTCACCCCATTGGCTCGCACCGGAGAATGCCAATTTGTTGCAGGCATCATTTAATCGCAATGTTCCAAGTGGTAATGCAGCGGTAGGACTATAGCAGGCAGCATATGCACCAAATGAAAAATCTGGAGTTGTACCACCATCAACAAAAATGTTGTACACTCCATTTCCCAAATCCTTGAGCTCCAGAACTCCTGATTTTGAAGAACCACACCACCCTGCTGTTGTGTATGGCATGTCTTTTCCCCCTAAGTTTGATGGACAAATAACATTTACATTAAATTGTCTCAAATTTGCAAATGCAGGAAGATCAAGAGCCGCTGCAGAATTTGTTGCATTAAACACTCTGCCATCTTTCATTTTAATAGCACAATTAAATACAAATCTATCGCCTGGCTTAACTTGTTCATAGGTAATTCCCAAGGCAGTCAATACCTGAGCAAAGGTAAATTTGAATTTTGCATTTGGAAGACCATTGGCACTTGTACCAAAATTGGCAGAAGTAGTCTGTGCTATCTGAGCCTTTTTATTGGTTGGAGCATGAGCTACGTCAATAGTATAACTCTCGACGTTTTTTCCCTGATTTTCATCATAAAACTCCACTTCAATATTGATATTAGAACCATTAACATCAAAATAGTTAAAATTCTGACCATTTGGACCGTTGATTGTTCCTAATAATCTAGCAAAAGCTCCTTTTTCAAGGCCATCAAACTCAGGAAAAACCCTTTCTTTTTCAGCACATGAAGCCATGAATATCATTGTCATGAGCACCATG
The DNA here is from genome assembly GCA_038246735.1 of Chitinophagales bacterium. Lineage (GTDB taxonomy): Bacteria > Bacteroidota > Bacteroidia > Chitinophagales > Saprospiraceae > OLB9. The sequence continues at coordinate 24,451 of JBBRVQ010000039.1, forward strand.
CTTGATATATAATTAAATCTTTTCATTTCTGATTTATTTTATTTATTTTAAAATAATTATTTTACACATCCTGCAGGATTGTTGTCCCAAAATACAGGGGTTGTCTGGTTTGCCTTCTGAGATGCATTTTGATTTCTACTTACGTAACTACCCGGATAAAACTGAGATCTAGGGAATGGACCCGGATCAACATCAAGTGTTGGCTGAAGTTTAGCTGGCTTACAGGTTCTTCTGATGAAATTATAAGGCTCTATTCCATTTCCAAAACAATCCAACCAATACTCCGTAATCAACACGTTCATTTTATCTGATGAAGCAGCATAATCTGCTTTCACTTTGGCCACGTATGCATCTACATCTGCCTGAGTAGGTTTAAGAGTGGATGTGCCTGCATCTGCAGCTCCAAAGTCCATCACTCTTTTTATACTTTCTTTTACAGCGGCTTCCAGTAAAACTGAAGCGTCTCCACCATTGCCCAAAGTATTTTCTGCCAGCATAAATTTCACCCAAGATGACATCATGATTGGGTTGATACCTACACCTTTAAGTCCGTCTTTACCAGCATTAGAAACTTGTGCACAATTGTCTGCATCAAATTTTCCACCTGCAGGATATACACCGAAAGCTGTTTTCTTAAGACCATCTGGTGGAATACCACTACCATCACCATGATCTCTACCCCAATAGCCTACAAATTTTTTACCGGGATCACCAAATTTGTCAGCTGACGCTGTGCAGAAAGGAAAACCATCAAAATGATTTGGAGCGTTCTGGAATATACATGGCAAAGTAAAGGCATCTTCACTTTCTTCATCACAATCCTGTCGGTAGTAGTAGTACCTTACTCTTGGATCTACAATGTCCCCCTTACCCAATATCATTGTCCACATCATAAAATTGCTTTGATACCATCCTGGGCCGCCATTCTCATATCCATCACTATAATATGGGTGTCTTGCATCAGGAGCTTCTCTATTTGATCCATATTGAAATTTAAAATCATCTGCAGGTACGGCTATACCTTTGGCACCATCAGCGCCTATTATAGCATCTATTTGAGCTTGAGTAACTGGTTTGATCAACCGCTGATTGATCAATCCTCTTACTTTTAAAGTATTGGCCAGTTTTAACCATTTTGCTGCAGAACCACCATAATACAAGTCATTTATCAAAGTCCCTGTAGGTGCTGCGAGAATTGTCCTAGCTTCGTCCAATAATTTATCAGCGGCTAGATAGATATCCGCTCCTTTGTCCGCTTTGGGTCCAAAATTACTTGTACCCTGAAATGCTTCAGTATAAGGTATGTCTCCAAAAATATCGACTAAAGTCATCATGGCGTATGCTTTCAGCACTTTAGCCACACCTTCAGGTAAAGTAATACCCGCTTCTTTGGCTTTGACTATCACTAGATCCAAATCAGGTATTAACCCAGCGTAAGCATTTGACCATACACCATCCCAGCTTTGAGGTCCATTATCTGCCGTATATACATTGGCTTGCATGGTGACCAATCTGGTAACACCCATAGTATTGTTACTTACTCCTGTCATAAGACCGTTAAATGTAAGGTATGAATTGGCCAACAAAAAGTCAATATTGGCATTTGCAGGACCCACCTCATTCGGACTATCCAGCAAATCAAATTCACAACTCGTGAATGTGATGGTAAGTAGTAAAATAACTAAATATTTATTAAATATTTTCATCTTCTTAATTTTTAATTTTTAGAAAGTAAATCTTAAAGTACCTCCATACGTTTTGGAAGTTGGGGTATTCATTAATTCAAAACCTCTTGCGTTTCCAACACCTGTTGCAGATACTTCAGGGTCAAAATTGGCACCCGGAGGAAAACCCAATGCTTTGAACCAAAGATTTTGCCCTGTGAGTGATATGACTGCTGATCCAAAAGGTGTTTTTTCAAGAAGCCTCGATGGAAGTTTGTAAGAAACACCTACTTCTCTGAGTTTCCAATATGTAGCATCATAGATTCTCATCTCATCTATAAATACTCCACCATTTTGCCAGTAGTGGTTGATCGCTGAAGTCTGAACATTATTGGGTGTTCCATCTGCTTTGACACCTGGTGCTATCACCGGTACAAATCTGTCAAAATCAGTTTCCTGAAGTATTCCTCTTCCCATCAGTGTAGAAGGCAATGATGCAAACATAGCACCACCATCTTGATAAGTGACCAAAGCAGAAAGTCCAAATCCTTTATAATTAAAGTTGAATCCACCATTTAAAGTGTAATTTTCATTAGGATTGCCTAATAAATTAAGATTATTGTCTGATGCATACAATCCTTGTGAACTCACCAATCTTTGGCCGTTTTCATGACGTACAGCACTTGTACCCTGAATAACACCATAAGGTTGGCCTGCTATCGCAAATGATCCAAGAGTAGTGAATATTGAGAAAATGCTGATCTGATCCACACCATCTACCAATTCTTCTACGATATTATCCACTGTGGTAAAGTTAGCATTGAAGCTCAAATTCACATCCTTTTTAGCGATTGCATTGACTGTAAGTCCCAATTCAATACCGTTTGTCTTGATATTGGCCGCGTTGATGGATGTTGAAGTGTATCCAGTTGCCGGATCCAATGGTAAATCTACCAATAAGTCAGTTGATTTTTTATTATATACTGATACTTCAAGTCCAATCAGATTTTTAAACAATTTTGCATCTAAACCAAATTCAAGTTCTTTGTGAATCTCAGGTCTAAGATTAATATTTCCGAAGAAATTACTCACTGAATTAGTGTTAATCACTGTACCTGAATTGGTAAGGAAATCTCTGGTAGAAGTGGAAAGTACACTTCTTGTTCTGTATGGATCAGGATAACCTGCAGATGTACCATACCCCACTCTAAGTTTAAGGTAATCCAACACTTTATTGTTGGTAAGTCCTGTAAATGCTTCTGTTGGCACAAATGAAACACTTGCACTTGGATAGAAAACAGAATTATTGTCTTTTTCCAGTGTAGATGTCCAGTCATTACGTCCTTGTAGATTCAGGTATAAGAAACTCTTGTATCCCAAGGTTGCTGTAGCAAATGCACCCAATAATTTTTCTTCGAATTTATCAGAACTGTTTTGATGAGTAATAAAATTATTATGTGCAAACAAACCATATACAAATTGGTTTGAACTAGCTGCGAATGTACGATCCAAATTGTCCGTTCTTAAATTTACACCGACAACAGCGTCCAAATTGAAGTTTTCTGTCAATTTTCTATTAAACTGTGCATTTAGGTTATGATCCATAATCGTATTTGTCCTATTGGACGTTACCATTAAACCGTCAGGTACCTGAGGGCCTCCCCTATTAATCTGATAACTGTTCTTTTGTGAATATGTATCTACGCCCAAACGATAATTTAATGAAAGCCAATCTGTAACAGGATACCTAGCTCCAATGGTACCAAAAAAACGATTTACATCTTCTAAATCTCTCGTATTATTTAGCGTCCAGAGTGGATGTTGAATATCATTACCCCCACGATAAAAAATAGAAGTATTGTTAGGTAATTCATAAGCCAAACCATTTAGGTCCACCGATCGTGGTACATACAATACATTGGAAAATAATGATGCACCATCATTTGGGTTTGAGCTGGTAGATGCACCTGCAGGAGGTGCTGTTTTGTCAATACCTACATAGTTAAAGGTTGAAGTCAATGTTAATCCATTACTTAATGTAGTATTTGTACCTAAACTAAGGTTGTTTCTTTTTAACTTACTTAAAGGAACAAATCCTTCTTCATCTCTATGGGAAAATGTAAAATTGATAGAAGTTTTATCCACTCTTGCAGACGCGCCTACGGAAGTATTGGAGATCAAACCCTTCTGATAAAATCCCTGTAAGTTGTCATATGCTTTGTAGGCATATCTTGCGCCTATATATTGAGGTAAAAAAGCGGTGATTGCTGGTCTATCATAAGGGTGTTTAATGGTGCCGTCAGCAGCCAGGTTTGTACCCTGAAAGCCAGGCTTTCTTACGTCAGCTCCCCAGTTGGAAAAGGCCCCTGAAGCTGCATTATCAAAACCATTGCCATAAAAGTCCTGATCTTGTGGTAAGCTGGCTATTTGATTTACAAATATACCTTGCTCCACAAACACACTCATTTTGTCATTTTTGTTATTGTGGGTTCCAGACTTTGTGGTAATAAGGATAACCCCATTACGACCAGCTTCACCATACAATACAGTGGCACTTAGTCCTTTCAAGACACTTACCTCAGCCACGTTATTTGGATCAATATCCAAAAATCTGGAAGAAGCAGCTGCATTACCACCCAAAGCACCTCTGTCCGGGCTGGTTGAAGACCCAAAAGGAACTCCATCCACTACAAATAAAGGTTGATTACTACCTGAGATGGATGAATAACCCCTGATAATGATATTTGTACCTGAACCAGCCAGACCAGAAGTTTGATTGATGTTAACACCAGGTACTTTACCTCTTAATACCCTAGTCACGTCGGCTTCAGGTTTTAACTCGATGTCAGCGGAGCTAATTGTGGTAACGGCGTATCCCAAAGCTTTTTTCTCTTTTTTGATACCAAAACCTGTTACTACGATTTCTTCAAGGACTTTTCCCTCAGCCATAGTAACATTAACTACATTGGATGAGCCAATGGCTACTTCCTGGGTGTCATATCCAGTATAACTGAATACTAAGGTGGCGGTACCGGCAGGAACTCTCAGGGAATACATACCATCAATGTCAGTGATGGTACCGGTACCTGCTGCCCCTTTGGCAGTAACGTTGGCTCCGATCAGGGCTTCTCCGGCAGAGTCAGTGACTTTACCTGAAACCGTCATCTGTCCAAAAGTCATGCTTATACTTCCAAGGAGCACAAACAATGAAAATAAGACTTGTTTCATACTAAAAATTGTTTTGTTAGTAAATAAATAATTCAAATAATATCTTTTAAGAGATACACAAGGGCAAATATAAAACCTTTGATCACTTAAAAAAACATTTTGTTACAAATTATTTAACGGATTCTTAACATAAAACGCTGCATGGTAAACGACTTTCTAAAACATATAAATAAATATACTATATAAACATTTATCCTATAATACTTTAAATAAATTAAAGCTAAATATTGTGAAATTTGACCTTCTCTAGCTAGTTAATTTATAGTTAACGATGTAAAATTTATCTTTTTTATTTTCAAATGATAAAAACCTAAGTAAGACTTTTTCTTACGCTTAAAACAAAAATGACTGTCCATAATATATGAACAGCCCTTTGTTTTAAAAATAATGAATATATATTCATTTATTTATCCCAAAATACCCTTTCATCAAGATTTGTCTTCTGAACAGGCGCATTGTTGTTAAGATCTATTTCTGATTGAGGATAAAATAATGACCTAGGAATATTTGGAAACAAAGCATTAGGTGGTGCCGTGATGGTTGGGAAACCTGTTCTTCTCCAATCAGTCCATGGCTCCAGTATAACTCCATAACTTGCTACAAATTTTTCTTCGATAATCTTCTTAACTTTTTCAGTTTCAGAACCGGTCAAAGCTCCATTAGCGGCAATATAAGTGTCAATAGCTGCTGTGGATACGCTAGCAGATTGCATACTTGCCCGAATTCCTGCCTGAAAGAATAATTCTGCATCACCGCTGGCACCTAAAACAGCTGCCTCAGCTCTTATAAAATTATATTCCGCAAAAGTCAACATTCTTATCGGCGCTGTTCCGGTATATGTATAAGATGTATTGTTTAAAGAACCATCTGCATTTATAGGAGCTGCTGCTTTAGTTGTATCGCCCCTTAAATAAATGTGAAACCTAGAATACTTAAACGATGCTGCATCACCACCTTTCGCACCTAGATATTTTGCATTTGCCTGATCATAAGTAAAAGGAAACGGGGTGAAATATCTGCTTCGTCTGGGGTCAACCTTTGAGTTCATCATATCTACTAAAGTATTATTTGGAAACAACTGATTCGCTCTATCTTGTTCAAACTGATGAATAGGATTTTGTTGTCTTGATGCATTAAAAAATGCCATTTCAAAATTATCTGCATTAGATGCCATAGCAGGCGCTGATGAAAGACCATTTATCCCTGCTATCATTTTAGCTTTATCCAACTTGCTGTAATGCAAATAGATACGCATCTTTAATGCATTAGCTGCTTTCTCCCATTTAGGCTTGGCTGCAGAAAAGGAGCCAGTATAAATTGTAGAGTTAGCACCCGGAGATTTAACTGATGTTGTAGCACTAATATCTTTAATACCATCATCCAATAATTTAATAATCTCAGGGTAAATAGCAGCACCATCATCAAATTTCGGCCTTAAATTATCAGTAAATTTTACGGCTTCTGAAAAAGGAACTTTACCCCATGTATCCACCAATAATTGGTAAGTGTATGCTTTCATTATCTTAGCAACACCAGCATAATGTGGGCTCAAAACAGCAGGATCATTTGCTTTTTGAATAATTAATTCAATATCGCTCAATGTCGTAGAATACAAAGAGTTCCAAAGATTATTCAGATCTGATCCTTGAATATTATATCTCTCATATTCCTGAGGTTGTGTAGTTGCACCCGATCCTTGTCCAGAATATTGCTGCACTATCAAACTCGCATACCTATTTAAGTCGCTACCGCCAGTAAATCCAACATTGGCTGTGACACTTGTCAGCAATTGTTCAATAGGAGCATCTGAAACACTGTTTGGATCTATGTTTATATCCAGATAATCATTGCATGAGCTAGTAAAAAGTACTGCTCCAATTATTAATGATTTGCTTATTATATTTTTGATTTTCATAAAATAAAAATTTAATTTATTATAAAATTACTTAAAAAGTTACTCTTATATTGGCACCAAAAGATCTTGTCTGTGGCAATGCATTGAACTCCAATCCTTGTGCATTACTTATTCCCAAAGCATTTTGCTCAGGATCAAGATGCGGATAGTCAGGTGCGCTTAAGAATAAATTTCTACCAAATACTCCAATTTCAAGATTTCCCAACATTGTTTTATCCAACATGCTTTTTGGAAAATTATAAGAAAAACTTGCCTCTCTAACTCTGAACCATGATGTTCCGTAAATAAATCCTCTAGCTGCAACATATTTACCTGAGTTACCAAAGTATTGTTCCGCTGTAACTCTTACTGCATTTGGATCTGAGTCTTTATTTTCAGTGCCATTTGGAAGTACTCCTTCAAAAATATAATTTTTCGCAGCTGTACCATCAGAATTTAACCTATCTTTTTCAGCCGTCTCCACAACTACACCGTTTCGTTGGAGGTCTGCAACATTTCTTGAATATATATCTCCACCATCTCGGATATCAAGTAATACGCTTAAATTAAAGTTTTTAACTGAAAAGCTGTTACTTATTCCTAGTGTATAATTTGGATTTGGATTTCCAAGTTTGACTACATTTGCAGTAGGTCTAGGCAATCCCGTAGCTGTAAGAACAAGTCTTCCCTGATCATCTTTCAAATAATCACTACCATAGATCTGACCAAACTGATCTCCTTCCACCAATCTGATATTTGGGGTGGTAAATCCACCAAGAAATATATTTTGTACTCCTGGTGCAAGTTTATCAACCGTTGAAACAAATTTTGTCAGGTTAAAAGTGGATGACCATGTGATACTTTTAGTTTTTACTGGTACCAAAGTTAAAGCTACTTCCCAACCATCAGTGGTCAATTGTCCAGAATTTGTAAAAACAGAAGAAATACCTGCTGCTGATGAATTTGGAACGTTGAAGATTACATCTGTTGTCTTTTGAGTATATTTTGTCAAATCCAAAACAATTCTATTATCAAACATCCCTAAGTCAATACCAAATTCAATTGAATTGGTAAACTCTGGCTTTAAATTTGGATTTCCTGCACCATTATTTAAGGTGTATCCACCTAAACCGTTGAATGGAAAAATAAGATTTGGTCCAAATCCGTCAGCTGGGTTAGCTGAGCTAAAATAGGAGTCTGTTGCATATAAAAAGTCACCACCTTTACCTGTTCTACCGTAATTACCTCTAACTTTTAACAAATTAATTGTTTTTGATTTTAATGAAGGAATTGCTTCCGTCAAATTGATAGTTCCTGCTGCTGAATAATACAGGTAGGAATTAGCAGTGGTGGGCAAAGTTGAATTCCAGTCATTTCTCAAGGAAACGTCCAAAGTTGCAAAATTTTTATAAATGGTAGTTACATTACCAAATACACCTATGATTCTTCTTTTCAGTGTTTCATAAAAAGGAGTAAAAGCAGTTGTGTTTGTACTTAGATTTCGTAAGCCTCTTACAATCAATCCTCTACCAATTACATCACTATTGTTTCTATTTTCATCAATAATTTCATTTCCGACTACTCCCATTATTTCAAAATCTTCATTTATACTTTTAGACGCTGAAAGAGACAAATATGAGTTTATGTTCCTAATTACATCAGTCCTTTCTCTGATCGCCCCTGTTGGACCGTTTTGAGTGGAGCCTCCACCTCTTATACCTATCTGGTCATAACTACTTCTTGCAAATGTAAAATTATCAACCCCAAGTTTATAATTGGCTGTCAACCAAGAATTCATTTTATAAGTGAGACTTAAATTTCCTAACATCCTATCAGTATTATCATTATTTAGGTTATTATTAATAGTCCATCTTGGATTATCTACTGCTGGATCATAATGCAATTGGCTACCTGTCGCTGTCTGCCATGGGAGGCCTGTTAAATCCCAGCTCCGTGGTGTAAACCATGATCTGAAAAGTGGATTTGACAGCTGATTTCCTTGCAAAGTTCTTTTAGAACTATTAGTACTATAATTTATTGATATCGCAGCATTCAATTTTGAAGTAATATCGTGAGAAGCGTTCAAGCCGATATTATATCTGTTAAGTCTGTTATTCTCGAATATTCCCTGATCCTGAAGGTAACCTAAAGATAATCTGTAAGCTGACTTGTCAGTTCCACCTTGAAAACTAAGATTATGTTGCATATTAAATCCTTTTCTAAATAATTCTTCAACATTTTTAGGATATGCAGTAAGTGCAACAGAATCACCAACGCCGGCTGCTCTATAATCAGCAGGTAAAGTCACTTTTCTGCCATCAATTTTTGGTCCCCATGAACTAATAGCAGCGGCATTAAAATTACCACCGGTACCTTGTCCGAACGTATTCTGATAATCAGGAGTTCGGTTTACTTCTTGAGTTGCATAATTTGCTGTATAGGTTATAGAATTTTTCTGATTTTTTTTACCTTTTTTTGTTGTGATCAAAATTACACCTGATGCTCCCCTTGATCCGTAAAGGGTGGTGGCTCCTGCTCCTTTTAGCACACTGATATTCTCAATATCATCCTGATTTAAGTCAATCGCTCTGTTAGATTGAGATGATCCTGATTGCAAAGCGGTTCCTCCCCCTGAATTATCAATTGGGATACCGTCAACTACATATAAAGGCTGATTACTTCCTAAAAATGTGGTAAATCCCCTCACTATCACTCCAGAACCAGTAAAAGAACCTCCAGAACCAGAAACCCTTATACCTGCCACTTTGCCGACGAGTGCATTGGTCACATTTGTAGTTCTGCCTAAAACCAGTTCTTCCGAGTTTATCTGACCAACAGAATACCCCAAATTACTTTTATCTCTTTTAATACCTAAAGCAGTTACCACAACTTCTTCTAAAATATTTCCCTCTGCTAAGGTAACATTAAGCACATTGTCTGTTCCAATGATAATTTCTTTGGTTTCGTATCCAGTGTAACTAAAAACCAATGTGGCCACACTAGCTGGAATCTGTAATTTGTAATTCCCATCGATGTCAGTTATAGTACCAACTTCGACATTTTCTTTTGCCACTACATTGGCACCAATCAAAGGTAATCCACTTTCATCTGTGACGGTTCCCGAAACGGACCTTTGTCCATAAGAAAAACTTACACTGACTATCAAGGTCAGCATCGTAAATAAAAATTGTTTCATAATAAAATTGTTTGGTTAAAAATTTGATAATAAATAAACTAAAAATCTGGACTCTAATAAGATTTTAAACTTTAGATAACAAGATGATTCAATGGTTTAAAACTATAATAGCGCCATAATAATAACTGAAAATTAACATAAAACGCTGCCTGTTTGTTATTAAAATCTATAAATAAATTACATTAATTACTTATACTATTGTTATTCAATTGTTTACAAATTCCTAAACTAAAATTAATTTAATATTGTATTTTCAGTTTTCACATGATAATAAATAAAACTTAATCCTGTTAAATGAATTTCTGATAAAATAATCTTATGTTTGTAATTGATATAAAAAAGTTTGATTATTTAAGCGGAAGAATATTTTTTTTATCAAAAACAATTATTTATAAATAGTATAGGCTTTGAGATAAAATTTTTTAACTTAAACTCTGCAAAACAAAATGATTTTAAGGGTGCCAATTTGTTAAAAAAGTGTGGCGTTAAAACTTTATAAAATTAAAATAAACTTAAACAAATGAAATACATTTATAAACTTATCCCTATTCTTACTATATATCTTCTGATGTATTCAAAATCATATGCTCAGTTTCAATTTGGCGGCGGAATGAAATTTAATACCAATAATCAATTCAAAGCATTGGGGCTTAATGCTAAAGTTGGGAAAGATATTTCAGAAAAATTTGATATCAATGTTGATATAGCCTACTATCTTGCTACCAAAGCATCGTGGTCCTTTGATTTCAATCTTCACTACAGACTATTTAATCTGGATGATAAACTAATCCTGAATCCAATGGCCGGTATTAATTTTACGCGCACTGATTTTGACAAAGATTCTAAATCAGTATTAAATAATTCCTTAAACCTAGGAGTGTCTATGCGTGTACCAACAGATAAATATACCTATTACATAGAACCCCAATGGATATTGGACAACGGTCAGTTTGTGTTTAGCGTAGGTGTCTTATATCCAACAATATCTAGATAAATGAAAATAACACATCTGATTGCAGGCACAACGCTCATTATGATACAATGTTTACCTTCCGATAGTGAAAAACATCATTTGGACATTCAAGGACACAGGGGTTGCAGAGGTCTTATGCCAGAAAATACCATTGAAGGCTTTATTAAAGCAGTGGAACTTGGTGTGACGACATTAGAATTGGATGTTGTAGTGAGTAAAGATAAGAAACTCATTGTCTCCCATGAAGCCTTTTTTAATCATGAAATAACCACACTTCCTGACAATCAACCCATAACAGAAG
>JBBRVQ010000040.1:0-35385 GCA_038246735.1 Chitinophagales bacterium
CATTAACATATGAAACATCTACATATATAATTCGTTTATGATGTGTTTTGTACCTAAAAATGGGGAAGGACTCCCATAAAATATTCAACCAATTGTTTTACGCTCACAAGACTAAATTCCATTTCATGCGATCCATCCCATCATTTATTTTTGTCGTTCAGAAGGACATTTGACTGCTTCTTTTTTCTTTTCCTAAAAATTGTGTAGGTTTGTATCATGAATCGTGAACTGGCCATTTTGGAGAAACTGGAAAAAGAACTGAGCCTTAAACAGCTTCAGATCAAATCCCTGCTGACTATCACTCAAGCTATCAATGACAATGTGTCTGCAGATGGCTTGTTTAATATGTATAAATCCTTCCTCAGCTGGGAGATGGGTATAGAAAAGATGGCTTTGTTTATAATAGAAGATCACGGCTGGGAGTGTACCGCTTCGATCAATTTTAATAGAAATGAGTTTGAAGATATCGTTCCCTTATTGCTTCCACACAAAAGACTCTTTACCATTAAGAATGGCGACCATGAAAAGTTGGCAGGTTTTGACATCATTATTCCTGTATTTCACAAAGAACTTCCCATCGCTTATTCGATCATCGGCGGCATCAAAGAAAAAGAAGATCTGTACAATAAAATACAGTTTATCACCACCATTACCAATATCATAGCGGTGGCCATAGAAAATAAACGATTGTTTAAAAAACAGATTGAACAGGAACGATACAGACGCGAAATGGAACTGGCGTCTCAGGTACAACATATGCTCATTCCTGAAAAACTTCCGGTAGAAGAAAAATTTGCCATGTCCAAGATTTATAAACCACATTTTAATATCGGTGGGGATTATCTAGACTTCATCCGTTTTGATCAGGATCGGTTTGCTTTCTGTATCGCAGATATCTCCGGCAAGGGCGTAGCCGCAGCACTTTTGATGGCAAATTTTCAGGCCATGATACAATCCCTGATCTTCCAATACCGCGATCTGGAGACGTTCGTCTTTGCATTGAACCAATCCGTCTATAGAATTACCAAAAGTGATAGATATATTACGTTCTTTGTAGCAGAGATAGATGCAAAACAAAAAACATTGAGATACGTTAATGCAGGACATTATCCTCCGATACTAAAGATGAACGGAAATTTGATACGATTGGACAAAGGATGCTCCTTTATCGGTGCTTTTGAAAAGTTGAATGATATCAAAGAAGAAAAAATAGATTTAAAGCCCGACGCCATGATCATCAGCTTTACGGACGGACTGCCGGATTTGAAAAACGTTGCTGAAGAATATTTCGGGGATCACTTTCTGGAAGAATTTGTAACCCAAAACGGACACATGGACCCTGAAAGTTTCAATAATCTTTTGCTGACTGAAATTGACACGTTCAGGGGCGAAATAGATATTGCGGACGATATTGCGGTATTGACATGTAAAATTTATTGACAGATTTTTATTAAAAAATAAAATGGTACCAAAAAATAAACTTACTGCAGCGATGCTGGCCTTTTTTACCGGATTTATGGGTGGACATAAGTTGTATCTTGGCAGGACAGGAGGATTTATTGGTTTTATGATCATGTTTATAGTTTCTTTGAATATAGGCATTCCGATATCATTGATCGCCGGCGTGATCGAAGGGATCAAATTGCTGAACATGTCTGAGCAGGATTTTGACAAAAAATACAACAGAGGTCTGATACAGGTAAGAAGAGGGCCACTGGAAGCCAGGAGAGATGCACAGATGGCCAGATATGAGCAGATGCCTGACAAATCAGGAAAACCAAATCTGAAGCAAAAACCTTCACCTTCCACAACACTTCGGGCCAATCCTTATAAAAACAGCGGCATCAAAAAGTATAAAGATTTTGATTTGGAAGAGTCCATTCTAGATTTTAAAAAAGGATTGGATATATCTCCCAATGATGTAGCCTTGCATTTTAATATCTCATGTGCCTATTCACTGACTGAAAAAAAATCGCTGGCTTATCATCATCTTAGTAAAGCTGTCAGTCTTGGTCTCAAGGATGTGGAAAGAATACTCAGTCATGATGATTTGGCTTACGTCCGTATTCAGCCTGAGTTTGAGGCATACAGGAGCGGAGGTTTCAGGGTCAACCCTTTTTCTATTCCTGTGCATGAAGAAAAAATAAAACAGGATACATCTCCAGTACATGCCTCGATGCCGGATGATATAGAAATGGACGACACACTCCTGGCTCAGCTGAATAAATTATCAGAATTGCGAAAAAAAGGGATTTTGTCAGAAGATGAGTTTATCTTTGAGCGAAAGAAAGTGCTGAGACAATAAATCAGCAGCTTTTAGGGTTTAATCAGAACAACTAATTATTATACTTGCTTGGTAGCAAAGGAACTCATATCACAAACATTATTACCCGTACAGACATCTGATACTGGGGAAGAAGTATTAAATCTGATGCAGGTGTATCATGTACGCCACCTTCCTATAGTCAATCATGAGCAACTACTGGGTGTCATTTCAGAGGAAGATATACTAATCCATGATACTCATGAGCCGATAGGTACATACAGACTTTCCTTCTTGCGGCCATTTTGTATAGAAAATGAGCATCTCTTTGAAGTGATGACAAAGATGGGCCGATATCAGCTTACCATGATCCCTGTGATCGATAAAGAAGAAAATTATCTGGGAGTCATCACCATGGAAGATTTATTGCAATATTTTGCTGCCCACTTTTCATTTGCCGATCCGGGGAGCATCATTGTCATAGAATCTTCCAAAGGAAACTACTCCTTGTCTGAGATAGCCAGGATCGCAGAATCTGACGATATCCAAATTTTGAGCAGTTTTATTAACACTATACCCGAAACCAGCCGTACATATATCACTCTAAAACTAAATCGTCAGGATATTAATGTCTTTAAGGCCAGTCTTGAGCGTTTTGGATATGAAATCTCCGCTACATTTTCCGAACTGGAATTCCACGACGGATTGAAAGACAGGTATGATGCACTGATGTCTTATCTCAATATTTAATTTTGATTCGTTTGTTATGGTTAACTGCATATAAAAGTTATATAAACAAAAAGATCAGATCTTTTTTACTATTTATTTTTACCCTATTTTTTTGTATGCCGATCTATGGTCAGGATAACTATGTGATCATAGATAGCATCAATATCTTAGGGCTGAAAACAACCCAAAGAAATGTTATACTCAAAGAAATCGACTTCATGCCGGGGGATACCATTGGTCTCAAAGAGTTGGCAAAAAGGATGTCATCCAATGAAAAAAGACTTCAAAGTATTGGTCTTTTTACAGTGGCAAAAATCAACGTAAAAAACTGGAATACTGATCTGACTATATGTAATATTGAAATAAAAGTACAGGAAAACTGGTATATATATCCCTATATCATTTTCGAACTGGCGGATAGAAACTTCAATGTATGGCGTGAAGAGCAAAACTATTCTTTTGATAGAGTAAATTATGGCATTGCATTCGATCATATCAATCTTACCGGAAACAAGGATAAATTAAAATTGAAATTTCAGCGCGGATATACCAGAAAATATGAAATCGCCTATGATTTTCCTTATCTGAAAAAAAGATGGGGACTTTCAGCCAATGTACTTTATGCTGAAAACAGGGAAATTGCGTACAAAACACTGTTCAATAAACCAAAGTTTTATAAAAGTCCGGATGAGAAAAAATTATTTTTTCAACATAGGGCAAGTATTAGCCTGCTCAACAGAACAAATGCTCTACTCCACCAGTCACTCAGACTTGAGTTTGTTTCAGCCAAAACTGATACTGTAATCAGTTCACAACTCAATAAAACGTTTTTTGGAAAAAGCGCATCATCGATTAAGTATTTTTTACTGGATTATTACTTACGCTTTGACAAAACAGTATATCCGCTTTATCCGGTAGATGGATATAAGCTTGAGTTCAATGCACGTAAAGAAGGACTTGGTTTACTAAGTGACACAGACAATGCCTGGCTTTCTATCAGTGCAGAACTACATACACCCATATTAAAATGGCTTATACTGAGCAACAGGTTGAAAATAAAACTCAATCTTCAGGACAATGAACTACCCTATTTCCTAAATAATGCTATTGGTTACAAATCTGACAACATCACCGGATATCAATTGTATGTCCTCGATGGCAGAAATTTTATTTTGGTCAATAATGCACTTAGATTCAGACTACTTGACAAGGATATAAAAATTAATAGATATATGCCAAAACAGTTTCGCGAGATGAATACTAAACTATTTCTCAGACTGAGTTTTGACTACGGCTTTGCCCGTGATCCTATATCCGGCGCAGAAAATCCATACTCCAACAGAAACGAATATGGATATGGTCCAGGTCTGGATCTGATTTTATATAATAATTTTACATTGTCCTTTGAATATGGGATTACCAGATTTAATGAAAAGGGCTTCTTTATTGAAAGTGGTTTTAATTTTTAGATATAATGAAATATTTTAACTAAAATTTATAAAGCGGCAATTCTTTTTTACAAACCAAAGAGATTTTCAGTCTGATTTTACATCGTAGGATAGTTTTTTTTTATCTTGTCACAGTTTTATAAATATTACACAGAATCTTAACGAAATATGCGATTTATTATCTTCATATATTTTATTTTCCATTTCTGGATGATTACTGGTCAGGAAAAAGGGGTGTTTTCAGGTGCTTTTGAAACCAATGCCAATGTATTTATTCGTGATTCGTCTATCAATACCCCCAATACCCCGCAATATGACAGACAGTTTTTTGGCGGAGAAGCATGGCTGAATGTAAACTACGCCATTCAGGGATTTACCATAGGAGCAAGATTTGATATGTTCAATAATTCTAATCTTCGCAATCCTACGGACTCCTATTCAGGCATCGGCATCGGACGTTGGTTTGTGCAGAAGACCATTGACAAACTGGAGTTAAGTGCCGGATATTTATATGATCAGATTGGTTCAGGATTGATATTCAGGGCCTTTGAAACCAGACCATTATTTATAGACAATGCACTATACGGTGCCAGAGTCAAATATAGTCTTTCTGAAAACTGGAATATCATGGGATTTGCCGGCAAGCAGAAGAATGCATTTGACACCTATACAGGAAATATAAAAGGATTAAGAAGCGAAGGATTTATAAGTCTGGGTAGCGAAGATACACCTCTTACGCTTGCGCCGGGCATTGGATTTATCAACAGAACCATTTCTGATGAAAACATGGCCGGAGTGGTCGATGCGTTGCGAACCTATCTCGATGAAGACAGATTCTCCCCAAAACACAATACGTATTTATCCACCATATACAATACACTTACCTACCGTGGATTCAGTTTGTATACAGAAGTGGCACTCAAATCCAAAGATATTTTTTACAATCCTTTTGCTATTAAATCTGAAATTGTCGGAAGCACCATCGGAAAACTGGAGCAAAAAAGTGGTTCGGTGTTGTACGGAAGTTTGTCCTATGCCAAAGGCAATCTGGGTGTCACAGCAGAAGCAAAAAGAACAAAAAACTTTAATTTCCGCATCGATCCAAACCAAAGATTACTGCGTGGTCTGGTCAATTATTTAACCCCACTCAACAGACAGAATACCTACCGTCTTACTTCAAGATACAGTCCTGCCGCTCAGGACATTTCCGAAATGGCCTACGCTTTGGATGTTCGGTATAAATTCAGTAAAGCATGGAGTATAGGCGTCAATTATTCAGACATCACCACGCTGGAAGGTGACCGATTATTTCAGGAGTTGTTTACTGAAGTGATCTATAAGCACAAAAGGAAATGGCAGTTGACGAGTGGTATTCAGTTTCTGACTTACAATCAGGAAATATACGAAATAAAATCTGAAGTTCCCCTGGTAAAAACGATAACCCCATATGTAGATTTTTTATACAGATATTCGCCTACCAAAGCTTTGAGAACCGAAATCCAGTATATGCAAACCAAACAGGATTTTGGCAGTTGGTTGTTTGGTCTGGCAGAGTTTAGTATAGCGCCAAAATGGAGTTTTGAAGCATCAGGCATGTATAATATCAAACCAAAAAAGGCAAATTCAAAAGGTCAGATAGAAAAAACATTTTATCCGACATTGGGAGTAGTATTTTTTAATGATGCTCAACGATACAGCCTTAGATATGTTAAACAAGTGGAAGGTATAGTATGTAGCGGTGGTATATGCCGGCTTGAACCTGCTTTTAGTGGTTTCAGATTTGCCATGAATACCACATTTTGATAATATAAATATATTGAACATGAGATTAGTATTAATCAGATTTTTGTTGGTTTTTCCTTTGTTTATCCTTATGTCCTGCGAAGAAATTCCTATAGTCATAGCAGATCCTGTGATTCCGGATTCAGAAAAAGTGGTACTAATTGAAGAACTCACCGGAGCAAGTTGTCCCAATTGTCCGAAAGGAAGTGCTGCCATAGAAAATATATTGACTAAGTTTCCCGGTCGGGTATCCGTAGTGGGTATACACGGAGAGTTTTTGTCCAATCCTACTTCCAAAAGCAAATATGATTTTAGAAATCCAAAAGCCAAAAGCCTGGAATCCTGGTTTCAGCCTTGGTTTGGAAAACCATCTGCATCAATCAATAGAGTAAAAGACGAAAATGATATGATCATGATTGACATCCCTGAATTATGGCAGGCAGCGGTGGAGAATGAATTGCTCAAACCGCATCAGATGAACCTCCTTTTGGATACAAAATTTGATGAAATCACCAGAAAACTTGATCTTGAGATAGCGGCTATACCTCTGACAGATCTTGAAGGTAGTTATAATATCAGTATATTTCTTACAGAATCTGACATCATAGATGCACAATCCAATGGAGCGGTGATTATCGATGCCTACAACCATAAACATGTGCTCCGGGATATGATGACAAAGTTTGATGGGGATAATTTTGGCTCTGCTTTAAAGAAGGACGCCATTATCAAAAAGAACTACACTTATACCTTACCTATTAATCCAAATGGACTTTGGAATCCTAAAAAAATGGAAGTGGTAGTGATGATCAGCCGGGCCATGCCAAATGATGTTTCAGTAGTACAGACGGCTTTTAAGAAGGTGGAGAAGTAAGTAAAAAAAATAAATGAGCCCAGATAAAAAAATTGAATAACTGCAAATTGCAATGGGAGTCAACAATGATCTTTTGATCACAGGTATTGACTTTCACTCCTTCAGAGTTTCACTACCTGTGCTCCATAAAATATTCTCTCCTTATTTTCCATGGGATAAATCTCTATATTGTACCTACCTGATGGCAAATGACTGATATCTATCGGCTCTGGTGATAGTCCAGCAGGAGAATATCTGCGCTATACACACTATTGCCTTGTATATCGGTCACAACGAGCTAACAGGCAGCAGGATAGTTGAAATCACGGAAATGAAAAAGCCCTGCAGAAGGATTGGGATATACTTGTAATGGTCTGCGATAATAGACCTGCTCTCCGAAAAGAGAGGAAATACCCGGATTGCATTTTTCTGCTTCGTCCACACGGAATCTTGGGAAATTGGGTAGGGACCTACCATTGGCATTCGGTAGTTTGATCCCATTTTGTACAAAATCACAAGCCTTGCCTGCTTCTTCTGGTTTGTTGATGACGTAAAGTGAGTAGGATCCATTGGCAGGGGACATATTTATCTTGCAGTCAGGTCCCTGTGCCATGAGAAAAAAACTTGTAACAAAAGGATCTAAAGTACCATTGTAAGTATCTATAAGGCCTATTCTATTATCTGGATCAGGCTCTTGTGTATCTATCTGGTGCAGCCAGTCTTGTGTAGCGGTATAGATGTAGCGACTATTGGGTGACCACTCAACACTAGCAAAATAATATTGCGCTCTATCTATCTCTACTTCTGGTATGATATTAATTTTCTGATGATTGGATAGTGTACCAGTAGTTCTATCAAAATCATAGACCTGCAACTTATCATAATAATTGTAGATGGCATACTTGGTACCATCGGGACTAAATTTGGCAGATCCTGAAGCACTTGATCTTGACTTATCAAAAATTTGAGTGGATGGCTGGACTTTATTTAAGCTAATGCCATTAGCATCCAATAGAAAAGTAAGAATACTGGCACCCAAAGTTAGCTGTAAGACCCACCAGTCCGTTTGATTAATATGCCGGATTGCCGTAAGATGTGAAAGTAATTATATCATGATATATAACGGAAAGTTTGATTGATCTCTTAGATGTATTTGATATGTTTTATTTCACTTAAAATAGTGTGTTGTTTTCATAAAAAAAGGGAATAAATCATTGACTTATCCCCTTTTTGCTGCTAATTTAATTATTTGAATTCGTCTTCCTAAAATCTCGTTTTTTGGTAAGTACATTCAAAAAATTATCACTCTTCACTTATTCTTCTTCCGATGTAGCTGCCGGAGTTACCACAGGAGCTACAGGAACGGTTTTTACTTTTGCTGCTGGTGTTGCCGGAACTACTGGAGCAACGGTTTCTTGTACTTCGTTTAAGGTTGGGATGATACTTATCCAAGTTCTATTTTCTTTTCCTCTTTTGAAGGCCACAGTTCCCGCTACCTGTGCATGGATAGTAAAATCTTTACCAAGATAAACATTTTCACCAGGGTGAAATCTTGTGCCTCTTTGTCTTATCAGGATATTTCCTGCTTTTGCCACCTGGCCACCAAAGAGCTTAACTCCTAATCGTTTGCTATGACTATCACGTCCGTTATCCGAACTACCGACACCTTTTTTATGAGCCATTTTTCTATTCTTTTTTTAGGTTAGATAATACCTGCATAAAATTACGCAGTGATCGATTCGATTTTAATTTTAGTAAAACATTGTCTGTGACCGTTTTTCTTTTGATAACCTTTACGTCTCTTCTTTTTGAAGACGATCACTTTGTCACCTTTTTGGTTGCCTATGACCGTGGCATTTACTGTGGCATTGCTCAATACCGGCGTGCCTACTGCTATGGATCCATTGTTGTCTACCATCATTACCTGATCGAATGACACGGATGAACCTGCAGCGGCTTCTAACTGGTGGACAAAAAGTTCCTGACCTTCTGTCACTTTAAATTGCTGACCAGCTATGTTTACGATTGCAATCATTGTGAATAAATTTATTAATTTGAAAATGAGCACAAAAGTAAGAAATATTTTTTCGAATGTGATATTGTTGGATCGATTTTTTACCAAAAATAATGAAATATTCACTTTTTTGGCTTAATTTGCGGTATCACAGCCGTTATTATGCCCTTCATCATAGAAAAACCCAAGACAAACATCTCCCCAAATCTACTGAAAGAGCTGGAAGAATATACATCCGATCAGGGACAAGTAGTCGTTCACGGCATTGTTCATCCCCAAAATGAAAGTACTTTTATCAGGATTTGGCCGACCACATTTTTGTTTGATCAGCATTCTGCGCATATAAGTGAACTTGTACATTTTGAAAAGATCAGTGGTTTTCCTGTCTGGACTGAAGTAAAAGCAAATAGAGAGTTTGGCTTTACCCTCATTTTTACCGGTTTGCCCAAATCATGTATTATTTTTGATCTTTGCGAAGTTATTCCACAATCCAACGGATTTAATATAACTTCGATTTTAAGGAATGAAGTGGATGTATATTATCTAGATTTCAGTGGGTAAATTGAGGTGAAGTATAATAAATTTACACTTCACCTCAATATGAAATCAATACTCCTATTTCCTACCCAACCATAAGCCTACTACTGCACCCAGAATGCCGACATATAATGTATTAACGACAATGTCAATTAACATAGAATTCAAAGTAAACATATTTGTCATGGCAAAAAATCCAAAATCATATGCTGCACTAATGAGCAATCCAAGGGTAGCTCCCGCTTTTGCTCCAGCCATCCAAGTTGAAATATTAGCCCACTGTACAAAAATATAAGCCATCAGTAATCCCCAAAGTAAATTGGATACAAACATGGCCCACATGACCATATCTGCTTCAGGTTTCATAAATCCTTCCAGTGGGATTTTCATCAGATCCGGAAAAAGTAAGCCAAAAACGAGCCATCCAAAAAAGAACGCAAATATTCCTCCAATCAGACCCGCCACTAAAATTTTGTTGGTGTTCATAATAAGTGATTTTAATGATAAAAATAATTAAATAATCTACGGGTTTGATATGTAATTATGGAATATAATATACATCTTTAATTGTTAGATGGTATATTAAACGTAAAATTAATATTTATTACGAATTTAATTTATTTTTATATATAATTTTTACGCATTTAATTTTATAGCTCAAAACATTGAATAACAAAAAATATTTGTTCCAAAATCAACGCTAATATGGATTCTGTCAATGTCTAATTGCAATGACATAAATTTGCGAATCAGTTTTTTTTTAAAATTTGGGTGGTCTTTAAAATTCCTTTCTTACCAAAAAACTATACTTTTGCATCTTATTATGCTGAGAAAGATAGAAATTCAAAATTATGCGATCATCGACCGGTTGGAAATAGCTTTTCCGGATTGTTTGTCGATTATTACCGGTGAAACAGGGGCTGGGAAATCCATTTTACTTGGTGCTCTCGGTTTGATTATGGGCAAACGGGCTGATTCCAAAGTATTATATGATCAGGAAAGGAAATGTTTTGTAGAAGCTACTTTCGATATTACTGCCTATTTTATCCAAGATTTTTTCGCAGATGAAGGTCTGGAATATTATGATGAATTGATCATAAGAAGAGAGATTGCGCCCGGAGGAAAAAGCAGAGCATTTGTCAATGATTCTCCCGTTACACTGGACATTCTGCATTCTTTGACTGAGGGTCTGATCGATGTTCATCAACAATTTGATATGCTGGATATTCAAAAGCCGGCTTTTCAGTTGCAAATGATGGATGCATTGGCAGGAAATAAAGCCTTACTGGAAATGTATACAGTTTCATATAAAAATTACAAACAAGGGGTAAAAAAACTCGATGAACTCAAAGAGAAAAATAGAAATGCCAATCAGGAAATAGAATTTCTCAATTTTCAGATGAATGAGTTTAATCAGGCTGAGCTAAAAAAAGGTGAGCAGGAAGAACTTGAAAACCTTCTACATAAACTTACATCAGCAGAAGATATTAAAAAAAATAGTACAATGCTTGTGCATGGTCTGGAAGAGGACGAAAACTCGATTATCGGGCAATTGCAGTTATTGACCAATCAATATAGTGCTATCAGTAATCTGGATCATGTATATGCGGAGATTTACAGCAGATTACTGACTGTGCGTGAAGAACTGACTGATATTGCAAATGAAGCATCGAGAATTTCTGATGCCACAGAATATGATGATGAAGCCATTCACATTACAAATACCAGACTAAACCTGATATACAGACTGCAAAAAAAACATCATGTAAGCACTTTGGAAGATCTCCTTTTAATTGAATCCAACATAAAGGAAAAATTAAATAGCTATTCAGATTTGACCGACGAGATAGAAGCGCTTCAGCTTGAATGCATCAAAAAAGAAGAAAACCTTCGAAAAATGGCAGGAGAACTCTCTGAAAAACGAATTAGTGTCATACCAGCTTTTGAAAAAAATGTGCATGAACTACTTATGGGTCTCTCTATGGAGCATGCCTTTATAAATGTAAAAACTCAAACACTTCCTGCACTCAACGCCACAGGCTTGGATGATGTAAATATATTATTTGCACCCAATAAAGGAAGTGCTTTTTTGCCACTTAAAGATACCGCATCAGGTGGTGAAATCTCAAGACTCACTTTATGTATAAAATCGCTAGTAGCCGGAGCAGTGACGTTGCCAACATTGATATTTGACGAAATAGACGCCGGAGTATCCGGAGAAGTAGCAAGAAAAATGGGCCAGATTCTGTCTGATCTGTCCGGTAAGCATCAAGTCATTTGTATCACACATTCTCCCCAGATCGCCGCGCGGGCTGATGTACATTTTTGGGTATATAAATCTGATACCGAAGCACGAACAGTTACTGCTATGCGGGAATTGTCCATTGATGACAGGGTGCTGGAAATAGCAAAAATGCTTAGCGGAAATCCTCCTACAGAAGCTGCGCGAAGAAATGCGCTTGAATTAATCCAAATGAAATAGTACTTTTCATGATAAAAAGTATCATCAACCTATATGTAGACTCATTTTCGGGTCTATCACGCAGTGTATGGTTGCTGAGCCTTATCATGCTGATCAACAGGGCCGGAGCCATGGTACTGCCTTTTATGACATTGTACCTGACCACAGATCTGGGTTTTACACTCACCGCAGCTGGATGGGTGATGGGTGCTTATGGGTTGGGAAGTATACTTGGGGCTTACGCAGGCGGATATCTTACAGATAAACTTGGTTATTATCATATCCAGTTATACTCCTTGATCATTAGTGCCTTCATACTTTTATTTTTGGTCTTCCTGAAAGATTATTATGCCATATTATTGTCAGTATTTTGTTTTGCTTTGGTTGCGGATACATTAAGACCTGCCAATAGTGTAGCTATTGCGGCATATGCTACACCCGAAAATAGGACCAGGTCTTTTTCACTGATGCGATTTGCTATCAATCTTGGATTTTCTATTGGACCTGCCATGGGCGGTATCGTCGCAGGTACATTAGGGTTCAGATGGATTTTTCTGATAGACGCAGTTACTTGCCTGCTTGCTGCACTTATTTTGTATAGATACTTACCATTTGACAGAGCATCAGTTCCTGAAAAAAAATCCATCAGCAAACCGGTTGGCTTATCTGCCTACAAAAATAGGGAATACTTATTGTTCATATTTTTAGTTTCTCTTTATGCCATTGCTTTTTTTCAGTTGTTCACCAGCGTTCCGGTATATTGGGAAAAGGAATGGGCTTTTTCAGAAACCAAAATCGGATTGTTGCTGGCTTTAAATGGATTGATTATTGTGATACTGGAAATGCCATTTATCCGAAGTATCGAACATATCCAAAGATATATGATGATGATATCTTTAGGTAGCACTTTATTGATTATTAGTTTTATTACTTTAATTGCAGGATGGATAAGTGTAATACCTGCTATATTGTTTATTGTATTAATGTCATTATCTGAAATGTTTGCCATGCCGTTTATGACCAATTATGCCGTCTCGCGGCCGACAGAAGATAGACGAGGGCAATATATGGCCCTTTATGCGATGGCTTATGGGGTGGCTCATATTATAGCGCCAATGGGAAGTATGTATGTGGCGGAAAATTATGGTTTTTTTGTACTCTACCTTGGTTTGGCTGGACTTGGGCTCTTGGTATCACTTGCCTTTTACGGCCTGCGATCCAGAAGGGTTAGTGATCATTAAATATTGTATAAAAAATTTCATTTATTTACCGGATAGTCTACCTTTGACTTTGACTACCGTGATAGGCGAAATAAATAAAAGTCTTTTGAAACTTTTAAAGTTGACTGAGTACATCTGACTGGCATAAGCAAATGTTTGCCTATGTTTGGCTTTTGATAAGTTTTATAATAATGTCGAACACTTCAATCTTTAAAATTTAGTCAAAATATTTGAAAATCATTTATTTTTTCTAATTTCACCATACCTTATTTAGCATAAGCTTAAAAGTTTTTTATATTTTAATCTATAAAATTTATCTATATTTTTACTTGATTCAATTTCCTGCAAATCAAGTTTTTACTTTATAACCATCATTTAAGTTGCTTTTCATTTAAGAAATGTTGTATATAAGTTGTTTTTTCCTTTGAAAAATCCGGTTTAATCGTCCAATCTATTGACTTATTGTAAAAAACACCCTAACTTACGTCGTTTTTTAAATTTATTTTTTCATCATCATAAGTAATTTTGAACGATTGTGTTTTTAGAATTGTTATCTACTTTTGGTGTAGTCTTAATTAAATTTCATAGCAACGGGAATATAGAAGTATGAGTGTAAATAACAGCAATTATAACCAGCTAATAGATAAGTTGGATCAATTCATAAGAAAATACTACATAAACAAGCTAATTAAAGGAAGTCTTTATACGATAGCCGTTGTTTTGGGTTTATTTCTCCTTTTTAATGTTTCTGAATATTATTTATATTTCAGTACCGGAGTACGAAAATTGTTTTTCTATTCCTTTGTATTATCAACATTAGCAGGTTTTGCCTATTGGGTGATAAATCCGCTGGTCAGATATTTTAAATTGGGCCAAACCATCTCCCACGAAGATGCTGCGATGATTATTGGTGATCACTTCGGAGATGTCAAAGACAAACTGATCAATATCCTCCAACTAAAAAAACAGGAATCTATTGAATCGCATACTGCTCTTATAGAAGCAAGTATTGAGCAAAAAACCAACGCGATCAAATTAGTACCATTCAAATCAGCCATTGACCTTAATAAAAACAGACAATATCTGAGATATGCTTTGCCCCCATTTTTGCTGCTTATTTTTATACTATTTGCAGCACCTAGTATCATTAAAGAAAGTACAAACCGAATAATTAATAATGATAAAAAATTTGCTAAAGCAGCACCTTTTTCCTATCTTTTAGATAATGAAAATCTTAAGGTAGTTCAATATCAGGATTTCATTATGAATATCAACGTAGAAGGTGCCGTCTTGCCAAATGAAGTTTTTGTGACCATAGACGACTTCCAGTATAAAATGGCCAAAGTAGACAATACTACCTTCAGCTACACTTTTAGAAATGTACAGAAGGATGTGGAGTTTACGCTTCAGTCCGGTACTGTGGTTTCTGTACCTTATACACTTGAAGTACTGGAAAAGCCCAATTTGTCTGATTTTAGCATTGAAATGGCATTTCCTGCATACGTAGGACGTAAAAATGAGGTATTGCAAAATAACGGCGATGTTGTAGTGCCTGAAGGAACCAAAATGACCTGGTTGTTTGATGCTTTGCAAACAGACGATATCAGCATGTATTTTGGTGAAAATGATGCCATCAAAGCTGAAAAAAGGGATGAGACGAGATTCAGATATACCAAAAAAGCGGTTAAAGATGAATTGTATAAACTCTTTTTATCCAATAAGTATGTCCCGCAGTCAGATAGTCTGATGTATAGCATCACTGTGATCAAAGATCAATTCCCTACTGTATCCGTAGAAAAAATAGTAGATAGCCTTGACAATTCATTGGTTTACTTTCTGGGCAATGCTTCGGATGATTATGGTCTGAATTCGCTTTCTTTTAACTATACCGTCACAAAAGAAAATGGTAGTCAACTACCCCTTCAATCCCAAAAACTCAACAGACAGGATGGTCGCGAAATTCAGTTTGACCATATATTGGACATCAGAAAGTTAAATCTGAATCCTGGAGAAAAAGTATCATTTTATTTTGAAGTATTTGATAATGATGGAGTTAATGGTAGTAAATCTTCAAAGTCATCTGTCATGACTTATGAAAAACCGACCCTGGAAGAGATCAAACTTAAAGAAGAAGCAAATGATGAAGCCATCAAAGATCAACTTAAAGATGCGTTGAAAAATGTGGACAAACTTCAGGAAAATATGAAGAAACTGAAAGAGAAATTGCTTCAGGACAAACAACTCAATTGGCAGGATAAAAAAGAAATGGAGAAAATTCTGGAAGAGCAGAAAAAACTTCAGGAACAGATAGAAAAGGCCAAGGAAAAGCTGGATGAAAATATGAAAAATCAGGAAGAGTTTAAAACTCAACCCGAAGAAATACAGCAAAAACAGGAAAAATTGCAAGAATTATTTGAAAAAGCACTGGACCCAGAGACCAAAGAACTCATGGACAAAATCAAAGAACTCTTGCAGGAGCTTGAAAAGGAAGATGCCGTACAAATGTTGGAGCAATTTGAAATGAATAATGAGACGCTTGAAAAAGAGATGGACCGTATGCTTGAACTTTACAAGCAACTCGAAATGGAAAAACAGGTAAAAGATCAAATCAAAGACCTGAATAAATTGGCTGATGAACAGGATAAACTGGCTGATAAAACAGAAAAAAAAGAAGCATCACCGGAAGAACTGAAGCAACAACAAGAAGAATTGAATAAAAAATTGGAAGAACTTAAAAAGAAGCAGGAAGAACTCGAAAAGAAAAATAAAGACTTGAGTCCGCCAAAGGATATGGGGGAGAAAAACAAGGAAAAAATGGATGACGCTAAAAAGGATATGGAGAAAAGCAAAGAAGAGCTGGATAAAAAAGATAATGCCGGTGCATCCAAGTCACAGAAGAAAGCAGCCAAAAAAATGAAAAAGCAAGCTGAAGAAATGCAGGAATCCATGGATGGAGCTGCTTCTGATCAGGCTGGTGAAGATATTAAGACCATCAGACAATTGTTGGAAAATCTTGTTACCGTATCCTTTGAACAAGAAGCATTATATAAGGAAATCAGTCCGTATATGGTAAATACACCGGCCTATCCTGCCGCTATCAGAAAACAGTTTAAACTTCAGAGTGACTTCAAAATAATTGAAGATACATTAGTAGCTTTGAGCAACAGAAATGCTGATATTGAATCTTTTGTGATGGATAAAGTGGCGGAAATAAAGTATAATATGAAGTCTGGTATTAAAGATTTGGAAGAACGACAAGTCCCTGAAGGACAGGAGAAACAGCGCCGTACTATGAAAAATGTAAATGATCTTGCTCTGATGATGAATGAATCACTGGACAAAGCTCAACAGGCATCTGGTGCTCCGGGTAGTGGTTCGTGCAGTAAACCTGGTGGTAAAGGCTCAGGGAAAAGTGGTAAAGTACCCATGGACAAAATCACTGAAGGGCAGCAGGGACTTTCTGATCAACTGAAAGAGATGAAAGATAAGATGGATAAAGAAGGTAAGAAAGGAAAAGAAAAAAAGGACGGGAAGGAAGGAAAAGAAGGTACATCTTCCAAAGATTTTGCACAGGCAGCTGCTCGTCAGGCTTCTTTGAGAAAAGCATTAGAACAGTTACAAAATGATAAAAAAGAACAGGGACAAGGATCTAAAGAACTTGACGAAATTATCAGCAATATGGATCGTATTGAAACTGAGCTAGTGAATAAACGGCTGAACAGTGAGACATTAAAGAGAATGAAAGATATAGAAACCCGTTTGCTCGAAGCCGAAAAAGCAGAAAGACAACGAGAATTAGACAATAAAAGGAAATCTGAAACCGCTCAGGAAAAAAGGAATGAAATGCCACCTGCTTTGCAGGACTATCTTAAAAAAAGACAGGCTGAAATTGACATGTATAAATCAGTTTCCCCATCCTTGAGACCATATTATAAATCCCTTGTCGATGAGTATTACAAGTCGCTAAAGACTGCAAAATAAAAATAGCATTATTAGATTAAAAGAAATCACAACGACAATGTCGGCATAGTATTTGGTTAACATTTAAACGGCTGAAAATAAAATGAAATATCGCATGCTTACCATATCATCCAATCCAAACAATATTCTTGAGGTAGAAACTTATCTTAAAAAGCTTGATTTTGATTTCGCTTTCCACTCTGAAAAATATGCAGATATCCTCATCAGCCTCACTGAAGCTGTAAATAATGCTATCATTCATGGCAATAAAAATGATGAATCCAAGAAGGTGCACATACACGTAAGAGAAAAAGATAAAGGACTGGCATTTTGTGTGACAGATGAAGGAGTGGGATTTAATCCCAGTAGGGTTCCGGACCCTACCTGTGCTGAAAATATTGAATGCTGCGGAGGTAGAGGTGTGTACATAATGAAAGCACTGTCTGATGATATTACCTTTGAAGATGAAGGTCGCACAGTGGAAATGTATTTTGATTTAAATGATGAAATGGTTTAAAATTGTCTAGTGCCTATGTCGTTTGACATCTCCTTTTTTACAGAAGATAATGTTAGCCATCCCTTTCCCGAAAATGAAACAGACTATATTCAATGGTTGTCCAACGTAGCCAAAGAAGAAAATAAATCCATTTCTACCCTTAATTATATTTTTTGTTCTGATGATTATCTGTTAGATATCAATATCAAATATCTAGGGCACGATTATTATACAGATATTATTACATTTCCTTATAAAGAAGGTGATGAATTAGAAAGTGATCTGTATATCAGTCTGGATCGGGTGAAAGAAAATGCTGTTGATTTTATGGTGACTTTTGAAAATGAACTCAAAAGGGTAATGGTGCATGGATTACTACATCTGATGGGATATGGAGACAAATCGTCTGAGCAGATAAGACTTATGAGAGAAAAAGAGGAAGATTACATTGAAAAATTCGGGAAATAAAACATTTTGATTTAAAGTACATTTTTTAATATTTCAAAAGAATTAAGTTCTTTGAACCCACTGATATGAATTTTATAATATTTTATCAGATTTTCTGTCAGTTTTATTCTGGTATGTTTTTGCAAATGAAGATCATGGATAAGGTTCCTGTCCCTTCTTATCAGTTGAAATAATGCCAAACTATCTTCAGCATCCAGTAAATAATCACTGTTAGATGCAACATTGCAGAACGTACCATCCATCATATCAAAATATAGATTTTGTGGGCCGTAATTTTCCATAGGTCCGAAACCTAAATACGCTGAAAGTTCAATCATAAACATTAGATGAAGGCAAGAATGATAATTTGACTTGATGTCCAAGTATAACAACCATTCTTCCACAAAATTATAAAGTTCCTCGTTGGCTTCTTTTTCCTTTATCGCATTTCTGCACACTTCAAGCATAAATATAGCTATAGCAGAAGAAATCACGTCTATGTTTATCTGCTGAAAGTGATGTTTAAGATAAATTTCTTTGATTCTTGCCAGGTTATCGTGCTCGTTATCATAAGAAACAAATTCAACCACATTTAAAGGCCGGTATATGGCTGCCTTTGAGCCTGCTTTAGTGCTTCTTACACCCGAGACTATAAAAGATCTCAACCCTCTCGCACGGGTATATATATCGCAGATAATGCTTGTTTCAGAATACTTTATTATCCTGAATATTATGCCATCAGATGTAAATATTTTCATGGTGCTTTCTAATATTCCCAGCCTTCGATAGGGTCTACCTTATATTTTTGTTTGGTTGCGATCCGTTGTTTTTGTCTCGCCAGTATGAGTTTTGCTAAACCAATATGTGCAGGGTCGTCTTCAAATGGAGTCAGGGCTTTGTCTATCTTATGCTCTTCAATATCCAGTCTGTATAAATAACTCAGCAAAAGATCTTTATCATTTTCCAGCAACCATGAAACCCGATCTGTGATGATTTCAAGCCATTGTTCTTCACTGAGCTCATGATTGTTTTCAATATTCAGTTCATGGTAGATGAGTTCAAAACTATCGCTCACTTTGGTCAGTTATTTTGATTTATAAATATTAAAAGTTCATCCAGATACTTTCTGTCGTTTGATAATCTCGGTATTTTTGACTGTCCACCAAGTTTACCTTTTGCTTTCAACCAATTATTAAACGTGTGTTTGGGTGCTAATTGTAACTTCAATGCCTGCAAGGCCATACTCTTGTGCCTTTTTGCATCATAATCTGAGTTGGTTAAACGCAATTGATCATCCAGAACTTTTTCAAATGTCGGTAAATCGGTAGGTATTTCTACAAATTCTATCAGCCATTCGTGGCCTCCTTTAGTCGAATCTGACATAAATAGAGGTGCAACAGTATAATCTGCAATGATACCACCGCATCTGGCACACGTTTCTTTTAATGCTTTGTCAGTATTATGCACCATCACTTCCTCTCCAAATACATTGATAAAATGTTTTGTTCTACCACTTACCATAATACGATAAGGATTTACAGAGACAAATCTTACCATATCACCCGGTTTGTAACGCCAAAGTCCGGAAGAAGTTGAAATTACTATACAATAATCTTTGTCTATCTCAACATCCTTTAGTGTTAAAGTCTGTGGATCAGGTTTATCCACTTGATCAGATGGTATAAATTCATAATAAATCGCATTATCCAAGAGTAAAAGCATACCTTTCTGATGCAGTCGATCCTGAACGGCAAAATATCCTTCTGATGCATTATATGCCTCATAATATTCAATATCATCCTTGGGTAAGAATTTTTTGAATTGCTCTACATACGGATCAAAACCTACACCACCATGAAAATATGTTTTTACATTTGGCCACACTTCACACATATTTTCTTTGCCAGTAACCTCCAGTATGCGTTTAAAAAGTACAATGGTCCAGGTAGGTACACCAGCAAACATCACCACATCTTCCTTACTGCATAATCGCGCCATTTTTTCTATTTTTTCTTCCCAATCTGCCATTAATGCTGTCTCAAAATCAGGGGTATAGAAGGGTCTACCTATAGCCGGCATTTTGTTTAGAAGAATAGCGGATACATCTCCTGTGACCAGTTGGCTATTTATATGATTTAATGAGCCACCCATAAGCAGATTTTTACCATCAAATATACGGGCATCAGGTCTGTTTCTATACAAAATAGACATAGCGTCCCAACTTGAAGCAACATGATTGTCAAAAAGATTATCATCAGTAATGGGAATGTATTTGCTTTTATCGTTGGTTGTACCTGATGACTTGGCAAACCAGGTAGCTTTTCCAGGCCATAGTACGCTTTCTTTACCTTGCATCATTTTTTCAATGTAGGGAAATAAAGATTCGTAATCAACTACTGGAACTCTTTTCTTAAAATCTTCTATAGTTTTTATATTACAACTCTGCAAAGACTTACCATATTCTGTATTTTTTAGTTTGTCCAGTAGATTGTAAAAAACTTCCTGCTGCAACCCATAAGGGTCATCATACATGCACTGTATCCTGTTTTTACGGTATTTTAGATATCCTTTTACCAGTGAATTGAAAAAAGAATATAGCATAGTGTGGTTTTTATGAAGTCGAAAAATAGTACATTTTCTTGTATCTGACTCAATAATTATGATATAATTTTGATGATATTTTCTTCGGTTAAGCCAAAAGTCAATGAAACCTTGATAAACAGAAGCCATCTGAATATGCTAATAAGGCAAACCTGATTCAATAAAAGATTTATTTTTCTATTTTTCAGAAGAAAAAAATTAAATATAGGGTTTCAATTATTGATAAAAAAATCATTTTGCAATCTCACATAAACTTAAGTATTTATTGCAGCGAATGGATACATTAAAAATAAATCATAACCATTCATAGGAAAATTTAAAAAACTATCTATTTTTGCAGTCCTTATTAGCCCGGGTGCTGAAATTGGTAGACAGGCATGTTTGAGGGGCATGTGTTCGTTAGGACGTGCGGGTTCAAGTCCCGCTCCGGGCACTCTTCAGTAACACCCACACGATATTATGAGACAGAATGTAATATTTTATTTGGCTTTTTTAATGTTCAACTGCATTTTTATTAATGCATTTGCTCAGAGCTATACTAGTTTTATGGCTGGTAATCCTGATGATGCTGTAGTCAATATTCAACCAGGTTTTGTATTGGCAGGTGGTGGAACTGACAATGACGACGCTATGAAATGGATGCTTTCAAGAGCGAAAGGTGGTGATGTATTGGTGCTTCGCGCTTCAGGAAGCAATGGATACAATAATTATCTCTTTAGCGAGCTTGGTGTAAATGTCCATTCAGTAGAAACTATTTTATTCCTAAATAGATCAGCTTCCTCAGATACCTATGTGCTTGATAGGATCAGGAATGCGGAAATTATCTTTATAGCAGGTGGAGACCAAACAAGATATCATGATTATTGGACGGGTACAGAAACAGGTGAATTGCTGAAAACCATCTGCAAAGAACGGACAAAAGTAGTAGGTGGAACGAGTGCTGGAATGATGATTTTAGGCAATCTGGTTTATGCACCTGTGGGTTCGGGAGTGACAAGTGCTGAAGCGCTAAGCAATCCTTATCATCCCAATTTACTTAATATAAAGTACAATACATTTTTGGAAACGCCTTTGTTTGCAAATACTATTTTTGATACCCATTTTGATGATCGAAGTCGCGGTGGTCGATTGCTCGTTTTTTTGGCTAAAACAGCTTTTGAGAAAAATATTCGACCTAGAGCTATTGCTTGTAATGAATCTACAGCTGTCTGTATTGATGAAAATAATATAGCCATAGTTTTCGGAGACACACCACAATATCCTGAATATGCTTACTTTTTGGAAGTCAGCTGTGAAGATGACTGGAAACCTGCATCACTGACTGAAGGTGTCAAAGTGCAATGGACTACAAGCCATGGAAATGCAGTCATCACCCAAAGAATAAAGGGCAATAAAACGGGAAGTGCTAAATTTGATCTCAATACATGGAAGTCATTGGGCGACTCTGATGATCAGTACTGGCAAATAAATAACGGAATTGTTCAAAAAACGTCTACAGAAAATATTGGGTGCAGATTAATACCTTCATCTGTTTACGATTCAGACCATAAACCAATGCTTATATTTCCAAATCCTACCGACAGCGTTGTGTATTTTCCAAAAGCAGAGTCCGTCGAATTAATCGCTATCAATGGCACAAAACTATTTGCTGTTAAAAACGTAAGTCAAATCGATGTATCGTTTTGTAAGTCAGGTGATTATGTACTTAAACTAACCATAGACGGTGTCACAAATTCTTATGTTTTGACCAAGAAATAAAGTTTCTATCATCCTTAGATCCATATCATCCCTTCTTCAGGATCACCCAAACTTTGTGCATTCCCGTTCAAATATTTATATCCAATATACCAACAAATCAAACTATCCAATTGATGATAATTTGTAGGTTTATCACCTATTTCATGTGGTAGACATGGTAGTAATTCATCTGCCATTTTAGACAGTGTAGCTATATTTTTTTTGTCATAATACACTTTTAAATTTGGTTGATTTCTGATGTACCCACTAGGATATACTTCGATACAAGTTACACCATTAATTGATAATTCTGATTTTAATTTTATCGCTCTCGCCGTAAGACCACCTAAAAACATGGGTGACATGGCGCCAATGAGCCTGTCCGCTTTCCGATAGCTGAAGTCAAAGCCATTGCCAAAAAAAGCTCCGGGCAATGAGAGCGGTGCATCAATAAAAATATAATCCAAATTGAGATCTTTGATCGTTTTTACTAACCATTTATCTGCGTCCTGACCTTTAGTAATTTCTGCAATTTTTAGTTGGTCATCAACGACATATGTGATTGCTGTCGTTCCTGCCAACTTTGAGCCAAAGTCTATCCCACCCCAGTTTATCTTTGTCATCAAACTCTTAAGGATGACATACCGCCATCTACATGCATAATTTGGCCAGAAATCCATTTGGCTTGATCAGATAGCAAAAATGATGCTAAAGCAGCGATGTCCCGAGGATTACCAATAGCTTTAAGCGGATGCCTTTGGGCGGCGGCTTGTATCTTATCATCTGATGACAGCATCTTAGCTGCTAGGTCCGTATTGGTTAGCGATGGTGCTATACAATTGACCCTGATTGAAGGGGCAAATTCAGCAGCAAGTGACCTGGTCAAACCTTCAAGCGCACCTTTTGCAGCAGCTATAGAAGCGTGAAAAGGCATGCCCTGTGTGACCGCAACGGTACTGAAAAGCACAATACCTGGTATATTTGCTGATTTTTTTAACCCAGGAAGAGCAGCTTTGATACTCTTCACTGCACCCAAACAATTGATGGTAAAATCTTCCATGAATTGTTCGTGGCTGATGGATTTAAACGGCTTAAGTACAATACTTCCCGGACAGTAAACAAGACCGTCTATAGTTTCTGGCAATTCTGATGCTTCCAACTCATCGATTACAATATCTTTTGTAATATGATTTGTATCGGTATTTGACATAAGTAAATCTTTATTTCTGGATACGACGGTGACGGCTTCCCCATTAGCAATTAATTGTTGGACTATTTCAAAACCTATCCCTTTACTGCCTCCTATGATAACAAAATGCTTTTGACTCATCTCGATTCTTTATTTTGGCAGGAAACAACAAAATTTAAAAATGGTTTGCATTTTTTTTAATCGTGTACCAATTTAAAAATGTTTTAGTGTTTTGTTGGTCTTATGGTTTATTAAAATGAGTTACGTATCTTGGCATCGCGTTCGTATTAATTTAGTGAGTATTTTAATTGCAGTAATTATGAATAATAGTTTGAAACATTTATATCAAATTGGAACTAAGGATAGCCGAATCATCATAGGATTGATGTCGGGTACATCTTTGGATGGATTGGATATTGCTTGTTGTCGAATATCAGATAGTGGTACGCGAACATCTGTCTCGGTAGTAGCCTTCGAAACGATTGATTATACTGAAGAAGTAAAACAACATATCAGAAAGGTATTTGCCAAACCACAAGTCGATTTTCCCTTTTTGGTGATGCTTAATGAATGGATTGGCCAGCTTCATGGACAAATGATCAACGATTTTTTGGAGAAACATGCCATAGAGAAAAAGAATATCGACGCCATCGCCAGTCACGGACAAACTGTCATGCATGTGCCAAAACATCAGCACAAGATGGAAGGATTTCCCAACGCTACATTGCAGATCGGCGACGGCGACCATATTGCAGTCACTACAGGTATCATCACGTTGAGTGATTTTAGACAAAAACATTTGGCAGCAGGTGGAGAAGGCGCTCCATTGGCTGTTTATGGAGATTATCTGATATTTTCCAAAAACGGGGAAGACAGAATCATGCTCAACATGGGCGGCATTGGCAACTTTACTTACCTGCCAGGAGATACCGATGCTTCAAAAGTTTTTGTAACAGATACAGGACCAAGTAATACACTAATGGATGCATTTATGCTCAAGCACTTTGGTCAGCCATATGATCGGGATGCAATCGTCGCACGGAAGGGAAAAGTCAACAATCAACTCCTAGATACGCTCAAAGCACATTATTTTTTCAAACTTCCATTTCCTAAAACCACAGGGCCGGAAGTATTTAACCTTGGACTGATCGAAGAAGCGAGCAACAAATGTGGCTTATCCAATCTCTCGCATGAAGATGTCATGGCTACACTAAACCAATTGAGCGCTGAGACCATCACAGAAGCCATAAGATCTGTGATAAGCCAACATCCATATCATATCTACATGAGTGGTGGCGGCGCTCATAATCCATTGTTGGTCGAAACCATGTCTTCTCTCTTGCCCAACTGCCACTTTGGTCTAAGTGATGCTTTAGGAATACCGGGAGACGCCAAGGAAGCTGTATTGTTTGCCGTATTGGCCAATGAATCGCTGGCAGGCAATCCTATCCTATTTGGTCAAAAACTGGGCGTACCCAGTGTATGTATGGGAAAAATTTCGTTGCCGTCTTGAATTTGTAAACAATTTCTTTGTTTCCTAATCAGCTTATAAAAGTTAAGTTAGAAAATTAATTTTAAGGCAAATCTTAAGCAGAAAGGCATTTACTACATATTGTAGTTTTATAAAAAGAATTATATTTTGAAAAATATATTTAGTAATGATAAATATATTGTTATATTATTTTATCATGCAAATAAAATCTATATATTTGTATTGTTAAAGAATAAAATTGTTTTATTCACCATTTTATCACCACCAAAATTTTTATTGATATGATTAGATTAGCTCCTTTGGCCTTATGCCTTTTATTGTTTGCATGTAAAAGTACAACATCTGATGATGCAGGTATGGCTGAAAAAACTGCCACCGAGATGGCACCAGTAGAATTTGCTGATGCAAAATATTCTGAAATTGGCAAAGCGGGATTGGCTGCATTATCATCAGGAGATATAGCAAAATGGATGGAATCTTATGCAGATAATGCCGTTTACCGATGGAATAATGGAGATAGTCTGGTAGGTAAGCAGGCAATCAGTGAATACTGGACAAAAAGAAGAACTGAAGCCATTGATTCTATAAGTTTTAATTATGATATTTGGTTGCCTGTGAAAGTTAATACACCGGCAAATGACAGGCAGGCTCCCGGACTTTGGCTTTTAAGTTGGTATGAAACAACTGCAAAATATAAAACCGGCAAAACAATGAGACAATGGATACATACCGACACACATTTTGATGCAAATGATAAAATTGATATTGTCATACAGTATCTGGACAGAGCTTCGATAAATGCCGCCATGACGAAATAAGGCATGCACCATCGTAACACGTGATTGCTCCTTATATCTAATCGGCTTTGAAAGGGAGCAATCATATGTTTTTACGTGATATTTTTTTTAACAACATCTACTTCACTTGTGGGTGCTAGTATCTCCTTGCGTCAATAGAATTTCAACTTGTGCCTTATCACTTTATTTTGGGTAAGGGTGTTGTAATAAACATTAAAATTTAATGATGATTATGGTAGATTATGAGTAATAAATACCCATGTTGGTGCAAGTAACACCTAGCGTCATTAAAATTTACAACTCGTGACTTATCAATATATTTTTGATAAGGATTTTGCTTTAAGTTTTGATAATAATTATGCGAGAGTTTGAGTACAAAATATAAATTTTGGATGCGGATGGATTATATTTTATTAGTTTTGCAACTGTAGCAACGGCATGCAAAGTTCTTTTTAATTACTAGATGCAGGGTGCACAAGTTTCAAACTTGCACGAGCAGGGGATGTAGGGTGGGTAGATGTTTTTACGAGGTCACTTTACAGCGAGATATTTTGTGACAGTGTCAGATATTGCCTCCGTTGCCTTCTCCCCATATACCGTAATGCTGTAAATGATATTTTTATTCGCATGATAAAGCGCCATCTCATCTGCCGCCAAATAATTGGTCAAAATATCATCCGGTATGTTGATGACTTTTTCTTTTTGAACTTTTATGTTTTTAAACCCCGTTTCCTTAATTATTTCAAGATATTCATCTTTTTGCATTGCACCTGCTACACAACCGGCATACATTTCAGCCGCAGTTTGTAAACCTTCGGGAAGCTTTCCTTTCAGTACAACATCAGAAATACTAAAATGACCTCCTTTTTTCAATACTCTGTACATCTCGCTGAAAGCTCTCCTTTTATCTGGTACCAGATTGAGAACACAATTACTGACGACGATATCGACAGTTTCAGTATTTATTGGTAAGTTTTCAATGTCACCGTGTCTGAACTCGACATTGTTAAATCCAAGTTTTTCAGCATTCAGACGTGCTTTGCTGATCATGACATCTGTAAAATCTACACCTATCACTTTACCTGAAACACCGGTAAGGCTTCTGGCTATAAAAGCGTCATTTCCTGCCCCGCTTCCCATATCAAGGACCACACTACCCTCTTTAATAAAGGCAAATTCTGTCGGTAGCCCGCAACCTAAACCTAAATCTGCTTCAGGATTGTACCCTTGCAACTTCTCATAGTTGTCACTCATGATATGATAAACCTCAGTTGTGCATCCTCCGGCACCGCAGCATGATGACAAATTGGATGTCTTATCCTGTAATGCAATTTCGGCATATTTTTGCATGACTATATCCTTGATTTCCTGATTTGATTTCATTTTATACGTATTTGTTTATGTTAGAAAAATTTAATTTACATCAACAGCATTTTTTACTTTCAAACATTTTCAGCATATAAATTGAAAGCTGACTTATGGTTGCTGGGTTTATACAATAGCAGATAGCTGTTCCTTCAATACTTCCTTTGATGAGCCCAGCAGATTTTAATTCTTTGAGATGTTGGGACACTGTTGGCTGGGAAAGGGGCAACTCATTGACAATATCACCACAGATACATGCATCAGTTCTCGCAAGATATTCCATGATGGCAACTCGGGCTGGATGGCCCAGGGCTTTGGCTATAGATGCAATTTGATTTTGATCTGCCGAAAAGTGTTCTGTTTTTGTTGCGCCCATTACATTTTTATTATTATATTGCAATATTACGATAAATATTTAATATTAGCTGAAAAATTTAAAGTTTATTGTAATTATTTAGGTGCATAGACAAATAAAAAGTTTTTGTCACGATTTTTGCATTTTGCTGGCAAAAATAGCGCCGAAACTAATATTTTCTTGCTTAATACGATGGGCTTCACACGTCGTTACCAATATTTTGCCCCTACAGGGTACTGACCTTAATAATTAAAAAATTAAAAAAGCCTGACAATTATTAAAAAATATAGACGTTACATTATCTCGGTAAAATTTTCTTAGTACAATTTATTTTAGGTATTTGGAGGTAAAAAAGGCTCTGATCGTTCAGAATCATATTTAAATTTAGAAATGAAAATACATAAAATTCTGAATTTCAATATATTAATTTATATTATAGAAATAATTAATATAAAAATATTCACATAAATATTTGTAAATGACTGCATTTATGACTTAATTTGCGTCATAATTAGAAAACATTATTTGAAATGTCACAAATCGCAGAAAAAGTAAAAAAAATTATCATTGACAAATTAGGTGTTGATGAATCAGAAGTAACTCACGAAGCCAGCTTCACAAATGATCTTGGAGCAGATTCATTGGATACTGTTGAGTTGATAATGGAATTTGAAAAAGAATTTGATGTATCTATACCAGATGATCAGGCTGAAAAGATTCAGACTGTTGGTCAAGCCATTGAGTTTTTAGAATCAAGCAAGGCCTAAAGTTTTTTTTTAAAAAATAAGAATCCACAAAAGCGTTTGTTTTTGTGGATTTTTTTTTGAAAACATGTCGTATATTGGCATCTTTATAAAAACTTGACATCAATATTTGCTTATTATTGTTAAAAATATAACAATTTTGCCCTAATATTTAAGATCTGCATATGAGACGAGTTGTAATTACAGGTATCGGAGCATTAACCCCAATTGGTAATACATATGAAGAATATGTAAATGGATTAAAAAATGGAGTTAGTGGGGCTGGACCTATTACCAGATTTGATGCATCATTATTTAAGGTAAAATTTGCATGTGAGCTTAAAAATTTTAATGTCGAGCAATTCATGCCCAAAAAAGATGCTAGAAGACTTGATCCATTTGCTCAATATGCACTAGTCGTTGCAGGTGAAGCCATTCAAATGTCCGGTCTGGATATGGAAAAAATTGATCTTGACAGGGCCGGGGTAGTTTGGGGTACCGGCATTGGTGGATTTGAAACCATAGAGCATGATATTTCAGAAGCTGCTTTATGGACAGGTGAACCCAGATATAGTCCTTTTCTTATACCAAAACTGATTGGAGACATTGCACCTGGTCACATTTCTATAAAATACGGTTTCCGTGGTATAAACTATGGAACAGTTTCGGCATGTGCATCATCCACTCATTCCATAATCGCATCCTTTGATTATATCAGAATGGGCAGAGCTGACATTATGATTACCGGAGGCTCTGAAGCAGCTATTACTAAAGCAAGTGTAGGTGGTTTTGCTTCAATGAAAGCAATGTCTGAGCGTAACAACAGTCCTGAGACAGCCAGCAGACCCTTTGATAAAGATAGAGACGGATTTGTACTTGGTGAAGGTGCGGGAGCCTTGGTATTGGAAGAACTTGAGCATGCAAAAATGAGAGGAGCAATCATTTACGGGGAAGTAGTTGGCGCTGGTATGACAGCAGATGCATATCATATGACTGCCCCGCATCCGGAAGGATTAGGTGCCAGAAATGTAATGAAGCTAGCTATACAAGATGCCGGTATACATCCAGAAGCCGTAGATTATGTAAATGTCCACGGTACATCTACACCACTTGGAGATATCGCTGAAACCAAAGCTATTCAGTCCGTGTTTGGGGATGCAGCTTACAACCTGAATATCAGTAGTACAAAATCAATGACGGGACATCTATTGGGTGGTGCCGGAGCAATAGAAGCAATAGCTTGTGTAGCAGCAATTAATGAAGGATTTATACCTCCTACCATAAATCATTTTACAGATGACCCTGATTTTGATCCAAAGTTGAATTTTACATTTAACCAGCCTCAGGAAAGAAAAATAAATTTTGCTCTGAGTAATACGTTTGGATTTGGAGGGCACAATGCATCTTTGATAGTTAAAAGATATACATCATAGTTTTGGACATAATACGTCGATTTTACAATCTCTATCTCTCAGAAGACAAAGAACTCACTATGAGGCTTAGGCCTATTTTAGGCTTTACCCCAGCCAGACTAAGTCTATTCAAGACAGCTTTTTACCATAAATCAATGACCAATGAAACTCCGGGTAAGCCAACCAATGAACGATTGGAGTACTTGGGAGATGCGATTTTATCAACCATAGTTGCTGAATATCTTTTTAAAAAATATCCCAATAAAGATGAAGGATTTCTTACTAAAATGAGATCTAAAATTGTGAAAAGACAAACCCTGAATGAAATTGCGGATAATATGGGGCTGGATGTCATACTCTCCGAATACAGCCTGGGCAAAATGAGTTCTTCCATGCTCGGTAACGCACTTGAGGCATTGGTGGGAGCTATATATATCGAATTTGGATATGAAAAAACAAAAAACTATGTGATCAGAAATATACTGATGAGATATCTGGATATGAATGATCTTGAAATTCGCGATGACAACCACAAATCTCAGCTACTTGAATGGTGTCAAAAGAATGGCAAAGAAATTAACTTTACAACATTGGCTAAATTTAAACTGGATAAACGTGATTGCTTTAAGGTAGCTGTGGTGATAGATGGCCAGGAAATTTCTACCGCTGAAGATTTTAATAAAAAATCTGCTGAACAGACCGCATCAAGTAAAGCCATTGAAATTTTAAATATTCAGCATTCTCTCACATAAAGTAACCTATGGATTCACTCACTCAGATCATACTTGGCTCAGCTGTTGCAGAAGCTGCATTAGGTAAAAAAGTAGGTAACAGGGCGATGGTTTGGGGAGCAATAGCCGGTACTATTCCTGATCTGGATATTATCGCCAATGGATTTATGTCTCCTATAGACGCCTTAGCCTTTCATCGGGGGCCTACACATTCGTTTCTTTTCAGCATTATTGCTGCTGTGGTTTTGGCCATAGTGGTACATTGGATGTACAGTAGGTCTTATCATAAATGGTTTGGTATAATTGGCTGGAGTGTTCTTTCAGGTGCAGTCGGTCTGGGTATAATTTTTTTAACTGGTTTTACACCTGGAAATATCTTATTTGGTATTTCAATTTTAGCGGGTTCCGGTTTTTTAATATATAAAAGATATACACGAAGTAGCTATACCACACCGGATGCAGGATTATATCAATGGATATGGATGTTCTTTCTGGCGTTGATTACGCACCCTATACTGGATTGCTTTACCACATATGGGACACAATTTTTGCTTCCTTTTTCAAGTGAGCGTATAGCATTTAATAATATTTCAGTGTTGGATCCATTATACACGGTACCGTTTCTCTTATGTTTGTTGACGGCTATGTTTTATAAAAAGACCAACCCAATGCGCGCAGTTTGGAATAACAGAGGATTGATAATCAGTTCAATGTACATGATATTTACTATTTTTAACAAAACCAGAGCAAATACAATTTTTGAAAATTCTTTGAGCAAAGAGCAAATTACTGCATCCAGATATATGACCACACCCACGATTCTTAATAATGTGCTTTGGAGTGGTATTGCAGAGACCGACAGTGCCTACTACTATGGCATGTATTCATTTTTTGACGAAGACAAAATTTTTAAACTAAATAAAATCGATAAAAATCGCGCAGAATTTCAATCAGGATTAGAAAATGATGCTACACTTAAAACTTTGAGATGGTTTAGCGATGATTATTTTGTATTAAAAAGAAAGAATACCGATACCATTGAATATTTTGACCTTCGATTTGGAACATTCAGAATGAAAGCTTCGGATCCCGATGAGTTTGTATTCAAATTTAACATCACTGAAAATCCTACCGGAAAGTATAATCTTATAGATCAGGGCGCAAGACCAAGGGACGCAGATTTTTCAGAAGCATTTGCCGCACTTTGGGACAGAATGATGGGCAGAATCTGATATTTCTACCGCTAAAATATTTGGACAGACAAACATTTTATTTACCTTTATGAGTATATAGATTTGTCAACAGTTTTACCAAAAGTATTATTAAATAATAGTGAGATACCTGGCCGTAGTATTATTACTTTTTTATGTATTTCAAATGAAATCCGTTGCTCAGAAAGTGTTGCCGGTCTTTGCTACTTATAAAGTAAATGCATACCTTTGGCCTGAAGAAAACAAGGTAGTATTTAATCGAAATATTGAGCTAAAATGGCAAGGAAGCTTACCTTCCAAATCATATCATCTTCAGGTAGCGACGGATAAAAATTTTGAGCAAAAGATTTTGGATACTTTTACTGACAAGCAATTTTGTATAATAAAAAAACTTGCCCGACACAAAAATTATTTTTGGCGTATTGTCAGTGATTTTATGAGTATCGGTGCCAACAATAAAAATATTGAATATAGTTTTTTTAAAACCACCTCTATCCATATGGATGAATCTCGAAAAAATACCTATGTCTATCTTATTCCATCCTGGATAGATAATAAGGAATTAATATATATAGATAATCCGGAAAATCTTGAATATGCGGTCACGGTCATTAGTCTAGAAGAAAAGTGTAAAAAATTTTCAAGAAAAACGAATACTGAAAAACAAAGTATTCTGACGCAGGATTGGCCCAGAGGTAGATACATTGTTGATTTAAAAATAGGTGATATGGCAAATCAAGTCACAGAATTCACGCTTATGCAAAATTAGTGATATGAAAACCGATCTGATATCTTTGCTTGATAGCGCAAAACAACATAAAAAAGAGAATGATGTTTATCTGCGTGGTTTGAGAAATCTAAAGGAAGATCATATTTTTACTGAAATCAAAAAGATACATCAGGAAGTATTCACAAAAATCGATTGTATGCAATGTGCAAATTGCTGCAAAACTACTCCTGCTTTGGTCACCAACTC
This sequence comes from Chitinophagales bacterium, assembly GCA_038246735.1. GTDB lineage: Bacteria > Bacteroidota > Bacteroidia > Chitinophagales > Saprospiraceae > OLB9. The sequence continues at coordinate 32,820 of JBBRVQ010000040.1, forward strand.
AGATATAAAACGGATTGCATCTGTGATGGATATCTCTACAAAACAATTTTTAAGGAAATATGTGCTTGAAGATATCAATGGTGAAATGACCCTGAACGGTGTTCCTTGCAGATTTCTGAAAGAAGATAACAGTTGTTCTATATATGCAGATAGACCTGAAGCATGCAGAAGATTTCCTCATACTGACGAAAAAGAATATCCTCGCCGTACTTCATTAAATCTGGCCAATACCATGGTTTGCCCTGCAGCATATCAGGTATTGGAACAGTTAAAAAATGTAATACCAGTAGTATGATTTATGAGTTTAACGGATATATCCCGGTAGTGGATGAATCAGCTTTTGTCCACCCACAATCGACAGTAACGGGAAATGTGATCATCGGTAAAAATGTATATATCGGTCCAGGAGCAGCTGTCAGAGGAGATTGGGGTGAAATAATTATCCATGATGGATGTAATGTTCAGGAGAACTGTACTATACATATGTTTCCGGGAAAAACCGTCACACTGCATGAATCTGCGCATATTGGACACGGCGCTATCATACATGGGGCAACCATTGGTCGCAATGTCATGGTCGGAATGAATAGTGTTATTATGGATGAGGCAGATATAGGAGATGAATGTATCATAGGCGCACTTACATTTGTTAAAGCCGGAGAGTCTTTCCCACCACGAAGCCTTATAGTCGGCAACCCTGCGCGTATCATAAAAGAAGTCAGCGAAGATATGATAGCATGGAAAACCCTCGGTACTGAGTTATATCAGCGATTACCTGGTGAATGTCATGATACGTTAAAAGTTTGTGAGCCTCTCCGGAGTGTACCAAAAGACAGACCTACTCAACAGGAAATTTACAGTTACTTTAGCAAAAAGGACTAATTCTCTACCACTAAACGTATACATCACTTGTCGGATGGTAAAAGTTATATTTGACTTTGACGACACTTTTTTTTTGTCATTGATCTGAGTTATGATCTTCATGTCGGTCTAAGACCGATAGATACGAGTCCTGAAGTCAGAAGACTTCGGTCAACGATTAGAACAATAATCAACAATTCGAGTTCAAAGAACCTTTTACATTTCATTTACAACCTTTTACAGGGGATTTTTTAATGATACGTGATAAGCCTTTACCTTTGAATCATTGTTTTACTTTTTAAAATTTAAAAGATATGTCCATTCAAATTTTCATCACATTATTTCTTTCAGTCCTTTACAACATCGACATTCCGGCTTTTAAAAATTCTGTTCCCACGGCAAGCAATATCATTTTCAAAACATCGGATGGTGGAAATGCATGGGATGACGTCAGTGCAGGTTTACCTCAAAAATTTGATGTTTGGTCTATATTTGCCACAAAAGGAGAAGTGCTATTGGGATATGAAAAAGGTTTGTATTGCACCATCGTTTCTGAAACTGCTCCTACATGGCAAAAAGAAATATTTTTTAATGAGCGTATCCATGCTATATCTCTCTGTCAGTCTGGACCATATGCCAGGAGTTATGAAAAAGGTTTTTTTCAAAAAATGTTAGGTACTGATGTTTGGATACCGGTCTATAACACACTCCAAAAAAAACCAGTCAGGACTATTTTAGAAACCAAACGTGGGGATATTTTTGTGGGTAGTGAAAATGGGATCTACAAATCTACAGACAAAGGTAAAACCTGGCGTTTGGTGTATAATGGTGGCATGGTAACCTGCTTTATTTCTAAAGAAAATGTGATGGCTGCAGGTGGTCAAAATGGAGTAATCCGTACTTTGGACGGTGGTGAAAATTGGGAACAGGTTCTTTCAGGGGATGGACCAATACAAAGTTTAAAAATCATTGATGGTAAATTGGTAGTTATATCCTTTGGAGTAGTTTCCCCGTATAATAAGAGTGAAAACGACCTACCTACATCAAATACCATTCGAAGCTCTGATGATGGTGGTAAAACTTGGAAACATACTTATCCTAACCTGGCGCCATTCAGATATATGTATAAATTAGAAGACAAACCATCGCAAGGTCGAGTCATTAATGATATCGAAGAGATAGATGATGCCATCTTTTGCAGTATAGAAAAAGGAATCTACAGGTGCGACGATCATGGAAAAAATTGGGAAATGGTGCTTCCATCCATTGAAAATACTTTGTTTGATTTGGCTGTTTCGGGAAACGTGGTTTATGCAGTAAAAGTTTTTAGAGGTTGTTGACCAAAACAAGTTATTTTTGTGGTTTAGTTACTGAATAATGATACTTAAAAAGTGTTTTGAGATTACCCTTCTTATTTTGACATTTTGGATGGTGTTGACGCTCTCTGTCAAAGCAACTTCAACACTTCCTTCTGAAAAGATAAACCTTGCACTTCGACGTACGGCGGATGGTCTTTTGCGTTTGGCAGGAGACAGTACGAGCCGTATTCCTGCTGTTGAGCAGAAGGGAAGTAGAATATGGCAGGTTCGAATAGACCAATCGTTCAATTACGATGAGCTTCCTACGTTGCTTCAGGCTTCTCTACAACTGCATGGCATCACCCAACCTTATGATGTTACGGTACGGAAATGCAATGATGGCACTA
>JBBRVQ010000041.1:0-35338 GCA_038246735.1 Chitinophagales bacterium
TGACGATATTTTTTTATGTTGAATTCTATTTCTTGGAATTTCATCAGAACTATTTATATCAAGAGCTTTAATATCTGCATTTCTGATTCTTATTTTATCAATAATTGTGATGATTGATAAAACAATTTTCAAAAAAATATAACTAAAATTTATATCCACTTAATATTAGAGTTAAAAATATTCACTCTAATTTGATTTCTTTTCTGACAGTAGTTGTAATCATTAAAGTATTTAAGCCGTTAAAACGGATATGGATTGTAACATTCATTAGCCCAGGATTTAAACCGTGGGCTAAAGACTATAATGATTATATTCTGTGGTAGTGGATCAAGGTATTTGTTTTAATGGCTTAGGCTGGGGCTTAAGTTCGTGTGGCAAAGTAGGCAAACCTATGGCTAAGCCCAATGTAAAGCGCCATGTAACCATCGTGTACAATCAGATATATGCACCACTCAGAGACGAAATCTTCCACTCCATAGATGAACTCAAAGTCGCATTCAGAAAGCAATTAAATGAGCTCTATGACAAAAAATGAAGGGCAAACCTTACCCACCATTGCAGACGCAATACTAGATCGGATACGCTCAAAATGTAGCAAATTTGACTTAAAAGGTAAAAGTTTGAGAACAAAAATTTAGCTTGATCTCCACTTCAATCAGGGGGTCAGCTTCGCGCCAACTCGGGGGTCAATGCAGGGAGAGTATACGTACACCAGTTTGCATTAACACTAGCTATCCATCAGGTACATACATTTTGAAATTTCACTCTAACGCAAAAACAACTACTTATAAAAACATAAATATTCAGTAGATTTTAATATTATTAGTTAAAGCCTCCTAAGATTTACTAATTTTATTTATTAGGATTTTTTACCTTTGCTTCAAATGATAATCGAAAAATGAATATTGCATTAATAGGATATGGAAAGATGGGCAAAGCTATAGAAGAAATCGCGCTTAGACGGGGACATAGTATTACCTGTAAAATTTCAAGCCAAAATCTCAGTGATTTTAATCCAAGGGTTTTACAGTGGGCAGACGTTGCCATAGAGTTTTCCACCCCTGAATCGGCTTTCTCCAACATTTCGATATGTTTGGATGCAGGAGTACCCACTATCTCTGGTACCACTGGATGGATGAATAAAAGAACTGAAATAGACCAGAAATGTAAAGATAAGGATGGTACATTCATGTTTGCATCCAATTTTAGTATAGGTGTCAATATCTTTTTTGAAATTAACAAAAGATTAGCTGCATTAATGAATAAATATGAAGTGTATGATGTAGACATTAAAGAAATACATCACACGGCCAAAATGGACAGACCCAGTGGCACTGCCATTACACTTGCAAAAGATGTTATAGATACCCTTGACAGAAAAAAAGTATGGACCATCACACCACCTGAAGAAAAAAATTCAAGAAATTTATTTATAGCATCAGAAAGGACGGACCCTGCACCAGGTACGCATATAGTTACTTATTCATCAGAAATAGATGACATAGAAATTATACACACGGCACATACACGTAAAGGATTTGCTTCAGGAGCAGTACTTGCTGCAGAATGGATATTGGGTAAAAAAGGTGTATTTGAAATGAAAGATGTTCTGGAGCTATAGATCATTAAACTGACCTTATCTTAGATATTTCACTTACATCAATCTATATGAATTTGTGAAAGTGAGTATTGTGGTTTTGATAAGCAAAAGAAGGTCATACCATGATGTTTCTATTTTGCAATAAAATCAGTCGTCCGTATATCCAAAATCATTAAATTGTGCTTAAATATTTTTGTAAACCAATTTGTTTTGAATATACTCGCAAGGATTTGAAAAGTAAATCTGGAATCAGATTTTAGAAAAAATAATTCCTTAAAAACCTTTAATTAAAGTTTATCAAAAAATCAAATAAAACTAAATACCAATAAAATTGATTTATTTTAAAATGTCATCATTCTCTATTTGCATTCATAAATAAGTAATTCCTAATCTATAAATCTTCACATGATTATACAAAAGACCATACAGGAAGTAATGAACACCGCACGTGTTGAAGATGTGATCGGAGATTTCATTAACCTTAAGCGTCGGGGCGTAAACATGATAGGCAATTGTCCTTTTCATGATGAAAAAACACCGTCATTCACCGTTTCGCCATCCAAGAACATCTATAAGTGTTTCGGATGCGGTAAAGGAGGCGACTCTGTAAGATTTATAATGGACCATGAAAAACTTAGTTTTCCTGAATCCATACGTTTTTTGGCAAATAAATATAAAATACAAATAGAAGAAACGGAGAATACCGCACAGGAAATTGAGTATAAGCAGGTGACCGACTCATTGTATATTGTTAATGATTTTGCCAGAGATTATTTTATAGATGTTTTATTTAATCGTACTGAAGGACGCAATATTGGATTGAGTTATTTTAAAGAAAGGGGATTTAGGGATTCGACCATTAAAAAATTTGAACTGGGTTATTCGACTGAAGAAAGAGATGAATTAACAAAGCGTGCTATAGATAAAAAATTTAATATTGAACACCTACGGACGGTTGGTTTAACTTCAAAGTCTGATCTCGACTTCTTCAGAAGCAGGGTGATGTTTACCATTCATAACGTAAGTGGTAAAGTAGTAGCATTTGCAGGTCGGACACTATCATCAGACAAGAAGCAACCTAAGTACATAAATTCACCTGAGTCTGAGATATATAATAAAAGGGCGGTTTTATATGGCTTATATTTTGCTAAGGAAGCCATTAGAAAAGAAGATGAATGTATACTTGTAGAAGGTTATACAGATGTGATATCACTACACCAGGGCCAAATCCAAAATGTTGTGGCATCATCCGGCACTTCACTGACCAAAGAGCAAATCAGACTTATAAAAAGATATACTCAAAACATAAAAATAATTTATGATGGCGACCCGGCAGGAATAAAAGCAGCATTGCGAGGGCTTGACCTAGTTTTAGAGTCTGATATGAATGTAAAACTGGTACTACTTCCCGATGGTCAGGACCCCGACTCATTCATGACTCAGCATGGGACTGAAGCTTTTGTCAATTATCTCAAAGAAAAAGAAGAAGATTTTTTATTTTTTAAAACAAAGCTTCTGCTGACAGAGACAGGCAATGACCCCATCCGAAAAACTGCCGTCATAAGAGATATCGTAAGCTCTATAGCTAAAATACCGGATACATTCAAAAGAACCTTGTACATAAGACAATGCAGCTCCATGCTGGATTTGAGTGAGAACATACTAAACAATGAGGTAAATAAAACTATTAAATTCGATCTGAAGAACAAACGGCTTGATGCGTCCGCTGCGCTTACATCTGACCAAGCATCTGTTGCAGAAGAATGGTTGAACCCCAAACCTCAACTATCTACAGACGAACCATCCTTAGTTTTCAACGATGCATGGCAGGAAAGAGCAGTTTGCGCGGTTCTTGTGAATTTTGGACAAAAAATATATGACGAAATTACCGGCGTTACTGTAGCTCAATATATTCTTGAGAGTGTTCAGGATATTCTAACTTATTTTGATATTGCTCCATATCAAAATATTATTAATGAAGTTGCTGAACAGATAGGCAACGGACACACACCCGATCATGCGTGGTTTATCGCACACAGTAGTGAAGAAATCCGCGAGTTTGCAATAAATGTTTTGTCTTCGCCATATGTGTATGCTTCCTGGGATAAAAAAGAAATGTTCCTGCAAACCCAAAAAATGCCTGAAGAAAATTATATAAATGATGCAAATAATGCATTACTACGGTTACAATTGCGTAAAAGCAGACGTGTGATCAAAGAATTAAAATCATATTTTGATGAAGCCACAACGGAAGAAAAGGAAATGGAAGAATATCAAATCAACTTGAAAGTGATGCAGGTGCTGATTCAGCAACGAAACCAACTGGCAAATAAACTGGGCATGGTAACGTTATAGTGATTTTAATCGGTGAAAATTTAGGTCCTTTCCATAAATTGTGCAAGATTGTTGCAACATCATATCAGATGTGTATTTAAATAACATCATTGATATATTGCATTGCCACTTTAAATTGCTGTTCTATATCAAAATGTGTATTATCTAGCAAAATGGCATCATCGGCTTTTTTTAATGGACTATCTTCACGTTCAGTGTCTATTTTATCTCTGTGTTCCAAATTGGAAATCACCTCATGCAGATCAGTTTTTTGATTTTTTGCCAATAATTCATTAAACCTCCTCTGGGCTCTAACTATCGGGTCTGCTGTGATAAAAAATTTTATGTCAGCATTTGGAAATACGACCGTTCCGATATCTCTTCCATCCATTACAAGTCCGTGGCTACCTGACATTTGCCTTTGTAAAGCTACCATTTTCTTTCGGACAGCTGATATAGCCGACACTTCACTCACAAGTTGAGACACCTTCAGCGATCTGATTTCAGCTTCTACATTTTTTCTATTTAAAAACGTAGTGTTAGCCCCGTTAATATTTTGAAAAGTGACTTCTATATGTTGAAGTGCAAACAAAATATTTTTTTCATCTTCAAAATCGATGTCTTTTTCAATAAAATACAAAGTTGCCGCACGATACATTGCCCCCGAATCAACGAAGACATAATGCAATTCTTTTGCAATTTGTTTTGCTAAAGTTGACTTACCACATGATGAGTACCCATCAATAGCAATAATAAGTGGTTTTGTACTTTTATTGTCCAAAGGAAGAAAGATTTACCTATGCAAAAAATAAAAAAGTCCTGCGATTTACGAATAATACAGGACTTTCTTTATTTTGTCACTAAAAACAATTCATCAATACTCTTCCTCATTAAAAAGAAAATCATCTTTTCTTGGGTAATCCGGCCAGATGTCCTCCATTGATTCATAAATTTCAAACTCATCTTCGAGCTCCTGCAGATTTTCAATAACTTCTAGTGGTGCGCCTGATCTGATAGCGTAATCTATCAATTCATCGCGAGTAGCAGGCCATGGAGCATCTTCGAGATTGTGTGCTAATTCTAACGTCCAGTACATTTAAATGCTTTAATTGGTTGGTAAATAAATTTTTAAAATTTAAATTCTCTACTTAAAACGAATATTTTAATTTACTTTTACATAAAACAAATATATTTTTAATCGAGTTTAAAGATAACTTATATGCAATAGATAATAGTTCCCGATTCTGAAAAAATCTTTAAATAATTAACATTGCATCTCCATAACTAAAGAATCTGTATTTTTCTTTAATTGCTTCCTGATAAGCTTCCATTATAAGCTCAAATCCACCAAAAGCAGCAATCATTATTATAAGACTTGTCTTTGGCAAGTGAAAATTTGTAATCATACTGTTGGCAATACTAAAATCATAAGGAGGATAAATAAAAGTATTTGTCCATCCTTCTGATGGTTTAAGTAAACCCGTAGCAGAAACAGAAGATTCTATAGTTCTCATAGTAGTAGTTCCTACTGCACAGATCCTGTGGGTACCTTCTTTAGCTTCGTTGACAATATTGGCCGCCTTTTCAGAAATTTTGTAATATTCAGCATCCATTTTGTGCTTAGACAAATCTTCAACATCTATACTTCTAAATGTACCTAATCCCACATGCAAAGTAACTTCTGCCAGTTCAGTACCTTTGATTTCGAGCCTTTTCATTAATTCCCTTGAAAAATGCAAACCTGCTGTTGGCGCTGCTACTGCTCCGGTTTCTTTAGCATATACCGTCTGATAACGCTCAGAGTCAAGATCTTCCGGGGGTCGGGTGATATACTTAGGAAGGGGCATACTACCAAGTTGCCGCAATACTTCTCTAAACTGCTCATCTGTGCCGTCATAAAAAAATCTTATAGTCCGACCTCTGGATGTGGTATTATCTACCACCTCAGCTACTAGTATATCATTACCCTTATCATCGGCAAAATATAACTTATTACCAACCCTTATTTTTCTGGCAGGATCTACTAATACATCCCATAACTTAGCATCAGCATTTAATTCTCTCAGTAAAAAAACTTCAATCTTAGCACCAGTTTTTTCTTTCTTTCCATACATTCGGGCAGGAAAGACTTTTGTATTGTTAAATATCAATACATCCCTGTCGTCAAAGTAGTTCAATACTTCCTTGAAAATTTTATGCTCGATCTTCCCTGTTTTTCTGTTTACCACCATCATTCTTGACTCATCACGTTCCTGCGTAGGATATTGAGCAATAAGATTTTCAGGTAACTCAAACTTAAATTGCGAAAGTTTAGTCCTCATTAAATTAAATTTTGTTAAATGGAGTGCAAAAGTATAAATCTTTATACATTTAATAACATATTTTTGTTTTGAAATGTTGGTAATTTTAATAAATGATCAACAAACCATTGAAATATTACCTTATTTGGTGATAAAACCTTTTTATGAATAAAGATTTTGTTATGACTAAGAATATTTGGGCTAATATAAAATTTAGTTTTATATAATTTATTGGCATAAACTTAATTTCAAGTTAATGAAAACAAATTAAATTTTATAAAACAAAAAGTAAAATAAAGGAAATTTTAAAAATCATTAAAATATCTTCGAGCATTTCGGTTCCAATTTTCTCCAACTTGAGTAGCATCGATGGCATTTCCAAGTCTTTCCGCAGGTACTGATTTATACAACTCAGTTTCCCAGGCAGGATTTACTTTTTCACCTATGCAGGTAGAATGTAAAAGTTTGAAATCATTATGAGCAAGCGATGGGTTGTAAAAAAGAAATCTTACATTGGTCTGTCTAGACTGTGTAATGTAGTTGTAGTACCATATTTCATAAGGCACTGCGTCTGTTTCTGTGTCTATGGATACCACATTGGTAGGCTTCCCGTATTTGAGAAAAATAAAACCTCTATCAGACTGAAAACCAAATCCAACGTTACTGTAAAACATTTTATCAACCGCCTTAGCCACATCCATATATCCTTTATAAGCACCTTCAGGATTAGAATTTGCTTTTGATTTCCAATATTGAAACAGGAACTGTCTTTGACTTTTAGTCTTATTACTTTTTATAAGTTCACTGAGTGTAGATACCTGATGTTGATCAGTGATAGGAAGATGTGCCTTTAAAATATAATCCAACTCTTCCGTTTTAATCTGTTGGACAAATGAATTTTCCAGTAATTCATTAAAATTATCCATATATGCAATATCAGCAGCTGGATTACTTTTCACAAAATTTATCTTTCTGCTGACTAACGATTTTTTTTTCTTATCTATTATATTAACTAAAACATGATAATCACCTGATCGTAAACTATTTGCAGGAAAATAAAGTAGTGATGGTTCAGTTGGGTTAGCAATGATTTTTTTGTATTTTGACAACAAAGGTTTTGTGTTAACATTGGACGAGAAACCTTCCATAATGTGATATTGAAGAAAATATTCACTTACAGCATTGGTATCCTTCAGGTAAGATTCAACATAAAAGTCCAACCGTTGTTGAGTCCCTGATGAAAAATTATATGCTAATGGCTCCATATACACGTCATTTTTGACCATAGAATTATCAGAGCTATCTTTTTTAATTTTACTTAACAATATGATATCTGACAATAAAAACTTTTTATCGGGTGAATCTACCAATAAACTTTGTTCCATCTCGACTTTGTTTGATGGTAAGGATGATTCATTGGCCTCTATTTTTATGGTGTATGCTCCCGGATTAAGTCTAAATCTTTTTACGGCTATAAAATCTACTATAGTGTCAAAAACAACACTGGTCAACTCAAACTTATCATATGCAGCAATAGATCCATCTGAATGGTTAACATAATACAACACGTCTACTGATGCACGTTTTACTTCTTCGGTCTTAATCCAATTTACGCTGTTACCCGCCACTCTGAAATACACTTCAGTATATGGATTAGGCCCATAAAAAGAGAAACTGCTTACTTCTACATTGATACTATTACCTTTAAGTGAAAAAAGCAAAAAGAAGATCATACATATATGTTTAATCATATGTTTGCGATTAATGATGTATTGATATGAAGTAACATAAACTCAATTTAGGCAAATTAGATAATTTATATTTCCGGTAAAACACTAAAAATGAACTCCATCAGCTCAATCCAGCAATACTAGTACTAATGGATGCTAATAAACATAATAAATTCAGATTTTAAAAAAATAATTCAAGTCAAATGCAATCCAAGCTTACCCATATTTTGTTGAGGTATAAAAAAACTAACTTCTCCTGACTAAAAAATATTTCATATTGTACACCTTTACTTTACCCACAAGATGCATGGTATCATTTTCCAACCTGGAAATTTTTAAGTCAAATTTTTCTTTACCTTCGATAATTAACCTACCTTTTTCAACGTTGTATCTTTGTGAAATGTTTACTTCAAAGATATTTGATTTGATTGAATTGTCGCCTGTGAATACAAACCAACCGTTTTTCATTAACCCATTTGGTTTATTGTTCATCTCTGATGAAAACACATCCCATGTCCCGATAATTGATTTTTTCAATTCTACATCATTGTCTTTGCAGGAAGATATGAGCAATATTGCAACCAATGTATATATGAGTCTGTTAATCATTGATAAGTACTATTTTTATATTTTGTAGCATAAAACATGCAAAAATAATGAAAAGAAATGACTTTAGTAAATCATGTGATTAAATCATCACCCAGTTACTGTTTATATCGGAATAACAAAACTGTTTAACTTTACGTTCACACACAATATTATAATTTTATATAATTTTGCTTTGTAATATAACACAATTTAAATGTCAGATAATGATGTAAGAGAGAAATCCTCTCTAAAACTAAATAGAAATTCTCTTAAAAACTCCATCAGAATATTCAAATATATCAAGCCATATGCTTGGTACTTTGGTTTGGCGATGTTGTTTTTAGTAGTGGGTAGTCTGATATTTATGGCATTGATGGGATTACCGGGGGAGATGGCAAATACTGCTATCGGAAAACCAAAGTTTAATTTAGATCTTGATGTAAAAGATTATGGGTGGATATTTCTGATTATTTTAATATTCCAAGGTATTCTAAGTTATTTCAGAACCTACTATTTCGCCATTGTATCTGAAAAAGGAATGTCAGACCTGAGAAAGGATTTGTACGAAAAAATAATTACACAGCCTGTTGTTTTTTTTGAAGAAAAGAGAGTAGGAGAACTTACCAGCAGAATTACAGCAGATGTAGAGCAATTACAATCCGTATTTTCTATTACTTTGGCAGAGTTCATCAGACAATTGGTCATATTAGTATCAGGCATCATTATCATTTTCATATGGATGCCTAAGCTATCTATGATAATGTTGCTCACTTTTCCAGCCATCGTGGTCAGTGCGATGATTTTTGGAAAGTATATTCGAAAATTGTCGAAACAACGACAAGATGAATTGGCCAAAACCAATACGATAGTTGAAGAAACTTTTCAGTCTTTCACTATTGTTAAATCTTTTGCCAATGAATGGTATGAATCTGTTCGTTATGGAAAAGCGGTAGATGAGATAGTGAAAATTTCTTTAAGTTTTGCCAAAATGCGGGGCATTTTTTTTACTTTTATTATTACAATTTTGTTTGGTGGTATTTTTTTTATATTGTGGCAAGGAGCTTTGATGCTTCAGCGTGGAGAAATGGAAGCAGGTGATTTATTTTCTTTTATACTGTACACTGGAATACTTGGCGGGGCGATAGCTAGTTTCGGTACACTTTATACTCAGATAGTCAGTGCGATAGGAGCTACGGAAAGAATTCAAGAGATTCTTGACACACCATCTGAGTTGGATGTGCAAGAATCAGACAGCTTTACAGACATGAAAATCAAAGGCAATGTAAAATATGATAATATAACTTTTGCCTACCCAACCAGAAAAGACATGACTATACTTAAAGGCATAAATATTGATATAAAAGCTGGTCAGAAAATAGCCTTGGTAGGGCAAAGTGGTGGTGGGAAATCAACAATAGTGCAGTTGTTGATGAAATTTTATAATCCTGTCTCAGGAAGTATTTTGGTTGATGGCAAAAATATAAATAACTACGACCTGACTCAATTTCGTAAAAATATTGGAATTGTCCCACAGGAAGTAATCCTTTTTGGTGGAACTATAAGAGAAAATATTGCATATGGCAAACCAAATGCCTCAGAAGATGAAATAAATTTGGCTGCGCAGCAGTCCAATAGTTTAGAGTTTATTACTTCCTTTCCTCAAGGCATGGACACCATCGTAGGTGAACGTGGTATCAAGCTTTCAGGTGGTCAAAGACAACGTATAGCTATTGCTAGGGCCATACTTAAAAATCCAAAGATATTGATACTAGATGAAGCAACTTCTTCTCTCGATGCGGAATCTGAAAAATTAGTTCAGGAAGCCATGGACAAATTGATGGAAAACAGGACTTCTATCATTATTGCCCACAGGCTTTCCACTATTAGGGATGTGGATTGTATCTATGTGCTGGACAGTGGTAAAATCATTGAACAAGGAACACATAATGAACTGATTAGCAATGAAAATGGCATTTATGCATCTCTAGCAAAATTGCAATTTGAACTTACTTCAAATGTAGATTAATTCAACTTTCAATATAAAAAACAGAATTAAAATGATAAAAAAAATAATTGGGATATTTGTAATCTTAATATTTGTATCTGGGCTTCAAGCTCAATTCGGGTATGGATTTACTGTATCTTCTGACGTTTACCACCGTTATGTTAATCCCAAAGTGGACAATGAAATAGCTGGTCGCTCAGCGGGGAGTGCGATACTCAACCTGGGTATTGGACCAAAAATTTGGTTGGGAAATAAAAAAATTTCGTTTTCAGCTGAAACTCAGGCAATAATTGGATTTTTGGGGTTATCCACGAGTGATTATAAAGGTTTGGGGACAGTGGCATTTCCATTGATCGGAAAACTAAACTTCAAAGGATTAAGTACATTTGACAAAGAAGGAAAGATGGGCTTTAGTGTGGGAGGAGGATTGCAATGGAATAAAACAGAGCTTTTTGGCTTATCTGATGAGCTTCAATCCAAAGGCCTGAAAAGGAGCTTATTTAAAACTTATATTATACAGGCAGGATATGGTTTTGGGTTAAGTGGATTTACAGCACACGGTTTTTTAAGATATGGTTTTAATAAAGCAGTTGAAAGCAGTGCCTTGAGCATCGGTTTACAATTTGACTTTAATTATCCAATGCTAAAGAAAATCACAAATCCGGAAAGTGAACTTTAAATCTATTCTTTTCTAATATGGTACTACTTGATAATGTCAATCTTAAAAACTTAAACACCTTTGGTTTACATGCCAAATCCAAAGGAATTATACCTGTTTACAATGAAATAAATGTTTTTGAAGTTTTGACAGAGCGCCTTACGCCCATAAGAATTCTTGGCGGAGGATCCAACATTTTACTAACTGGTGATGTGGATGCTTTTATATTAAAAAATGAAATCAAAGGTATTGAAATCATCGACGAAGATGAAAATCAGGTCATGGTTCAAGTAGGTGCAGGAGAAAAATGGCATCAATTTGTACTATGGGCCTTATCCCAAAATCTTGCTGGTGTAGAAAATCTGTCTCTCATACCTGGCAGTGTAGGTGCAGCTCCTATGCAAAATATAGGCGCTTATGGGGTAGAGCAGGAAAGTATTTTCCATTGTCTTAAAGCTATACATCTTGAATCGGGTATAAGAAAAGTTTTTTTTAAGGATGAATGCAAATTTGGATACAGAGATAGTATTTTTAAAAACATTTTAAAAGATCAATATTTTATAACCAACGTTGTTTATATATTAAAAAAGCAAAATTATACTGTCAGAACTGACTATGGAGCAATAAAAGATGTTTTAGCTGTAAAAGGAATTGTAACGCCTTCCATACATCAGGTATCAGAAGCGGTGATAGAAATCAGAAAATCAAAATTACCGGATCCAGCTTTGATCGGTAATGCAGGTAGTTTTTTTAAAAATCCTGTTGTCTCTGTCGAGATGTTTAACGCTTTACAAAATAAATATAAAGATATCCCTTCTTATCCAGTTTCTGCAACAGATGTTAAAATACCGGCAGGATGGCTCATCGAAAAAGCAGGATTTAAAGGTTTGAAAAGAAACCATATAGGAGTTCATCACCTTCAGGCTTTGGTTTTAGTCAATTTTGGCGATGGGAATGGTAAAGAAATTTACCATCTTGCCTTGGAAATATGCCAAACGATAAATAATATTTTTGGAATCAAAATTGAGCCTGAGGTTAATATCTGGTAATTACAATCCGTAAGATATCTTAGGAAGAAAATAAGTTATTTTTTTAGCCGAATTTATCTTCCAGTAAAAAAAGGGCCGAAAAATTAGATTTTCCGACCCTTATTATATTTCAAAGTTCAAAACTTATTTGCTTCCGAGTGCTTCAATTTTTGCCTTGTATTCAGCAGATTTATCAAGCTGTCCCTCTCTTGCATAAATTTCCTTCAGGGCTATCATCGTATTCAAATCTTTTGGGTCTAATTCCTCAGCTTTAAGGAAATAAGGCAATGCTTGTATAAAATAATCATCCATCTCAGCCTTAATAGCATTGTATTTTTTGGTTCCTGCAGATGAATAATCGCTGCCCAATTCGTTTAATTTTGTAGTCATGCTGGCAGCTTTATTGTAGTAAAGTGCTCCTTGGCTATATCTAGCGTCAAAATTTTTAGGGTCCTTGGCCAATGCCTGGGAAAAATAATCATACGCAGAATTAAAGTACTCATCGGCTTTTTTTATGATACTGTCAATCCTCATAAGATCACTTTCACAAAACTTTTTATCAACATCTTCTTTTTTACCATCTGGTTTTACTTTAAAACAGCCACCGTTTGTGCCTATCATATATATTGGTGTAGCAGAAGCTCTTTCTTTCTGGTTTAACTGATCGTATACGTTACCTAGCGTTGTGTAAACAGAAACATTGTCTGGTTCTTTTGCTATAGCCGCTTTGAGCTTATCTGTTAAAACATCGAGCTGGCCTGCTTTAAGGTAATAGTTGATCTCAGCAAACAATAATCCATTGTCATCCGGGTTTGCTTTTCTACCCGCTTCAAGATATTCCATAGCTTTGGTAATATCTTTTTCTGATGCCATATTAAATAGTGCTTCATATACCAAAGGTTGAGCGTTACCTGCTTTATACAATTGCTCAAATAAAGGAAAAGAAGCGACTTTATTGTCTCCGAAATAACCTGAAACTGCCGTATAAAAAATCTGATCATTCTTAATGATAGGGTCATCCAATCTGCTTTCCACACTATTTTTTTTCAGTAAATCGTTTGCTTTAAGGGTTGATGCAAAGTTTTTATAAGCAGAACTGTAATCCTGGGCCTGAAAAAAAGTAATGGCTATATTATTGAGATAATCTTCATTTTCTCTTATACCCGCAAGGGCATCCTTGGTCTGAGATTTTTTCACAGCCTTAAATGTGGCATTTTCAAACGCATCCATGGCAATCAAACCTGCATCTGGTGTAGCCATCATATATGCTGCATCTAGAATCTTTTTATTCATTTCGGCTTTAGCGATTTCATTATAAATCTGCCCTTTAGTAATCCAAGCTTCTGAATCAGCTTTGGCATCGTCTGCTGAAAAAACCTGATCTATGGTAGCAATTGCAGAGGCGAGGTCTGCTTTGTTGGCGACAGGATCCAAATAATATTTACCCAACGTCTTATTGGCGTTTTTCAATTGTTTTTTATATTCCTGTGCCTGAATCAGGGATACGGAAATAAAAACTAATAGTGTGCTAAAAAAAAGATGTTTCATCGTTAATTGTTAAATGTTAAAAATATAATCACAAAAATAAAAAATATATTTTCACAAAATACATTTTCATCATTAAGACGCACATTTAAGCAAAAAAAAGTTTAATTTTTGTTAAGAATTAGGTCGTTTTGGTTAAAATAATCATAACCATTACTCTTCTTCA
This sequence comes from Chitinophagales bacterium, assembly GCA_038246735.1. Lineage (GTDB taxonomy): Bacteria > Bacteroidota > Bacteroidia > Chitinophagales > Saprospiraceae > OLB9. Next base: position 13,955 of record JBBRVQ010000041.1, read on the forward strand.
TCAATACTTTCTTCTCTTCTGATCACAGTAACATCAGCTATGGACTCTTTATCTTGTATTCTGATCACTTTTACACCTTGGGTAGCTCTACCCATCAATCTTACATCAGACACTGGAGTCCTGATTACTATACCATCTTCTGTGGTAATCATTAGCTCATCAAACTCACTTACCCATTTAATAGCTACCAGCTGTCCGGTTTTATCTGTTATATTGATGGTTTTAACCCCTTTTCCTCCCCTATTGGTGATTCTGTAATCTTCCAAAGGTGATCTTTTACCATTCCCTTTTTCTGATACTACAAAAACTGAATATTCCGCTTTACTTGGATCGGCCGAAATCATACCAATTACTTCATCTTTATTTGAGCCCAAAGTCATAGACTTTACACCAGCTGCTCCTCTTCCCATTGGTCTCACTTTCGATTCATTAAACCGTATTGCCCGACCTTCTCTATTCGCTATAATTATTTCATTTTGTCCTGAAGTGAGTTTAGCTTCAAGCAATTGGTCACCTTCATTGATGGTTATGGCATTAATACCATTCGTTCTTGGTCTGGAAAAAGCTTCAACGATGGTTTTCTTTATCATTCCCTGTTTAGTGCAGAAGATGATATAGTTGTTGTTAATAAACTCTTCATCATTAAGATTTTCAATTTTGATATATGCACGTACTTTATCATCAGATGGGATCGCCAATATATTTTGGAGTACCCTACCCTGTGCCACTTTGCTCGCTTCCGGTATTTCAAATGCCCTCAGCCAGAAACATCTGCCTTGTTCTGTGAAAAGAAGAAGATAATTATGATTATGAGCAATAAACATCTGCTCTACAAAATCAGTATCCCTTGTTTTAGCGCCTCTAGATCCTTTACCTCCTCTACTCTGTTGCTTAAATTCATCGGTCTTTGTACGTTTTATATAACCCAGATGCGAAATGGTGATTACAACTTCTTCATTGGGAATAAGATCTTCTACACTTATTTCGTCATCCGCGTAAGATATATCGGTACGACGTTTATCTCCAAATTTTTCATTAATTTCATCTAATTCCTGCTTGATAATATCCCTTTGCAATTGATCACTGGCCAATATACTTTTGTAATATTCGATTTTAGCTAATACTTCATTGTATTCTTCTCTGACTTTATCTATTTCAAGACTTACAAGCCTTTGGAGTCTCATTTCAAGGATTGCTTTCGCCTGAATGTCACTCAAAGCAAAACCTGTCATCAAACCGTCTTTTGCTTCTTCAACCGTTTTTGATTGCCTGATAATTCTTATTACTTCATCAATATTGTCCAGTGCTATGAGCAAACCTTCCAGAATATGTGCCCTTTCAAGCGCTTTTTCCAAATCATATTGCGTCCTTCTGATGATTACTTCAATTCTGAATTTTATGAATTCAGAAATCATATCCTTCAGATTAAGTACTTTGGGCCTGCCATTGACCAAGGAAATATTATTGACACCATATGACGTCTGTAATGGCGTGTATTTATAAATTTTACTCAAAACGACACTGGCCATGGCATCCCTCTTTACTTCTACCACTATTCTAAGACCAGTCCTATCTGATTCGTCGCGTATGTCAGAGATACCGCCGATTTTGTCTTCATTAACCAATTCAGCAATCTTAGCCACTAAATTTGCTTTATTTACCTGATAAGGTATTTCAGTGATAATAATAGTTTCTTTTCCCCCTGCTCCTGACTCAATAGTAGCCCTACCTCTTACTATTACTTTACCTCTTCCAGTATGAAAAGCTTCACGGACACCAGAATATCCATAAATCGTACCCCCGGTAGGAAAATCAGGTGCTTTAATAAATTCTATTAATTCATCAATAGTTATATCTGGGTTATCTATTTCGGCTTTTATACCAGCGATGACTTCAGAAAGGTTATGAGGAAGCATATTTGTAGCCATACCTACGGCAATACCCGAAGCCCCGTTGATAAGGAGATTAGGAATTCTGGCAGGCAACACGGTAGGTTCTTCCAATGAATCATCAAAATTCAATTTGAAATCTACCGTATTCTTATTAATATCTGCCAACATTTCATCACTAATCCTCGCTAGCCGTGCTTCGGTATATCGCATCGCTGCGGGACTATCACCATCCATAGACCCAAAATTACCCTGACCATCCACCAAAGGATATCTAAGTGACCAATCCTGGGCCATACGAACCATAGCGTCATACACTGAACTATCACCATGCGGGTGATACTTACCCAAAACTTCACCAACTATTCTTGCTGACTTCTTGTGCGACCTGCCATATGAAAGCCCTAAGTCTGACATACCGTATAATACTCTTCTATGCACAGGTTTCAATCCATCCCTTACATCAGGCAGTGCCCTGGCAACGATTACCGACATAGAGTAATCGATATAAGATGATTTCATTTCATCCTCAATGTTTATAGGGATAATCCTTTGATCATTAGCCATTTATGTATATATAATTTATTTTTTAAAACGAATGTGCAAAAATACATAAAATATCGCAAAAATTCTAATACATCACTTCAAATTTAGCGCTTTTAAATTAAATATTTTATAAAATCCATAATTTTGAAAAAAATGATTTATTTTTGAATTTGATAAAAAGTATGATAAAATAAAATCAGATTGCGTTACATAATTATAAGCCTTATTTTGATACTTATCTATAGCAATATGGATGGACAATCATGTAAGATACCTTTTTCCATTAAGTTTTCAGAAAGAACCGTAAACTCCATTAAAATATCATGGTCTGACACAAATACAGATCCCATTGGATGGGAAATTGAATTAATAAAAAAAGGCGAAGTCAGAACCAGTTTACCTACCACAGCCTTAATTCCTTCAAAAGAATTTACTTTTCATGACCTCACACCTTCTACAGCTTATGAAGTTTACATACGGTCAGCATGTTCTCCGACTTCATATAGTCCCTGGAATGTTGCCATTCCATTTGTCACTGTATTATCCATCCCGACTTCATGTCAAATCAATATTCCACTTAAAGATAATGGAACAGAAACATTCTTGCTGGATGTAGAAGAAAATGGGATCTTAGGTAAAGATGTTTTTATTGATGGTATAGATTTAATAATTTCGCATGACTGGCCAGCTGATCTAAAAATTGTACTTGAAAGCCCTCAGGGACAACAAGTAACACTTTCTAACCACAACGGCACAGTGAAAGATGATTTTGGAGATATATATGATACTACATGCACTGGAGTTACCACATTCGCTCCAGGTGCATGCTTAAGTCTAAAAAACAGTAGTCCTCCTTTTATCGGAGCGTTTAAACCGGATGGAGACATGGAAACGTGGAAACTTGACACTCTTTCAAAAGGGTTTTGGAAACTTATTTTCTTTGATCGTGCGATCAAGGATGTCGGCGTGCTTAAATATTTTAATTTAAGATTTAATCAAGAAAAATGTTTGTTACCCGAAGATCTGACCATATTAAAGAGTGATGTAAATACAATTACCGTCGGATGGTCTTCTGTGATATCTTGTAATACAGTGAAAATTACTATTCAAAGTGATGGATCCGATCAAAGAATCGTTTTTGCTGAGTGCTCAGACCAATCATATACCTTTCAAAATTTATTTCCAAATACAGAATATTCTGTATTCATTACTGGCATATGTTCAGACTTCTCCCAGTCGCCAGAAAGTTGTGTGATCGTCGGTGCAACTACTTGCGAACCTGTTTCGATATCAGAAAATTTTGACGATTTACCTCCCTGTCAGGAAGGTTGTGGTTCAACCTGTACTATGAATTCGCAATTTTGGTTTAATCCAACCAATGATGATGGTCAGGACTGGCTGGTATGGCAAGGTAAAACAGACACGGAGAATACAGGTCCTTCCAGTGATATAAATTTTACAGGTAATTATATATACATTGAAAACAATCCACTGATTTGCCCATCTGAAAGTAAGATAGTACTGCAATCAAAATGTATACATGTACTCAGTAACTCTTCTCAATGTGATATGTCGTTTTATTATCATATGTATGGAGAAGATATCACTTACTTGTCTCTAGAAATCAGTACGGATAATGAACAAACCTGGGATCACCTCTATAATGTCACAGGAAATCAAGGAGATGAATGGAAAAGAGTTACCTTGTCTCTTTCAGCATATAATAACAAAATAGCAACTTTCAGATTTATTTCTCAAACAAGTAATGGGCCATTGGCTGATATTGCATTAGATCAGATCGAATTTTACAGATCTACTCCAGTTACTGAACTCAATACATTTTATCCGGATGCTGATCGAGACGGATACGGGATAGAGTCAGGAAAAATATTAATTTGCAATTCGGTGCCACCCGAAGGCTTTAGTATTCTGGATGGAGATTGTAATGACAGCAATCCAAACATCAACCCAGCATCTCTTGAGATTCAATGTAATTCAATAGACGAAAACTGCAACGGAAATCAGGATGATCTGCCGGCTTTTAATCCGATTATTTATACGGTAAACAAAAAAGATGCTTCATGTAATGGTTCTAAAGATGGATCAATAAGCCTGGAAGTTTCCGGAGGGACGCCACCTTACAATATCATTTGGAATAATGAAGATCAGGGAATAAAAATTTCGAATCTGGGACAAGGTGTTTATTTTGCCACAATTTCAGACGCTGGGGGTTGTCAGGTAAAAACAGATTTTTTTGAGATTTTTTCATCCACTTTTCTAAATATTGTATCGTCGTCCATTATTCAACCTTCATGCAAAGGTAAATCTGATGGTTTTATAAACATTGAACATAGCACTGAAAACCCTCCTTATTCGTACAATTGGTCAAATGGAAATACGCAAAAAAACTTGATTGACATTCCTGATGGAATTTACACAATAACAGTAACAGATAATAGAAATTGCTCTGCTGTGCTAGAAAACATTCAACTTAATGCCAGGCGGACACTGGTAAGTGATGTCAAAGATATACGTCATCCCCTTTGTTCAGGCAGCGAAAGTGGCCTGATAGAAATTATAGTCTTTGACGGAATACCCCCGTATTCATATCAGTGGAATACTGGTGGAACCACGAAATTAATAACCAACTTATCATCGGGAAATTATACTTGTACTATTACTGATAGTTCAGGATGTCAGGATGTATTGGAAGTATCTATTTTCACTCCGTCTCCTTTAGTCGGAAAAGTATTGAGTACGGAAAGTGTCCGTTGCTTTGGAGAAAATAATGGCTCGATAAAAACGAATGTTATCGGTGGTAGAGTGCCATATACATACTTATGGAATAACTTTGACTTTACAGACGATATATTTAATTTGAAAGCGGGTGCATATACGCTAACTATAACTGATGCAAACGGTTGTCGTAGTATACTACCATCTGTTATCATAAAACAGCCACCATTATTTGAAATATCTATAGATAGTCTCAGCCCAACTTCTTGTATTCTTGGTAAAAATGGTTATATTTTATTGACAACATCAGGTGGAAATGGTGGATACAATTATGCGTGGAATCATACTGCTGAGTCATTTCCTCAATTTGCAAATATGGTTTCAGGAAATTACAGTGTCACTGCATATGATAAATTGGGTTGCAAAGCAGGTATTCCTAATATTTTCATTCCATATATCAATATTAATGTGGAAATAGCATTAGATGTCCTTAAAGAAAATAAATGTTATCTCGATAAAAACGGCCAAATAGAAGCAGAAATTGAAAATGGTGTCCAGCCATATGATTATAATTGGAGTCAAGGATTACAATATTTCTCAAATAAATCAATAGATACCATTTCTTTATTACCGGCAGGAATATACCAATTGACGGTAACAGATAAAGATGGTTGTACCGGTGTTTCAAACTTCATTAGTTTTGTCGAAAGACCTGTTTTCAGCTACAACACAAAACATGTATCTAATAATACATGTAATGGTGATAGTAGCGGTCAAATTAGAATTTTTATTTCAGGAGGAAATGTGCCGATTGATGTATCTTGGAACGATGGATTATACAAAGATCTTGAAATTTCCGGTTTACCAAACGGAGTTTACTCTGGGATAATTAGTGATTCAGATGATTGTTTGCTGAATATTTCACCCATTAACATATCTTCAACTTCAGATATTAAAATTAGTGCAGTGATTAAAAATGATGTAGATCAAACATCATCAGGTGAAATATGTGTAACGCTATCGGGAGGACAAGCACCCTACCAGATATTATGGAATATAGAAAATAAAAACTCAACATGTTTATCAAATCTTACGCCGGGAGAATATCAGGTTACCGTAACTGATCAGTTGAATTGTACTGTTGTTCAATCTTTTATAGTACAAAATATCAGCAACACTACCGAAGTGAATACACAAAAAATAAAACTATACCCAAACCCAAGCAGTAATTACATTAACATTCTATCTGAGTACCCTATACAATCACTTAAGGTTTTCGACTATAAAGGACTGTTAATGTTTACGTTAAATATAAAAAAAGAAAGTGAATTAATGGAAATTGACATTGCTGAACTACCCAGAGGATTATACTATATGGAGGCAGAACATTTTCCACTTATATCCCGTATAAAGATGATTAAAATTTAAAAATTCATTTTACACTTGTCCATGCTAAAAATAATACTACATAAATAATACTATAGAAGTATCAACGGTATAAGTTTCCTTACTTCAGGAAAGTTCCAACACTAAAAAGGCTTATCTAAAATAATTAGATAAGCCTGAAATTTAAGATTGAGTTTTGAGTTTACTATTGAACAGGTACTATTAAATCGCCTGAACCGCTACCTGAAACCAGCATAGCTGTGATAATGCATAAAATAAACAAAGCAGCGGCTAAACCCCAAGTTATTTTTTCAACAAAATCTGTAGACTTGGCTGCTCCAAACATTTGATTTGCAGCTGCACCACCCAAAGAAGAATCTATTCCTCCCCCTTTTGGATTTTGAATAAGTACTATTGCCATTAAAAGAACGCAATTAATTGCTATCAATACTGTTAATGCTGTGGTCATATTAAAACTATTTTTTAATTAGTGTTTCTATTTTGGCTGCAAAGTAACTACTTTTTTCTGGATATTTAACCATCAATTGCTCATACATTTTTTTTGCATCATCAAGATGCCCTTGCGAAGCAAGTATTTCAGCCAATGGCTCGGAGATAATAGCCGAAGATTTAGTCACGGATTTTTTTGCATTTTCATCAAATGCTTTTTTTCGGGCTGCCTTTTCTTCCTTTTTTATTTGTTTCTCTATATCATCTTTTTTGAAAGAAAGTAACCATTTAGAAAATTCAGAAATACCGCGATATTCATTCAGTTTAAATTTTTTAACTTTCTTCTTTTTATTTTTTGCTGAAACATTTAATGTAGACAATTCCGCTCCTACTTTACCTTCAATCTCAGAAACAGGTGATATGGTTTCTATTTCCTTAATAAGATTTTCGTCCTTCTCTACAACTGGCATATCCTGATCAGAATTTTGACTTAAATTTTCAATCAACTCTACATTTTCGAATTCTTCAGGTAGATGACGATCGGAATTGATAGGATTATTGTTTGAAATAATTGAAAATGAATTATCATAAATTGAAGGAAATCTATTTTCAGCATGTTTAACATAATGCATCCACACCCGATCATTATTTATAAGCATAAGTTGTTGGCTTTCGAAATCAGACATCTTTTTAGCAAGCAACATTCTATAAGATGAAGCAAAAGGGGCTATTTCTATCTCACCTTCGATGTCTGTAACACTTAGACTATCTAACGATGAAGATTCCAGAAAGTATTTGGACAGGTTATTTATCATAAGGTTTCGCAAAGGTAAAAAAAGATGTGAAAAATGCATAGAATGTTTAAAATTAACAAAAAATGAACCTTTTTTCACTTTAATAATAACATGCTGAACATTGAACATTAACCAATAATCATTACTGTCAAACGGGAAATACAAATCAGATGATTTTTTTCATCAAAGATTTCAGTGTTCCAAACATGCAACGTTTTACCTAATCTTACCGGTCGGGTTATGCTGTACACTACCCCATCTCTAGCTGCTTTAAGATGATTGGCATTAACTTCGATTCCTACGATACTTTTATTATGGTCATCAATAATTAACCAACTCGCCATACTTCCCATGGATTCGGATAACGCTACTGAAGCCCCACCGTGCAAAAGACCCATAGGTTGTTTTGTCCTGTGATCAACCGGCATTTTTGCTTTCACGTAATCGTCCCCAAATTCAGTGATCTCTATACCCAAGGTTTCCACTAACGTGCCTTTATTAAAATTATTGATGACTTCCACATCGGGTTTTACATTCCAAATCATATTTAATCCTACTTTTGTACCAGAAACAAATCATGAGACCAAAAAGTTATTTCAATTCATTATGCTAAATAGCATCGGCAAAAATAAAATCAGTATCCAAAAAGCCATCTTTGTTGGCGGAATAGTACTTTTTGCTATTAAGGTAGTTGCTTTTTACATTACCAATTCTGTTGGAATACTTTCAGATGCACTTGAAAGTACTGTTAACATTATTACAGGTTATATTACACTTAAAAGTCTTCAATTTGCCATAAAACCCAGAGATGATGATCATCCTTACGGACATGGAAAGGTAGAGCTAATTACAGCATCTGTAGAAGGAATTCTGATAGGCGTGGCAGGTATCATGATTATTTCTGAAGCAACATCAAGATTGGGCAAACCGCCGGAAATTCTTAAACTTGACTGGGGAATCATCCTTATGTTAATTACCGCAATTGTCAACTATATGATGGGAAGATATAGCGTCAGGCAAGGTATTTTGAATAAATCGGTAGCTCTGATATCGGGGGGAAAACATTTAATTTCTGACACTTATACAACGGTGGCACTTATCGGAGGATTATTTGTCTTTTATTTGACAGGATACCAATGGGTAGATAGTGTTATGGCCATAATATTTGGTATTTTTATTCTATATACCGGCTATACCGTACTAAAATCAACCATAAATGGACTCATGGATGAAGCGGATGTTGATGTGCTCAACACACTTGTTGAAACGATTACTCAAAAAAGGAGATTGACCTGGATTAATATACATAAATTAACTTACCTTAAATTTGGGCATGTTTCTCATGTAGACCTTCATCTTACACTCCCCTGGTATTTTGATATGAATGAAGCCAAAAAAGAAATCATCATACTCAAGGATATTATAAGAAAAAATCTGACGGAAGATGAAGTAGATATTTCTATTCAAAGCGAGCCTTGCACTAGTAAAATGTGTCATCAATGTAATCTGGAATGTAAACACAGGACTTTTGACTTTAGAGAATCAAGGAAATGGACCACTGAACAAATCACAGGTAAAAACATTTTTAGTATAGAAAAGTAATTTTTTTAACTCAATCTTTATTCAAATGTATGATATAGAACCCTGGTGGGGATGGCGGGATGAATATGCAGCCGAAAATGATAGTAAATCCCCTTTTTTCAGAAGAAGTTATGATGAATTCAAATTCACCAATCAGATATACAATTACTTTATCCATCCCCAATGGGATTATTTAGGATCTGAGACCCTATATGGAAAGATTTTATTTGTGGACTATAAAAGACATTTTGCGTTGATCGAGCTCATTGGCGAATGGAATGATTGTATTACCAACGACAGTATGTTTGTAAAACGGGATCTCGCAGATATTCTCATTAAAAATGGCATAAGTAAATTTGTAATTTTTTGTGATAATGTCCTAAATTTTCATGGAGATGATGATTCATATTATGAAGAATGGTATGATGACATAAAAGATGAACTTGGATGGATATGCCTGATCAATACATTTGACCACGTCGAAACAGAAATGAATAAATACAGATTGTATCAATACCTAAATTTTGGACCTGAATTCAATGATTTTAACTGGCGAACACAAAAACCTGCTTATATTGTCCAGGAATTAGAAAATATAATGAATAACCAGCAAAAGCAATTGCTATGACTCCACATAAATCAGGATTTGTTAATATTATAGGCAATCCAAATGTAGGCAAATCAACACTGATGAATGCATTGGTCGGAGAAAAAATGTCCATCATCACCAGCAAACCACAAACGACCAGACACAGAATATTTGGTTTGCTCAGCGAAGATGACTATCAGGTTGTGTTTTCTGATACACCGGGTATCATTGACAAACCAAACTATGGAATGCAGAATTCTATGAATAAATTTGCATTTTCATCTTTTGAAGATGCGGATATCATCTTATTTATGACTGATATTTTTGAAAAATATACCGGAGAAGAACCCGTCATCAATGCGCTAAAACATGCAGAAGTACCTAAATTTCTTATCATCAACAAAATTGATTTAGACAAAGAAGATAAGGCAGCTGAAGCAGCAAAGTCATGGGAAGGTTTGGTCACTTTTGATGAAATATTTTTTATATCCGCAGATAAAAAAACCAATGTTGAAACCTTATTAAATAAAATATTGGCTGATCTTCCTGAAGGTCCTCCTTACTACCCTAAGGACGAACTTTCTGACAAAACAGAACGTTTTTTTGTTTCGGAAATAATCCGGGAAAAAATATTGACCCTATACAAACAAGAAGTTCCTTATTCCTGTGAAGTAACAGTATCAAGATTTAAGGAAGAAGTTAAAAATGACGCCCCATTGCTGATGATATACGCTGATATCTACGTGGATAGAAAATCTCAAAAACCAATTATCATTGGTAAAGGCGGAGAAGCAATAAAAAAACTGGGCATCGCCGCAAGATTAGAAATAGAGAATTTTTTTGGCAAACATACCTATCTCGATCTGAACGTAAAAATAAAAGAAAACTGGCGTAATGATGAACGTATGCTGAAACATTTCGGGTATGAAGAATAAAGTTTTTAATTATAAATATGATAATCAGCAAATTACAATATGAACAATAAAATTCACCTCATAAATTTTTCATATTCCATTACATTGTATTACCTTAGTGTCCGTTAAATAAACTGAACATGTCAAAATATAGAGTTAAAGCATCTCCCAAAAAGAACACCATTACAGCTCAGGATGTAAAGGAAGAAAGAAAGTTTTTCAAAGTAGCAATTGTGGTAACAATATTGGTGATATTATCAATATATCTGGTTTTCAATTATCTATTGTAATTTCGGAATATTACTTTTCGATTAAAAGCACTTGATTATGCGACTTATTATGCTAAATTAGTTGCTGGCAAGTGCTTTTTTATTTATATCCATTTTTTAAACCAAACCACATGAAAACCAAATTCAGCGTAATAATATTCAGCTTATTCTTTTTTACAAATTTAGTACTGGGTCAATCCTATCAGGGTTTCTATAACTTTGAATTTGATGAAGCCACAGGAAAGCTGCTCTTCACGGTGGATAAGATCAATCAAGATTTTCTTATGGTGAATGCTTTTGGTACTGGGCTTGGATCAAACGATCTGGGTATGGATCGAGGCAAACTTAATGATATAAGGGTAGTCAGGTTTGAAAAACACGGGGACAAAATATTACTTGTACAACCTAATCTTGGATTCAGGGCCATTTCCAACAATATACATGAAGTAAAAGCAGTAAACGAAGCTTTTGCAAAATCAGTTATATTTGGATTTAAAATCGAGAAGAAGGAAAACAATAATTATATCATTGACATATCTTCGTTGCTATATGAAGATTTAAATCTAGTGGCCAATAGTCTTAAAGAGGCTAAGCAAGGTACTTATAAGTTAGAAAAGAGCCGATGCGCATTGTATTTTGATAATATTCATGCATTTCCTAAAAATGTTGAATTTGAAACGATCATGACTTTAACCGGTGAAGCTACCGGCAACTATATCAAAAGTGTCACTCCTACTCCTGAAGTTGTAACTTTCAGGCAGCATGTTTCATTTATAGAATTGCCTGACAAAGGTTATTCACCTAGGAAATTTCATCCTGAAAGCGGATATTTTTACACCAGCTATTTTGATTATGCTACGCCAATTCATTCCCCAATAGAAAAAAAATATATTGTCCGACACCGATTAGAGAAAAAAAATCCGGAACAAAAAATCAGTGAAGCAAAAGACCCTATCATATATTATATAGACCCGGGATGTCCTGAACCCATAAAAACAGCACTTATGGAAGGCGGTAAATGGTGGAATCAGGCATTTGAAGCTGCTGGATTTAAAAATGCCTTTGATGTCAGAGAGTTACCTTCCGGAGCTCATCCACTGGATGTTCGATATAACATGATACAATGGGTCCATCGTAGTACCAGAGGGTGGTCTTACGGATCAAGCATCACAGATCCCAGGAATGGTGAAATTTTAAAAGGCCATGTTTCTTTAGGGTCTTTACGAGTTAGGCAGGATTTTTTGATTGCCCAAGGATTGCTTTCACCTTACAAAGATAAAGACGACAATCATCTTGAAATGACTAAAATGGCATTGGACAGACTAAAACAGTTGTCAGCCCACGAAATCGGGCATACCATTGGGTTGGCTCATAATTTTGCTGCAAGCACCAATGAAATGTCATCCGTAATGGACTATCCGCACCCTTATGTTACCATGAATCAGGATGGTAGTATGAATTTCACTAAAGCATATGACGATAAAATAGGAATCTGGGATAAAAGAGCCATCATGTATGGTTACACAGAATATAAAAATGAAAATGAAGAAAATGAAGGTTTGAATAAATTTATCATTGATAATCATAAAATGGGGCTTAGGTTTCTTACAGATGAAGATGCCAGAAGTCTGGGTAGTGCTTCTCCCGTTAATCATTTATGGGACAATGGATCAGATCCAATCATAGAACTGGAACGATTGATGAGATTGCGTGAAGTAGCTATTTCTAAGTTTGGGCTGAATACGATTCCTTCAGGCACACCTGTTTCCGAATTGGAAAAAATTTTTGTTCCACTATATTTCATGTACAGGTATCAGGTGGAAGCAGTGGGGAAACTTATCGGGGGAATAGAATATAGCTATGCTGTAAAAGGTTTTGGTAAGATCGACCCACTTAAACCTGTAGCAGATGATAAACAGGACCTGGCTTTGAACAGTTTGCTTGGACTTTTGAATGAAAAAAATCTTTTGATCCCTGAACAAATAACTCAATGGATGTATCCACCCGCTTATGGTTATGCAAGAAATCGTGAAAGTTTTCCCACTTCTTCATCACCTGGATTCGATAGTCATAAGGTATATGAAAGTGCGGTAGGTCAGATCATAGATTTATTAACGCAACCAGAACGTCTAAATAGATTAGCCAACCAAAAAAAACTGACACCTTATCTTAATAAATTATTTCTATCGTTGTCAGACAATCCAACTTCAGACTTCATCCGTCAGATGGCAGAACTACAATATTTATCCAGACTTCTGGCGCTAAGTATCGCTGAAAACAGCAGTCACCTGCTGAAAGCTACCATCTCAGCTGCAATCAACAATTATATGATAATAAGGCTTAGTGTTACTAATGAAGGTATCCATGAACAATACATCATAAAATTGTTGAGCATGACACCGGAACAAATCAAAGAAATAAAGCTACCGGTTATATCAGCGATGCCACCTGGAGCACCAATAGGAAGTTGTGGTATCGATTACTAAAGCGCTCTGTGATTCGTAATACACATTTACTTACCTTATCAAAATTAGCTTTTCTTTTTTTCAATGTTGCAAAAAGGTTTGTAACTATCGTATTTTTATAGTCAACAAAATACATAAGGGCCTACTACTTTGTATTGTCGTTCTTTACAAAATAAAGAGACCGTGAATCGATACAATATCTCAATCCTGTAGGCTTAGTACCATCATCAAATACATGACCCAAATGACTGTCACACTTGCCCTAAGTGATTTCTGTCCTCAGGTAAGCAAGAAAGTGATCTGTTTTTTCATGAATGCTTTTTTTATCCACAACATTAAACCCAAAATCCGCATTGGAAATGAACTACATGAAAATTTGAAGACAAAGGATGCCATGCACAGCTTTGCATGGCTCACTCACTAAATCGTGGTTTCGTATCAAGATTTTGCTTCGCACCGTTTGGTCATTCTCTATTTTATGTCCTCGATATAGCTTAGGATACACCTGCGTTATAAAATCTCCGAGCAATACCAACTATTTTGTCATATATTCATTCGAATAAAGTCTAATGCGGAATTTGGGTTAAAAAACTTGGTCATCCTGTGCCACTGCCAAATTTATGTTAGCTAGCAAACAATAGCATACCACAACCCAGGCATATAAACAAGTCATAAGTCTTGTTTTGAAGCAGATCACCGGTAAAAAAACGTTCTGTTCCTTTTTCTCTCAAGACGTAATACTCTTTGTCATCAAGTATTTATTTCCATTCCGATGGTGATCAGTATATTTTTTTATAGTACTTCCATTCATATTTACAAAATAGTCCTTCGACTTTGATGTCTTCTTACTATTTACTACAGTTGTACTTTGTGTAAGACTGGTGGTTTTTTTCTGACAAGCTATCTTAAAATGAATAAAAAAATATCCACAAAGCGTTAAAATATTTAATCATATCTCCTATGTTTTATTAATATTATTCTTCGCCTCGCAACTTTTTGTCCTGACGCTGTGCCAGTTTTACAAAGAATTTTATAAGATTGACAATAGAAAGAAAGACAAGATAGCCGAAAGTCAAAACAAAATATAACCATCGAACGCTGCCAGCATCATTTATGGAGACACCGCTAATAGCCCAGGCAATACATCCACCCATCACCAGCAATCCTGCAAAACTAAGAATAGACTGCCCCCAGTATTTATTCCCATCCCGAGCAGCAAAACTCAATACACTATTGACCAAAGCAAAAAACAATATCATCCCACAGAGCACAACCCATGGCATAATATGCTGTGTAGAGGAATAAGGGGCTGACGGCAAAAGACTGGAAATGCCCATAAGCACAACAGAAAGTCCCAAAACCGCTAATACCTGGACAAAGGGGGAAATCTGCTTATCCAGAATTGATTTATTTTCCATCTTAAAGTGTTATACTTGATAAATGAAAATTTGACAATAATGTTTTTTCATAGATAAAATAGATACCGTCTTATTTTGCCTTTTTAAGCACTTTATTCCATACCCGGAATAAATTTCCGCTACACATTTTCTCAATATCTTTATCTGAGTAGCCTCGTTTGAGCAAAACGTAAATCAAATTGGGATAATCACTGACATCCTTCAGTCCTTTAGGGAGAGAATCTCCTACCCCATCATAATCCGATCCAAAACCAACCTGATCCACACCAGCCAATGCCACAATATGATCAATATGATCTGCGACTTTATCAACATCTGAATATAGCTTCGGAAATTGTTGCTGAAAGCTCTCTTTAAAGTTTTTACCTTCATCAGAATCTTCTTTAATACCTTTTTCAGTGATTATACTCTGATATACAGTCCTTATGCTGTCATTATAAGCATCTATGCTTCCGTCCAGAAAAGACGATCCAAAGTTTACCATGATAACGCCATCGTTGATTTTCATCCTACGGATCATATCGTCACTCATGTTGCGTTCAAAACCAGGGGTAAACTTACGACAAGACGAATGTGAAGCAATAACGGGAACTTTTACATGTCTAATGGTCTGATAAAAAGCACTGTCAGAAACATGTGAAATGTCAATCATGATACCGCTTTTTTGCATTTCATCTATTGCACGATATCCGTAAGGACTCAGTCCTTTCCAGGTACGTGTTGTATCATAAGATGAATCGCAAATCTTATTGTCTTTGGCATGTGTCAAAGTAATGTATGAAATTCCTCTATTTTTGAAATAAGGGATGAGAGAAAGGTCATTTTCAACAGGAGCTCCATTTTCCATACCCATAGGTAAGGCAATTTTTCCTGCTTTTTTGGCTTTAATGACATCCTTGGGAGTTCGGGCTATAACAAAATATTGCGGTTGATTTTTTGCAATATACTCTACCATATTGATCAGACTGTCTGCCAATTCTCTTGCTCCTCCTTCAATTTGAAGCTTAGATGGGATATAAATCGACATAAAGGGAGCATCCAATCCACCTTTTTTTGCACGAACAAAGTCAAAATCACCTGTATTGGTTTGATATGGAATTCCCAGATATTCTTTTTCAAGTCTGAAATTGGTTATTTTCAAACGGTAAGGAAGATCAACATGGCCATCCGTAATAATATACTTTTGGGCGAGATACATAGCATGATTTTTCAAATCCGGATTTTCAGTTTTAACCTGTGCGTTTAGATAAACAGACAAAAATAATACAGTTATCACAAATACATATCTCATACTGAATTTTAAATTTGAAATTTAAATGACGAAAAATAGGTACAATCCAACCGGTTTAAAAAACAATTGTCCAACAAATATATAAAAAACTCCCTAAAATAAAAGAAATCTAGAAAAGCCAACCTTATTATCAGTGTTAAACAGCTTCTTTTACCCGAATTTGCTCGTGATAATCGCTTTCAGCATCTCTGGTGGTGGCTACATTCCCTTTATTCTCTCTGGTGGTTCTGGAAAAAAGCGACAATTCCTTATCCGTCAAAAATTTCCATACCAATTTTCCCCATGATGTGTGGTAGGTCAAATTATCATAAAATTCCGGTGCTATACGTTTAATCTCAGGCAATTTATTCCAGGGTACATAGGAAAAGTCGTGGTGCTCATTGTGATATCCAACATTAAATGCCAATTTATTTAACCAACCATAATAACTGTAAGTCTCCTGATCTCCATCTACCAAATAATGCTCCTGAATCCATCTTCCGCCCAGCGGATGAAGACCAACTGAAAAGAAAAATGAACTCGTGAGATATAAAACGGGCATGAGTCCAAAAAAGTAAATCAATACAATATCAAAAGCCAACACAACAATAAGATCTATCCATACCCAAAGACTTGAAAACTGAATTTCACGTAATCTTGGCGGCCTTGTAAGTTGAAATATAGGGAATAACAATAACCAGATGGCTTTACCAAAAAAAGAATTTCCTATCAGTTTAGCTTCCCAAACACTTGGTATATCTCCGTCTATGTCATAATGTCCCTGAAATGCGTGGTGCTTCAAATGATATTTTCTGAACTGCACCGAACTTGGCAAGACATTGGGAAGATCACAAAGTATTCCTGCCCACATATTGGCTACCCTGCTTTGAAATACCATATTGTGTGTACATTCATGAATCAAAACAAATAAAGCATGATTTGCAAATGCTCCAATGGCATAAGCAGCCAGTAATATGATCCACCAACTCTGATCTCTTAATACCACAGCAATACTTAGCTGTAAAATGACTATTCCCAAAATATAAAGAAATGTATTTGGATTTCTACCCATTAGATTTTTTATCTCAGGGTGTTTTTTAATGATTTCTTTTGTTCTCTTAATATGAGGTTCAGGGCTTTCTGAAAAATTAAAACTTGTGCGCATTTAACTATATTTACTGTTTGGGTGCAAAAGTAAATAAATAAGTTTTCAAATAAGCAAACAAAATCATTATACTTTCAATTTATTTGCATGATCTAAGTCAGTATCTTAAAACTACCCAGGTTTCATAATCAGCCTCGACATATCTATGTATTTCCTCAAACCCAACTTTAAAGTGGGCATGAAGTGATCTTAAGTTTCGTTCTGCCACTTCAGTAATGATATATTTATATTTTGGTTTATATAGATCAAAATAATGCTTATACAAACCCTGAAAAATCCCTTTCCCTCTGTATTTCTTGTCTATACATATCTGCCCCATAACGATATAGTTTTCTGTACCTAACTTTTCATCATCAATAGTGAGACTATCCAGAAGTTCAAACATCGGAATAAGGACAGGTATACTATTTCTGAATTTTTTTGAGGTGGCCAATGCATACCCGATCAGATCATCGCCTTCTTTGGCTATTACATGTGGAGTGACTTGATTCATTATAGACAATAATTCAATATCATGCTGAATGGCCACAAAACCCTGTTCCCGCTCCTCATCTATATCATTTTTATGCCTCAGATTTTGCTTTTGCAATGATAAAATTTGATCAAGTTCATAATTTGTTTTAGCAGTACTGTATTCAATGAGCATAATTTTAAAGAAATTAAGAAGATTAAAAATAATTTTTGCGATGAATCAAATTTGTAAACTTCGCAAAGTTATTGTGTTTAACCCATTTTTGTATTTCTATGGAATATATATATCTATGAACGTTTAAAACTACACCAATTTCTTTTTAATCCATTCTTTCCGAATTATTCAAATGTAAGAAATTATTTATCCCTTTATTTCGACATAAACTCTTATCTAAACTTTGCTTACTTTTGCAGACTAAATCATTAAAATAAACTTTACTTTGACATTAATAAAATCAATATCGGGAATAAGAGGAACTATAGGTGGTCAACCAGGTCATAATCTAACCCCTATAGACGTAGTAGAATGTACGGCAGGGCTAGGAATTTGGCTAAAAAGAAGAAATGGTAATCAAAAAATAGTAGTAGGTAGAGATGGTAGAATAAGTGGAAGCATCGTAAGCAATCTTGCTGTAAATACACTGCTTTCTATGGGTATCGACGTGGTAGACCTTGGACTTTCTACAACTCCGACAGTTGAAATGATGGTGACAAAACTGAATGCTGGAGCTGGCATCATATTCACAGCAAGTCATAATCCTAAAGAATGGAATGCTTTAAAATTTCTGACACATACAGGAGAATTCATCTCGGGTGAAGACGGTCAGGAAATCATAGATATTATTAAGGAAGGTCTGATAGCGTTTTCTGATGTCGATCATCTCGGTCAATACACAACATATGAAGGATCAATGGAATATCACATTTCAGAAATCCTAAAATATCGTCACGTAAACCAAGAAGCGATCAAAAATGCCGAGCTTCATGTCGTAGTAGATTGTATCAATTCAACCGGAGCATTGTCTTTACCTCCTTTGTTAGATGCGCTAGGGGTGAAATATACCTTATTGAACGATGATAATTTTGGTCACTTCGCCCACAATCCTGAGCCACTTCCCAAACATCTTGAACAGTTATCGCATACCGTCATTGCTCAAAAAGCACATCTAGGCATCAGTGTTGATCCCGATGTAGATAGACTAGCTTTTGTAAATGAAGATGGGTCCATGTTTGGTGAAGAATACACCCTTGTCGCTGTGGCTGATTATATATTGAGTAGGGAAAAAGGAAATACGGTATCTAATCTCTCTTCAACGCGTGCACTTGCGGATGTGACGATAAAACACGGTGGAAGTTATAGCGCATCTGCAGTTGGTGAAGTAAATGTAGTCAATGAAATGAAACGAACAAATGCCGTCATCGGTGGTGAAGGAAATGGTGGCGTCATAGTACCCGACCTACATTATGGTAGAGATGCATTAGCTGGAGTTGCGATATTTTTGTCCTTACTCGCTGAAAAAGGCTTGTCAATGACTGAACTAAAAGCGACCTACCCTGCTTATGTCATCATTAAAGACAAGTTGGAATTGACACCAGAATTGGATCTTGAATTGATCTTTGCGAATATGAAAGAGACATTCAAAAACGAAAAACTCAATGATATCGATGGACTCAAAATAGACTTTGCTGAAGGTTGGGTACATATGAGAAAATCAAATACTGAACCAATCGTAAGAATTTACTGTGAAGCAAAAGACGACATCACTGCGCAATCTCTCATCCAAAAGGTAAAGTCCATCATATGACAAAGCATAATGCAAATAGTCTAGAGCAATATTTTGCAACATTCAGAAATAACATCATAGGTATCGACCAAGAGTTTGAATCTCCTTATGGTGTCCAAAAAATAATCTATGCAGACTGGACAGCAAGTGGCCGAATGTATAGACCAATAGAAGAGCTCCTAATGAATAAGATCTCGCCATTTGTAGCCAATACACATACAGAAACAAATGTGACCGGATCATCTATGACGCTTGCCTACAAAAAAGCGAAAGACATCATCAAAAAACATGTGAATGCCATAGAAGGTGATATTTTAATATCTTCAAATTCAGGAATGACGGGAGTAGTCAATAAACTTCAACGTATCATCGGTATGAAACTACACGAGAAGTTTCATGACAAAATCAAATTATCCGAAGAAGACCGACCTGTGATATTTGTCACTCATATGGAACATCATTCCAATCAAACATCATGGATAGAAACCACCGGTGACGTAGTGGTCATAGATGCTTGTAATGAAGGGAAGGTAGATTTAAATTGTTTGGAAAAATTATTAGATAAATATAAAGACAGAAAAGTCAAAATTGCAGCAATTACTTCTTGCTCCAATGTCACGGGCATTGACACACCATATCATGCCATAGCGGGTATGATGCATCAAGCTAGAGGATATTGTTTTGTAGACTTTGCTTGTTCGGCACCTTATATTAATATTGATATGCACCCAGAAAAAGAAGATCAATATCTGGATGCCATCTATTTTTCGCCACATAAATTTTTGGGAGGGCCATCGAGCTCCGGCATATTAGTTTTCAATCAGAAATTATATACCAATAGAATTCCTGATAGTCCAGGTGGAGGTACTGTAGACTGGACCAATCCGTGGGGAGAGCATAAATACCACGAAGAGATAGAAGCAAGAGAAGATGGTGGTACTCCAGCATTTTTGCAGACCATCAGAGTTGCGCTTTGTATCAAGTTGAAAGACGAAATGGGTGTCGAAAATATCTTGGAACGCGAACATCAGTTGCTCGAAAGGATATGGAAAAGGTTTGAAAAACTACCAAACTTACATGTACTTGCAGAAAACCATAAACACAGACTCGGAGTCATATCATTTTATATAGATGATCTACATTTTAATCTAGCTGTCAAGTTACTCAATGACCGATTTGGTATTCAGATGCGTGGTGGCTGTTCCTGCGCAGGTACATACGGCCACTATTTATTGGAGGTATCTCATGAGAAATCAAAAAAGCTTACAGACGAAATTTCACTAGGATTTCTTGCAAACAAACCTGGTTGGGTGAGAATGTCTATCCACCCTACGACCACAAATGCAGAAGTAGACGAAATATTGTATGCACTCGAGCAATTGTGCACAAATCACAAAACGTGGGCAGCAGATTATACTTACGATGTAAAAACCAATGAATTCAAACATAAATCAGAAATGGCCACGGAAGATAAATTGGTGGAAGAGTGGTTTGGGTGATTTGAAATTTGTGTAACAAATTTTTAGGTAAATACGATGAGTAATAAATATGAAATTTCCCATTTAAACATTATACCTATTACCCATAAATAATAACTAATTTTGCATCATAAAATGACAAATGCAAATATACCTAGATAACGCTTCTACTACGCCCA
>JBBRVQ010000042.1:0-35165 GCA_038246735.1 Chitinophagales bacterium
GTATCTATGTAAATATTATGCGCCCTATCAAAAACAGCATTACTTTGTGTTACCGTATAGTTATCTAAATTGATGATTTCCAATCCTTCAGTACAAGCACCACCATCACACACTCCATAGGCATAATTTCGATACGTTTTGAAGTCTCTCCAAGTGACAATACTTCCATCAATGTGAGACATTTTTGGGATTGGATTAGAACAGTCTGTCACATCATATATATTTATGGCTCGACTGCTTCCAATGATAGCATATTCTTTGCCATCACTTCCTACATAACCCCAAACATCATTATATTCATTACCCGGCATACCACTGACATGTGCTTTGGGTGTAACGTTAAAGTTTTGTGCAGATAATTTTACTAAACCTACAACAAAGAAAGTAAACCAATATATTTTGATATTATTCATTTTTACTACTTTTAACCCACGAAAGTGAATTGATAATGATAAATGCAAATATAAGGCCTGAAATTTTATCCCATCTCTATAATGATAAAAAACTTGCCGTTATAATAGAAAATTGTGAAATTAATATTCAAAAAGGTCCGATAAAAGTATTTGACGATCTCATCAGATCTATTGTCTCACAACAATTGTCCACTAGTGCAGCAGCCACCATTTATGCGCGTTTTATTAATTCTATGGATTTAAATCTAAACATTTCAGAACAAATATTAAATAAGAGTGTGGAAGAATTGCGTTCATGCGGTTTGTCCTTTCAGAAAGCTGCATATATTCATAATGTTGCAAAACACTTTGATGAGTACTATCTATATGACATCAACTGGGACGAATGGGGAGATGAAGATATCATCCTTGAACTAACAAAAATTAAGGGCGTAGGTAGATGGACGGTAGAGATGATTCTAATGTTTTCCCTACACAGAGAGGATGTATTGCCGCTTGATGACCTTATAATTCGTAATAATATGATAGCTCTTTATGAAGTGAAGTCTGAAAAAAAACAACTTATTACAGATCTTCATGATATTGCAGCACATTGGAGACCATACCGAACCTACGCCTGCCGATACCTATGGGCGGCTAAAGACAGTAAGTTTTTTAAATAGCCGCTTTTAATACTAATATTGTACAATGAAACAATTTTATACCATTGGATTTCTTATCATATCAAATGTTTTTTATGACATTGGCCAGGTATGGACATCTCAAATTTGCAGAATGGAAATGGTCTGCAAAACTCGGGCTTATGTCCGTTATACTGATCAGTTGGGGAGTCGCTTTTTTTGAATATTGTTTTCAGGTTCCTGCCAATAAAATAGGCTTCTCTGGAAATGGAGGTCCCTTTAATCTCTGGCAACTAAAAGTGCTTCAGGAAGTCATTACTTTGGTCGTCTTTACTGGGTTTACCTTACTTGCATTTAAAACAGAGACCTTCCGAACCAACCACTTGATTGGTTTTGCGTTTTTAGTCCTTGCTGTTTATTTCATTTTTAAAAAACAAAACTCACTTTCTGGAGTTTTTTACTAATTCCATCAGCCAAGTGACTTCTGATTCAGTAAGATATCGCCAAGTATCGTAGGCTATTCCGTCGAGAGTAATATCCATAATACGCACTCTGGTAAGACTTTTCACATGATATCCCAGATATTCACACATCCTTCGTATCTGTCTGTTGAGACCTTGAGTAAGGATGATGTTGAAAGTAAATTCATCTATTTTTCTGACTTTACAAGGGCGTGTTACGGTATCAAGAATAGGCACACCTATTGACATAGTTTTTATAAAAGCACTATCTACAGGTTTGTTCAGGGTTACAATATATTCCTTTTCGTGGTAATTTCCTGCCCTGAGTATTTTATTCACAATATCTCCGTCATTGGTTAGCAAGATTAGTCCCTGAGACATTTTGTCCAGTCTTCCTATTGGAAATATTCTTTCTTTATAATGCAGGTGTTCTATGATATTGTCAGGCTCACGTTCGTCAGTGGTACAAACTATACCCACCGGTTTATGAAACGCAATGTACACCGGATTAACTTTTTTTATTATTAGCTCATTATCAAGATATACATTGTCTGATGGATTTACCCTATTCCCTTTTCGGGCTACAGTTTCATTGATCTTTACTCTGCCCGCTTCTATCAGTTTGTCAGCATCACGTCGTGAGCATAGTCCTGTTTCACTGATATATTTGTTCAGGCTGATGTGTTCCTGCTCCATTTCTTGCTTTTAACGCTGCAATGATATGAATATTCAAGCTCCCAAACCTTATTTAAGTTCTCCTAAATCAACAAAAGAATCAAATTTTTCAATAAACATATGTTTGGGAGTGTCTCTTTTTGAAAGATTTTTTTGAAGGCTTATTAATTCATCTTTCAACGGAATGGCGTCCTTCCCAAGATTATTTTTTGATAAAAGGCTTTCCAGTCTGACTCCATATTTTTGAGCTATGACATACATGGTTTCACCTTTCTCTACCTTATGAAAAGCGTTATCTTCTTCCTGATATGCCTTTTTCTTTTTTTCAAGGTATATTATTTCATTGGCTTGCAATACGTGATCCTGACTGGTCATTCCTTCATTATATTCCATGAGGTCAAATACATTTTCACCAGTGCGAATGGCGAGCTCCTTGATCGATTCTCCACCAGATGCACGAACTGTTTTCAGATCATTTATTTTGGATATCACATATCTAACGGATGTTTTATATTTCATTTTTTCCTTGGATTCACTTTTTATTTCGCCTTTATCATGTAATTCAGCCTTACTTTCTTTTTGTTTTTCATGATATGGTTTTTCCGGAAGCTTAGTATTTTCAGTTAGAAGATCATTTACTTTCATTTTAGGCAATGATATTGGCTCATCAAACTCGTACAACCTATAGCTTTCTATGATTCTTATAAGTTTGGTTGGATAAGACTGATCTGTGGCATAACCTGAAAATTTCAAACCATTTGCCCAACCTACATAATCTGATGTGCCCAAATCAAAAAGAAATCCATATCTGGACTGTTTGGATGGCAGCGTTAGGAACTCAGAATGTGCGAGATATGACTCTTCCGCATTGATATATGCCCTAAAACAGCTTTCTATCGAAGCACCTTCAATGTCTGTCTCATCATCATGTTTAAAGTAAGTATTTCCTGTCCAGTCCTTACCGCATTTTATACCAAAATGATTGTTGGCCTGATTAGCAAGAGGACTTCTCCCAAGGTCGGACTCAAGAATGCCCTGAGCCAACTTTATGCTGGCGGGAATTCCGGTACGTCTCATCTCAACCACTGCAATATTTTTATAAGCAGAGATATAATTTTCTGTTAATTTTTTATTGGCGAAAATTTGTAGCGGAGTGAAACAAAGTGCACTT
Source organism: Chitinophagales bacterium (assembly GCA_038246735.1). GTDB lineage: Bacteria > Bacteroidota > Bacteroidia > Chitinophagales > Saprospiraceae > OLB9. The sequence goes on from JBBRVQ010000042.1 coordinate 3,341, forward strand.
AAAAAGAATGTTTTTACTATTAATCTGACTAACATATATATTATAAATTATTGTAATCTATTAGTACAAATACCATTCCGATTTTTTGACTTTAGTAATATTGCCCTTTTATAATGAATTTTTATAGTAAAATATTGTTAGTATTGCATGTCGGATATTCGATAAATAAAAATTATAAAAAATGGATATAACAGATTTATTACAAGGTCCTATGAAAGATATGATTATCAATCAAGTAGGGAATCAATTGGGTTTAGGTGATACGCAACAGGCCAATACAGCTATTGACGGAGTTTTTGCCACTTTATTAAATGCGGTTTCAAATAATGCTTCTACACCTGAAGGTCAAAATTCATTGCTTTCTGCTTTGGACAGAGACCATGATGGCAGTATTCTCAATGATTTGGGAGGTTTTATTTCCGGTATGGTACAGCCACAAAACCCAAATACAACCAACGGTGCCGGAATTTTAAAACACATTTTGGGTGAACAACAAACCACAGCGGCAGATGCCATTTCTAAATCAAGTGGCATAGATTCTGCAAAAATTATACAATTAATGACCACTCTGGCACCTATTGTTTTGGGTTATCTTGGAAAAGCCAAAGCTGCACAACAACCTCAAGTTGAACAAGGAGGAGGGTTTTTGGATATTCTAACAGGTGCTACTAAAACAGTAAACCAACAACCAAGTAATCAAGGGTTTTTCTCAAAAATGATGGACAAAGACGGAGATGGAAGTATGGTAGACGATCTGGCTGAAATGGGTTTTAAATCTATATTCGGCAAAATACTGGGAGGAAAATAGGTTCTATTACTAACGCGATACGAATATAAAAGAAAAACTGCATTGCCTGATGGTGATGCAATTTTTTAATTTCTATGCTTGACCGGAAATGTATTAAAGCTAAAGATGTAATAGTTTCTTTTTTGAATAATTTAAGTATCGGATAATCAAATTTTAAGAGATGAAATACAATTATATAGGTCAAACAGGATTGATGGTATCAGAACTGTGCTTTGGAGCCATGACTTTTGGTGGGCAAAATGCAGGTATTTGGGAAAACATTGGCAAACTTCAACAAAAGGAAGTCAATGAACTGATAAAGGAAGCACTGGATTCAGGTATTAATTTTTTTGATACCGCCAATGCTTATTCTTTCGGTCAATCAGAACAATTGCTTGGTCAGTCATTGAAGGATTTAGGTATAAAAAGGGACGAAATAGTCATAGCTACCAAAGTTTTAGCAAGAATGAAAAGTAGCCCAAACAGTCTTGGATTATCAAGATATCATATTTTTAATTCAGTAGATGAGAGTCTGAAGCGTTTAAACCTGGACCATATTGATATACTATATGTACATGGGGTGGATCCCAGAACTTCTATTGAAGAAGTACTCAGGACACTGAATGACATAGTAAACACTGGGAAAGTGCGTTATATTGCCATATGCAATTGGCCGGCCTGGATGGTTGCCAAAGCGCAGGCTATCGCGCATTATAACAGATGGCACAAATTTATTGGATTGCAATATTATTATTCCATTGCTTCCAGAGATATTGAGCATGAATTGATACCAATGGCAAAAGATCATAATCTGGCCATTTTTCCATGGAGTCCGCTGGCTGGTGGTTTTCTCACCGGTAAATTTTCAAGAGATGGACAAAATGTCGAAAACGCACGCCGGAGTACTTTTGATTTTCCGCCCTTAGACAAAGAAAAAGCATTAGATATCGTTGATGTTTTGAAAGAAATAAGTGGTCAATACAATGCTACAGCTGCTCAGGTCGCTTTGGCTTGGGTAAGGCAGCAACAGGCAATTTCAAGTACCATAATAGGTGCTAAAACAATGGAGCAATTAAAGGAAAATATACTTTCCACTTCAATAGTATTGTCAGGTGATCATATTGAAAAACTAAATAAAATCAGCGCCTTACCATTACAGTATCCAGGATGGATGGTACGAAATCAAGGAGTAAACAGAATGTAGATAAGTTTAATAGTTTGAACAGCCAGGCAGTTTTTATTAATATTTAACCTCATTAATCTGTCACTGGAAACCTATATCTATGTCCTGACATTCACTCATATATTGTATTTTGACTGCAAATTGAAATGGTAAAATTTAATCTGTATAGTGTTCATACGTCATAAAATCAATATTTAGACTTCATTTATGTTTGGAAACACTTCAAAAACCTTTTTAGTCCCAATTTTAAATATAAAATAAAGTACTTAGTGTATATTTGCCACTAATATGACCACTAGCCTATATTAGTGGTCTTTTAATTTTATTAAAGCCATACTAATCCAAGTTATATGTACATACATTTTCATTTGCATTACCGAACTGTTTTCGGGGAGCAAATCGGTATTCAATACACTAAAAGCAAAGGAAAAAAATCAGAAGATTATTTATTTCAGACTGTAGATGGTGAAAATTGGACCGGAAAACTGCTTATTGATCAAAAATGCACACTGAACTATAATTATGTTTTATTCAGTAGTGGTAGTAAATCAATTACAGAGTGGGGTCATCCAAGACAGTTGAATATTACATCAGACTCAAATATAATTGTTGAGGAAAAGTGGAGACAAAGAGCAAATGAAAATAATGCTTTCCTTACGACAGCATTTACCAAATCAATTTTCAGAAGACCTATAAAAACTCACCCTAAGAGTAATAAACCAAAGACCAACAAAAAAAATAAGGTTACATTTCAGCTATCTTCTGCAAGTATTCAATCTCATTTGGTATTTGGGGTGATAGGAAATACAAAAGAATTTGGAGAATGGAAGAGACCTATTATAATGGATGACACTAACTTCCCGCTTTGGCAACTTTCCGTTCCTTTTGAAGGTAAAGATTTGCATATTGAGTACAAATATGTGGTTATTGATCCTGCTGATGGTTCATCAAAGGTTTGGGAAGACGGAGATAACAGAACTTGTCATTTTGTATTGGGTAGTCCTGAAGATAATCATATCATTGTCACGGATGATCATTTTCGGTATAAAGATGCCGGTTGGAAAGGCAGTGGAGTAGCTATTCCCGTATTTTCACTCAGAAGCAATGCAGGTATGGGAATAGGAGAATTTACAGATTTGAATCTGCTGACAGATTGGACAGAATCGGTAGGTATGAATGTCATACAGATATTGCCGGTAAATGATACCATTGCCAATAAAACCTGGGCAGACAGCTACCCATATGCAGCCATTTCAGTATTTGCCTTACATCCGTTATATGTAAACATTCAGCGTATTGCAAGTTTTAAGAAAAAATCAGATCAGAATGATTTTCAGACTATAAAAAATGATCTGAATGCATTAGAAATGGTGGATTTTGAAAAAGTACTTGAAAATAAATTTAAATTTCTGAGAATACTTTTTGAACAGGAATATGGTGAATTTAAGACTGATGCAGATGTTCAGGTGTTTTTTAAAAATAACAGTGAATGGCTTAAACCTTATGCAGTATTTAGTCATCTGCGGGATAAATACAAAACCTGTAATTTTAATCAGTGGCCAGAATATGCTGCATATGATGAGCGTATTATGGAAGACCTTTGTTCAGAAACGAATAAGGACTTAAAAGAAGTCGAATTTTACTATTTTATACAGTACCATGCAGATAGACAATTGTTTGAAGCAAAAAATTATGCTAGACAAAAAGCCGTTGTTCTCAAAGGTGATTTGCCAATAGGCATTTACAGGTATAGTTGTGATGCATGGGTAGCTCCGGAGCTGTATAATATGGCCGAACAGGCAGGTGCTCCGCCCGATGATTATGCAGTTTTGGGTCAGAATTGGGGGTTTCCTACGTACAACTGGACGGTTATGTCCAAAGATGGATTTTTTTGGTGGCGCAAAAGAATGCAACAACTCAACCGATATTTCGATGCTATGCGTATTGATCATATCCTCGGTTTTTTCAGAATCTGGCAAATACCCACTCATCAGGTAGAAGGTACTATGGGAATGTTTAACCCCAGACTTCCGGTTTCGAGAGATGAATTGGCTGATTATGGAATATCTGGAGACCTTGCCAAATACACGGTGCCTTATATTACCAGAGATATCCTTCTCAGAATGTTTGGAAATGATCTTGAAGATTTTTTTGCCATATTTTTTTCCACCAGTAATGATGAGAGTGTACACTTCAAAACATCTTTTGATACTCAGCAAAAAATAAGTGTTTTTGTCTCCCAAAACCCAAAATATAGTAAACATGAAAAAAATCTGCTCAATCTGATGACAGAAGTATTGTTGCTGGCTGAACCCGGCAGTGATGGTCAGTTTTTCAACCCAAGAATTACTTTATCTACCACTCAATCATACAGTCAACTGGATAATTACACAAAAGCCAAATTTAATAGCCTCTATAATGACTATTACTTCACCAGACACGATGAATACTGGAAGCAGCAGGCTTTATGGAAATTGCCCGCCATTCTCGATGCCAGTGATATGCTTATATGTGGTGAAGATTTAGGTATGATTCCAAAAGCCGTACCGGGTGTGATGAAGGATATGAACATTATTTCACTCGAGATACAACGTATGCCCAAAGGAAACAGCAAATTTGGTCAGGTGAGGTATTATCCATATTTTTCAGTATGCAGTCCGTCCTGTCATGATATGTCGACCATCAGGGGATGGTGGGAAGGTGACCATGAAAATGCCAAAGACTTTTACTACAATTATTTACATTGGTATGGATTAACACCAATGATAGCTAGCACTGATATTGTCAAAGTCATTATAGAAGACCATCTTGCTTCTCCTAGTATGCTGGCCATATTTCCTTTACAGGATTTGGTTGGTATCGATGCCACATTAAGAAAATCGGACGCTAAATCTGAACAAATTAATGAACCAGCGAACCCAAAACATTACTGGAGATTTAGATTTCACCTTAGTTTGGAAGATCTATTAAAAGCCGAAGGTCTTAAGGATCAACTCAGAACGATGGTCCGAAAACATGGAAGGTAATATCTAATATGGAACCTGTTTCATTTACAACAATTTTGACTCAATTTCTATCATCTCCGCTTTGGGGGTGGCATTTTATTGTTCCAACAAAAATTTCAGAACAATTTATACAGGGTAAAGATAGAAGGGTAATATGCACGATCAATGATAAGGTGACCTTACATTGTGCGCTTATGCCAAATAAAGATACCTGGTTTATCATGCTGAATCAGCAAATTCAGAAAAAACTACAAACGCCGCTCAATAGCGAAATTACTGTTAGTTTGATAAAGGATGACTCTGAATATGGCATGCCGATGCCTGATGAGTTCAGGGAAGTCCTTGATCAGGATACTGCTGCGGACAAATATTTTCATGCGCTGACAGCCGGCAAGCAAAGAAGCCTGATTTACATCGTCAGCAAAGTTAAAAATACAGATAGCCGCATACGTAAATCTTTAGCTATAGCAGACCATATCACCGCCAATAAAGGTTTGATTGATTATAAATTGTTGAATGAAGCACTGAAGGAGTATAATAAAATGTGAAGACGCTTGGGAAAAGTTATCTGATCATCGTAAGGACTATAAAGCAGATAGATTAATCTTATGGTTTAAATCACAGTAATTCAAAATAATCCTTGATCACATCTTTTTATACGTGATGAGAAACCTAATTGGATCTCCAGAAAAATGGGGTAAATAGTATCAGAATGGTAAATAGCTCTAATCTACCCAATAACATAATAACTATAAATACCCATTTTGCGGATAAAGGAACCCAGGAAAAATTGTCCAAAGGTCCCAACTTACCTATTGATGGCCCTACGTTTCCTAAAGTGGTAGCTACTCCTCCTATGGCTGTCATAAAATCCAGACCTAGTATAGTGATGAACAGTGATCCTATTATAAAAACAATCAGATACACCAGCAGAAAAACTAGAATATGAGTCAATATTCTGGGAGCAACCAATTCCTTATTAATCTTAATTCTTATCATAGCTCTAGGATGCAGAATCCTTTTAAACTCCAAATAAGTATTTTTGACAAAAACCATGTGTCTAATAAATTTAATCCCTCCAGCAGTGCTTCCTGCACAAGCGCCAAGAAACAAAGTAAGGAAAAAAAACATGGTTAACCCGGGGCTCCAGGCTGTGTAATCAGATGTCACAAAACCAGTAGTAGTAATGAGGCTTACCAATGCAAAAAATCCGTTTCTGAAATTTTCTTCATAAGTACCATCCACCATGAAGTTGACCCATAAGCCTAAAATGAGTGCTGTAATCAAAATGAACAAAGCGTAATATCTGAATTCTTCATTGATCCAGACTTTCTGAAATTTTCCTTTGAAGACATAGTAAATAACCGCATAATTGCACCCAGCAATAAACATAAATGCAATGATAGTATATTCTATTATCGGAGAAGCATAATGGGCAATGCTTGCATTTTTTGTTGAAAATCCACCTGTACCCATGGTTGCAAATGCATGATTTACAGCATCAAACATGGTCATGCCTTCCAGCCATAAGAGCAGCGTCAGACACACGGTAAGACTAAAATATATAAACCATAGTCTTTTTGCAGTTTCTTTGATTCTTGGGTGAATTTTATCAGCAGTAGGTCCTGGGGATTCGGCTACAAAAAGCTCGATACCCGCTATACCCAATAGTGGGAAGAGTGCTACGGTAAGCACAATGATACCCATACCACCTATCCAGTGGGTCAAACTCCTCCAAAAAAGTATTCCCTCGGGCAATCCTTCTATATTATTAAAAATACTGGCTCCTGTTGTGGTAAAACCAGACACAGATTCAAAAAGAGCATCTGTATAATAAGATGTAACTCCAGAAAAATAAAACGGCAATGCACCAAACAGACCAAGAAAAAGCCAACCAAGACTTACGATCAGATATCCTTCTCTTTTATTGACAAATGTACTACTGCTAAATTTATATGTCCATGAAATTAACCCAAACACAAATGTAACAACACCTGATTTTATAAAGGCCAGATAATCATAACTTTCAAAATACAAAGAGACACCGGCCGTAATAAACATACCTAAACCTAGGAGTATCATTAATACACCAATTACATTTGATATGGGTTGAAAATTTATTTGCATAATTCTTATCTGAAGAGGTCTTCTACTTTGCCAATAGCCGCCGGAAGAGCAAGGACGATCACTTTGTCATGGATATTTAGCATAAAATCTCCCGTAGGGATTACAGTATCTTCCCCTCTTATCACTGCGCCGATAATTGCCTGATTTGGTAATTTAAGATTTCTGATGGCTGTTCTGGTTAGTCTGCTTTCCTTGTTTATTTCATATTCTATGACTTCTCCGTCTACACCATGTAAACTGGCTATTGCTTCTACTTTTCCTTTACGTACATATCTGAATATATTATTTGCGGCTATGATTTTTTTATTAATCATAGTATTTACACCTATATTTTGCGAGATATGGGTATAATCCAGATTTTCTACCAAAGCGATGGTTTTAAAAACACCTGCATTTTCAGCCATTAGAGACGTGATGATATTCGTTTCACTATTTGGGGTAACCGCTATAAAAGCATCCATCTTTTGCAAACCTTCTTCCTTCAGCAATTCAAAATTTGATGGATCTCCTTTTATTACGAGTGTATTATTCAGCTCATCTACCAGCATCTTACATTGCTTTTCATCCTGCTCAACAATGGTGATATTGTAATCATTTTCAAGTTTTTTGGCTGCTGTCATGGATATGACGTTGCCACCGATAAACATAATGCTTTTTATTTCGCGAGCGGGTTTCCCTATTGTATTGAGCAAATCATCTACTTCTTTTTTACTAGTAATAAAATATATATGATCGCCTCGGCGCAACAGCGTATTATTTCTGGGCAATATAGTTTCATTTCCCCTTAGTATGGCTATGGGCGTATAAACAGTTCCCTTAAAATTACGTATTTCTTCTATGGTTTTTCCGGTATATAATGAGCTATCTTCAATGGTTATTCCGATTAGAGACACCTTTCCGTTTTCAAATTCAAAACTGTCTGTTACCTGACTTAACTCCAAAAGTCGGATGATCTCCTGAGATGCAAGAAGAGATGGTGAAATAACCTTGTCCACACCCAATTCATTAAAAGTAGCCTTAAACTCCTTTTGCAGGTTGGAAATATTATTTATTCTTGCTATAGTTTGTTTTGCACCCAATTTTTTTGCTAGTATACAAGACACCAGATTATCATTTTCCAAGGTCGTTACAGCAAGAAAGATACTCACCGGAACCATATTTATATCTTTGAGCAACTGAATGGAAGAAGCATCTCCCAAGACTGTCTGGACGTCAAGATGTGCCTGTGCGTATTCCAAAACATCCCTATTGGTATCTATGAGTACTATATCATGTTGAGCGGATGATAACAATTTTGCCAAATGGAACCCAATACCCCCTCCACCTGCTATGACTATTTTCATTTTTTATTACTTTTGACCATTTAAAAGGTAAAAGCGGATGCAAATGTAGAATTATTCACAGATTAACGTTATTGCAGCTAGAAATATATTGAAAAAAAAAGGATATTGTTCATATCATGAATATTGTTTGATAAGATAAATTTATACAATATCAAATTTGACCACTAAAAAACATACAAATGAAAATTCTTATGGTTTGTCTCGGAAACATCTGCAGATCTCCGATGGCACAAGGTATTTTAGAAGCTAAAATCAGCGTAAAAAAACTGGATTGGGAAATAGATTCAGCAGGCACTTCAGGATGGCACGAAGGCGAAGGACCTGATAAAAGGGCTGTATTGTCCTGTAAAAAGAATGGAGTGGATATTTCCAAACAAGTTTCAAGAAAAATAACCAGTTATGATTTGGATTATTATGATTTAATTTTTGCAATGGATAGTTCAAATTACCAGGATATAATCAAGATATGTTCAAACGAAATCCAAAAATCAAAAGTAAAATTAATTTTGAATGCAAAATATCCTGGAAAGAATATGGCTGTACCTGACCCTTATTATGACGATAAGTTTGAAGAAGTGTTTAAATTGCTAAATGATGCGATGGACGATGTAATCATGGCTTTGGTCTGATTGTAGGGTTAGCCCAAGGCATAACATGTTGCAAGTCTGATACATTATCTAACCATTATTTTAGGAATCACGGTAACTTTGGAATTGATGGAATTAGAAATCAAACAGGCGCTTTCTGATCGGAATAAAATTCTTTCGGCTTTTTCTTTATCTGATTCATTCATAATAGTTACTTCGGGCCTTAGCACGATTTCTGTCATGAGATATTTGCTATCTTGTTTTTCAAGTTTTCCTTCCGCGAAGCATTTAAAATCAGTAAATTCAAGTTTTGAATTTTCGGCAACTGCCAAAAAGGTGGTCATAAAACAACTATTTACTGCAGCCGTAAAAAAATGTTCCGGCGACCATACTCCTTCCACTCCTTTGGGAAATTGTGGTGGTGTCGCCACATCTATCTGAGTCAGCAATTCAGGTGACGATAACTCACCAATACGGTCAGCCACCCAATTCAGGTGTACATTATATATATGCGATTCCATTTATTTAGGTTTTATTATTTCGTATTCAATATTTTCAGGCTTGTTTTCAACATATTTTTGTGTAGGTACTCCGCAACCACCCGCCCCACAACAACCTGTATTTGTTATGGCTTGTAAAAGTAAAAATGCTGCAATAAAACCTGAGAAACTATCCTTGAGCAAAAAAGCCTGATAAGCGAAATAAAGTCCAAGTAATAATCTGAGCCATCTCATTACATTCCAATTCCGAAAAAATGCAATACTATTCATTTTTTTTATAGTTGAAAATTCAAAGATTTTAAATAGTTTACTGTCATCCAAGAGCCACCATTGACACATGAGACGCCATTGGCCGAAAGATAGTTTTCTACCTGTCCACTTCTATTGCCTGAAGCACAACATAAAATCAAAGGAAACTCAAGGTTTTTTAATTCTTCCATTCGATATGGAACTTCGTTTAGCGGTATATTGATAGAACCGGCTACATTACCACCCATAAATTCACCTGCGGTACGCACATCTACGATAGTACCTTCATTGTCTGCAATTAATTGCTCTATATTCATGTCAAAATGTTTTTAATAGCACAAAGGTAGGATGTTGCATTGTAACAATATGCTACCTTTGTTACAGATAGATATGGCTTACAGGACTGCAACTATCACAACTGCTGCTGAATGCTGAACAGGAAAGTGCATAAAACAAAAAGTGATCGGCTGAAGGAAACTTTCAAAATGCAAAAAACATTTTACTTCACATCTATCACTTGACGAGTGTGACCAGCAAATATACCTGTACCACCATTGATATTGGTAGTGACAGGAACAGGCGTGCCAAATGGATTGTCCGCTGTGTTTTGATGCGCATTAAGTGAGCGGCTGAATTTGTAAAAGTCTTCTGATATACTATACCAAACCAACTTTATATTTCCTTTTGCCCCATCTTCTGAAATACGATATATCTGAAAATCAAGTATCTTTTCTTTTCCATCAAAACCATCATCGGTCAATAAAACCGTATATCTCTCATGTGATTCGGAGACCGATGGATCGAGACTGCTTACAAAAGTAGGGCGGATTTTATTATTAAAAAAAGGAGCTATAATTTGTACTGCATAATAATTTTTACCTGGTTTATCCATCAACTGTACAGATACCTTACTTCTTTCATCGCCACTCTGGTCCAAACCACCGTCTTCATAAAATACTGCTGAAAGTATCTCAGTCTCCGGCATAAAACGGAAGAACGATGATGCTTTTCCGTACACGGGATGCGTGGCTAAAATCGATAACTCATCACCTTGATTCAATGAAGATGGTAAGATCAATGTATAATTGTAATAGGTACCTGTTTGGGAATTTGTCTTTGCCATAAAAGGTTGACCATTGATGGTAAGGGTTACTTCAGCATCATTGATATTTAATTCATATATTTCTACGTTTTCAAGTACACCTGAATTGGTAGATATCCTAAAGTCTATGGTATCCCTGCCAGTATACGCAAGCAGATCTATCACCAGTGTCTTTTCAAATGGTGGAGGATCCAGCTCCAAAGTGGTCTCAAAAAAATCATCACATGATATTAATAGCAAAAAAAAGGATATAACGATGAGACATAGTATACTTTTGAAATACATGATCTACTTATTTTAAAATTTGAGAGAATAGGTTAAATAAGGAATAAGCGGAAATAAACTAACTTGTTTTAATACTCGTTTTTCTGCTCCTGTATCCAGATAATCGGTGTCAAAATATACAAAAAAAGGATTATTATTGGCATAGGCATTGTAAGCACCTATAGACCAGGTACGTGTCCTGTTTTCTCTGGTTTTGATAAAATTGATACCTATATCCAGCCGGTGATAGGGATTCATTCTGTAACTATTGCGTTCACCATATTGCTCAACATTGGTCAGATATGAATAATCGAGATTTTCTCCAGAGACTATAGCTCCATATCTCGATTTAGGTAAGGTGACTGCATTTCCAGTGCCATACACCCATGTAGCGGAGACATTTATTTTTTTGGAAAGATCATACATGGCTACTATAGATAAGTCATGTCTCCTGTCGTAGCGATACGGGAAGGCTCTACCTTCATTGAGATCTGAAAACTGTCTGTCGTTCCATGCAAGTGTGTATCCTATCCATCCTGACAATTTGCCTGTTTTTTTCTGCAGAAAAAATTCAAATCCATATGCTTCTCCTTTGCCTTGGGTGATTCTATCCTGCCAGTCTGTCAATTCAAATAATCCGGAACCATCCTTGTATGCGATGAGATTATTCATCCTTTTGTAATATGCCTCGACGGATATTTCATAATCTTTGCCAAATGTTTTGGCAGCACCTATAGCTGCTTGCCACGACTCCTGTGGTTTTACTTTTGCAGTGGTAGGCAGCCATAAATCTGTTGGCAAACCGATGCCTTCAAAAGACAACAGATTGATAAATTGCCTCATGGTAGCAAATGAGGCTTTAAGTCCTAAGCCTTTTGGCAACAAATATCGAGCACTAATCCTTGGCTGAAGCGATGTATAGAATGCATCGTCGACACTGAATCCGGAGAGATGGAGTCCTGCATTTACTTTTAGTTTTTTAGTAATTTCGAAGTCGTCCTCAACATACATGGCCAGTTCCGTTGCGTTTTTTATAGGTTGGCCCAATGTCTGTTTGAAATTTATACCAGTAGTAGCAGACACTTGTTCAAGGTTAAACTGTCCGGGATTGAATTCGTGTAAGATGACATTGGTACCGAATCGGATGAAATGTTTTGGCGATGGTACGTAGTCAAAATCTATTTTGGCAGCGTAATCTCTGATACCTGACAGATAGCCCAATGATATAAGATCCTTGGATTTGTCTTCGTATTCAGTTCCCAGAGATATTGCTGTATTCAGGTTGTATTTACTGTAGGTAAGCGTGGTATTCATAAAGAGTTTGTCATGAATGACATGATTCCATCTCAGTGCACCCGTCAGATTGCCCCATCCGAGACCGTTATCAGTAAAGTCTCTATTGCCAAATTCTGTATCTTTCTGATTGAAGTAAAATTTATCATTGCCACCATACACACTGAGATATATTCTGTCTCTTTGCGAAAACGTATGATTGACTTTGGCATTGAGATCATAAAAATAGTAACCCGTATCGCCTTCAGATCCTGAATCTCTAAAACTCTGCTTGATGAACGGTTTGGCCAATAGGTCTATATAAGTGCGTCTGCCGGAGACTAAAAATGAAGTTTTACCTTTGTTTATAGGTCCTTCGATGGTGAGTTTAGAGCCTACCAACCCTATAGACACATCTCCGTGAAACTCCTGCTGATGGCCATCTTTGAGATTGATCTCCAAGACACTGGATAATCTGCCACCATATCTTGCCGGAAATCCACCTTTGATCAGCGTCACATCTTTGATGGCTTCAGCATTGAACACAGAAAAAAATCCAAATAAATGATTAGCATTATATACAGGTACGCCATCAAGCAAAATAAGATTTTGATCGGGACTACCACCACGTACATAAAGTCCTGCCTGACCTTCACCACCGGACTGAACTCCCGGCAACAATTGCAGTGCTTTTAACACATCCGTTTCGCCCATCAGAGCAGGTATTTTTTTTATCTGAAGGATGGGTACATCAATAATGCTCATCTGGGTCTCCGTTTCTATTTTTTTATCTTTAGTAACAGTAATTTCTATCTCATCAAAGACAGCTTCACTTTTCATTTTGATATTAATACTTTGCGATACTTTTCCTGAGATATTTACGGATTGAGCTGAATATCCAATATAGGATATTTCCAACACAATCACATCAGCTTGGTCTAGTGTTATACTGTAAAACCCGAACGTATTAGTGACTGTACCGCTTTGAGTAGATGGATGATAAATATTACACCCAATAAGTTTTTCTCCTGATGATTCATCTTCTATGTATCCGGATATCGTAACTTTTTGTGCTGCTAGACGATGACAAAATAGTATTATAGTAAACAGGACAAAAGTATTTTTTAGCATAAAGTTGCATGTTAAAGATGATGATATTTTACTCTTAAATGTAAATAAAGTATGTTTCGCTGCCCTGAACGATTAATTTTAACGTTTATTTAATATGTTATTATCAGGAAATTTTCATCTTTGTGTGACTTCACTAATTTACGTTAAAATATCAGTCAAAAGTATATGATTCACAATTTATCCTTCCAAAATTCTATAGCAAATCAATTTCTAGCCCAACTTCGAGACGTAAACGTACAAAATAACAGACTTCTTTTCAGAGAGAACATGGAGCGTATTGGAAATATTTTTGCCTATGAAATAAGTAAACACCTCGATTACAAAGAAATTGAAGTGGAGACTCCATTAGGTATTGCAAAATCTTTTATTCCTAATTCGAAAATAGTTTTGTGCACCATTTTGCGTGCCGGTTTACCTCTATATAATGGAATTCTTGATTTTTTTGATGATGCCAATAATTCTTTTATTGCAGCATATCGAAAAAACCATAAGGATGGAACCTTCGAAATAAGTCTTGAATACATCACTTGTCCTGATCTTACTGGAGTTACGCTGATACTTATTGACCCAATGTTGGCCACTGGTGCTTCCATTGAAAAGACACTGGAATCACTTGCTGAATATGGTAAATATGAACAATTGCATATAGTTTCTATTATTGCTTCGTCTTTTGGCGTCAATCATATAAAAAGACTTTATCCAAATGCACACCTTTGGATGGCAGCTGAGGATGAGGAACTGACTGCAAAATCTTATATCGTGCCCGGGTTGGGAGATGCAGGAGACCTTGCTTTTGGAAAAAAATTGCAGGAATAACCTTAAAAATTTTATGACATGGGATTAAGATTGAAATGGAATTCGCCGGTCATTTTAACTTTTGCATTGCTTTGTACGGGTGTTTTTGTAGCAGATATGTTGTTGATGGGCAAATTAATGCCTGTTTTTACGGTTTATCCATCTATGGACTGGTCCAATCTTTTTTCTTTGGCAAGTTTGGTCACACATGTGTTTGGCCATACCAATTTGGAACATTTATTGGGTAATCTTACTTTTATCCTATTGCTAGGACCCATAATTGAAGAAAAATATGGGTCTAAAAGACTTATCCATATGATGTTGGCCACTGCGCTGATCACTGGTTTAATAAATATCATGTTTTTTAATACCGGTCTGATGGGTGCCAGTGGTATTGTATTTATGCTGATATTACTGGTGTCGTTTACCAATGTCTCTTCCGGCGAGATTCCTGTTACTTTTATCCTTGTAGCTTTGCTGTTTATTGGAAAGGAATTGCTCCAAAGTGTGGAAATCAATCAGGTAGCAGAATCCGCCCATATCATCGGCGGGATATGTGGTAGTTTTTTTGGGTTCAAGGGAGCTAGAGGATAAATCTATAAAAAATTACTGGTTACTTCCAGCATCTTCTCTTTAAATTGGGGAGCGGTTGCCAATATTTCGCCTTCAAACAACCAGGCATCCTTTCCGCTATAATCTGAAATGTGTCCCCCGGCTTCTTTGACAATCAATGCACCAGCAGCTATGTCGTATGCATTAAGCTTATGTTCGTAAAAGGCTCCAAATCTTCCACATGCCACATAGCAGAGATCAAGCGCAGCCGACCCAATCCTGCGAATGCCACGGGTAGATGCTAAAACCTGTTTTAATGCTGAAAAATGAGCAGGACTGGTATGTTCTGTTTCATACGGAAATCCTGTACCTATCAGCACGTCATGAAAAGACGTTCTGTCCGTTACCTTTATTCGCGTCTGATTCAGAAAAGCGCCACCGCCTTTTATGGCATAAAATACTTCATTGCCTATCACTTCATGCACTATCCCAAGTAGCATATCCTTACCATCATACAGTGCCACACTAACGGAAAAGTAAGGAACTGAGTGCAAAAAATTGGTTGTACCATCAAGCGGGTCGATAATCCAAGTCAGCGCTTTTGTCGATTGCTCCACCATTTCTTCTTCAGTAATAAAACCCGCATGAGGTAGTATGATAGAAAGTCCTTTGATGAGTATCTCCTCAGAATGCTGATCAACAAATGATACCAATGAATTCGTTCCTTTTTCTGTTACTTGATCTGCAGTAACCCTATCACGCTGCTGTCTTATGAAATCTGCTGCCCCTTTTACCACCAGAAGTGCGTCAGCAATAATTTGCTCAATATTCACCTTTTACTTTTTATTTGATTTTAAAAAAAAAGTCAGAACGGATCCTGACTTCTTTTAGCATATAATTTTTTCTAAGATTCTATCCCATTTCTGATACTACTTCTACAACTTCGGGGACCATTCTCTTGAGCATTCCTTCTATTCCGGACTTCAAGGTTACCGTAGATGAAGGACAGCCACTACACGAACCTTGGAGTATAACAGTCACGACGCCTTCGTTAAAGGATTTAAACTCAATATTTCCACCATCCATTTCAACAGCTGGTTTGACATAAGTATCTATCAGGTCTTTTATTTTTTTTACCAGTTCAGCTTCGTCACCTGTATATTGAAACTCAGTTGAATTGGCTTCAATTTCTGCCATTGCATCTTCAAATCCTTCTTTTATTACAGGTTTTTCTTCTGTTACCCATGCCTTGATATATTCTTTAAGCAATAACATGATGTCTTCCCAGGCGTAATTAAACTCTTTGGTAACAGTCACAAAATTATTACAAATATAGACACCTTTTACATAAGGAAACTTATATAAAGCAGAGGCAAGTTCTGACCATTCGTTTGCTATACTTTCTTCTTTAAAATCAGCAGTCCCTTTGTATAACATCTTATTGGTCACAAACTTAAGTGTCTCAGGATTTGGGGTTTGTTCTGTGTATAACATCACAGGGCTTTTTACGGCTTCCATTTTTTCTTATTTTTAATCATTCTAAACATTAAAATTAATGCTTAGTTCAGATTTCTGTACTTTTTTTGTTTCAATGCAGTCAAGTTTCTATCCACTTACATATCGGTGAAATGGATTTACAAAATTAAATAACCCAATTTATTGATTTTGAGTATACTAGCGAAAGATTTTATTGCAAAATAATATTTCATCGGTATATGCATCAGGGGAATCAATCAAAAGCCTATATTTGTGAGATAAAGTAGAATCATTATGGTACTATGGGATGAGTTTGAAAAAGTTTCCACATCTGACTGGCTAAAAAAAGCCAACATTGATCTAAAAGGAAATAAACGTGCTGAAGATTTTATATATCAAGTGTGCGATGGTCTGGAATGCAGTCCTTTTTTGACCGAAGGAGATGTAATTTCTGTAAAACCAATTTACGGTACTTCAACCAAATCGGGTGTCCATATCCTGACAGACCAACCTTCTACAGCCAACAGTAAAGCCATGTCCATGTTGTCTTACGGCGCTGAAGCACTTTCTTTTGTCATCTATGATACATGGGATCTCGATATACTATTTGATAACATTTATCTGGACATGGTAAGTGTGATACTGAAAGTAAAAGGGAATATTGACCTTGTCAGAAATAAAGTGCACGATTATGTTCAAAAATACTATAGTGGAAAAAGTACTAATATTATAATTATCTCTGCTCAAGAAAAACATGGTCCTGGGTTACATTTAAAATACGAACAGACCGTAGCAGACAGATTGCTTTTGGTAAAAGATTATTTTAAAGAAATATCTTTAGATACAAGTACATCCGCAACAATCATAGTATTAGATCTTAAAAAGGATTTTTTAGCTCAAATTGCTGAACTAAGGGCAATACGAAAAAGTATAGAGCTATATAAAACATCTCATCCCGAAATGAAAAGTGATATTTTGTTGATTTCCCAGATCCACCCGGACGTATATAATTCCGAACAAATTCATCCATTAATCATCAGCAATTACCTGATCATGTCTTCTTACCTTGGTATGAGTGATTTTTCATTTGGTGTATCTTTTGAAGATGATGAAGAAGCGGCCAGATTGTGTTTAAACATTCAGCACATTTTTAAGGAAGAAAGTAGTCTGGGACATGTTTCAGACCCTGTTGCAGGGAGTTATATCATTGAAAAACTTACGGAACAAATGTTAAACCTATTAGAATGAAACTTGCCAATGTCGTCTGATAAAAAAGTCTATTGGTCTATTTTGTAGTTATAATTTTGTTAAAACGGTCTCATTTTTGATAACTTTATTAAAAAATAGAGTTTTAAGTCAGATATTTGAAATCAATATTCTTAAAATGATGTTTAAATCGCCAATGTGTTGAGAGTATAAAAATATCAAATCAATTAATGAAATCACAAAAAATTAGAAATATGGTGTTGAGAAGTTCAGTAATTATAGCGGCCCTTTTGGGTCTATATTTCTTTAAGATGACAGAACCCACTGTAGTAGTTAATGACAAAGAAGCATTGATTCTGCAGGGCTTAATGCAAACCATCGAGTACGTCCATTTTGCCCCCAAAAAGGTGGATGATGCCTTTAGTCAAACTATATATAAAACCTATCTTGAAAGAATAGACGGCCAGAAAAGGTTTTTTACCCAGCAGGATATTGATAAAATCAAACCAAATGAACTTAAAATTGACGATCAGGTCAATGCCCGTACCTTTGAGTTTTTTAATGCATCGCTGCCTATGTTGGAGACAGGGATAAAAAAGTCTGAAGCTTACTTTAACGAGATCATTGATACGCCCCTAAATTTTAATAAGGGTGACATGATTGAAACGGATACAGAAAAAAGAATATTTGTAAAAAACGATGCTGAACTCAAAGAACAGTGGAAAAATATAATCCAATTTGAAGTAATGACAAAATGGGTGCAAATCACGGATGATCAGAAAAAAAAGGAAAATAAAACTGAAATTAAATCCGATGAAGACTTAAAAGCTGATGCCGTTAAAGAGGTTAAAAAGAGGTTTACAGACTGGTTTGGAAGATTAGCAAAGCTTAGAAGATCTGATAGAATGGAAATTTATCTAGGTAGTATTGCCAATTATTTTGACCCTCATACGGATTATTTTAGTCCAAAAGAAAAACAGGATTTTGATATAAATATGGGGGGAAAACTTGAAGGAATTGGGGCTAGACTTCAGACAGATGGGGATTATACAAAAGTATTTAGTATCGTAGTGGGAGGACCAGCCTGGAAAACTAAAAAGTTGGATGACAATGACATCATCATGAAAGTAGCTCAAAAAGGTCAGGAGCCGGTGGATATAGCTGGTATGCGGGTAGATGATGTAGTTCAGATGGTGAGAGGTAAAAAAGGTACAACTGTCATCCTTACTGTGAAGAAAAAAGACAATGCTATAGTTGACATAGCCATTGAGAGAGATGAAGTACAACTGGAAGATTCCAAAGCGAAATCTGTATTACTTAACATGCCGGGCAAAATCCAAAATATCGGATATATAAATCTGCCTAAATTTTATTCATCCTTTGAAACAGATGGTGGTAACTCATGTGCTGTAGATGTTGCTGAAGAAATCAAAAAATTAAAAAATCAGAATGTCAATGGTATTATTCTCGATCTGAGAAATAATTCCGGAGGATCACTCAACGATGTGGTGGATATGAGTGGTTTATTTATTGAAGAAGGACCTATAGTTCAGGTCAAAGGCAGAGAAGAAAAACCATTTATTCACGTGGATAAAGATAAAAGCGTCCTATATGATGGACCTTTGGTTATTTTGGTCAATCAGTTTAGCGCTTCTGCTTCTGAGATCATTGTGGCTGCCTTGCAAGACTACAACAGAGCCATTATAGTGGGTAGTAAATCTACTTTTGGTAAAGGTACTGTACAAAGGTTTTATGATCTTGACAGAGGTATAAGAGGATATGATGAATTCAAGCCTTTGGGAAATGTCAAAATGACTGTGCAAAAATTTTACAGGGTGAATGGTGGTTCAAATCAGTTGAAAGGTGTTATACCTGACATAATATTACCTGATACATATCATTATATACAGACAGGGGAAAACGAGTATGACAATCCTTTGCCATGGACAGAGATTGCTCCTGTTTCGTATAGCCAGAATGTGGTAAGACTGGATCATAAGGAAAAGCTTATTAACAATAGCAAAAGCAGAATTGGTCAGAATAAAGATTTTATGCTGGTGTTAGAGAGTGCGGCCAAAATTAAAGAGAATCGTGACCAGACAAAATGGCCATTGAAACTGAATGATTACCGAGCGATGGTGAATAAAAAAGAAAAGGAATCACAGAAATTTGAAAAACTGTTTAAAAATGAAATCGTTGGCCTAGAAATTAAGAATTTGACTGCTGATCTTCCAAAAATAGAACTGGATGAATCCAATAAAGCAAGAAATGACGAATTTATAAAGGAACTGAAAAAGGACATTTATCTGGAAGAGACCATGTACATCATTAGAGATATGATAAATCTGGAGAAATCATTTGTATACTTACAAAGCAAAATTATCGAATAAGCATAAAATTTCATTCGGACTCAAAAATAGAAGCTGTTCTTTGCATTAAGGGCAGCTTCTATTTTTTATATAAAAACGGATTCGAGACTAACAAGTGTAGTCTCTATTTCTATATGCTGAATATCAGATTCGCCTAGTATGCTACGTAACAGTACATCTGCAGCAGTTTTGCCGATTTCAAAACCTGAGTGTTTTATATGACTTATTCTTGGATAGATTTGATAGGGCATTTTACCATCGCTTATGGCAACAATGCTTGTTTTCTCCGGAAAAAGATTTAGTTTTAATAATATGGGGTAAACGGTCATAAATAATTCATCAGACATAAAAAAAGCTGCATCAAAGGGAGTTTTCCGAAGCTTTTCCTCCACAATTTCGGTATTCATATATTCCTGATATAAGTATACTATATCGTAGTCTGAATGTAGTATATGATGCTGAGAGAGACTGTCTTTAAATCCCTCCAATCTATTTTTTGTTATTTCGAGCCTCGGATTGCCGAAAATTCCAAGAATATTATGTTTATCGTTATCAATGAGATGTTTGGTGCCATTAAAAGCAGCTAATTTATCATTGATGGTTACTGATGTAAATTCAGGGGTAAAAATAACTTTGTCCAACATAACCACAGGTATACCAGCGTTCCTCAATATAAATAAATGCTCACAATCAAAAGTATGTTCAGATACAGAAATGAGCACGCCTTCTACCACCCAACTTAAACAGTGATTTACAATTTCTTTTTCCCGCTTAATAGAATTATCAGAGTAAAAAATAATAATTGAATAACCCGAATCGATTAGTATTGAATTTATTCCTTCCATCAGTTCGGGTATAAAAAACATATTAAACTCCGGGAGAATTAAAGCAATTAATCCTGAATTTTTTTGCCTGAAGTATCTGGCGTGTAAATTGGGTAAATAATTAAACTCAATGGCTGCCTTTTTTACTCTTGATTTTGTTTCATCACTTATATCGGGGTGATCTCCTAGCGCCCTTGATATTGTTGAAGGGTTAAGGGACAGCAATTTGGCAAGGTCTTTTATTCCGGTGCGTTTCATGCTGCAAAATAAAATATTTTTTTTCAACAACAAACGTTTGTGCAAACGATTTCTGAAAATATTTTTAAATTACTTCAAAACTATATTTTAACATTACATTCTATTTGCTATCTCAAAGTTGCGAAGCATTATTATTGTAATATATTATGTCGTATATTTTAATATTTAAGAATAATATTCCTTTTGTGTTTAAGTATTCATTGACATATTTACAATAATTTGGTGTAAATAATTGGCTTACATGTAAATATGACCGTGATAGGTGACAAAAAGCAGCAAAAAATATAACAGTATAACACAAATCAACGATATCGCCCGGCAGCAAAAGAAGAAACCAAAACGTTATATAAATGTTAATTAAATTTTGATTTGAAAATGTAAGAAAATATAGCATTTAATATAGTCATAATCATAGGTTGAGTTTAATTTGTGTGTAAAACATGATTAATATAAAAAATAATTTTGCATTTAAGTTTTTAGTTCAGAATTTATTTAATAAGTTTGGGGCTTGAAATCTTGTGTTAATTTTACACTAAGGTATATTTTTATTAACTAATTTTTAACAAAATCGTCAAAGCCACATGAAAAGTTTTTTAACGAAATGGTCATTTTCGTTGTTTCTAGTAGTAGGTATGACAGCTTTCGGAATAGCCCAGAAAAAGGTCTCAGGAACAGTCACTGATGCTTCAAACGGCGACGCGCTCATAGGCGCCAACGTATTGGTAAAGGGGTCCGGAACCGGAACTATTACTGATATAGACGGGACATACTCGCTTTCTGCATCTGAAGGTGAAGTTCTTGTTTTTTCTTATGCCGGATATACTGACCAGGAGTTAGTAGTCGGGGCATCTTCCACTGTTAACGTATCACTTTCTGCAGGTAAACTTCTGGATGAAGTTGTGGTTGTGGGATATGGTACACAAAAGTCAAAGGAAGTTACAGGTTCTGTAGTTACCGTTAAACGGGAAGATTTTAATGCTGGTAACGTAAATTCACCTGCACAATTACTTCAGGGTAGAGTGGCAGGATTGACGGTTTCCCGTCCGGGTGGAGACCCTAATGGGGGATTTGGTATCAGATTAAGAGGATTATCTACCATCGGCGCTCAGACTGAGCCTTTGATTATTGTAGATGGTGTCCCTGGTGCTTCACTATCCAACATTGATCCACAGGACATTGAGAGTTTCGATGTACTGAAAGACGGTTCAGCAGCTGCTATTTATGGTACAAGAGGTTCATCAGGTGTTATTCTGATTACTACTAAAAAAGGTAAAAAAGGTACCAGCAATGTGGAATACAATGGATATGTTTCCAATGAATCTATTGCAAAACTTCCTTCCTTTTTAACCACAGAAGAGTTTAAGTCTAATGGTGGTCTTGATGCAGGTGGTGCTACAGACTGGTATAGCGAGTTGTCTCAAAGCAAACTGTCTCAATCACATAACCTTTCTTTGTCAGGGGGAACAGCCAATACTTCATACAGGGCTTCATTCAACTTCAGAGATATGGCGGGTGTAGTATTAAATACAGGTTTTAAGCAACTTAACGGTAGTCTTTCATTAAACCAGAAAGCGATGAATGACAAATTAAATATTGCAATGAATATGATTCTCACCAACAGAGATAGTAAATTTGGATTTCCTGAAGCATTCAGATATGCATCAATAGCCAACCCTACTTCTAAAGTTTATTTGGATGGTGGTGCATACAATAATCCATCTGGATTTGATGTATTTAATCCTGTTTCCATTGTAAACCAAATTAATGAAGGAGAAAAGGCAGAAATTTTAGCTAATGTTACTGCTTCATATGAAATAGTCACCGGTTTAAAAATTACAGGTAGTTATGCAAAACAAAAATCTGACATTTTAAATGGTGAGTATTATGCTAAAAATTCCGTGTACAGACAAGGTGTGGCAAGAAATGGTGTGGCAAGAAGAATAACAGAAGTGAGTGATAATAACTTATATGAAGCAACTCTAGGATATACCGGTGAAGCTGGAAAACTTACATATACATTGCTTGGAGGTATTTCTTCTCAGGACTTCACCTTTCAGGGACAAGGTATAGAAGCAGGTGGATTCCTTTTGGATGCCTTTACTTATAATAATATTGGTGCTTCTTCAGAAGTGTTGAAAGGGCTTGCTAATACTTGGTCTTACAACAACGGCTATGCCCTTCAGGCTCAATTCGCCCGATTGAACCTAAATCACGATGATACATACTTTTTATCAGCTTCTGTAAGAAGGGAAGGATCTGACAGATTTGGTCAGGATAATAAGTATGGTATCTTCCCTGCCATCAGTGCGGGTGTGGATATTTCAAAACTGGCTTCACTTAATAATGTCGATAACTTAAAAGTGAGAGTAGGTTATGGGGTAACTGGAAATCTTCCTGGAACTTCTTATCTTGGGTATTCAATTTTCAGCCCGGGAGCCCAGTTTTACTATAACGGAGAGTTTGTACCATCTTTTGGGCCAACCACCAATGCTAACCCGGATTTAAAGTGGGAGACAAAATCTGAAATAAACTTTGGTATTGATTATTCCATGTTTAATTCAAGATTAAGAGGTAGTCTTGATGTTTTTCAAAGAACGACATCAGACCTAATTCTTTTCACAAGAGTACCTGTACCACCAAATTTAGCGCCTAATACGTGGAAGAACAGTGCTAGTTTCACTACTTCAGGTGTTGAATTGTCTGTTAATTATGATCTAATTAAAAAGGCAGACTTCAGCTATTCTCCAACTTTAATATTTACATCATACAGAACCAATCTGGATAAATATTTGGAGAATACTCCACAGGCATTTATTACAAACCTGGGAGCACCAGGTCAGAATATTGTAGATGCTGGAGTAGGGCTACATTTATTGCAGGAAGGATCACCAATTGGTCAGATCGTGGCACCTGTATGGAATGGTACGCTTGATAATGGAAAACCAACATTCGTAGATCAAAATGGGGATAATAAAATTGACGCCAATGACTGGATAGTTGTTGGTAATGGTCTTCCTGATTTTGAAATGTCATTAAACAATGCTTTTACTTTTGGTAAATTTGATGCGAATATATTTCTCAGAGGCGCATTTGGTCATAGTATGGTTCATGAAAACAGAGCCTTTTATGAAATTCAACCAGCTGTCTTAGCTGCGAATGTGATCCATACCAAATATTTTGATCCAAAAGTTTCTACAGCTTCATACAACAGTACACATGTAGAGAAAGCTGATTTTGTACGTTTAGACAATGCTTCCATAGGCTATAATTTAGACACAAAAGGAAGTAAGTATTTTAATAAAGCAAGATTTTTTATTGCTGGTCAAAACTTATTTACTATCACTGGATATACAGGAATAGATCCTGATATAAGATTGTCTGATACTGGTTCACAGGACAATGGTGCAAGACTGGCTGCTATAGGAAATCCTTTGGCTCCAGGTGTAGACAGAAGAAGTACATATTATTTAGCCCGTACTTTAACTTTTGGTGTTAATTTAGGTTTTTAATTAAAGTTTAAATAATTATAAAATGAAGAATATAATATTTTTATTCATAATGGGTCTAGGCCTTCTGAGCATCTCATCCTGTTCAGATTTGGAGCCTGAATTCAAAGATATAGTTACTGCCGATAACTATTTTGAAAATGACGCGGCATTTATATCAGCATTGGGCGCAGCATACACTAATCTATATGGAGTGGCCAACCACGGTACTTTATTTTCACTTCAAGAAGTATCTTCTGATGAAGCATGTATACCACACAAAGGACCAGACTGGGAAGATGGAGGTCAATGGTTACGTACCCACAGACATCAGTTTTTCAAAGGAGAAGGTGTATTTGGCAATGTATGGAATTTTGCTTTTGGAGGCATAAACACCTGTAATCGTCTTCTTGCAACATTTGCGAAAGTAGATAATCCCAATTCGGCTGCATTTATTGCAGAGTTGAGAGTTTTGAGAGCTTATTACTATCTTCAGTTATTGGATGTTTTCGGTAATGTACCATTAATCACAACATTTGATGTACCTGCTGACTTCAAACCTGCAACTGAAAACAGAGCAAAGGTGTATGATTTCATAGAAACTGAACTTAAAACACAAGGTGCTTTGTTAAGTAAAGATGTTAATAGTTCAACGTATGCCAGAATGAACTATTATGTAGCTCAGGCAATGCTTTCTCAATTATATCTTAATGCTGAACAATACAAAGGTGTAGCAGAATTAGATAAAGCTATAGCAGCTTGTGATGAGATCATCAATTCAGGAAAATATTCCCTTGAATCAAGTTATTTTGCAAATTTTGCAGTAAATAACGGAGGTTCCAAAGAAAATATGTTTGTTATTCCTTATGATAAAGTAAACGCAAGAGGTTTTAACCTTCCGATGATGACTTTACATTATGAGTCACAAGCTACATTTAATTTTACAGCTCAACCTTGGAATGGGTACACTTCTCTGGCTGATTTCTATAATTCATTTGAAAACAATGATATCAGAAAAACAGGTGGTGGAAGAGGTTATGGGGTATTTTTGGCAGGACCACAATTTGACAGAAATGGCAAGAGATTGAAGGATGCTGCAGATTCATGGTATCCTACCGGAGATACAGACGGAAGAGATATTAATTACAATCCTGTGGTTAATGAATTGGCCCCAAGTGCAGGTAGAGATGCTGGCGCAAGATTGTCAAAGTATGAGTATGAAGTAGGAGGTACTCCAGAAATGAGTAACGACTTTGTATTATTCAGATATGGAGAAATATTGTTGAATAAAGCGGAAGCAATGTGGAGAAAAAGTGCTGGAAGTGCTCCTGCCCTTGAGTTGGTTAATATGTTCAGAACGAGAGCTGGTGTTGCACCATTTGCATCTTTGACCGCTGACAATTTACTTGCCGAAAGAGGAAGGGAATTTTGTTTTGAAATGAAAAGACGGACAGACTTAATCAGATTTGGAAAATATGATGACGCTTGGTGGGAGAAACCTGTTTCTGAAGCTTATAAAATATTAATGCCTATTCCAGAAGCTCAAATTGTACTTAATCCTAATCTTAAGCAGAATCCTGGGTATTAATAATTTTAATGTATAACCATTTGATTTGATGGTTTTTTAAAACAAGCCATCCGATTTTAATTCTAAATAATAAAAAAGCCGCAAACCTTTTTGGTTTGCGGCTTTTTTTATCACCTGAAAGTAAAGAATTTAACTTTACTTCACAAATTCAAGACTTCTACTTATAAACGCAGAAAGTTCTTCTCCTTTCAACATATTCTGATTCAAAAGAGCAAGGTCATGTAAGTACCCCGCAAAATCTGCTTTCTTTTCTTCACTCTTCATCTTTACCAATTTTTCTGCTATTAATGGGTGATTGGTGTTGATCACTACATTATGACTGTCTGGAAACATATTCATATCCATCCCTTGCATGGCTTGCATTTCTTTCATCCGACGCATAAATTCAGGTTTGGTGATCATTACCGGATGATCCGTAGGGGACATTGCTTTCAGCTCTATATGACCCATGCCAATGTTTTTTACTGATTTGGTGAAAATATCCTTCACTTTATCCTGTTCTGCCTGACTTAAAACAGATTCCTTGGTTTCATCTTTTTGTACCAAATGATCAGGTGTGTCAGAGTCCACTCTTACAAATGTTACTTCATTTCCCTTATATTCAACGTGCTGCATGAAATGATTGTCAATAATGGTATCCATTTCCAACACGTCATAACCATAATCTTTAGCTGCTTTTATATAACTGTGTTGCGCTTTGGCATCATTTGCATACAGGTAGATAAGTTTATTGTGTTTGTCAGTCTGATTGACTTTAACTTTCTCTTTGTATTCGTCAAGCGTGAAATGTTCGTTTTCCAAATTCCTGAGAAGGACAAAGGACATGGCTTTCTCATTAAATTTTTCATCTGATATCATGCCATACTTCACAAAAGTGCTGATTTCTTTCCATTTTTCTTCATATCCTTTTCTGTCTGTATTGAATAAAGCCTGCAGCTTTTCAGCTACTTTTTTTGAAATATAGGTATTGATTTTTTTGACATTAGCGTCAGACTGCAGATAGCTTCTTGATACATTTAGTGGGATATCCGGAGAGTCGATCACACCATGGAGCAACATAAGGAACTCGGGTACAATTTCCTTTACATCATCAGTGATAAATACCTGATTGCTGTATAGCTGAATCTTATTTTTCTGCACTTCAAAACTACTACTAAGTTTCGGGAAGTAAAGAATTCCCGTCAGATTGAATGGATAATCAATATTCAGATGTATCCAGAACAAAGGAGGCTGACTGAAAGGATGTAATTCATTGTAGAAATTTTTATAATCCTCATCTGTCAGATCTGCCGGTTTCAATTTCCAGATGGGTCTTGGGTTATTTACGATGTCATCTACTTCCGTTTTGATTTCCTGTTTGTCATCTCCCTCACCTTCGTAAGTGGTTTCTGTTTTTGTTCCAAACTTGATCTCTACCGGAAGGAATTTACAATATTTATTCAGCAATTCTCTGACTCTG
Organism: Chitinophagales bacterium; assembly: GCA_038246735.1. Lineage (GTDB taxonomy): Bacteria > Bacteroidota > Bacteroidia > Chitinophagales > Saprospiraceae > OLB9. The sequence continues at coordinate 30,903 of JBBRVQ010000042.1, forward strand.
CTTTCAGTAAGGTACTCACTGTTATCTTCATTGATGTGGAGAATGACTTCAGTACCACGTTCTGTTTTATCGTGGGGCTCAAGGATATATTCAGGATCACCATCACAAGTCCATTTTACAGCAGGGGCATCTGTTTGAAAAGATTTAGTTATGACTTCCACCTTATCAGCTACCATAAATGCAGAATAAAAACCTAGGCCGAAATGACCTATGATAGTGGCGTCATCTTTATACTTGGATAAAAACTCCTCGGCAGATGAAAAAGCAACCTGATTGAGGTACCTGTTGACTTCGTCTTCACTCATACCTATTCCTTTATCTAAAATATGAAGTGTTTTGGCGTCTTTATCTATTTTTATTTCAATTTTAGTATCGCCCAATTCTCCTTTTACTTCACCTTTAAGGGCCAGTGTTTTAATTTTAGTGGTAGCGTCCACTGCATTGGAGACTAATTCGCGTAAGAATATTTCGTGATCCGAATACAGGAATTTTTTGATAATGGGAAAAATATTTTCCGCCTGAACAGATATATTACCTTTTGACATAATTTTAAAATTTTTGATTCATTCCTTTAATTACAAAGTCTATGCCATGTACATTTTAATGACAATTTGACAGATAGTCTTGCAGAATAACTGTAATAATAACCGAATAATAGTTTGGCTGCTGAATTGGTTTAAATAATTCTTATGCTACTGTACTGCATCTATATAAACTATACCATCCCACGTGAGAAATTTAACAAGTTCAAAAAAAATATTTGGATGCTATTTACTTATATTCGCACTATAATCTCTAATGAATGAAATCATATTTTTTTTTCATCACAATGCTCTTTTTAGTCGCTTGTTCGACTGTAAAACACATTGGCCTGTCATCAAAAACATACAGCACTAAGTCAGGTTGGAAATTGCCTTACAACATATATTATCCTAAAACCTATCAGCAAGGAAATATTCCTGTTTTATTATGGCTGCATGGTGCCGGCGAAAGAGGAGATGATAATGTAAGTCAGCTGATCCATATCGTACCATATCTGGCTTCAGATATAGTTCAGACTAGATTTCCATGTATCATCATTGCGCCTCAATGCCCCAAAGAAGATTATTGGGCACCCGTAAAACGATTTGAGTGGCGTATCATCAATGACGGTAAAATCACTCCAGCTATGGTGGGTGTCATTGAGTTATTGGATCATATACTGAAGGACGTCAAAATTGATGAATCAAGAGTTTATATTGGCGGATTATCAATGGGTGGATTTGGCACATTAGATCTGCTCCATAGAAGACCAGAATTATTTTCTGCTGCTATGCCTATGTGTGGAGGAGCTGACCTCGGTAAAGCTGACAAATTTAAAAATATACCATTATGGATTTTCCATGGTGCGAAAGATACAGTGGTCCCTGCTGAACTTTCCAGAGAGCTCATAAAAGTATTAAATGAAATGGGAAGCTATCCGAAATATACTGAGTACCCGGAAGGAGGGCATGATATCTGGAATGACGCTATAAGAGAGCCTGATTTACTGCGTTGGTTGTTTAACCAAAAGAAGGTAAATAAATAAAACCCTATTTTAATAAGAACATCTTTACAGGCCGGTTATTTGATCCAATGAAAATTTTATCCCCTGCTTTTTTAATACTGGAAACCTGATCTATAGTCAAGGGGAAATAATTTTTGTGTTCAGTCCATCCAAGTGTCTTTTCATATCTAAATACTGAGGTCAACAAAGCATCCTGTCTCCCAATATTGGGGTCAATATCCCAAAAATTTCCACCAAAAGCATAGGTTTTTGAATCAAGTTTTTCAATGGTTTTTATAGATGACAATTGTAAGGCTTGCGGCAAACTTGTTCTTTGCCATAATTTTGATATTTTATCGAAGAAAAATACAGATGATTCAGTGACTTTACATGTTTTTTTTGTACTTATTTTTATTTCAGTAGATGTAAATATTTCATTTAAGGTTTTGCCTGCCAGGTCTTTATTTTTTAGAAATAACTTCTTTTTTCCCGGTAGCTGACCAACAAACATATCTCTGTTAGGGAAGATATACCTTTTATCATTTTTTATATATGTAAGCAAAGATTCTGTCTGTCCGTTATTATCAAAATCATTAATGTACAGCATAAGTGGTTGGGCTGGATTACACTTTAAGCTATGGTTATTTCCAAAATTGCCAGCGATAATTTCCGGAAAACCATCAGCATTTAAATCATCTACAGCAATTGTAAACCACAATCCTTCACTATCGGGAATAATTTCCTTTCTAAGCGTCCCTTTTTCATTATAAAAAATAGTGATAGGCATCCAATGGCCACAAACGATCAAATCATCATAACCATTTCCATCAATATCTGCCCACTTTGCATCAAAAACCATCTCATCGAGTTCTATTAATTTTTGAGAAAAGGATTTGTTGTTATTATTTTGGAGAAGGTATGAAAATTCTGATAATCCATAACTACCCGGAGCAGACATTGTACCTGCAAATATATCGATATCTCCATCTCTATCATAATCACAGGGAGCTGCCACAGAAGTATTTAAAGGAATTTTAGGCAACATCTTGTCATCAGCTAAAAATTTTCTATCCGGATGTTGAATGTATAAAAGATCTGAAAGCAATACTCCACCGTTTTTAACTTCATTGCCACCAAGACACATATATAAATCATCCAATCCATCGCCATTGGCATCAAAAAAGGTTGCATTGGTTTCATCTACAGCAGCTTTGGATAGTCCTTTATCTACTTCAAATAATTTATTGCCTGATTTTGCATCAAATAATATACCATTGGAGTTTTTTGAATTGGTCATGTATGCAATTCCGTTTTTTGAAATAGTTATCTTTGGACCTATGGCAGAAAGTAAAAAAGGAATCCATGACTCTTTTACCTGATCATTATAATCATTTTCGGTGTGAATAATGCCCGGTAATTCAGAAAATGAATGATTAAATACTAAAGCATTATCAAATACATTCCTTTTTAGACCGGGCTCTTTTGTAATAAAATGTGTTTTGCCTGTGGTAAGTCCTTTTAAAGTTTGAATTTCCCCTTCCGGCCATAAAATTTTTATAGAATCTATATTTGGAAGCAATGTTGAAAATATTATCTCTCTGCTTCCTGATGATTGAAAGCCCTGATTGGCTTTTACAATAAAATATTGAATTCGTATTCCATCAAATACAGTAATTCTGGCACCTATCGCTTCTGTATTTTTTGTAGTATTTTTTAAAATCAGAGTAATATTTTTTTCAAAATTTGTGGTGTTTTCAAGCAAAGTGACTGGAGCATTAAAATTATTTATTACCAGATCTATATCACCGTCATTGTCCAGATCAGCAGCAGCAGCTCCATTTGATAATGTTGGGGTTTCAGCCATCCAATCCACCTTTGCAAATTGCATACCTCCATTGTTTCTAAAGAAATGGTTGGGTTGTTTGCCTTCGGGCATAGTTTGAATAAGAACGGTATCCGGTTTACCTATACTGCCTGATTCATTGGATATAAAATGGACAAAATCTAGGTCATTTGGTCTGCGTTTTATCCCGTTTGTAACAAAAATATCTTTATTTCCATCCAAGTCAAAATCTGCGATAACAGGGGACCAGCTCCAGTCTGTTGCATCCAGATTCAGCAACCCAGAAATTTCGCTAAAAACAGGTGTATGGTCACTATTAATTCCCCGATTCCATTGAAATCCATTTTTTGGTTGCTGGTGGTGATATCCATACGAACGTTTGAAGTTGTAAATCTGAAGATTTTCCCATCCGCCTGAGTTTTTATAGATCAATTCATCATCAGGTTTCATATCTACAGAAAATATATCGATAAGTCCGTCGTTATCCATATCATCACAATCGACGCCCATACTAAAGTTACTTGTGTGACCGAAACTCTCTTTGCAAACTTCTTTGAATGTCTTATTTTTTTGATTCAGATAAAGATAATCATTTTCGTGAAAGTCATTGCAAACGTATAAATCCTGCCAGCCATCATTATTAAAATCTGCCACAGTAATACCCAAACCATATCCTATGGATGAGTGATAAATGCCGGATGATGCAGTTATATTATAGAAGATTCCGTTTCTATTCTCGTAAAGTACATCACCAGCAAGAGTGTCTGAAGTATTCCTGATATCAGATGGCTTAAAATGTGAAGCATCTTTGACAGAATGATTAAGCAAATATGCATCCAGATCGCCATCCTGATCTATATCAAAAAAAGTACATTGTGTGGAAAAACCTGAAAAA
>JBBRVQ010000043.1:0-35098 GCA_038246735.1 Chitinophagales bacterium
AAACTGACCAAGGGTCGCATCTGAAATCGGAGCCATCGACAAAGCTACTTTGTAAGGTTTTGGTCGGCTTCCTTGGACTTTAGCCTGTATTTCACCTTTGTCGATGTTTATATCCTTGACCAAACCTTTTCGTGCATAGGATTTGCCACGGGGTATTCTATTGGCATAATCGATTTTTGTCAACGCCTTGAGCCATTGCTCTCCCCACCATGTTTGCCCATATTCTTCTCGTGCCATGATTATTGTATCTAATTATTAGGCCGTAAAAATATGAATTTTTATTTCACTGTCATTTAGTTTAGGTTGTATGAATAATTCTTTTCATTTAAGGATGATGGAGTGACGATTTGCATAATCGTGATATGAAATTATGATCTAATGAGGAAATCAACAGCTGGATGAAATGGACAAAATGGATAGGCTGCTGTTACGAAATGCATTCCGTCCCATAGATTACTAGCAGAAATTGAACTATCCCTACGAATGTAAAAGTTTCTCAACTGCTAGTGCGTAAGATATATTGTCTTTTTCTTCAAAGGCCATCAAGTCATTTGTAATGCTGTTAAAGATACTATATTAACCTACCTATTGATAAAAAAAGTCTCAAAAGCCCTTATTTCATTGATTTCTTGTGTTACAAACTTATCAAACAGTTTGTCACCTACCTGACTTCTGAGTGCTGAAATACCTACATCAATCAGTCGAATGCCACCGTCTGTTAGAAAAATGTTGTCAAAAGAAAAGCCAGGCATGTCTGATGGCCTTCTGATATCACGATGCACAAAACCATTTGCATGAAGTTGTGTAAGTTCGTCTTCAAAAACTTCAAAGATAAGCTGCCGTTTTTCAAATTCAAAAGCCCTGAAATCGATAGGATATAATCTTTCCATGACCAATACTTCAGTATCGTTGGGCAGCAAGTCCAATTTTATAAATTTTACTACTAAATTATTTATTGCATTGGCAAACTTCATTTTTTCAGCTTCAGAACCGATATCTGATCGTGTATCTTCAAAAAATAATTTTCCAGCTTCTATTTCTGATATGGCTATAACTGTATTATTTGCACCTGATGACAAAGTTTTTGGATATTTTTTGGCCATAATTAACTATTTAAATACAAAAATACGAAATATTATCCAAGCACGACTGAGCAACTGTTTTTAGCGACTTTCTCTACATTAAATTTAGATTTTAAAAAAAATACAGCTTAATAAATATTCTCATATACCTAAATACAAACATTTGTATGAATAATTCTTCCACTCAATTCTAAATGAATATTTACCTTTGTGGCTTTAAAAATAAAAAATCACTTATGGATCAGGTCATACAGCATCTTATAGCGGAAGAATTGCAACGTCAGCGACAAGGCATAGAACTTATTGCATCAGAAAACTTTACTTCATATGAAGTGATCCAAGCCATGGGTAGTTGCCTTACGAATAAATATGCTGAAGGCTATCCGGGCAAAAGATATTATGGTGGTTGTGAAGTTGTTGATAAAGTAGAACAGATTGCAATCGACAGACTGTGTGAGCTATTTGGAGCTGAATATGCCAATGTTCAACCACACTCCGGAGCGCAAGCCAATGCGGCGGTATTTCTAGGTGTACTGCAACCGGGAGATGCTATTTTAGGATTTGATCTATCGCATGGAGGCCATTTATCTCATGGCTCTCCAGTAAACTTTTCTGGAAAAGTGTATAAAGCCAATTTTTATGGTGTGGAGGAAGAAACAGGACGAATAGATATGGAAAAAGTAGCGACCAAAGCCCGTGAATCACTTCCAAAACTAATTATATGCGGTGCTTCAGCTTATTCAAGGGATTGGGATTATAAAAGGTTTAGAGAAATTTCGGATGAAGTAGGCGCATTATTGCTTGCAGATATTGCACATCCGGCGGGTCTTATTGCTGCTGATTTATTAAATGATCCTATGGAACATTGCCATATTGTCACTTCCACTACACACAAAACTTTACGAGGTCCCAGAGGAGGTATTGTTATGATGGGAAAGGACTTTGCAAATCCATGGGGCCGAACAACTAAAAAAGGAGAGCCGATAATGATGTCTTCCGTATTGAATAGCGCAGTATTTCCTGGCATGCAGGGAGGTCCATTGGAACATGTCATAGCAGCAAAAGCTATTGCATTCAGAGAAGCTGCACATCCATCATTTAAAGAATATGGAAAACAGGTCATTGCCAATGCAGATGTTATGGCCAGAACATTTGTAGCTAAAGGGTATCAGATCATATCAGGTGGCACAGATAATCACATGATGCTCATAGACCTGAGAGCTAAATCAGCAGATATATCCGGACGTGATGCAGAAAATGCGCTGGTAAAAGCAGACATCACCATCAATAAAAATATGGTACCATTTGACAGCAGACCAGCACTACATACGTCAGGTATTCGGGTTGGGAGTGCTGCAGTCACCACCAGGGGATTTAAAGAACAACATTGTGAACAGATCGTGGAGTGGGTGGATGAAGCTATCATAAACAGAGAAAATGAATCCAGACTGAAGGAAATTAAGAACAAAGTCAATCATTTTATGTTAGATTTCCCTTTATATACTTAATAATATACGTATGAAGCTGGAATTTGTTCCTTTTGAGAATATTGATAAAAACAAATGGAACGGAACAGTGCATTATGCACCAAATGGTAATGTATACGGTTACTATTGGTATCTCCGAAGTGTCGTGAAAGAGTGGGACGCATTGATGGAAGGTGATTACCAATCTGTAATGCCAATCCCTCGTAAAAATTGGTCAAATTTTGAACTTGATCTTATTCCATCTTGTGGACCTTACTCAGTTAATGCAATGACAGATAGCCGAATCGGAACATTTTATTCAAAATGGAAAGCTTCTGCCGGACAATTTTCTTATCCATTCAATGAACGACTTACTGCACAATTGCAAAAGATTGATGGATGTAAGTTTAAATCAGCATCTTTATATCACATCAATTTGAACGATTCATATGACGAACTTGTAAAAAACTACAACACAGAAACAAGGTCAGAAATTGACCACTTAATTCCAGGTGACTTTTCTTTTGCAGCAATGGAAAAACCTGAAATATTTCTGGCAGATGAAAAACTAAATCATCAGGATAAAAATATTTTGTACAGATTATTCTATAATGCTATCCAACGCGGTATCGGCTCTTGCTTTAAAGTCAAAAACATGAAAAAAAATACCAGCGCCTTTGCTTTTTTTATTTCTGATTTCAATAAAACTTACACGATATATACAGGTGGCCAAAATGACGCAAAAGCTGAAATATTGCTTTTTGATGCTTTTTTAAAAAATAACTCTGGCAAACCATATGCTCTTCATTCTTCTGTATGTAACCAGAACATTATGACAAAATTTGGTGGCATCAAATCTGAGTTTTTGCAATATGATAGGCCTCCATTAACACTTTTCCAAAAGTTTAAAGATATGATTTGACTTCACACTTCTCTGTTTACTAAATATTTTTTTGGCAAGTTTTATCCAATTTACCTTGTAATTTTAACCCTGACTGAAAAATATTCTGTTTAAAAGGCAAAAAAACCAGCTGATTTTGTACTTCAATTAACAAAATTCATTCATGTATTAACATATGTTTCATAATGTGTTAATTAACACTTAAAAAGACTATATCTTCATATTCATTTGATTACCAGTCATATATAACTATAATTTATACAAAAAAAAACTTTAAAAATGTGGATAAAATCTTTTTTCAAAAAGATACCACGGAACGAATAATATCTATATTTACACCGTCTTTTAATCCCTGACTCAGTAATTAACATATGGAAAACAAAATAAAACGAGATTCAGCCCTAATAAACCTCGTATCTGATTTTGAGAATAAATTTGATCTGGGGGAGGTAGGGTACTTGGATGAAAAGGTATATTTACAGTTATTAGAGTATTACGAAGATGAGTATTTATTCGAAAAAGCACTGGAGGTTGTAGACTTTGCTATCGAACAATATAAATACAGGTCAGAATTCTATATTATTAAATCCAGGATATTATTAAATAGCAATAAAATAAACGATTGTCTTGTTGCACTGGAAATAGCTGAAAGTATAGCCCCTTTCGAAAGAGAAATCAGCATCATTAAAGCGCGTGCACTGGCCATAAAAAAACAATTTGCAGAAGCTCATGAAATCCTGGAAGACCTCAGAATCGGGGCCACCAAAAGTGATGCCGTAGATATACTTATTGCCGAATCTTTCATATATGAACACATGAAAGATTATAGCGCCATGTATGAAGCATTGGCAAACGCAGTGACCATAGATAGCAAAAATGAAGAAGCTATGGAAAGAGTGTGGATCAGTGCAGAACTTTCCAGAAGATATGATGATAGTGTAGAACTACACAAATATATCATTGAAAAAGATCCATACAATTATCAGGCATGGTACAATCTTGGTCATGGATATAATTGTATCTGGGAATATGAGAAAGCCATTGATGCGCTTGAGTATTCTTTTATAATAAACCCTGATTTCGAAAGCGGTTATCTGGATTGTGCTGACACCTGTTTGCAAATCAAAGATTTTGAGAGAGCGCTGGAAATTTATATCGAAGCCAACAGCAGATTCGGGCCAAATAATGAGCTAATGGTCAATATTGCACATTGTTATATTTCTTTAAACAGGATTGGAATAGCTAAACAATGGCTACTGAAAGCGATAAAACTCGATGGTTACAATGATGAGGCTTTTTTCTTATTGGGAGAGTGTTATGCAAAAGATTTGGTTTGGTATAATGCCATCAATGCATACCATAAAGCCATAGATCTCGAAAATCGCCGTGAGGAATATTATCTTGGGCTGGCAAAAGCATATCTTGCGGTAGAAGATTACAATAAAGCTACCATAAATTTTCAGATGGCTACCCAGACAGGTCCCGAAGAAACTTTGTACTGGAGAGAATATATTTGTTTTCTTATTAAGTTGGGCTTATATGATGAAGCACTTCAGGTACTGGATGAAGCTGAAGATCATACCTATGGTGCAGACCTGATATATTGCAGAGCCATTACTGCATATCTTTTGAAAGACAAAGAAGAATGTATGGAGTTATTGGAAGAAGCCTTGTTAGAAAATTTTGATGAACATAAATTAATATTTGATATAGCACCGGAACTGAGATTAGATAAAGATATCAATTCCATGATAAAATATTTTGCAGACGCGGAGTAGTCTGTCGTAAGAATTTACTCTTTTAATAACCAAGACTGAAGAGCATTCCTTTGCAAAAAGGGTGCTCTTTTTTAATTTCCATTTCAGTTTATTCCAATAAAAAAACCGGCCTAAACTAAAAAAGCGCTTCAACCATTCCTGACCAAAGCGCTTAATAAATGTTAACTGATATTCTTTTACACTATCTCATCTATTTCTCTAGTTTTGTCCTTATCCTTTCCAGAGATATAACTGTGGTATAATATAAGTGACACTCCACCAAAAATAAGAATACAAACAAAAACACCGGCCGGTTCAGTATTCAGTATATTATCCACAGTAAGTCCAACCAATAACCCTAAGCCAATGGAAAGTAAAAATAACCCTAATTTCAATGCACTATTTGACTCACCATCATTTGCATCAAATATCCGAGCGGTTCTGCCGCTATTGATCAAAGCCATTCTTTCATTGTGTCTGGTTTTAAAATAGGTAACTACCAAAACAATCATTGTAATAAAAAACCCTGTAATTCCAATAATTTCGCTTGCCATTTTATTTATATTTTATTTGTTCATTTTCATTACGAAAGTAAATATGTTCAGGTTACAAAATTAAAATTAAATTCTTTTATCCTACTTATTTATTTCTGGTTGTAACCCATTTACAGTTCCATGCGTATATTGTGATATATATGTATATGCAGGATTTAACCATTGATACTACGTGGATCCGTCTCCTGCTCAAAGGAGACAGAAAAACTATTCATACTTTTATTGAAAGTTATGGACAGTTTATGTACAATGTTTGTTACAAAATTCTGCTCAATACCTCTGAAGCAGAAGAAGCTGCTCAGGATACCATCATGAAAGCTTTGAAAGCAATAGAGTCTTACGATACCAAGTCTTCTTTTAAAGCTTGGTGTTATACTATTGCATATAGAACGGCCATAGATTACAGAAGGAAAATAAAATATACCACTGATATAAGTGCCGGCATAGAAATAGCACATCCAGTTAGGTCAGATGACGAAGTGAACTCCAATGAAACCAAACAAAACATTCTATCTTTACTATCCCATCTGGATGAAGAATCAAGAATAATCGTATCACTATTTTATCTGGAAGAAAAAAATATCAGAGAGTTAACGGAAATTACCGGACTGTCTGAAAGTAATATTAAAATAAAGCTGTTCAGGGCAAGGAAAGAATTGGCCCTGCATGCTCACAAATATTTTGAAAAAATATAAATGTATTGAATCATGGAAGAATTAATCTGGAAGTATATCGATAATACCTGCACCAAAGAAGAAAAAGAATCGGTGAATAAACTTTTAAAAACTGATGCTGAATTCAGAAAATCTTATGAATTGATTGTTGATGTGGAAGATCAACTTTTAAGCGTGGCAAAAATACCTATGAGCGCTGATTATAAAACTCAGTTGTTGCAGATAGTCACTAGTGAGTTGAAAGTAAAAAAGGTATATTTAAAAACAAATATTCTGTCATTGAAATGGATTGTCGGACTATCCATTGTGGCCGTTGCTGCAATAATTTATGCAGTAAGTATATCTAAAAGTGCTGAAGCAAGCTTAACCTTTATACCTCCATTGGACGAAAAGGTCATTTCTATGATAGGCTGGGTAACATCAGGTTTTATCATGCTGACTTTACTGGATGCAGGACTCAACAAAATACAGCAAATAAAAAGATTTACAGGCTTTTTTGCATAAAATAAAAAAGGGTCTATGCTTGCACATGTACCCTTTTTTAGACTTTTATTTTCTATTTTGATTTTAATTTTGTTTTAGTCTCTCCAGTATTCCTCCATTATCAATGACCACTTCTGCGGTTTTAAATCCTCTGTTTAAAGACTGTATCTGTACTTTTTTTGCTTCTTCAAGATCATTGAAACCAGCAAGAATAAAAATAGTCCATCCACCCTTTGTCCATTGTTCAATACGACCCAGATCTTTAACTTTATTCACGTCAAACCATATTGGGTCTTCGTAAGAAGCTAATCTGACTTTATATTTATTGCCCGTTTTGTAAGACTTTTCTACTTCCGGATTTTTAGTATTAAAATTTCCTTTATCAGAAAAACTTTCCTCATCCGTACCGGTAAGCACCAGTTCCATTTGTGCAGTATTCAGAATTTCGTATGCCAGGAATGCATCTTTATATCCATTAAGTCTTACTTTTGAAAGAATTTCTTCTGCTTCCTTTCTTTCTGTAAAATACCCAAGTCTAACTTTTATAGTTTTGTTATTGAGCATTTTGTAAATATTGCCGTATCTCAGCAGTGGCTTAAATTTATCAAAATTTGGCTTGCTGGATGATATAGACGCTAGTTGGATAAAAAATACTTCCGTATTGGGAATGATCTCATTCAAACCAATCCTTCGGGCACCTTCCAGAGAAAAATCCAAAGAAACATTTGTACCTACCTTTTTTGCATCAAATTCAGGCAAAGAAAATGCTACATTTTTTGCTTCTACCTCATTCAGCCCCACTTGAGTAGCTGATTCTGTGTTGACAGTATGTTTTGTCGTTTCCTCCGCCAAAGTTTCCAGATTTACTGCAGGAGGAATATTTGCTAATTCTTCTTCAACGTCCAAGTCAGAATCCAGCTGCAATGTTTTATAAATATCGTTTTTTCCTCTTCCTCCCAATCTGTTTGAAGTGATGTATAATTCGCCAAGACTATTGAAAGCCGGAAAATAATCGTCCGCTGGAGAATTTACTCCATAACCCGGATTTTTGGGCAGCATCCAGTTTCCATTGACCACTTCACTAAAGACTATGTCATATCCCCCTAGACCTGGATGAAAATCAGATGCAAAATACAATAAATTTCCGTTCAAAAAAGGCGTTACTTCATTTCCTTCTGTGTTTATTGAACTTCCAAGATTTTGCGGCAACGACCATGTCTCATTGGTATGATAACTTACATAAATATCAAATCCACCATATCCACCGCTTCTGTCGGAAGAAAAATAAAGCGCTGTACCGTCAAATGCCAGATGTGCTGAATTAATGGTAGAACCTACTTCATTAAATGCAAATGGAACAGATGAAGTAATTTCTCCACGCTCATTTACCTCTGCAATGGATAAACTGGACATTTTACCATTTTGGAGAAAAGAATAATTTTCCTCTAATTTCGATTCTATAACAGCGCATTTTTTACCATTTGCAGCAAAACTAAGAGGGCCAATGTGGTTTAGTTTACCATTTATTCCTTTTATAAATCCAAGTCTGTTTTTATTTGGTGTATAAAGGAAAGACCTGTGCGCTGTTGTCCTTTCATTCATTTCTCTTTCAGTTTCCGTCATAAGGATGTCTTCTCTAAAAGAAGAAAACACAGGTAAATCTCTATAAAATGTCAAACCAAAATCAGATGCCGAGCTGCTCGCCGGTAATACGAAAGTCTCAAATGCCGGTTTATCGGACATGATCCTTACAGCATATTCGCAACTGCGAAGACAATGTTCTGCCAAATCCAGATTAAATGCCTTGAGCTTTTGATAGCTGGCAATGGCTTCATTATAATGGCCCATTTTTTTTAAAATATCTCCATGCTTTTTAAACGTGTAGGGATCTGTCATAGCTCCTGAAGGAATTCCTTTGTACCATAAATCAGCCTGACCTAAATCACCATCAAGTGCCAGAGATTCTGCCAACAGCGCCATAGAAGTATAATCCAGAGGTTGTGATTTAAGATGTGTTTTGTAACACTCGGAAGCTTTTGAGTACTCGCCGTTTTCAAACAGGATTTCTGCTTTTTTAAGCTGTTTTTGTCCATAAGTTGAAAAACTTAACAGCAGCAAAGCAGCAAATAAAGTGAGTTGAATCTTCTTAATCATGACCCGATAATTAATTAAAAACTTTTAAAAATACAAATATAGTAATAAATTATAATATGTAACAAACAATATATTATTTTTTTTCTTAATCTGTATAAAATTAATGGCTCACCCCTTACAATTTTTATTATTTTCACTAAATAGTCTTTAATCGTACAATTACATCACCTTTTTTTAATCATTTAATATTATTGTTTTAATTTTGACGAAAATTGAAAGCATGGTTCAATGGCAATCCAAACTCTTAAATATTATATTCTTCCTTACTGGCTCATTTATTTTACTAAACGGTCAAAAACTTAATCATGTACAAGGTGAATTTATTGTTCAGGTAAGTCATGAACAAGATCTGAATAATTTCAGAAAACAACTTTCGACAAATAGAGCAAAAAGAGAATTTGATGGCTTTTCTGCCAGACAAATTATGATAGAACCATTAAATCTTTGGTTATTAAAAATAGATTTTACAAGTGTTAATGAATTGGAGTTTGAAAGGCAAATTCATGCTTTTGGTAAGTTTGAAAATGTACAAAAAAACAGACTAATTAAGCCTAGGTTAATACCCAATGACCCTGATTTCAGTAAGCAATGGCAATATCTCAATACTGGCTCTACGGGTGGTATTGTAGGGGCTGATATGGACATGGAACTGGCTTGGGATATCACTACCGGCGGACTTACTCCTTCGGGAGATACGATAGTTGTATGTGTAATCGACGATGGCATCAACGCCAATCACGAAGATATAAAAGACAATCTTTGGATCAATTACAATGAAATACCGGACAATGACATTGATGATGATAATAATGGTTACGTAGATGACTACAGGGGCTGGAATGTTGAGTTTGATGATGACAATGTATATGCAGGTGGAGGACATGGCACGCCTGTAGCAGGTATTATTGGGGCAAGAGGCAATAATGGCAAAGGAGTCAGTGGAGTAAACTGGAATGTAAAACTAATGATTGTCGATTACAATAGAGAAACAGAAGCTAATGCACTTGCATCCTATGGATACGCATACAAAATGAGAAAATTGTATAATGAAACAAATGGAAGTAAAGGAGCTTTTGTTGTAGCTACCAATGCGTCTTGGGGTATTGATTATACCCAAGCGAATGAGGCGCCGCTTTGGTGCGCAATGTACGATGCTTTGGGTCAGGTGGGTATATTGAATTGTGGAGCTACTACCAATAGCAACACAGATGTTGATGTGCTTGGAGATTTACCTACTTCGTGTGCCAGCGAATATTTAATATCAGTAACCAATCTCAACAAATCAGACCTAAAAGTAGCCAATGCCGGGTATGGAAGGAAAACCATAGATTTGGGCGCTTATGGCCACCAGTCATATACCGTCACCAGAACAGCCTACGGAGGATTTAGCGGTACTTCAGGCGCTACACCACATGTTACCGGTTTGATAGGATTGTTATATTCAGCACCTTGTAGCGTTTTTCAAAATCTTGTAATGTCTGATCCGGCCGCAGCTGCCCTTGTAGCAAAAGATATGATATATCATGGAACAGTAGCCAATGCTAGTCTGGAAGGAATAACTACTACAGGAGGAAAACTCAATGCATTCAGGGCCATTTCCAATCTTTTAAAACTTTGTGAAACATGCTCTCCGCCTGCCGGTATAACACTATTGGCTGATGACCTAAGCATGAAGATCTCATGGCTTTCTGATCAGGGCTCTTCTAAAGTCATTATGAGATACCGTCGTACTGACCAAAATTCATGGATTGAAGTAAAAAATGCAGAAAATAACAAAATTATTTCCGGATTGGATTATTGTTCAGAATACGAAGTACAACTGGGAAGTGATTGCGGCCTTTTGCCTGGCGAGTACAGCTATTCCAAATTCATCAAAACAGCCGGTTGTTGCAATATTCCGGAGATAGAAAATATTATTTCCGGCGATTCTACGATAAGTCTTGTCTGGAAAAAAACAGACGAAGCTTACTATTTTGTGGAATATAAAAATGGCCAGAACGAATGGAGAGATACCATCATAACGGAACCCATATTTACTTTAAATAATATTTCTGAATGTACCGGCTACACTTTCAGACTTAAAGCAACTTGTACAGCATATAACAATTCATCTGAATTCTCTTCGGAAATTAGTGCCAGTACCAATTGCGGGCAATGCACTGAAAATGAATACTGTACATTCGAAGACAAAGATGCATCCCAGGAATGGATAGAATCTTTTACACTTGACGGCGTTACAAATATATCAGGCCCTTCCGCAAAAGGATATAGAGATTTTGCAGGATTGGCAACTTTTAGATTACGGGCAGGACAAGCCTATCCATTTAAGATCCGCGCTATGTATGGAGGTTTATCATACCCTGATTTTTATAAAATATATATCGATTATAATCAGGATGGAGTATGGGCTGAAAATGAAAAGGCATTTAAAACTCCAATCGAAATAAAAGACAGTATTTCAGATGTGATAAATATTCCTTTGGACGCAGCTCACGGCTTCACCAGACTAAGGCTTATCATGTCATACGAAGATTTTGTCGGTGCATGCGATGATACCGAATTTGAATACGGAGAAGTAGAAGATTATTGTATATTTATAAAAAATGATGAATGTCGGAACAATGCTATTTTGAAAATTGCTGCAGTTGAAAAATCAAAAGTTGTGTTTCATACTTTAAATTCAACCAATATAAGTATATCCATAAAAGAAAAAGGTACTGAATTGTGGTCAGAAATAAGTGGTAATGATACCATAAACGTTAATGGTCTTAAAGAGTGTACAGTGTACGAATACACTTATAGAGTCAAATGTGCAGATATGTATTCGGAGCCGTCAATAATCGACACGGTCAAAACCGCTTGCCAAAACAATGTCGCTGAAATAGAGTCGCAGGTAAAAATTGTTCCCAATCCTACATCAGATTTTATAAGTATTTATATTAAATCAAGTGGTATTTCCTTCAACGAATACAGGTTAACCAATATTTCCGGTATTGTTTTAATCAGGAATGCATCAAAGTTAACCTCAGAAAATACAAAAATTGATACCCGAGAATTACCTTCCGGAATTTATCTGCTTGAGCTCATCAGCACCAATGGGATAAGAATAGTGAAAAAGATAGTTAAGATTTAGTCTACTATACTTAAAAATAATATTGGTAAATTATTTGCGTATAAATGAAAGAAAATTTTCCTTTTCAACGCGGTAAACCAAAGCTCCCAATATCACTAATGTCAGACAACTGATCATTAGATTACCTCTGAAATAAATAAAGCTCAAAGCACTCAAAATAATTGTACTGGAAATGAAAAAAAAGATTTTCTTGAGTTCATATGGCACAGGATAATATTTATGACCAAGGTACCAGGAGATCATAGCCATGCTACAATAGGTAAATAAGGTAGCTACAGCGCCTCCCATAATACCCAAAAAAGGTACAAATAATAATAGACAGACAATGGTCAAAACCGCACCCAAAATACTGATATACATGCCAAATTTGGTTCTGTCTGTAAGCTTGTACCATATCGCCAGATTATTGTAAATTCCTGAAAAAAGATTTGCCAATAATATGACCGGAACAATAAAAAGTCCTTCCAGATATATTGTATTTCTGATGATCAAACCTGCAAGAAAATCTATAAACACAGTTACAAAAAGCATCGAAAAACATCCGAATATTACAAACCATGTCATTATAATGCTATATTTTGTTGTAGCATCCTCGGTATGTGCATGATTAAAAAAGAAAGGTTCAGCTCCCATACGGAAAGCAGTAATATACAAGGTCATGAATACACCTAGCTTGTAACAGGCTGCATAAACCCCATTAGATTCCTTATCTATAAGATGCTGAATCAATAACTTATCCATATTTTCATTGATGGCATATGCGATGCCACCCACCATGATCGGCCATCCATATAGTAAAAGTTTTTTTATCAACGCTTTATCAATGCCCCACTTGATCTTTATCATCTCAGGTATTAGGCATAATAATGTTAAAACGCTGGATACAAGATTTGCGGCAATAATATGTATGACTCCTGGCTTGTAGTCACTATAGATTCCAAATATACTAAAAACTCGGTTATATTCTGGTGCCAGATCGGGCAATATTAAAAGTAAAAAATAAGTAATGATAAATAATACTATAACATTTGTCAGTTTGATCACCATAAATCTGATGGGCCTACCAGAAACCCTCAAGTATGCAAAAGGAATTACAGCAAGTGTATCTAATACGGTAATCCAAACCAAAATTTTTACAAAAAGTGAATCTTTAAACCCAAGGGATTCAGTGGCATATCCTGCGATTAGCCATCCAAATATTAAAAAAAGTAAACTTGTAGTTAGCAAAATCGCGAATGCTGAGGAGATCACTTTGCCTTTATCGCGCTCAGAAGCATAATATCGAAAAAAAGCAGTCTCTATGCCCATGGTTAAAATAACATTTATAAAAGCAGCATAAACATACCATGTAGTCTGATCAGAAAAGTCCGCTTTACCAAGTACAGTTGTAAAGACGGCTATCAAAGCTAGATTAATAAATCTAGGTAAGACGGCTGCAACACCATATAAAACAGTATCTTTAAAAAAGGATTTCAGCACACTCAAAAGACAGGATTATTTTAAAGTAAATTTTAAAATCAGGATGCAAAGGGCAAATTTAAGCTTTGCTATTTATATAAATTGGACATGCTGCAATAAAATTCAGAAATATTATTGGGATAAAATAAAATAAGCCTGATAATTTGAACTTATATGAAAGAAAATACCTTAATTTTACGACATTTATTATTCATATAAATTAAGCATACAATGGGGTTTTTAAGTTCTCTGAAAAGATTATTTTTTACTACGGAATCAATTGCAAAATCTGCAGTCAACAATGCCGTAGATTATTCTAAGGAAAAAGCCAGTGATCTGGCAGATGCAGCGAAAGAAACAATATCTGATTTTTCAGAAAAAACGGCAGGATTAAGAGAGTCGGTCATCGAAAAAGCGAATGTTGCCTACGACAAAGTAGAAGCTGTTGCTGAAACCGCGTGGGATAAAACCAAAGAAGTAGCATCTGAAGTAAAAGAAGCAGCAATTGTAGCCATGGATAAGGCTGGAGAAGTGGCAGATGAAGCTTCAGAAAAAATAAAAGATGTGGCACTTAAAGTAGAAGTTGCAGCAGAATCAGCTTGGGACAAAGCCAAAGAAAAAACAACTGGTGCTGAAGAAGCTACTGATTCAGTAAATCACTCAGCTTCATCAGGAATAAATGATTCATCTGCAAGCAGTAGTGAGTTTGTAGAGCCAACCTATGTAAAAGCAGAAAACATAGTAGAGACCGAAACGGAAAGCTTTCTGGATAAAACTAAGCATATGGCTGAAAATGTGGTGGACAAAATATCAGAAAACGAATTGGTACAAAAAGCAGGGCTTGTAGCAGAAAACATAGGGAGTAAAGTGATGGCTACCGGTGCCGTCGTTGTAGAAAAAGCGGGTGAAATTTCTGAAAATGTCGGTGCCAAAGTACTTGTTGCATCTGATAAAACCTGGGACAAAATCAGTGAAGCGAAAGATGTACTATCTGAGAAAGCTAAAGAAGTGGCTGATAATATCAGTAAAAAATTTGATGAGACCGTAGATAAAGCGGAAAAGTTTTTGGCTGAAGAAGATGCAAAACCTAAAAAAGAATTTGCAGATGAGACATTAACCACAGGTGGTTCATTGATGGAAGGGAAGGATGATTTTTTTGCCAAAGCATCGCAATATGCGGATGGTGATTATGATTCATTCAGTGAAGGCAAGATCACGGTCACTCATGCGACTCCCTCAGAATTTAAAAACCCTGCTAAGTCTGCTGGACAGGAAGACCATGATGGGGATGGAAATGAGCAAATAGATGATGCAATAATTGTAGATTAATAGTAGTTTTAAATAAGTCAGAATATTAATTTCCTATTTTTTAAGAAACCAATATTTACTGGATTACAAATTAAAAAATCTTTATGTCACCATTACTTGTCAATGGACGTACTGAAAAAGAACTCATCAAAGCTTGTTTGTTGCAGGACAGACTGGCTCAAAGAGATATTTTCAATATGTACGCCGGCAAAATGATGGCAGTATGTTTGCGATATTCGCGGCACAGGTTGGAAGCAGAAGATATACTTCAGGATGCTTTTGTTAAGGTATTTACTCATCTATCTGAATTTGAATATACAGGATCTTTTGAAGGATGGATCAGACGTATCATCATCAATACAGCCATAAAAAACAATCAGAAGAAATCCGTAAGCCATGAAGAAATAGGACTTGAAAACATCAAAGAAGACAGTGCAGGACCTGAAGTGTTTTCGGCTTTGTCTGAAGAAGAAATAATTAAACTCATCTCTTCATTGCCTGATGGATACAGAATGGTTTTTAATCTGTACGCGGTAGAAGGATTTTCCCACAAGGAAATCGCCGAATTATTAAATATTGAAGAATCAACATCAAGATCACAATTGGTCAAAGCAAGAAGAGTTCTTCAGGAAAAAGTACATGAATTGTACAGAGTTGCCATATGAATAATATCGACAAAATGTTCAGAAATAAACTGGAACATCTAAGCGTGGATGTCCCGAATGGGGCGTGGGAAAATATTTCAAACAGATTGCCTCAGCAAAAGCAACCTTACAGATTTTGGTGGACCATTGTTTCAGCATTTTTGTTGTTTTTGGTATCTTACCTTGGTTACTTCATTTTGAATGATAATATTAATAAGATTCATGAGACTAATATACGGGTTGATTTACCAATTGTTTCTGATACCAAAGCTGGCATTTTAAAAATCAATGAACTTACTGCTATTTCTTCAATTTCATCTGAGGCTATTGTCCCTTCAAATACTAAAAATGTAAGACAACCCCTTTCAGAAATAGAAAATTTAAAAAGTAATGACGATATCAATATTGTATATCAAGATGATGTCAAAAATATGTCAGGCTCCGGAAATAGTTCCATGGCAGAAATAGATAAAACAGAAGAACTTATTTTTAATAGGGAAACATCTGAAACCACACTTATCTCAAATGAACTAAATAACAAAAAACTAAAATATTCAAGGGTTATTACATTTGAAATGCCTTATGCAAAAGAAAAACCGGCTAAAGCATGTCCTTTTGTTACCGCTCATCAGGATAAAAGTGTAGATGTATACTTTTCTCATGATTTCCCAATGAAGAGTTTAACATCAGTTTCCAGTGATTATGATGGATATAAGAATATGCGTCAACAAACTGAAAAAACAATGTATTCATTTTCGGCAGGTGCAAGATTTGGATATAATCTTAGTTATAAATGGAATCTTCACACCGGATTTAACTATAGCCAGATCAACGAAAAATTTGAATATATAGACCCTGAGTCCAATCAGACAAGGATTATCACTATCAAGGACTATGTATACACAAACGGAAAAATTACAGATAGCATCATTTCGGAAGAGAAAGTCATCATACCCGGAACAACCAAACTAAAGGTATACAATACATTCAGATCATTTGATATACCAGTGATCGGAAGATATACCTTACTGGCCAACAAAAAACTTAGCTTATCAGCTATGGCTGGTGTGTATTTCAATCTTTCTCTTGTAGAAAAGGGTATGATCCTGGATTCAGATAATTCTACTCCGATTTCAATTACCGGCAATCAAAATTCAGAAAGCGACATTTTTAAATCTCAACTTGGTCTTAGTGGTTATGGCGCAATAAGCATGGCATATCATCTCACATCTTCTCTTGATTTTTTACTCGAACCAAATGCCAGATTTCAAACGGAAAGTATGACTACGGGTGATTATCCTTTACGGCAAAATTTCAATACTTTTGGCATATCCACCGGGGTAAGATTTAAATTTTAATCTTTTGTAAGCAGCGTTTATCAAGTTCATGTCATCTAATAATCGAACCCATTTATTTTCAGGCATCAACATCTTATTGTGAGAAGTTTAATTTCCCTTTTGTTTATTACTTTACTGATTCTTTCCTGCCATAAAGATGAAATCGTATTTATTCCCGATCAAACCTACAGCATCAATAGTGATGAATTGTTGTCCAAACTGGTAGAGGCACCTGATTCCTACCACATCCTTCTTAAGGATTCAAGAAATATTTTCATTGCTCCGAATCATATTATCATTGACATACCGGACCAGAGTCTAAAAGATGAATTAGGACACGTAGTTTCTGGTGAAATAAAAATGCAGTTCAAAGAATTCAGCAATAAAAAAAGTAATCTGTTGAATAGTCCATCTACAATATTTGAAAATAAAGTATTGGACTGTTCCAAAATATTTTACATAAAATTTAGTCAAAACGGCAAAACACTACAAATTATAAAACCCATCGACATATACTTGCCATCGCAAGATAATAAAATAAACTATCAGATTTATAGTACTATAAAATTGGACGAAAGTTTTGTTTGGAGTAAAGTGTTGGGTGAATCTGAAAATGTAACTAACCAAACTTGGAACTTAAGTTATGAGGATGCACAATTGACGGTGAAAGGCTTTAAAGTATCGATACACGGAACATCCAATTGGCACTGTATAGCCAGCCAGCCTGAACCGCTATCTAAGGTAGTAAATGTCTGCCTGAATACTTCCTTACCTTTTAATAAAAACAATAGTTTGGTTTATTTAGTTTTTAATGACAGCAACAGTGCTATAAAACTGGGGGCAGATGGGGATTCATCTTATTTCTGTTTACAAAATATCTATACAAATCAGAAATTGGATGCTAAAATAATAGTCATTTCGCATCTGGGCAATGAAAATTACTATTTTGGCATGACAAATGCAGTACTAGATATTAACGTTGATGTCACTATCAAACCAGAGAAAAAAAATATTAAAGATATAAAAGAAGCGTTAAACTCGCTTTAAAGAAAGATACGGTACGCCGTATTTTTATTCGTAAATGGGAACCGCCTGTCTGAAGTAAAAGAATTTCAGGCAGGCTTTTTTTTGTGCTTAATTCAGTTTATATGCCAATCCCAACACTTCCAGCTCATTGATAAACTGATAGTCAGCCGTGACTCTGTATGCAGTAACTACCAAATCCACACCAAACTCATCGCCAGCATCCACCACTTTAAGTTTGAGGGTATGGGGTCCTACCCTTTCAAGACATAAATGTTCGATCTCGTGTACCAGTTTTTCATCTATGGTCTCTAGGGGCATCTTGATAGTAATCGACTTGGTTAGATTTTTACCGATGGTGTCGAGCATGCGGATATCTTTGACATTAAAAAATATACGGTCATTATTGTAGCCTTTTTCGTTGCTGCCCTCCACGTAAAGCACTTGTCCTTTAGTAATCAGATGTTTGTAGGATTCAAATTTTTCGTTGTAAAGATTGATCTGAAAACTACCCGTAAAATCCTGCATTGTAAAGCGGGCATATCCTGTTCCTTTTTGTGTCGTGCCAAAAGTGGCTTCAGACACTATACCCCCCAGTTTCAACAGCTTACCTTGCACCTGTTCGGCTTTCTCGAGCGGACAATTGATAAAATGCTGAAACTCCAGATGATAATCGTCTAGCGGATGACCACTGATATAAATTCCAGTGACTTCCTTTTCCTTTTCAAGCTTATCTATTTGATTCCATTCAGGTACAGATGGGGGTTTAGGAGAATCAATATAACTGGTCATAGCATCACCGAACAAGGACATTTGATTGCTTTCTTTCTGAGCTTGATAATTGGAGCCGTACTTAAGCAGCGATTCAATAAAAGTCTCTGTCCTCTCCCCTGATATATCAAAATACTGTGCCCTGTTTATACTTCCGAACGAATCCAGTGCGCCACCAAGTACCAGACTGTCTATACATTTTTTATTGACCGAACGAAGATTGAGTCGACGCATCATTTCAAATACATCTTCAAAATGACCGTTTTCCTTTCTCTCTCTGACTATTTCTTCTACGGGCCCTTCCCCTACTCCTTTTAGTGCTGAAAGTCCAAAACGCACCTGTCCTTTTGCATTTACAGCAAATTTTATATTACTTTCATTAATATCCGGACCAAGCACATCAATCTTCATACGTTTGGTTTCCTGAAGAAAAAAGTTGATCTTCGAAATATCACTCTTGTTATGATTAAGTACAGATGCCATAAAAGCTGCTGGGTAGTGCGCTTTAAGATAAGCTGTCTGAAAGGCTATGTAAGCATAACAGGTGGAATGTGATTTATTAAATGCATAAGAAGCAAATGCTTCCCAATCTGTCCATATCTTTTTGACGGCTTCTTCAGGGTGACCATTGGCCTTACAACCATCCACAAATTTTGGAAACATTTTATCCAATACTGCTTTTTGCTTTTTCCCCATAGCTTTTCGCAACATATCCGCATCTCCTTTACTGAACCCAGCCAGTTTTTGTGAAAGAAGCATGACCTGTTCCTGATATACAGTAATACCATAGGTCTCTGAAAGGATTTCTTCCATATCAGGTAAGTCAAATTTGATCTCTTGCTTACCATTTTTTCGCGCGATGAAGTCGGGTATATACTGCAATGGACCAGGACGATACAGAGCATTCATAGCTATAAGATCCTGAAAACGCGTGGGTACCAGATCTCTCAGGTGTTTTTGCATTCCCGGTGATTCATACTGAAAAATTCCTACCATGTCGCCACGCTGGAAAAGTTCAAAGGTCAACTCATCCTCCAAAGAAATGGCATCAATATCGATATCCGCCCCATATCGTTCTTTAATAATCTCCAGGGCATCTTTGATAATGGTCAGAGTCTTAAGGCCCAAGAAGTCCATTTTGAGCAAACCCGCTTCTTCGGCTACACTGTTGTCATATTGAGAAACCAGTAATTCCGAATCCTTTGCCACTGATACAGGCACAAAATTGGTAATATCATCGGGCGTAATGATAACACCACAGGCATGTATACCAGTGTTACGTACAGAACCTTCCAGCTTTTTTGCTGTCCGAATCATTTCTCCGATGTCAGATTTTTCTTCCGACATCTTACGAAATTCGTAGGCCTTTTCTTTATCTTCTGTGGTGAATACTTCTTTTTGTTTACTATCAATATCTTTATCAGCCAATACGCCTGCTAGTGTTGCTGTCAGGTGGGACGGAAATATTTTAGCCACTCGATCTACCTCATTGAGCGGTATGTTCATCACACGCCCTACGTCTCTTAAGGATGATCGTGCGGCCATTGTACCATAGGTTACAATCTGCGCAACCTGATTTTTTCCATACTTATTGATCACATAATCTATAACCTTGTCCCTACCTTCATCATCAAAGTCTATATCGATATCGGGCATGGATACACGCTCAGGATTAAGGAACCGTTCAAAAAGCAGATCGTATTTGATAGGGTCTATATTGGTGATTCCTAAACTATATGCTACGCATGATCCAGCTGCTGAACCACGACCTGGCCCTACAGAAACACTCATCTGCCTAGCAACTGTTGTGAAATCCTGGACTATCAGAAAATATCCTGAATAACCTGATTTGGTGATGACATCAAGCTCAAAGTTAAGGCGATCCTCAACAATTTGAGTGATTGTGCCGTATTTACGATGTGCTCCTTCAAAAGCAAGATGTCTCAGAAATAATTCTTGGGTATCGAAACCCGCAGGTAATGGGAAGGCCGGCAATAATATATCTCGTGCCAACTCAATATTATCGATCTTGGAAGCAATTTCCATGGTATTTTCTACCGCTTCTTTGACATCACCAAATAGCGTATTCATCTCCGCTTTGGTTTTGAAATAGAAGTCAGAACTCGGAAATTTAAATCGCTCTTTATCCTCCAAAAGTGAGCCAGTATTAACGCACAACAAAACATCATGCGGCGCATAATCATCTTGTTCTACATAGTGTGAATCATTGGTAACTATGGTTTTAATATCATATTTTTTTGCAAAACCAAGCAGAATCTGATTGACATCTTCCTGACTCATGCCCGTATCATCAATCTTTTCAAGACCTTTATGACGCTGTAATTCAATATAATAATCTTCACCAAACAAATCCAGCCACCATTTCAATCTTTCTTCTGCGAGAGCTACATTGCCGGTAAGAATAGTTTGGGG
This sequence comes from Chitinophagales bacterium, assembly GCA_038246735.1. GTDB lineage: Bacteria > Bacteroidota > Bacteroidia > Chitinophagales > Saprospiraceae > OLB9. The sequence continues at coordinate 21,179 of JBBRVQ010000043.1, forward strand.
AATTTCGGCACCCAAACAGCAGGAAGTTGCTATGATGCCCTCGTGATATTTAAGAATGAGTTCTTTATCTATCCGCGGGTATTTGCCATATAGGCCTTCTGTATATCCTAAGGAGCAGAGTTTAGTGATGTTTTCATATCCCTTCACATTTTTTGCCAGCATGAGCTGATGATAACGTATATCCTTTTGTCCCCTTGCTTTTTCAAAATGTTTGATATGGCGGTCTTCAGACACATAAAATTCGCAACCAATGATAGGTTTAATACCCTGAGCTTTGGCTTCCTTTACAAATTTAAATACACCAAACATATTTCCATGATCCGTTATAGCCACAGCCGACTGACCATCAGCTTTGGCTTTTTTCATCAGTGTTTTTATGTCTGATGCGCCATCCAGCAGTGAATATTGGGTATGTGAGTGTAAATGACAAAAATCTATCATAAGGTTCTTAAATGATCAAAAAAGATTGAAATGCAAAGATAAGGTTTTAATAGTTTTGTTGCCTTCAAAAACTAAGAATTGGTGTAATAATCACATTCAAATTTAGATTAACCAAATAAAGAATGCACATCTCAAGAAAAATTATGGAACCCATCTATTTTTCCATTTGTAGAAAATAATATTATTTCAAATAAAAAATATTTTAAAAATATATTCCAAACTATCGGAATTTTCCACTAATTCAGTATTTTTGTACATTAATAGCCATTACATATTTTAAATTATATTTAAAAAATGATTAAATCATTAAGATATGAATAGTAATATTGTAAAATGGACATCCTATAAAAATCTTGCTGTCCCTGCAGTACTGTCTTTGATAGTTTTATTTATGTTTGATTCCTGTACTAAAGACATCTCAATTCAATCAAGTAAAACGACAGAAGAATATTCTGCTGATTTTATTTTGTCCTATTATGACCAGATTTGTAAAACAGTTAAAACAACTCCTGGATTTTTCCCACCTCAAGCGGCCAGAGCTTATGGATATATCGGTATTGCTCAATATGAAGCTGTTGTAAATGGTATCGAAAATGGGAAAAGTCTGCAAAATCAATTGAATGGATTTGCTTCGTTTCAATTGCCTCAGCCATTGCAAGGAGAATTATACAACTGGGCAATTGCATCCAATGCTACCACAGCAAGAATGATGAGGCTTATGTTTGATAAAAATCTTACTCCTGCCAACAGACTAAAAATCGACAGTCTGGAGTCATTATATCATACACAGTTATCCACAGGAGAAGAAACCAGTATTATCTCAAGGTCACAAAGTTATGGTCAGAATATTGCTGATGTAGTTTACAATTATTCGAAATCAGACGGCGGTCATGAATCATATCTGGATCCTTTTCAATTACCATATTCAGTACCACCTGATCCATTTTGCTGGGTACCAACGGGAGCCATCACAACACCTTTGAGTCCAAGATGGGGAAACAACAGACCTTTCCTTACTTCAAATATACAAAAAGTTCAACCTCCACAACATATGGCTTTTTCAGTAGCTACAAATTCTGAATTTTATAAAGAGGCCATGATTGTGTACAATACAGTCACAAATAATACCAGCGAACAAATCGAAATTGCAAAATATTGGGCAGATGATCCATTTGCTACTTGTACACCTGCCGGTCATACATTCAATATACTGGCTCAGATTTTAAAAGAAGAAAGGGCTACCTTGGCTAAATCTAGTATGGCGTTTGCGAAAATGTCAATTGCTGAGAATGATGCATTTATTTCGTGCTGGAAAGGAAAATACGATTATATTTTAATAAGACCCGTGTCATATATTCAAAAATATATTGATGCCAATTTTAAAACCGTCATTGGCACACCTCCTTTTCCTGCTTATACTTCAGGGCATTCTTGCGAAATGGGAGCAGGATCTCGAATTTTGAGTTCGCTGTTTACCAATGGAAGTGGTAATTATCAATTTACAGACTACAGTCAGCTACAATATGGATTTTTTGCCAGAAGTTATTCAAATTTTGAAGAAATGGCTCAGGAATGTGCCAATAGCAGATTGTATGGTGGCATTCATTACCCTATTGACAACTCGAAAGGTCTGCAGGTGGGAAAAGCCATAGGCGATAATGTAAATAAGGAGATTATCTGGCCGCTTTTAGTACGATGATAAAATATTTTCTTTTGACAATATTGCTCTTCTATTCTTGCACACAAAAAGTTGATGTGGTAAAGCTGGCTGAACAATTTTCAGCACTTGAATGCAGAGCTGTAATTCTCAAAGATAAAAGATATGCGCTTGCTGACAGATTGAGAGAAATAGAAATGGATACAATTGCCAATAGAAAAGAGCTGGATTCATTAGATAAAGTAATCAACCTTACAAAACAGGAAAGTCTTATCATGGCTGATTCCATAAAAAATCAGCTCGATAATCTTTTTGCTCATTATCTCAAAGATCCGTCAGAGAGAAAAGCATTTAACGATACCATCAGGAAAATCATTGAAACCAAAGGATGCATCCATCACTAATTTTGAGTCTGCCCATAAAAGTAATTTAACTTTAAATTTAGAAAATAATGATTTATACTGCTCTGATAATCAACGGCTTACTTTATTGGAAAGGGGTAAAAAACTATTAATTATTAAAAAATGGCATTTTCTGAGATGACTCAAGTTTCAAATTTACGTTTTAATGAACCAATATATCTGAAAAAAACCAAGCCAAAAAGCACTATACAAATGGAGATAATAGATTTTTCTACATTCGGTCTGATCACAAACATGGCACCTAAATATTGAACCAGAAAAATAAAATATAAAAAATTCGTAAACGTAATTCGGGAGATTTTATTTACCACATAAGCACCCAATGGTGCAAAAAAGATCACAATAGGAATACAACTCAACCACATATCATAAGACTCCTGTGAAATATCTTTTATGACCAAAGCATGCAAAGCAAATCCTGCAATGGTTTCTATGGTCATAATGACAATAGAAGATGGGGTTGCTACTTTTTCATTTACTTTGTAATAAATTACCAAAAAACAAAAGGTAAAAATATTTATTCCTGTTCCGAATAAGGAGGAGATACCTCCGCCAATAAAGCCGAATAAAATAAGATTTATCCTATCTGATTGGCTGAACCAGATAATTCTATCATAAATTATTCTGGTCTCCTTTCTGTTTTCCAAATATAAGACGATTCCAAAAGCAAGCCACAGTGATACAAATATTAACTTAGCAAGAATCGGTTGAATATAAGGTACAAAATAATAGGTGCCAAAGAGTAAACCAAACAAACCACCGACAGAAACGTAGATAATGTAGTTCCAGTCCAACGTTATTTTTTTATTCAGTATATATATTGTAGCTGCTGTCATCCCAATACTTTGGATCGCAAATGCAAAATTTCTGGCAACATCTGGCGCAATACCCAAATAAAGTGTAAATACTGGAAAAGCTATGGAAGCACTTCCCTCAGGGCTTGAACCTGCCACAAAAGATCCGAATATCATAGTAATCATAACGGCCAAGTTTTCGCTTAGAATGGCAAACAAATTGTTATCATTCATATACCAAAACCACACTGTCAATACCAGGATTAGATAAAGCAAGTAGATAACCGGATATTTTTTGTTCTTCAAAGTGTATATTTGACCCAATAAAAATGATTAGTTTTACTTCCCTATTCAGGAACACAAATTATTGGCACAAGATAAATGAAACAAACCGATCAAATATTAGAAAAAATGCAGTCAGAGCAGGAATATCTAAAAAATACCCAGCTTAGTCTTTTCGAAAATTTAGGTATTCTACTGGAAAATCAAAAAAACAAGGTAGAAAACCAAGATTTGGTGATTCAAAATCAAAGTCTTATCATCAGAAATCAGGATGTAATTGTAAATAATCAGATCAACATCATCAAAAACCAAAAACAAATCGTCGAAAATCAGGTGACCCTTTCTGCCATTCTAAAAACTCAGGCAAAAATTTTATTTCTAATCGAAAATATGGCTGGAAACAACAAAACTGAAACCGATGTCAATTCGGAAGTGCAGGAGATATTTATGCAGTGCAAACAACTATTTGAAGGTGGTATCTTGAATGTGTATGATATCAATACAAAATAACTTTCCTTTATTTAGAGAAGTTCTATAAACTTTATTTCTATTACAAAAAACTCCTAGAGCCAATAACCACGTTGAAAGTTAAAAAATGTCCTCGATGTAACTTAGGATTCTCCTGCGATACTTTTTAACTTTCGCCTTGTTCTTGTACTCTTTTGTATTTTTTCACCACGAAAATGAATATTTAGAACTTCCCTTTAGTTAAAATTACGCAACTGTTCTTCGAGTAGCTTAATATTGATTTTAAGGGTTTTGTTTTCTGCTTCCCTACTCTCAAGTAGTTGCTTCAGCATTTGAATTTGCAGTTGAGTACTTTCCAGTTTTTGTGTAATCAACTTAATATTGAATATGTATTTTTCATTTTCAAACGCAATTTCATTTTTACCCGATATACCGGAAGGTTTGTTTTTAAAAAAATTGAGCCCTCCTTTTTTATATAATTCCGGAATATCGGAATTATATAAATCATCTATGGGTGTTTCAAAGTAATGACTAAATTTTTGAACAACGTCCAGACCAGGCAATGTTTTACTTGTTTCATAGTCAGATATGGCACTTTTACTGATTTTAAGCAACTCACTCAAACCCAGCAGGGTCATTTTTTTATACTTTCTGAGAAATCTTAAATTTTTTCCAAAAAAATATTCCGATTTATTGGAATTTACTATCATTTCAGTATTTTTGTCTCGATATGTTAATTCAGCATTGCAAAAATACGCTTAATAATTTTTCTGCGCTATACAATATCCGACAAATTTTATTATTGATTCCAAAATCGAATGCATTAATTTCAATATTTTTAACAGGAAATAAGCTCATTAAAATCAAATCAGTGAGAAACAAAATACTTATATTTTTAACCTTTCTAACTTTATTAAAAACTACAGCATCCATGGCCCAAACACCATCAGATGCATTAATGATGGATAATAATGAACTCTGTATCGCCATGATATATCAAAACGACACATGGGACGAATACTGGGAGGGAGCTTTACTGCGAGACAATCAGAATATTGGCATATTGACCAGAAATACAATAATGCCCATAATGGCTTATGGAATCAGCAGTAAATTTAATGTAATAATTGCATTGCCTTATGTCACCACTGAGGCTTCTAGAGGTCAAATGGCAGGAACTTCAGGTCTTCAGGACTTTGGCATTTTTGCAAAATTTTCGCCTTATGAATTAAAGAAAGAATCTTTTTCAATATCGACATTTGTTACGGGTGGATTTAGTGTTCCTGCTTCATCTTATCTATCGGATTACATGCCATTCAATTTGGGCTTAGGAACTCAGGAGTTTTCTTTGAGAGGTGTACTTAAATACGAACATAAATCAGGCGTTTACCTACGTGGAAGCTATGCCTACCTACATCGCACTACTACGGAGGCAGAAAGAGATTATTACTATGCTGATGGATCATATTACACTACTACCATGGATGTACCCAGCGCTTCTAATGCTGAAGTAGCATTAGGAGGCTGGTTATTCAATAAAGCTATCCAATTAGAAGCAGGTTATGTGACACAAACTTCTTTTACTGGCGACGATATCAGGAGACAAAATGCCGGTCAACCTACCAATAAAATGGACATGGCATCTATCAATGGTAGATTAAGATATTTCCCATCAATATTAAAGGGTCTAAGCATTATGGCTGGTTACACTGTTATATTATCAGGTAGGAATGTAGGTAAATCTACTATCATTTCAGGGGGAATTACCTATCAGTTTATGTTGAAAAAAGCTCAATCATAAAAGTATCATCATCACAAATCAATATAACAAATGCCATGACTTCAAATAAATATATACACAAATTATCACTTTTTCTGATTCTTACTTCAAGTTTTTTCCTCACTCAAGGTTGCGAAAAAGATCTTCCCAGGTTTGTAGAATTTGAACCATACTCATTTACAAATATCGATAAAGACGGTGGTATGTGGAAACAAGTTCATATGACTGGTGTGGAGCAGATCATTATTGATGCCCCAGCAGCCCCAACTTCTGACGCTTACAAAATTGAAGTCGCAGCAGCAAAAACAGCTATTGCTGCTATGACAGCTGATGACGAGGAAGCCATAAAATATTGGGGAAATAATCCGATAGTAAGATGGAATGAAATTGCCAGAGAATTGGCAGCAAAGTATAATCTCATACCACCACCAAACGCAGATGGAACTTACACATTGCCGGACCCTGCAAACCCAAGTAAGTTTCCTTATTTTCCATTTGCTCATCCACCGTATTCTTCTCGAGCCTATGCATATATGAGTGTTGCTCAGTTTGATGCATTGATAGCTGCTTGGCATTATAAATATAAATTTGGACGACCAGCCTTACATAAAAATGATAGTTCAGTAAAACAATTATTGCCTACGACCGACCTTCCGTCTTATCCATCTGATGGAGCAGTGATAGCCGCTGTATCCAGAGAAATATTGTCTGCTATGTTTCCATTAGAAAAAGATTATCTCAAATCAAAAGCTGATGAATCAAAAAAAGCTCTTATACTTTCAGGTCTACATGTCCAAAGTGATGTTTTCGCAGGTGATTCATTAGGTAGAGGTATTGCCAAGGTAGTGCTACGAAGAGCAGCAGGTGATGGTATGAGATTTGCGCAAACGCCAAAGTCGATTTCTGATTCTATCAAAAATGCTGCTTTTGCAAGATTTGGATGGAAATGGACAAATCAGGAAACACCAGAAAGACCCGTAGGTTTGACGCCATTTTTTGGTAAAGTGGAAACCTGGAGTATACCCGATTTAGTAGCAGTCCGTCCACCTGTTCCACCTGCTATCGGTTCAGCAGAGTTTAACAAAGCTGCTGATGAATTGAAAAATATAGCAAACAATATCACCACAGAACAAAGAAAGATAGCAAACTGGTGGTCTGACGGATTCAGTACTACGACACCTCCGGGACACTGGAATAGATTTGCCTCAGATTACATCGTAAAATACAAGTACAGTCCTCTTAGATCTGCAAGAACATATGCGTATATGAATATGGCAGTACAGGATGCAGGTATTTGTTGCTGGGATGCAAAATATTACTACCATTATCCAAGACCAATTGAAGCAATCCCAGGATTCAAAAGTATATTAGGTTCACCAAATTTCCCAAGTTATACGTCAGGTCACAGCACTTTTTCAGCAGCGGCAGCGGCTGTGCTAGCACATATTTTTCCATCTGAAAAAAAGCAAGTGGACGATTGGGCAAATGAAGCGGCTGAATCCAGAATTTATGGCGGCATACATTATAGATTTGATTCTGAAGCAGGATTAGAGCAAGGTCGTAAAGTCGCTGCATTTACGATCACAAAAGCCATGGCTGATGGTGCCAATTAATACAATTAAATATTGGTGCTAGATTAAAATACTTTTCTTATTTGACAAAAGGGCATGGAATATATTCTTTGTCCTTTTTTATTTCTCACCATATGTCGAATAAAAATGGCGTTGGTCTGATTTTTTTGGTCTGTTGCAACTTTTAGATGACTTTTGTGTCTTTACACGCAACAAGATCAACAAAACATCAATGAATTCATTTAAATGCATCCTTTCAGGATTTTTTCTCACTATGATTACTACAATTTCATATGGTCAACAATCACTTTCCATCAGTGGCGCTATAAATGACGAAAAAGGAATAGGTATTCCCTTTGCTACCATCGTACTCAAATCTGCTATGGACAGCAGTATGGTAAAAGCAGATATAACAAGTGATGCCGGAGCTTTCAACTTTGAACGGCTAAAACCAGGAAGATATTTTGCTGAAGCCAGTTACATCGGCATGACAAACTTTACGACTGAAGTTTTTGAAATAAATGACAAACCGATAATACTTATCCCCATCATACTCTCAGAAAATGCAAAACAGCTGGAAGAAGTAGTGGTAACAGCGACTAGGGCATTGGTAGAAGTAAAAGCAGACAGAACCATATTTAATGTCCAGGGCACCATCAATTCTGCAGGCGAAAATGGACTGAACCTTTTGCGAAAAGCGCCGGGTGTGCTGGTTGATAATAATGACAACATATCTGTATTGGGAAGGGCTGGAGTACTTATATATGTGGATGGCAAAAGAATACCATTGACAGGGGATGACCTTACCAACTACTTACAAAATCTGTCATCAGAGCAAATAGATAAAATTGACATTATTACCAATCCCGGCTCCAAATATGAAGCACAGGGAAATGCCGGCATCATAGACATTCGACTTAAAAAAGATAAAAATTTGGGTGGAAATGGGTCAATAAGCGGAACATATGGTCATGGCAAATATGGACAGGGCAATGTCAATGCCAATGGAAATTACAGAAATAAAAACCTGAATACTTTCGGAGGAATCGGCTACAATAAAGGAACAAGATGGAACAATATGCTTTTTGATACCTATCAGAATGGTCTCAGACTGGATGAGTCCAATATTTCTACCAGTGATTATAATGGTGTGAATGGACGTTGGGGAACTGATTTTTTTATCAGCAAAAAAAGTACCATAGGCTTTCTGGTAGGTGGGCAGACCAATACTTCCAAAAGCATAAGCAATAATATTACCAACATATCGAAGCAGGCAAGACCGAACCAGATAGACAGTATTCTTACCGCACCTAATTCATCTGATGCAGTAAGAAATCAAGCTACTTTTAATGTTAACTATGCTTTTGAATCCGGTAAAAACAGACTAAATATAGATGTGGATTACGGCTCATTCAGAAATGAAGCAAATCATATTCAACCCAACATATATTCTGATGCTACTGGCGCAAACATCATTAGTCAAAATAAAAATACCTACAATACTCCGGTAAAAATTGATATTGCTACAGCGAAAGCAGATTATGAAACAGAAGTATTGGGTGGAAATATAGGTATTGGCACAAAATTCAGCAATGTGGCCACAGACAATACTTTTTTATTTTACAACGTCATTCAGGGAATTGAAAAACAAAATGACAAAAGATCCAACCAGTTCAAATACAATGAAAATGTTTTGGCAGGCTATCTCAATTATTCCAGAAGAATTAATGCTAAATGGAATGCGTCGGCAGGATTAAGGGTGGAAAATACCGATGCTACCGGTGACCTGATCGCTTTTTTGCCCGAGCTAGAAGAGGCTCCCGTTGATTTGAATTATACCAGTTTTTTTCCATCAGCTGGTTTAACTTATCAGCATTCTCCTGAACATGTTTATTCACTTAACTATGGCCGAAGAATCAACCGACCCGACTACAATGTATTAAACCCATTCAGAGAACAATTGAGTGAGCTTTCATACAGCAAAGGAAATAAGTTCCTTCAGCCTGAAATAGTAAACAACATTGAACTGGGATATACCTTAAAATACAGATACACCTTCAAACTTGCTTACAGCAACACATCCAATCAAATTACCAGACTAATTGGCCCTGATGAATTGGACCCAAGGGCAGGTTTTATAAGCTGGGATAATCTGGCCACACAAAAATTGTATAACTTTAATGTATCATTACCTTTTGACGTCAATAAATGGTGGAATGTTTATATGAACCTTAGTGCTTCATACATCGATAATCAAGCAGACTATGGAGATAATGGTGTCGTAGATGTACAAGCAGGAACTTATAATGTTTACCAGCAACACACATTCAGTCTCGGAAATAAATGGAAGGCTGAGTTATCCGGTTGGTATGGAGGTCCGGGTGTTTGGGGCGGAGTTTTTCTGTACGACCCAAGTTACAGTTTGAATTTGGGCGTTCAGCGTAAATTCCTGAATGACAAAATGAACGTCAGACTGAGTGCCAATGATATAACTTTCCAATCAGGATGGAGTGGAGTTGCCGAATTTAATGGTCAAAAAAGCTTCGGGCAGGGAAATTGGGATAGCCGTAGAGCATCGATAAGTATAAGTTACGATCTTGGCAACAGCAATGTAAAATCAAGAAAACGGAGTACTGGTATCGAAAATGAAAGTAAGCGGGTAGGCGGTTGATGTTATTTATATCTCAACCCATGACCAAACTTATACGGCGGATTTTTACTGTCATAGGGATCATCTTCCTTTTGATTTTTAACCGCTTCCATAGAAGATGGCAATTCAAATGGCAACTTACCTTCAGGTTTGGCCTTAACAAATATTACATCCAAAACAGCAGCATCAGAAGCGCCGTAATCAGCAATAGTAGAAATGGCAACTTTATCAATGTCCGTTATGACTGCAGGACAATCAATATATATGTTTAAAATGATTGGCACTGCAAGGCAGATACTTAAAATTTCTTCTTTTTCTTTCCCTTTAAAGTCGAGGTCCCCGTGGTGAAAACTTCTGGCAATTGGATTATCTGTTTCCACCGGTACCCATGGTATATTGGTGTGAATGATTGCAAAATCTGCTTTTTTCGGATCATCGACAACAGTCGCATATTTCGAAGCAACGGCTTTATCGATATTTTTAATAAAAATTTTGTACTTTGAAGCTTGTAATGATAAAGTATTTTTTTGATTTTTAAGCAAAGTCAGTGATCTCCTTTGAGTAGCTTCCCCAAGGTCTATCCATTCCTTTTTGCCTACAGTCTTGATAGCCTTTTCAACATCAACATAAGGATTTTCAAAAAGACCAAATAAAAATTTCTGTCTCAAAATACGTTGAACAGATTGGTCAATTCTTTTCTCCTGTACTTTCCCCACATTTAATAACGCTACGATAAGCTTAGGACAACTTTCGCCACCATACTGATCACAACCAGCTTCAATAATTTTCTTCACCCAATCTTTACTGATTAGATGTTCTACACCCTAGGTTCTGTAGCCAGATCAGCCATGGGGTGCAATGCAATTCTGATTCCTACTGCCAAATACTCCTGTCTGGCTATATCGCCAAATTTTTTCATCAGACCCTGATCATCAATGGCAGCAAACCCCAATTGCTCGGGCCATTGCGACATTCCGTTGGACGCCATATAAAAGATGATGTATCTAAAATAATGTCTGGGATCTGAAGCTAAAGATACTGGGATGCCCAATCTGCTGCTTTCTGCTGCTTTCTGAATGGCATTTACGCCCATAGCCAATTCACGAACTTGAGGTGTATTCCAAAAATTAAAATGTGACAAATGTTTTTCTTTCATTAATACATCCACCGGAACCATTAGAGCAGCAGCTCTCTGAAGTACCATTCCTTCTTTTTTTCCTATACTTCCATCAGGATTTATCCCTGCACCACTTATGAACATCTGGCCAGCTTTTTCATCAATACTCATTTGAGAAAGCAGATCTTCAATACGTGCATCAATAGATTTATTTTTATCTTATACACATCCATTCTACCATATTTTTTAAGGTCTCTGAAGGTTGACTTTTGACCTTATACAAATGCTAATACTGACATTACAAGCATTGAAACGAATAAATATCTTGACATAATATGACTTTATTTTACAAAAATAATAATCTCTATATGCAAACTGCTATCTGACGATGAATTATTATTTAATTTTAACCCATAATATATTAAATATGAAACCATCATCCCTTGTTCTACTTTTGCTTTGTGCAATCATCATCTCTTGTCAGGCACAAAAACCGATCACTGCGCTAGTCAGTCCTAATGACACTAAAAAAAATATGACACCTGAAATAATGTGGCAGTTAGGAAGAGTGTCAGCTGTTGGGATCACAAAAGATCAAAGCAACGTGATTTATAATGTTTCAATACCTGATATTGCTTTGAATAAATTTAAAACATCAACTTATATTGTTGGCATCAATGGTGGCGAAACTAAAGAAATAAAAGAATACGAAACCATGACAGGTGATAAAAATATAAGTCCCGATGGTAAATATAAAATAAAATATAGTCCGGTAAAAATTGAAAGAGTGTTTGGTTTTGACTTTCACCCTGATTTGGAAAAATCAACAGCCCAGATATACACACAACTGGACTACAGGCATTGGGACACATGGAATGATGGTACATATAATCACGTGTTTTTTGGCCCTACAACGCTTGCTGATTCTTCCTACAGAGATATTATGCACGATGAACCTTTTGATTGTCCGCAAAAACCATTTGGCGGTGATGAAGATTTTATTTGGAGTCCTGATAGTAAATATATTTTGTATGTCAGCAAAAAACTAAAAGGTACTGTTGCAGCTCAGAGTACAAATTCAGATATATACCAATATAATTTGGTTACAGGAAAAACCAATAATCTAACCGCTGACAATGATGGATATGACACATCACCATCGTTTTCCAGTAAAGGAAGTCTGGCCTACCTCAGCATGAACACCGATGGCTATGAAGCTGACAAAAACGATATAAAAGTTATCTCAGATGGAGTGACGTATAATATAACCGCCCATTGGGATGAAACTGTGCTAAGCTATTTATGGGCCAATGATGGTAAATCAATTTATTTTACCGCAGCAATAGATGGCACTATCCAGCTTTTCGAAGTAGATTTTCCCGGAATTTCCCGTAAGAAGCCTGTGGTGCAACAACTTACAAAAGGAGACTGGGATATCAATGCCATTGTTGGGCAATCAGTCGACCAATTGGTTTTAACCAGAGTCAGTATGAACAGGGCTGCAGAAATATACACATTTCATCTAAAAAATAAAACCTGGCAACAAATCACAGATGTCAACAAGCCTATCTACGACAATGTAGGTAAAAGCAGGACAGAACGTCGGTTTGTAACTACCACTGACGATAAAAAAATGTTGGTATGGGTAGTATATCCCCCCGATTTTGACCCATCAAAAAAGTATCCGACCCTATTGTATTGTCAAGGAGGACCACAGTCTGCGTTGACTCAGTTTTATTCCTACCGATGGAATCTCTCCCTCATGGCCAGCCAGGGTTATATCGTCGTAGCACCCAATAGGCGCGGAATGCCGGGGCATGGCGTCGAATGGAACGAACAAATAAGTAAAGACTGGGGTGGACAAAATATCAGGGATTATCTGTCAGCTATCGATGATGTGGCCAAAGAAAGCTATGTTGATAAATCAAGACTTGGAGCCGTAGGTGCCAGCTATGGCGGATATTCAGTATTTTACCTTGCAGGCGTACACAACAAAAGATTCAAAACTTTCATAGCGCATGATGGTAGTTTCAATTTATATAGCATGTATGGCTCGACAGAGGAGATGTTTTTTGTCAATTATGATTTCGGTGGACCATATTGGGATGAAAAAAATAATAAAACCTATACTGATTTCAATCCCATCACTCATGTAGCGAAGTGGGACACGCCCATATATATCATTCAGGGAGGCAAGGATTACCGCATACCGGACACCCAAGGCATGGAAGCCTTTAATGCTGCGCAACTTAAGGGATTGAAAAGCAAATTTCTGTATCTTCCGGATGAAAATCACTGGGTAATGAAACCACAAAACAGTCTGGTGTGGCAAAGGGAATTTTTCAAATGGCTCAAGGAAACACTCTAACCAGAAATAAGTATTGTTCTATCTAGTGCTCTGTCCAGATAAAGAAACAAAAGAAAAATGAGTATTCAAGACAAGGTACCTGTTGTTTATTATTAGCATACGATCTAGATACAGGTCAACGATATACCCTAGTAAGTAAAACAAGGACAAAAAAAGATTACGCAGATTTCATGGACTGGCTTGAGAAAACCCATTATAAAGACTAAGAAAAAATAATTGTGATTCACGATAATTTAAACACACACACTTTGGGGTAATTTTATGAAAACCTGCCAAAAGAGAGCGCAGGCCAATTAAGAAAAAAAATGGATTTCCAATTCACACCCAAACATGCAAGGTGGCTCAACATGGCCGAAATAGAATTTTCATC
>JBBRVQ010000044.1:0-34444 GCA_038246735.1 Chitinophagales bacterium
ATGATATGCCAGCCTGAGATATTCGTCGCAAAGAGCATTGATATCAGTGACTTCTTTTTTGCCAGTGCTGGTACGGGAGTGCTCGAGCATACCCTTGACGATGCTGCTTGCTCGCTGGCCGTGGTGATTGATTTTTTGGAGGTTTTGCTTTATGTCGCTCAATAATTCTGATTCCAGCTCTTCATCCCTTTTTCCTTTTTCCTTGCTCCTTTCTTCCAAAACTTTATCAATCAATTCATTGCTTACCTCCGAAAAATTATTGACAAAGTTTAGCGGATTTTGAATTTCGTGTGCAATGCCTGCAGTGAGTTCTCCAAGCGATGCCATTTTTTCGGATTGGATGAGTTGGGCTTGGGTGGATTTTAGTTCCGTGTATGCTTGCTCTATCTCTTTGGCCTGCTCCAACTCTTTGGCCTGAGATAACAAACGCTCATTTTTTATAGTTTTATTTTTTTGACTTAGGTGTATGTAATAAATTAATATGGACAATCCTAACAGATAAATAATTTTCATCCAAAAGGCTGACCACCAAGGATGTCTAATCTCAAATGAGTAAGAAATCGTTTTGCTGAGATTACCTTTTGAATCCATCGCTTTTACTTGTAACGTGTAAGTACCAGGGGATAGGTGTCCGTAATGAGCAGTATTACCGTAATTCCATGCGCTCCAATCTTCTTTCAATCCAGTCATTTTGTATTGATACTTAATTTTCCAAGGCTGGACTTGTGAGATGGCACTAAAATGAAAAGTTAAATAATTATTATTGTGTTTCAGACTTAGTTTTTCGGGCATATTGTACCAAGACGATATGCCAGAAAATTTGATGTTGTCAATTATTACGCCATTGTTTAATATTTGACTTTTGATTTTTTTGTTGTAAAATTCTATCCAGTTTACTTTTTCATTAAATAATTCCACGTTTGTCAAATGTAGTTGATTGAACAAAGAATCCTTATTGTTTTGATTTTTTGAATTTGCCAAATGACTGATCGTAAGTCTGTCAGTAGTTCCTATCCAGACACTATTATCTGAAGTCTGATATAAGGCATTTCTATTGCATCCTATGCCCAAAAAACCGTCTTCGTAACCGTAGCTTTGGAAGTATACTTTCTGAGTATGATCATTTTTATTGTTCTTGAAGCTTTCAAGTATCTGCTTTTTGTTAGTTAGTGACAGTATATTCAGACCAAATCGTGTTCCGAACCATAAATCATTATTTTTATCTTCGAGAATGGAAAAAACAAAGTTATTCGAAAGTCCCCAACTTTCATTAATGTTGTAAAATTGTTCCCCATCATAAACAAACAATCCATGCCCTTCAGTTCCTATCCAAAGTAGGCCTTCAGCATCTTTTAAAATTGAAAAAATGGCATTTTCATTAAAGATAGCGTTTTGATCAAATGTCAAAAAGTTTTTTCCATCCCAAATGATGATACCTTCTCCTTCCGTTCCAAACCATATTTTTCCATCCTTATCTTCAGCAATGGTAAATACTGCAGACTTAAATAAGTTCTTTCCATCTTTTATGCAGGTAATTTTGTCGCCATCATAATAAGCGATCCCGCCACGATCGTCCATACCAAACCAATAAATACCTTTAGAATCTTCAAAGATGGTCAAAACCTTTTCTCCACAAAACCCATTGTCGTTGTTTAATACCTGGATCGTGTTATCATCAATGATAGAGACTCCTTGTCCGGTACCAAACCATAATCTGTTTTTTTTGTCTGTAAAACTGCAATATACTTTATTGTTTGACAGCCCTTGATTTGTTGTGATATTTACAGTTTGATTCCAATTGTTCTGAATCAAATCAGGTACAAACTTTATAATACCATCACCCAGAGTGCTTACCCATATATTTTTGCTTTTGTCTTCGGTAATACTGGAAACATGGTGTGTAGGGTATTCTGACCTATCTTGAATGTGCGTGAAATTTGAAGGGTTAAATTTGTTGACACCGCCTCTGTTTGTGCCAAACCACATGGTACCACTTTGGTCTTGCAAGATAGCATATACATTATCATTGGACAATCCATGAGAAGAATTAAAAAGATATAACTCCTGATTTTGCATATTAATATTTTCTATTTTTAATACGCCTTTTCCATCCGTGCCAACCCAAATATCACCTGCTTTGTCTGTCTTTACAGATGTCAGAAGATCAGAAGGGAAACCGTGTTTTTCCTGATATTTAAACAATTTATTTCCTTCCAATTTTAATAATCCGTCACCATAAGTGGAAACCCATATATGCCCTTCCTGATCACTAGTCATGTCAGTAACTGTTAATGAAGATGTATTTATCTGATCAGGAATAATTACGTTATTTTCCTGATCAATGTATGCCAATCCTTTCCCATCACTTCCCACCCAGATACGACCGTTTTTATCTTCTAGGAGCGAAGTAATTTTATCACTTATAAAACCATTTTTTAAGTTGAATTGTAAAACGTAGTTACGATCTGTTTTATTCAATCTAATCAATCCACCACCTTCAGTCCCGACCCAAATATTGTCTTTTTTGTCTTCAAGAATAACATAAATCAAATCTGTGGGAAAGCCATTTTGGGTGCTGATATTCTCAAATGTTTTCCCATCAAATATACTTAAGCCTTTTCCAAAAGTACCTATCCAAAGTTTTCCGTCAGTAGTTTCTTTGATAGAAAAGATACTATTGTCCGCCAACCCTTCCTTAACGGTAAAATAAGTAAAAGTTTTACCATCAAATCTAGTCAATCCGCCTCCATGAGTACCCAACCACAAATTTCCTGCATCATCTTCCGTCATACAAGTAACAAAACTTTGTTTTAATCCCTGAAGCTTATCGTAATATGTAAAACTTTCTGAATTTTGCTGTTTTGATGCCATTTCCTTCGCAATCGCAGACTCTGGTGCGGTAGGTATAGCAATCTGAACAATATTTTTTAAATATAGGGTGTCAGGTTTTAATTTTTCTCCCTTTTTTGGATTCAATAATGTTTCGATAGGTTTTTTAAAGGATTTTCTATTGTCAATATTTGATGTTGACTTGTCTGAATCTATGAGCGTTTTAAGGGTAAGTTTTGGCCGAGTTGTTTTTATTATTAATTCCGATGTATCTGAGACTTTTTTAGGATATTGCGTTAAAACATTTTTTGAAACACTTTTTTTTGTTTCCAAAGATTGTGAACCATCACAAGATTGAAATAAAATATTGGCTGCAAAAGTCAAATATAAACAAGAAGCTAATAAATACCTGCATTTTAACATTTGATAATAATTATATTCTGTAAAACAAACAAATACATTACTCGGAAGGTAAATTATGAATAAGTAATATACCAATAATTCAATAAGTTCCAAAAGTAAAAAATATATGACAAACATCGCATTGTTTTCTATTGTAAAAGACAATCTATTTTAAACAATTTATTATGTTGGTTTATAAGTATTAAAATATATCGAATATTGTTATTTTAAACCAAAATTTATTATGTTTGTGATTAAATTTTTGCAACAAGGATGTCAGGTTATTCAAAAGTTATTTATTTTTTTATTTTTTCAGGATTTCTTCTGATTAATAATTTAGTATTGAAGGCCCAATCTCGTTCTTTTGCTGGACTGCCTATAATCTCACCTTCGAAACAAATCAATTATCAAGGTAATCTCAATCATCTACCTGAATATAATGAAATACAAGATATTTATGAAAAACTTGTAGAAGCCAAAGGTGACCGCAGAATGCCTGTTCCGGCATTAAATTTAAGAAGCGAAGAGGCCTATGTGGCAAGTATGGATTATAAGCTGATGGATATTTCTATTGAAAAAAAAGCATTTGATATCGCTGTAAAATATGGAGATGCAGCAATTGCATTTTTATTAGCCCACGAATTGATTCATTATTACGAAAAACACGGCTGGAGATCACAGTATGCCGATGCGGTGTCTGATCTCGAAACAGGTAGGGTATTAAAGTCTCTTGACGACAGAGTAGTTAATGAAGTACAGGCAGATGTTCTTGGAGGGTTTTTGGCTTATTCTGCGGGTTTCGGTATTTTTGAGAATGGAGGATCATTGATAAATGACTTATACAAGTCTTATAAAATGAAAGATAAAACGCTTGGGTATCCTTCTAAACAAGACCGAATCAAACTTGCAGATCACAATCAACGGGAAATAGCTCAATTGGCAAACTTATTTGATATGGCTGGATTGTTAACGATCATAGGCAAATATAACGAAGCTTATGCTTACTATGGCTTTTTATTGAATAAGTATCAATCTCGCGAACTATATAACAATGCAGGCCTTACTTGTATGATGGCTGCATCATCTATGATGGATCCAAAAGTTATGGTGTTTGATCTTCCTGGTATCCTGGATTTAAATTTTTCAGGTGACTCTCGGAGTGCTTCACAACGGGAACAAATCAATATTCTGATATCGGAGGCATTGATTCATTTTGAAACTGCAATCATTATGAATAAAAATTATATTCCCTCACACATTAATAAAATCTCTGCGTACATAATTTCTGCATTGAACCATACGGATACGGAGTTAAAAAAAATTGCATTTAATAAAGCTATTTTCATTCTTGAGAATGATGTCAAGGAAATACAAATCTTGCAACCTGAATACAACTTTGACAATGTACAGGATGAACTTCTCATCTTAAAAGCTATTTTATCATACTTCGGAGATGATAAAGTAGCTGCAAAAAAAATGATGAGTAATGCTGTAAGCCTAGGGAGTGCAATAGCTATAAAAAATTTAGCTATAATGGAAGGGGCTGTCATTTCCTCCAAACCGGTGGTAAATAATCCCAAAATAAGCATTGACGATATGGATGCTAAAAAATTCTTATCTTCTGATCTTGTCAGCAGGAATCAAACAAAAATAGATGAAAACAATATTTTCAGAGTTACGGACCAAAAAGATAAAAACTATAAAGTTCTTACACATGAATTTAAGGGAAATGATCAGACGATAGGGTATGACCTTGGATTTGTGATAAGCAACAAAAGCTTTACTTCAGCATTTTTAAATGATATTAAGATTGGATCTGACAAATTATCTATTGAAAATATTTTTGGCAAACCTAAACGAGCTATTTCTCATCTAGATGGTGAAATCTTGCTCTATAGTGATAGTTTTATTATTATAACCAATCAATTGGATAAAATTGATAAGGTTATAGATTATAAAGAAATTTTAAAACCTTAATTTTAAGTAAAATGAAAAACCTTTGTCTCCTTATTTGTCTTTTTATTTTTTCAAATTTAGCTTTTAGTCAGTCTGAAACCATGCCTGTAATATTGATATCAACCAATAAAAGTATATCATACAAGGATCAGTCTAAAGTAAAAGTAATTCCTGGTAGTATAATGAATAAAGAAGGAACATTGACTATTCCCCCGCAAGGTATAGCAACGCTATATCATAACTATATGTTTGTAGAAGTCAACCATAATGAAAGTCCTGTTGAGTTAAATAAACTTTTTGAAAACAACGAAGGGATGGTATCTAAATATGAGTTATCATTTGGGGAGAAAATAAGTAATGCTGTTTACAATGCTAGCATAAGCGGTGTAAAAATGAAAAATAAAAAATCTTTGGTTTCTGGCTGGGGCGATAAAGCAGGCAGTGGCAAAGATGGCTGGGGTGATAAAGCAGGCAGTGGCAAAGATGGCTGGGGTGATAAAGCAGGCAGTGGTAAAGATGGCTGGGGCGACAAAGCAGGCAGTGGCAAAGATGGTTGGGGTGACAAAGCAGGCAGTGGCAAAGATGGCTGGGGTGACAAAGCAGGCAGTGGCAAAGATGGCTGGGGTGACAAAGCAGGCAGTGGCAAAGATGGTTGGGGTGACAAAGCAGGCAGTGGCAAAGATGGTTGGGGAGACAAAGCAGGCAGTGGCAAAGATGGCTGGGGAGATAAAGATATAAAAATCAGATCAAAATGTCCTGGTGGAAAGTATGTTTCAGGGATAAACACAGTAAGTTGGGAGGCTCTCAAAGGTACAAAAAATTATAACTTTGTTATTGAAGATATGGACCACAATATAGTATTTACGACACAAGTAAAAGGAACTGAATACAGTATTGACACAAAGGTTGCAAATCTTATGCTAAATAAAACTTATGCATGGTACGTGCATCATCCTACAGAAAAAGAGGTGAGTACGCCTGTATTTTTTCAGGTGGTAGAAAAATCAATAGAGGAGAAAGCATTAAATGATATCACTTCTCTAGAGATCTACAAAAAAGCAAATGCTGAGTTGATGTTGTTGATGGTAGCACATCAACTAGAAGAGACAGGACTGATTTTGGCGGCACAGTCAAAATACAAAAATGCAATGAAAGTAGCACCCAAAAATAGTTTGGCCAAGATGATGTATTCGTTATTTTGCATAAATCTGAATGAGGTAGAAAGTGCTGCAAAGGCGCTAAAGTAGTCGATGTTATTTATATCTAGTGCGCTATCTAGTTGAGTAAACAATTTTATTGGTTTCTTTTCTTGACAGCGCACTAGGTTCTTCAGTAGATTTTCGTCAAAAGATTTGTATGGTCTTTAAATATTAAAGCCTTTGAGTCTACTCTGAAAACACCAGGTGTTTTATAATCAGCTGTTTGTTACCCTTTATCCGACCCCCGGCGACCCCCGGCGACCCCCGGCCCCTGAAGGGGTGAGCCCCCTGAAGGGGTGACTGCCTGAAGGGGTGAAAACCTGAATGGAAATACCCCTGCCCCTAAAGGGAATATGTTGATTATCAATACATTACAAATATTTATCTTGTATCCTTTGTGTTAAATTTACTTTTCGGTGTAAACTCAAGCCTTCGTAAATTGTTTAACGTAAACCAATGTTCGAGCGAAAAGTTATCGTTAGGAAGTTTGAACTATCAGCTTGACTAATGAATGCTGTTAAAGTAAGTCCCGTTTTCATGGTCAAGTCATCTTTGGTGTAGAGGGAAAAGGTAGCAAGAATCTTATATTTACAGCTATTTAAAGACATAATAGATTTTTTAAAGCATAATTCGGGTGAGACGTAGCATCGCTTTATAGATTGCGAAGTATAGGTAAGTACCAATATTGGATGACAATTCAGCTTGAAACTAATCTAGTAAATAATAATCCACCTTTATTATTATCGGGCCATTTTCATTTTAATGTATTCGTTCATTTTAACACTGATTTCATGCCACTCTGGGTAATCTCGATAAGGGTCAAAAATGGTATCACTTTTATATACAAAACCTAATTTAAATCCTTGGTTATCAGCCTTTACTAGGTGTATCAATGCATCATTTGGCTTGTTTAGTCCTGCGTGTGCTCTAGCTAGCATATACTCATATCGGGCGTTCTCCTCATTGTTTAGGATATATTCATTTAGTAGCTCAATGGCAGATGCAAATTCTCCAAACCTGAGATGAGTGATTATTACAGCATCTTTTGTTTCTTCTTTTAACAAAGGATGTGCTTGAGCTATTTCCTTAAATGAAGTTATCGCACTATCACGAGCGCCGTACCTCATGTAGTACTCTGCTAATAAAATGGCATCATCAAAATTAAGGCCGTTTTTTTCCTTTAAAAAATTCAAATGAGAAAACGATTTTTTAAAAAAGTACAATTCATCAGCACACCAAATTGCTCTACTCCGAATTCCTATATCATCATTTTTTAAATTGAGGCATTCTTCATAATTCTCTAGTGCTTTTACCATTGATTCTGCCTGAAAATATATATCTCCCATTTTGGCAAAGGCATCCGCCCTTATATTTTTATCCACAGAAATGGAAACTACTTTTTTAAACATTTTGACACCAGTAGACAGAGGTTTTTCTATAGATTTTGGGCTACTGTAAGCGATATTTATTAGTCTTTCTGAATTATTAGCAAAAAACATAACATGTTGTAATTCTGAAACTTCTATTTCGAAATCTCTGTCCTTTTCGTCATCCACTGGCTTCAATGATTCATCAAAGGTATCACCAGGTCGATTCATCATATATTGGTACATGAGCAGGCCATATTTATAGGCATATCGTTCCGTTATTTGCAAATCTTCTTTAAAATTATCTAGTATCCACGTATAATAATCAGCAGCTACATCATCCCATTCTTCGGGATAGTATCTTCCAAACCGATAGATAGTATTTTCTACTAGTTCTAGGTCTTTTCTGTTTTTATACATATTCCAAAGCGTAAAGTACGCTAATCTATTTTCTGGACTCAATTTTATACAAGTGTTATAGTGTTCAGAAGCAGAAACAAAATTTTCCCACTTTTCATAGGTACGACCCAAATAAAAAGTCGAATTATACTCATCAAAATTCGAATTCCGGTAGGTGGTTATTGCATACATAAGTGATTGCGGTTTTTGAGATAGCAAAAGCACATGTTCGTTAAATTGACCATCATTGAGATGATAATTGTTGGCAAGTTTAAAATAGTATTCTGCTTTGGCATAAGATTGAAAATAATAAGCTGTTTGGCCTAGATAGTAATATACCAAAGGATTATTGACATCTAATGCAACTACTTTTTCGAACCACCGTTGGGCGTTTTTATAGTCATTTATATCAAAAAACTGTTTCCCCACTGCAAAGTGAGCGACCACATCATGTTTTTCGATACCTGTTGAATCTATTAGAAAATTATCTATATCAAACAAATCTATAACACCATCCATATCAACATCATTGAGCAGAGAGCCCGGTCCTATTATTCCCATTTTTCTCAATTCAGCTTCATAATAGTAGTGATTTGATGCTTCAAAATCCTGTATTTTCAGGTACAGCGCTCCCAATTTTTCAAAGGGAATAAAATGTCTAGTATTTAATTTGATCGCCCGTTGATATTGCTCCTCTGCAAAAAGCATATTATCAGACTTCATATATAAATTGCCATCCATGATATATGGATTTTGTAAATTGCTCTTCATATCAAAACTCAAATCCACATACTTTTTGGCAGTAACATAATCATCAATAATGAAATAAAAATTTGCTAAATTAGAAACAGGAAGTGGCCATAAAGGTGCTATAATGGTGGCTCTTTCAAAATGATATTTTGCATTGATCTTTTCTTTTTTGATAAGATACAAAATGCCCAATTCATTATGAATGTAAGCAGCTTCAGTAGACAAGGCTAGCGCTTTTGTTTGATGTATTAGAGCGGTCTCAATGAGGCCTTGATAGTCTTCAACCAAAGTCGCTTTGAGTCGGTAAGTGAGTCCTATAAGATATTCTTTTTGCATCTCTAACGACGGAATTAAGTAATGGTCTTTTGGCAGTAATTTTATAGCTATGTCCAGCATATATGGATATTGGTCATAAGGCTTATCCACTTGAGCATAATATCTTCTTTTTTCCATTTCAGCATCATCACCACTTAAATAAAGATCGATAATTTGCTGTACCTTGCCAAATAGAGCTTTAGCCACAAGCTGGGAGCTAACCGAAGACGATAAAGTCTTTGAAGTGTACTTATCTTCATTTTGTAGTCTTTCCAAAAGTACTTGTACAATTTTTTTTGAAGTTAGGGTAGAAAGTTTTTTAAAGTCGGTCGTAGTGTCGCTGATTTTGGAAAGGACAGTATTGTTGATATCCTCCGATAACCCATCCGGAGCAGCACCCACACTCCTCGAGCCGTTGTTGTTGGTATTTGAGTCAGAAAGTTGAGGTTCTGAGGCTATACTGATATTGTTTGAGCTTATTTTGTAAGGGTTTAATATCGTCGCTTCGCTTCCCATGATGACTGGGTTTTGTTTTGCTCTTTTCACCGTTCTGACGCCATCAGGTACTTTTCCAGAGAGGAATGCCTTGATTTCGGCTATGTTAACGTTACCATCTTTTTTGCCATTGATACCATCTGCTGCTCCTGCCATACCCTTGGTCAAGAAGTAAGAAAATGCACCTCTGCCATTGCCCCAAGTTTCATCTTCATAAGACAATTCACCTTCATTACAGGAGGTGATTCGTACTTCATTATTGCTTACGATTTGCATTAGATTTAAGGTAACGAGGTTATTACCATTAAAATCTACACCCGCCAACTTACCTGAGTGGCAAGCATCCGTTATCAAAAAAACTTTGGCCTTTCGATCTACAGATAGCGTGTGCGCCGTTTTATTGAGGATATCGAGGGATAGTGACCTTCCGAGATAATTCATAAACCTAGAGTCATAAGTCAGTAAGTATCCGTATTTAAGCTCCTTGCTTTCCATATCCCCATGGCCGGCAAAGTAAATGTAAACGAGGTCATCTTTCTGTGCTTTTGTTTTGAGCCAATAGAGACCATCTGTTATATTCCAGTAGGTAGCTTTTTCATTGGTAAGCAACCTCATTTGATCTTCAGGAATATTTAAACCATCAGGTGACGTACAAAACTGTGCATAAGCCTGTGCGTCTAAGTGTGCATAGTTGAGGGAAGTAATATTTGGATCATTGTATTTTGAAATACCTATGACCAATGCATAGGATTTAGGGTTTTTTATTTGACAAAAAGCATATGTCGTGTTACTTAAAAAAATAATAATGGAAACATACTGCATTATGTATCTCTGTATCGACTGCTTCATGATTATTATTATTACTTTCAGGACGTGTAAATTTTTAAATTTCACATAGAGTTGAAATAAATGTGTTGCATATTTTATAATGTATTGTGTTCCGTCAGGAGGATCTAATCCATTATAAAATAGTGGATAATAAATTCAAATGTATGAAAAATATTAATATTTAAGTAATCATCAAATATTATTTTATAACTATTTATAAAATACAGGATTATTTGAAATATTTATTTGACCAAATGTACTGCAATATTGTTTATACTTAAAGTAATTAGATAGCAAAAATTCGGGATTTTAATTGACACTATCCGACGCATCGGATGAAGTCGCCAAGGTGCCGCAATTTTATTTCTTCCGACTATAAATATGTTATGTACCAAGACTTTCTAAAAATTAAGTTCAGCACCAAAAGTTAGTAACCTAGACAACCGAAGTCTGATACCTTGTGGTCTTGTAGAAACGATATATCGTTCATCTGTTATGTTTTTGATTCCGATAGAAAAAGTGGTTTTCCTTGGCTTTATCTGATAAAAAACATTTGCATCTACCGTGTGGTAAGCACCGATTAGCCTTGTCCTACCATCTGGAGTAGCTGTCGCGGTATTCAACTCATCGGTATATTGTTTTCCGACATAATTTGATCCCAATCTTAGGCCAAACCCACTATATGTTTCCAAACTAATGGCAGCGTTTACTAGCAAATTTGGCGCATAAGGTGTGACATTTCCACTCAAAAGTTCACCACCTTGTTGTCTATCTCCTTCGAAATGTGCATCAACGTAGGTTACATTAGAATTTATTGCAAATGATGTTTTGGTCCATCCTAAGAGTTGACTTATATCTAATGTGATAGCGCCTTCTACACCTTGGTGGATGGTCTCTCCGCCGTTGACCAATCCTACACCTGTGCCGCCTCTAGATTCAGATACCGGTATGATTTGATTGCTGAAGTCCATGTGAAAGACAGTAAGTTCAGCATGAGGTAGAAACCAATGATAACATCACTGATATTCAAAAGTTGGAAATTGAAAGTCATAAAAAAAATTGGCTTTACATTAATTAATGACTCAAGTTTCGGTGATAATTTTAAATCCTTTATTGTCAAGTTTCACCATGTTCGCGCAAGTTTGCAACTTGTGTGCCCTGCATCTACTGACTAGACAGATGCTTGACGTCACTACAGCAAAATTCCTTTTCTACCCAAGCGCTAAAATTTACCTTTGGGTAGGGATTATTAATGACTTATTCTAGTATTGTCGCTTCAATGTTCCATTTTTTATTTTTTGGGATAATGATCTTATTTCACTATCTACCCACAAAACTTTCAAAAAGTGGTTGTACTTCTTCAGCGTATTTTTTGTTACTTAATCCTGTCTCTAACCCAAGATGTTTCACTACCGTCGCTGTCCTGTAAACAAGGTATTGGCATTTCTTTGGCCATAGTCATACTTCAGGAAACTTAGTGCCGAGGATTTGACACCTATAAAGAAACTGTACACGCCATTGGATGGCGCCCAAGTAAAATTCATTTGCCAGCAGTGCAAATCTCTGGCAAAGCTGAAATAAGGATATACAAACGATTTATTTTTAAAATCATACGCTATATTACCGATATTCATACTCCAGTTTTTTGTCAGGGGCACACTTCCGGATATATTGACCGAATGACTGCTGATCAAAAAAGTATCTCTGTCGCTGATTTTTCTATATTCAAAGTTAAGTGCATGCGAGATATTAAAGTTTTCAAACCACTCCGCAAGGGATGTCTCTTTAGGTTTATTTTCATCTTCCTTTTCAGTATCAGAAGTATTATTCTCGGTAGTTTGCAGTCCGGGTTCAGAGGCTTTGATCTGATTGAAGGCATTATTTTGGGGCTGTTGCTTTTTACCGGTCATCATTTCTCTTATTCTTCCAAAAGAAATGCCTGTAGAAAATTGCCCTGAAAAATTGCGGAATTCCAGTGGTCTTTTCTTTTTATCCCACACACTTGTTTTTGTGATCCTGCCTTTGGCATCATATATGTAAGGACTGTACGCAGCCGAAAAGAAAAAATTGGTCAATCCTTTCAGCACCACCGTATTTCCGGTAATACTAACATTACTCCACTTGATGGAGTCGGCAATAAAATTGTAAGATCCATTTACGTTGATATTGTTAAATAGTTTTAGATTTTTTTCTGTGGTATCTTTTTTGGACCAGTATTTAGCTTCAAATATATTGGTAAAACCATAACTGATGCCCATTTGTTCTTCAGATCCCTGCAGCGTCCCAAATGGACTGTTGGTAAATATACTGTATGTCCTTGGATTATTAAAATTATCCCTGCTATCTGTATCGACCATGGCTTCATAGCGCTCCTTATTTTCGGGCTTATAGTAAAAATTTATATTGGGTTTCAGGGTATGCCTTATCCCACGTATCAAGCCTTTACTCCATTTTTTTGTACCAAAAATCTGGGTATTTATAGATACACCGGCATTAAAATTTCTGAAAGCATTAAATCCGGATTCAAAAGACTCCGTGGGTGGCTTAAAACCAAGCGTATCAAATGTAATGGAATCTTTAAAAATAATGCTGTCCGGATTGAAAGTAAGTTGGTACTTTTTTAACAACCAGGTTTCGTCATAATTAATGTTGGGCGATACATTAAAGTACTTCAGCATTCTGAAATTGGTACTGACCGCTGCTTTTTGTTGCAGACCGGTCTGGATATTTTTTAGAGTTTCTAATGTAAACAGGGTAGTGTCTGTGGTTTTTACAAAATTTCTGAATTCAGAACTATATGACACCGCTATATTATCGGTCCACACTTCTTTGGTGCTGTTTTTCTTTTTGAATGGGAAAATGGTATTCATCCGAAGTGACATATTGGGAAAGGTGATATCCATTACCCTGGTTTGGGTATTCTGACTGTGTCTGAACTCGGCACTAAATCTGAATGGTGTTCCCGGCATATCATGTGCAAAAGTAAAATTGGATGAATACTGACTCTGCAGGGCTGCCTGAGGATTTTCATATACACGCTGTTCGTACCTGTTGGTTTGGATATTGACTGATCCGCCTAGATGACGATAAGGATGTGCCTTACTGTCCTGATTGTGCCTTATATTGATGCTGAAAGATTTCTGCGAAAGTTTACCGCCATCTATATCGTTGTCACGTATATTATTGCTATATCCCAAAAGCACACCACCGGTATAACCATAGCGCTTTTTGTAATTGGTATTGATCCGAATACCATGTGATCCACGGGTATAGATATCACCGGTGACTCTCAGATCTACATAATCATTTACGGGCCAGTAGTATCCTACTTCTCTGAATCCCAGACCCAATTGTTCGTTGTATTCATAGCTGGATGGGAAAATCAATCCCGATGACTTACCTTTTGCCAAAGGAAAAAATCCAAACGGTAAAAAAATAGGTGTTGGAACTCCGGCTATTTCAACCTGCGCTACACTGAGTACTGCCAGTTTATTGGGGACAAATTTGAGTTTATCTGCCCTAATACCATAATGTGGGGGATCATGGGTGCAGGTAGTGATAATGGCATTTTTATTATAAATTTCATCATCGGCTTTGACGCCCAATGAATCCGTCTGACCGGATATATATTTTGTTCTTGAACCTACTAAATTAAATTCGCCTTGCTTGGTAATGGCATGATCAACCATCCCTTTTTTGGATTTGAAGTTATACTTTATATCTTTATAGGTAAATGTATTCTCCCCATCACTGAAAGTTGGCTTTTCTTTATCAAAGTTGATGCTGTCTTTTCTAAAATATCCTTCGATAATATTATTGGCAAAATCAATGACCATATAATTGGCAGTGACCTTTATTTTTTGGTAGTCCACTACTGCAGCACCATATAGATGTATTTTTTCATTGGTCAGATCCACCCAAGAGGAGTCTCTGGCATCATATTTCACTTCATCATCTACGGCATCTTTGGATAATTTGTAATCTTCTGCAGATGCGGGCAAAGTATCATTCAGCGCAAACATAGAATCACGACTTTTGATCCGGCTATAAAAATTTTCTTGCGAAGTTTTTTGACCCAAAGCCCTTAATGAGTCAATTGGAACGATTATTGTATCAGATATATTAGATTTATTTGGTATATAATCTAAAGGTACCTGACTAAATGAAGTGGATACTTTATATATTATAAAAATAAATACTATATAATGCTTTATTTTCAAGTTTATTATGTGTAATATATTATAATTAATTGTTATATTTGTCCCTTAAAACCCACAAAAATACACCAATGGTCTCAGATTTCATCCAAAAGAACGTTACAATCTTACGTATCATGTTGATAATAACGTCACTTCTCTACTATGTGTCATCCACATTGCAAGCATCTGATGTTAAAATTATATTAAATAATACTGATTTGACCTTGTCAGTAGGGATGCAGGGCTTCATAAATGAAGCTTTGTTAATGCAAAACATCCATAAAATAGAATACAGGAAGAAAAAAGCTATTAAAATCGTCATTGATGCTGGACATGGTGGACACGATAGTGGTGCGGTAGGCAAAAATTCTTACGAAAAAGATATTGCGCTGAAGCTGGCACTCAAAGTAGGGGATATGATTCAATCCAGATATCCTGATGTGGAAGTGATTCAAACCCGTACTACAGATGTATTTATACCTTTGTTTCGCAGGATTCAGTATGCCAATGAGCAGAATGCAGATCTCTTTATTTCCATTCACTGTAATTTTATAAGCAATCCTAAAACACGAGGCACCGAAACATTTGTTATGGGTTTGCATCGGGCAGGTGATAATCTTGAAGTGGCAAAAAGAGAAAATGCTTCTATCCTATTGGAGCAGAATTACGAAGCCAATTACGATGGATATGATCCCAACTCGCCGGAGGGCCATATCATGATGTCCATGTATCAAAACAATTATCTGGATAAGAGCATCGAATTTGCTGCAGCAGTTGAAGAGCAGTTTGGAAAATTACATATGAGTAAAAGCAGAGGTGTTAAACAAGCAGGGTTTGCTGTGTTGCGTAGGGCAAGTATGCCTGCCGTTTTGGTAGAGGCAGGATTTTTGAGCAATGATGTGGAAGAAGCTTTCCTTTTGTCGGAGGATGGTCAGGGGGTAGTCTCAGAATCAGTGGTTAGAGCTTTTGACAAATATTATAAAGCAAACATTTCCAAACAAAACCTGATTGCGGATAATAGTACTATTGCAAATACTAAGAATGGAAAAAATCCTGAAATATCTGAATCCAAAATCTCAAGTATAAAGGATATCATATCTTCTTCTGTATCTAAAACTAACCCGCAAGCAGACAAATCAGAAAAAAATACAATCAATACAAACGTTGTTGTGAGTGAGATTCAAAAGTTTAAAGTTCAGATTGCGGCTTTAAAAAGTGAACTGGCGGATATTGATTCGGCAGAGTTGCGCAAAATCGGATCACTCACAGTCAAAAAGCAGAATGATGTCAATAAGTACATGGTGGGAGATTTTGTTTCCCGATCATCTGCTGAGATAGCCCGCGAAAAGCTTAAAAATCTGGGATATAAGGGCGCTTTTATCGTTGCTCTAAACGAATAATAGCAGGAAGATAAACATTTTGTCTCATGCTTTCGTTAAGTTGATTAAATTTGCATCTCAAACGCTAAGCATTTACCAGTATGTCTCGTGAAATAAAAATAGGAATCCTTACTTTCATCGTTTTAATGACCATGATATGGGGATACACTTTTCTGAAAGGCCGAAACCTTCTCACTGCATCAAACGAAATTTTTTCCACATATGATGATGTGACTGATTTGAATGTATCGTCCCCCGTACTTGTGAACGGATATAAAATCGGAACAGTCACCAAAATCAAGATCAACAAAACGGATGTCAAAAAGATGGATGTTTTCTATCTCATCGACCGCGAATATAAAATACCTAAAAACGCCATTGCCAACCTGAAAAGCCTAGGATTCGTATCAGGGAAAGGAATATTTCTTGATTTTGACAAAGAATGTTCAGGGTCTGATTGTGCATTGGATGGGGACGAACTCAAAGGTGGTTCTATTGGCTTGCTGGGAAGCATGTTAGGCACTGAAAACATCAGCGAATATAGTACTGAAATTACCGAATCAGCCAAAGCAATCATTGCCAATATTGGAAAGGAAGGTGAAACTGGTGCGATCAATGAAACATTCAGAAAAATAGAGCTCATAGCTGAAAACCTTTCTTCTATCACCGGCAGCACCAATAAACTGGTAGAAAATACATCCGCAAATTTGAAAGTGACTATAGATAATATGGCTTCCGTCTCTGCCAATCTTGCCAAAAGTAATAAGAAAATTGAGTCTATGCTAAATAATTTGGATAAAATCACAGGTGATCTGGCCAAATCCGATCTCAATAGTACCATTAGTAAAACCAATGAAACCTTAGATGCATCCAAAGTGGCTATCACTGAGTTAAAGACTACCTTAAATTCAGCAAATACTGCCATAAAAGACTTGAGCGGTGTACTCAATAAAGTGGAGAAAGGCGAGGGCACTATAGCAAAACTCATGAATGATAAAAAGCTTTATGACAATATAGAAGCTTCTACTAAAAACCTAAATCTACTTCTGCAGGATTTGCGTTTGAATCCAAAAAGATATGCGCATTTCTCTGTTTTCGGCAAAAAGCAAAAAGAATTTACACTTCCGGAAAATGATCCTGCGAGTAAGGAGGATAAATATTGAAAATTTTATTTGGGAGCAAAAATATCTTGTTCTTTGGATAATGCATCTTTAAGTGCAGACTTAAGTTTATCTTAGACGGGATAAATGATTTTACACTTACTTGTATAACCTTTTTTACAAAACAAAATAGTAATTATTTAGGCCATTACGCCAGAGGCTAAAATATTGGTAAATCCGTCGCCGATAAGTAAAAAAATCACGATTTTAGTGTTATTTTTGTCTAAAAGATGCAAACGCGAGAAGCTTCAGCATCAAATGGTGGCAAAAACTTTAGATCTTACCTATCCCCAAACAGATACTGTAAAAGTACGTTAATTTCTTCTGTAATGGTGGTGGTAGTCTGAGATACTGGCCTTGATCACATCGTAGGCTGTTTCTCTTCCATAGACTTCATCAATGATGCAGGTAGGCGTTTTATCAGGCATTTGTTTGTAAGTCAGGAAGTAATGTTTAAGCCTATTGATAATGGTGACTGGCACATCTTTTATATCTTTCCATTGGCCATATACATCGTCATTTTTAAGTACTGCAATGATTTTATCGTCAGCTTCATTGCTGTCAATCAATCTAAATCCACCTATGGGGTAAGCTCTGACCAAAATATCTCCGTGGGTAATCTCTCTCTCTGTCAGTACAAGAATATCAAGCGGGTCACCATCACCTTTGATATCTGTTCTCCCGGTAGAATCCATATTTAGTTTGGCCACATCTTCAGCGCAATAAGTTTGAGGTATGAAGCCATATAAAGCGGGTACAATATTGCTGAATTTCTGAGGTCTGTCCACTTTGAGATAACCAGAGTGTTTGTCTATTTCGTATTTTACCGTATCACTGGGTATAATTTCTATAAAGGCGGTTACCAATTCAGGGGCTTCGTTTCCTATATCAACACCATGCCAAGGATGAAGCTTGTATATATTAGTCATATATTTAGATTTAGGTCTCAAAGGTACAATGGCCTTTAATTTCTAAAAGTTTATAATATGTTAACCTTGCCTTTTAATTTAAATTTACAATTCTTGTGCACAGGATTCAGTCCTGCACATACGCATCAACTTAAAACTTTAAATCGTTGTATTTTCAACAATTGTGTAGATCTTCTGTTAATTTTTCTATATTTGACGTTCATCTATTTTGCTTACTATCAAAAAAAAACCATTTACCATCAAACTTAATTTTTATCCATGAAGATTTATACTAAAACAGGAGATTCAGGTACTACATCATTGTTTGGAGGCAAGCGGATATCAAAAGATGATCTTCGGATAGAAGCTTATGGCACGGTAGATGAGTTAAATTCTTTCATAGGACTGCTAAATTCTACATTCAGCGAAGCAACCCAAAATTATTTTCTTTCTGAAGTTCAGAAAAGGTTGTTTACGATTGGCTCAAATCTGGCGTCAGATCCTGAAAAAAGACTTATTACCCCTGATATTAGAGATGAAGACATACATACTTTGGAAAATGCTATGGATACCATGGATCAGTTGCTCGAGCCACTACGCAATTTTATTTTGCCGGGAGGAGATGTTGCTGTGGCATACGCCCATGTATGCAGGACAGTTTGTCGCAGAGCTGAAAGAAGGGTAATTACACTGGATAAGGAATCAGCTATAGATCCTAAAATTATCATATATCTGAACAGGTTGTCAGATTATTTTTTTGTTCTGGCGCGTTATATTGGACATTCTAAAGCTTTACCTGAGGTGATATGGATTGCACGTAAATCCTAATATGTATGAAAAAAAAATCCATTCAATACCAAAAACAAGTTTTAAATCCCTTTTTATTTAGACTTGGTATGTTAAGACGTTTACCGTCAGTAGTATTTTGGGGCATAAATATTGTGTCTATTGATGATCAACTTTGTAAAGTTAGAATTCCGTTTACTTGGAGGACACAAAATCCTTTTAAATCTATTTATTTTGCAGCACTTGCTGGCGCGGCTGAATTGTCCACAGGAGCACTTTGTCAGATGTTGCTTGCAGATAGGGTTCCTCATTCTATGCTGGTTACAGATATTAGAGCAGAATATTTTAAAAAAGCCAATGCCCCTATAATTTTTACCTGTGATCAGGGATTGGAGTTGGCGGCGGCATTAGATTCACTGACAGGGCCCGGCGATACTGCACAATTCAGTATGATCTCCACTGGGCGTAATGATAGAGATGAAGTAGTAGCAAAAGCCTATATCACTTGGTCATTTAAAAGGAGATAATATGTGAGTAAAGTAATATCCTAACATTTTTGATCTGCTATTTAGGAAGATAAAATACTGTTGAATTTTCAGACTGCATTTTATTTTTTTCGACTTTTTAAAGTGTGTGTAACATATTGCACAAAAATGTTTATGCTCTTCGCTACCCTCATTCCCTAAAGGGACGACCCACCCAATACTTCTAATCGAAGCATTTGTATCCCCTTTAGTTATGCCGTTCATTTTCTAATTTTTATCAAAAAA
The DNA here is from genome assembly GCA_038246735.1 of Chitinophagales bacterium. Classification (GTDB taxonomy): domain Bacteria; phylum Bacteroidota; class Bacteroidia; order Chitinophagales; family Saprospiraceae; genus OLB9. Next base: position 19,743 of record JBBRVQ010000044.1, read on the forward strand.
AGTGCAAAATGTTATACACACCTTTTTAAATATTATTCTTCATTTATTAATATTCTTGTACCTTTGTTTATTATTCATTAAAATTTAAATAACAATCGTATGATGAAGGTAGTATTATTTTTTTCAATAATGATGGTAGTCATAGGTTCTACAGCTTTTAGTTTTGTAGAAAAACCTTTTTCTGGCAGTTCATGTACAGTTGATAAGGACATAAACCTCGATTTTGTGCTAGTCAATAAAACAGGTTATGACATTGAAAATGTATATGTTGCCCCATCAAAGCAAAGAGAGTGGGGTGATGATATCATGGGCAAAGATTTACTTGAAGATGGAGATAGCGTAGAAATTACATTTGACGGAAGTGAAAAAACCAAAAAATGGGACATCTATGTAACTTGGCTTGGTTATGAGGCAGATGAAGACAGATATTGGACAGGGTTTGATCTTAGCAAAATAAACGAAATAACTCTTTTTTATGATGGTATTTCAGGTAAAACCTGGGCTGAATGGAAGTAATGGTTTAATGTTATAGACAAAGCAGAATTTCCCAAATTCTTTTTGGATGATATAATTATTATAAAATTGATTGGTTTATTTCCACTTCACAGACATTTTCCTACATTTGTCTGTTATTGATTATATACCTGAGAATTCTAAACTTTGACAAAACAAACGGTAACTTCTGTAGAAGATATGAGCAAGGTAACCCCGCTCATGGCCCAGTATTTTAAACTGAAAGCCAAACATCCTGATGCCATCTTGTTATATCGTGTCGGCGATTTTTACGAGACGTTTGCAGAAGATGCAATAAAAGTTGCTGATATTCTGGGGATTGTCCTTACAAAGAGAAACAATGGTGGCAATGACATCGAACTGGCAGGCTTTCCTTATCACTCTCTGGACGTCTACTTGCCAAAATTGGTACGTGCAGGTTACAGGGTAGCCATATGTGAACAACTAGAGAAGCCCAGCAAGGAAAAAAAGATAGTAGATAGGGGAGTCACAGATGTAATTACACCTGGCATAACCATTGACGATACCATTCTCGACCGCAAATCAAACAACTACCTAGCTTCCATTTACTTCACGCCAAAAAATGAATTTGGTGTAGCATTTTTAGATATCTCGACCGGCGAGTTTATGGTTTCTGAAGGTAATGCAGCCACTATAGAAAAACTTATAGATGGATTCAGTCCCTCTGAGATAATTTACTCCAAAGCATTTGCCAGAGATTATTCTAAAGCATTTGGGGACAGATATTATTTTTATGGCATTGAAGAGTGGGTGTATACGCATGATTATGCCCGTGAAAAGTTGCTGGATAAGTTTTCTGTAACGAATCTTAAAGGTTTTGGAATAGAAGAACTTGTACTTGCGCAGGTAGCAGCAGGAGCCATTTTACATTATTTGTCTTCTACACAAAACAATAAGATAGCCCATATATCAGGTGTTACTAGGATTCAATCCGAGCATTTTGTATGGCTCGACCGATTTACTGTAAAAAATCTGGAACTCATCAGAAGTGCTCATGACTCAGGCAGTTCTTTGGCGCAAGTGATGGATAAGACGGTAACACCTATGGGGGCCAGAATGCTCAAAAACTGGATATTGTTACCATTATTGTCTATCGACCGTATTCAATCAAGATTGGATATGGTAAGTTATTTTGTGGAAAAGTATTTTGATCAGGACTCGCTCACTGTTTTACTCAGGCAAGTGGGAGATATTGAGCGAATAGCATCCAAACTGGCGATGGAAAAGATTTCACCCAAGGAGTTGCTGCAATTAAAAAGATCCCTCGAATTACTTCCAGATATCCTGATGATTCTAAAAGCAAGTGACAATGAAGCACTAGATGTACTTGGGGACAAGCTTATCCTTTGTCAGAAACTCAGAGAAGAAATATCCAAAACACTGTCAGATGATCCGCCATCTATGGTATCCAAAGGCAATGTAATCAAATCTGGATGCCATGAAGAACTGGATGATCTGCGCAATGTCATCAGAAACAGCAAAGATTTATTGCTTGATATACAAACTTCTGAAGCAGAAAAAACTGGAATTTCGAGTTTAAAAATTGGCTTTAATAATGTATTTGGATACTATCTGGAGGTAACCAATAGATATAAAGACCATGATCGTATTCCGGATACATGGGTCAGAAAACAAACGCTGGCCAATGCTGAAAGATACATTTCGGAAGATCTCAAAATTCTTGAAACAAAAATCTTGACAGCAGAAGAAAAGATTGCTGAGCTAGAAGAAAAGTTATATATGGAATTGGTCATTACGGCAGCGGGATACCTGGATGCCATTCAACAAAATGCCAAAAATATTGCCGTATTGGATTGTATTCTTTCATTTGCTCACATAGCTACCAAATATAATTACTGCCGACCAGATGTGGATGAAAGTTATGAGCTTTCGCTTACTGAAGCCAGACATCCTGTCATCGAGCGCCAACTTCCTTTAGGACAGGCTTACGTACCCAATGACATCAGTCTCTCCAATGATGATACCCAAATCATGATGATCACAGGTCCCAATATGTCTGGTAAATCAGCAGTACTTCGTCAGACAGCTCTTATAGCTTTGATGGCCCAGATGGGATCTTATGTTCCGGCAACTACTGCAAAAGTGGGACTTATTGATAAGATTTTTACCAGGGTAGGAGCTAGCGACAATATATCCAGTGGCGAGTCCACTTTTATGCTAGAGATGAATGAAACGGCGTCCATAATGAACAATATCTCTAAAAGAAGTCTGATTCTGCTCGACGAAATCGGAAGAGGTACATCCACTTATGATGGAATATCCATAGCATGGTCGCTCGCTGAGTTTCTCCACAACGGGAAAGTAAAGCCCAAAACACTATTTGCTACACATTACCATGAACTGAACGAACTGGCAGAAAAATATCCAAGGATAAAAAATTACAATGTTGCTACCCGTGAGATTGGCAATAAAGTCATCTTTCTGCGCAAATTGATGGAAGGTGGTTGCGAGCATAGCTTTGGTATCCATGTGGCTGCTATGGCGGGTATGCCCAGAGATATCATCACGCGGGCCATGGAGATACTGGAAGATCTAGAAAGTAAAACCATTGAAGGACATGATGATCCCAATAAAAAAGATACCCGTCAGAATGCAAAAAATATTGTCCCAAATAACTTTCAACTCAGTTTGTTTGAAACAGCAGATCCTATCGCAGGTGAACTAAAACAAAATATAAAAACACTTGATCTCAATACTATGACACCGATAGAATGTATGCTCAAGCTGCATGAACTAAAAAAATTACTGGAGAGCGCAGAGAAGTAATCCAAAATTAATTAAGCGCTCAATTTTCGCAGACGCATTTTTCATTTTATTTTAAATCAATTTTACGAACCTTTAAAATAATTGCAAATGAAGAAAATTAAAAAAGACAATTACTATTTTTAAAAATTTATCGGTTTTTTATGACCAAAATTGAAACTTTATACCATTTTTAAGTCTTAAAGATAAGAATAGTTCGATACTAAAATTATAAAATGATGAAAATGAAAATCAATAAATCTCTAGTTATATTGGTTCTGGCTCTTTCCATGATGTATTCTTGTGCTCGAAACCCGGTCACTGGTAAAAAGGAATTGATGCTAATGTCTGAGGGGCAGGAATTGGCTTTGGGAAAAGAATCTGATCCAGCGATTGTTGCTCAGTATGGTGTGTATGAAAATGCGCAGCTTCAGGCTTTTATCACAGAAAAGGGAAAACAAATGGGTGCCATCTCTCATCGTCCTAATCTGAATTATGAGTTTAAAATACTTGATTCGCCAGTGGTAAATGCATTTGCGGTGCCGGGAGGATACGTCTATTTTACACGAGGTATTATGGGACACTTTAATAATGAGGCTGAATTTGCTGGGGTATTGGGACATGAAATCGGACATATAACTGCAAAACACTCCGCACAACAGTATAGCAAGCAGATGCTGACACAGGTTTTATTTATTGGGGGCATGATTGTGTCCGAAGATTTCAGAAAATTTGCAGATGTAGCTCAGCAGGGTATAGGCTTATTATTCTTAAAATTCAGTAGGGACAATGAGACAGAATCTGACAAACTTGGTGTTGAATACAGTACAAAAATAGGTTATGATGCCCATGAAATGGCAGGATTTTTTAAGACATTAAAAAAATTAGGTGGAGCGGATGGGTCTATTCCTACATTTCTTTCTACTCACCCGGATCCGGGCGACAGGAATGCTAAAGTCAATCAATTGGCTGATGCCGCTCAAAAAACATTGGATCCCTCTACCCTGAAAGTCAATAGAAATAGTTATCTTAAAATGATAAATGGAATCATCTATGGTGATGACCCCAAACAGGGATTTGTGGAAAACAATATTTTTTATCATCCTGAGCTCAAGTTTCAGTTTAGCGTGCCTTCTAGATGGAAACTGCTCAATTCTCCTGCGCAGGTGCAAATGGCCCCTGATGACGGTAAAGCATTGATGGTGATGTCATTGGCGGAGGGGGCAGATCTGAATACTGCAAAAAATAAGGTAATTGAAGAAAATAAACTAACTGTTTTAGAATCAACCAATATTAATGTCAACGGACTACCAGCCATAGCTTTGCTGTCTGACATTGTACAGGAAGTACAGCAAGGGCAGCAAGCCACAGAACCGCTTAAAGTGCTGACTTATCTGATAGAATACAATAAAATGATCTATAAATTTCATGGGCTAAGCACCAAAGCGGATTTTAATAATTATTTCACTTATTTTCAGACCACCATGAAAAGTTTTAAGGTGCTGACGGATCAGACTAAAATTAATAAGCAGCCCACCTTGATCAAAGTGGTTGAAAGCAGTAAAAACACTTCCCTGAAGCAGATACTTAATGATTACAAAATGCCGGCGGCAAAACATAATGAGTTGGCGATACTTAATGGATTGGAACTCAATGAAATGATTGAGAAAGGGACGATGGTCAAGGTTTTTGGAGGGCAATTTTAATATTTTTTTTATTTTTTACGGTTAAAAAGTTTGTAGAAGTGCAAAATATGTCCTTATCTTTGCGTCGCTTTTGGAAAAGTCCATGTCTAAAGCAAATTGCGAAAGTAGCTCAGCTGGTAGAGCACGACCTTGCCAAGGTCGGGGTCGCGGGTTCGAATCCCGTCTTTCGCTCCACCTTTTTTACAAAATTTTATTTTAAGTCTATGCCCGGGTGGTGAAACTGGTAGACACGCAGGACTTAAAATCCTGTGGCTGTAATGGCCGTGCCGGTTCGATTCCGGCTCCGGGTACAACTTAAAATATTAAAATGCTACTACGCTTTACTAAAGCTACAAATATTATTTTGATTTCATTTTGCTTCTTCCTTAGGCTTGTTGGTCTTATTTTTTCCTATCTTTATCGTTAATTTTAAATTTGGGGAACTCGCATTATATCTTTAGAGTTAATACACCCGTAATGATATATTAAACAATAAACCTACCTATTTTTATGAAAAATTGGATCAACGCCACTTTAGCTATTTCCATTCTGATGTCTGTTATTTCCTGCAAAGAATCCGGACCTTTTCCAGCAGACTTGGTCGGAAGTTACACTGTCACTGCATCCCTGAAAGAAGATATTATAAATAAAAATGCCATCAGGGATTCTATAGAAACTGCCATGCAGAAGGCTGAATATGACATTTCAAAAGCAAAGGAAGAAATAGAAAAGGAGTTGAGTCTGAATGACATCGATACCACTACTACTGAAGGTAAAATAGAATTCGCAGCAAAAAAATTTGGTAAATCCATGGCCGATATTGGTGTCAATATGGGTGAACTCGGAAAAGACATGGGAAATCTTTTTTCAAATCTTGCAGTTGATGGGTTAAGTTTGTCAGAATCTATCCTAAAAAATATACAATTGGATGTAGAATTGCAGTCGGATGGTAAGATTAAAACAAGCGGTGGTTTGATAAGTATTGGACTTAAGGACGCCACCTGGCTGGTAAATAATGATCAATTTTTGCTTAAAACCAGTGAAAGTGAAACCCAGGATACCTTTATAATAAAAGACCGCACCAACGATGGATTTGTTTTGGAAAAAGACAAACTGCTGGTCACATTTTCAAAGAAAGTGAAATAAAATCCTTGTTTTGGTTTGAATTGATGATTAATGTACAGCGAAATTAGTTCTACTTTGTCAGATTATAAATTTATGTAATATGATATCCGTTATCACTCCACCACCACCTTTACACTTTTAAGTAACTTACCTTGATGCGATATCGAAAAGAAGTATATCCCGGTGGACAATTTTGATATGTCCCAGACCATATTGTGATGAGACTCCAGGATAGATTTGGTGAGCGCTATCCTGCCCAGGGAGTCATATATGGTGTAGTGCATGTCCGTCCTTTCTCCGTGATTGATGATAATCTGATCTTGCGCAGGATTGGGATAGATATATATTACTGTAGAGTGGTTCGTATAGTCTTTCTGGAGTACAGTTACATTATATATCGTAGTGTCCCCAATTGATATCATCATGAAATGCACAAGTTGTACATGGTTTTTCTATTATTGTAATGACTAATTTGATACCATAGTTTCCATAAAATTTAATTAGTTCTTTTGCGTATCCGGTTATAGAAGTTAGTGGAGATATAGGATTGTTTTGCATGTCTTTTTCTATTGGTATATCTTTTGCATATGCTAAAATTTAATTATAAGTTACATTGCCTCCTGACCATTGCAAATCATTACAATCGCTCGTACGATGATTTGACTCAAATGACCTCATTATACGAATCATTTCTGTTTTTTGTTCATCTGTTGTAACAGTGCCGCACATGGATTCTTGAGCTTTTATTGTCTCAATAAGAAAGAAAGAAAGAAAACTTTATTGTTCTAATGATAATAATAATTAAACAGTTAAAATAATTTTTTTCATCAAATCGGACCGTGGTAGTACAGTATCGGAATTGGGTGCATAAAGCCGGAAACATGTATCTTTTACTAAAGTTTTGATGAATATCCTCAGCATGGTACAGTGATATAAAATATCGTATAAATTTTTATTGGTAGTTTTCGTATTTTTATTTTACAAATATAATAAAATTATACTGCGAATTTTCATTTTTTCACAATATTATTCAATATTTCAGCATCTTTTCCATCTTTACCTGCAGCACTTTAGGATCTGCCTTGCCACCGGATTTTTGCATGACCTGACCCATAAAGAAACCCAGTAATCCTTTTTTACCTTTCTGATATTCTTTTACTTTATCGGGATTTGCCTGAAGAACTTCCGCTATCAGATCATCGAGAAAATCCTGGTCATCACTTTTGATCAGTTGAAGGGCAGTGGCCATTTCTTCCGGATGTTGAGAGATATCTTTGATCCAGGCTGGAAATAACTGCTGATAAGCAGCTGATTTAGACACTTTGTTGCTATCGATGAGATGTATAAAATTCAATAATTGGTCTAGGTCACCTAGATTATGGAGACTTATTCCATTGGCTTTGAGGTATGGGATGACCTTGCTGATGAGTAATTCAGCGAGTACTTTGTAATGAGATGTTTTATTTGCAAGATCAAAAAAGCCATCTGAAAAATCCTTATCTTCGGTAAGATATTCGGCATCTGCATGACTCAGTTGATATTGATCTTTTAGTCTGATATATCGGTCTATCGGCAAGGCCACTAATTCTGACTTGGTTTGATCAATAAAAGCATCACTTATTACCATCGGAGGAAGATCAGGTTCAGGAAAATAACGGTAGTCGTTTTCGGATTCCTTTTTGCGCATAGGCCTGGTAACATTGGCTACCGGATCGTACAACATGGTGGTCTTATGGATGGTTCCTCCACTTTCAAGAACAGCTACCTGTCGACTTGCTTCATATTCTATAGCGCTTTTTGCAAATCTACGGGAATTCATATTTTTGATTTCGCATCGTTCGCCGAGTACAGGGTCTCCCATTTTCTTTACCGATACATTACAGTCACAACGGAAAGCACCTTCTTCCATATTGGCATCTGAGATATGAAGGTATTGTACCACTTTCTGTAGTTCTGCCATAAAATCGCCGACTTCTTGTCCTGATCTGAAATCCGGTTCTGTGACTATTTCCAGTAACGGCACACCTGCTCTGTTGATGTCCACAAGAGTATAGGTTTCATTTTGATCATGGATGGATTTGCCCGCGTCTTCTTCCATGTGTATATGGTGGAGCCGCACAGATTTTATCTGACCTTCTGAAATGAATCTGATTTCGCCTTTTCTACAGAAGGGTTCTTTGTCCTGGGTGATCTGATAACCTTTGGGAAGATCGGGGTAAAAGTAGTTTTTGCGATCAAAAAAATTATATCGATTGATTTCGCTTCCGAATGCCAGACCGATGAGTACTGCCTTTTTTATGTGCTGTTTGTTCATTTTGGGCAATGTACCTGGATGAGCCAAGGATATTTGGCTTACATTGGTATTGGGTTCAGCATCAAAAGCATTGACATCGCTACAGAAAGCTTTGCTATTTGTATTGAGTTGGATATGGATTTCGAGGCCTATGACTGTTTCGTATGACATTGTTTTTCTCATGGTATTAGTAAATAAGTAAACTCACAATGCTTACTAAAATGATGAAAATTGAAATTAAAAACGTATAAATGATTCCAATTAGCGAAAATTTGAAGAGGGTTTTGAATATTCCCTGTTTATAATACAAGTATAGAGAAACTAAAAACATTACAAAAGGAAAAATAAACACAGATGCATTCATTTCACCATTGCTCAAAGAAGTGTTATCCCACAGCTTTACAAAAATAAGGATTAAAACGGAATTGACGATAAAACATAAGGAATGAACGTTCATTAAAAAAACCAGGTGCTCGACAAAATGTAATTTTTGCCGGTAATAAATTATTTTCATGAATCCAGCCAATGCAATGATTAAAAGTAAAATTCCCCAGGCAAAATTTCCAATCAGATAATTTGTGGTTCCAGCCTGATCTTTAATTATTCGGATATATTGTTGTACGATCAATTTTTCTGAAAAATTTTCGATCTTATATTTTAAGTACACAGAATCAAGCGGTAGTTCTAAAATATCTTTTTTTACAAATGGATATTGCATTCCAAAAATTTTTAAGCTGTTAAAAGTGTCTTTTTCTACAACCATTGTCTTTTCAAAAATACTATGCTCAATACTGTCAGCAAACACCAATGCGTTTTTATCTAAAGGCATTTTGTTTTTCAGATCGAGGTACGCTCCAAAAATTTTAGAACGCTCATATTCAGTGATCATACGGTTGGTCATAGTAGTATCATTGTCAATATGGATGGCAGACAATATTATACCAAAGTGAAATAAAAGCGTGATAATAAAAAGGCGCATGGGATTTAAATAAGACCTTCTCTCTCCATTCACATAAAACTGAGTAAGCTTCCAGGGTCGCCAGATATACTTTAATGTGCTGATAAGTGTATTATCAATATTGAATACGGAATTCCAGAAATTGCTCAATAATTCTTTTACCGTCAGCAGATGTGCATCCGCCTTTTGTCCGCAAGCCGAGCAGAAGATATCCTGTTCTTCCAGAAGATGTTGGCAATTCAGACAATGATCGGGATGTTTTTCCATGTTTACTATTTCTACTAAGACAAAAACAAAGGTAATGAAATATCCTGACTGTTAATTTGGAAGGCCCGATTTTATATATATATACTTAAAATAAAATAGCACAAAAGCATTTTACATGTCATCTACCCAAAAAGGTGTAGATATCATATTACTTTTTGGTATAATGTTTGTACCATTATATTATACATGTTATTAAATACAGATATAAGTTTTAATTTGTAATTAACATAATTAAAATCAATGACTTACAAATATAAAATAGTTGCATTAAAAAATTTAATAAAGTTTATTGTGATACCATTTCAATCTTTTTCAATTTTAAAACACAAAAAAATGAAAAATCTTTTTACATTATGTGCTCTGTTTTTTGCAGTGTTATTGTTGCCTGACAGCACAATCCTGGCAAAGGAACGATCATTTGAACACACAGGTAATGTGAAGGCCAAATGTTACGTAATTCATCCAGACAGGCAGATTGGAGACCTGTTCCGATGGGAATCATCGCTTATAAGTTCGGCTGCCATGATGCCTTGTCCTGCAAATATTATAATTAACTTAGGCCCCGGAGAGTGCGGCAGTATAGTTGATTATGATTTTATATTGGCTGATATACCTGATCAAAATATTATGATTTCGCAAAATGTGAATTCATCAACGGTGAATACAACCAGATATTGTGCCATTGGTCAAACCAGATATAGTCGAGTTATGACAAATTTTGCACCTACTGATTTAAATATAACATCCATCAATCTTGGGGTATTTGAGTCGCTAAATAACCCTTCGGTAACGATAAATATTTATAATGCTTCGGGTATATTACTAAGTAGTACTACAAATGTCGTTACATCGCCCATTAATTCAGTCATGTTTTTATTCCCTGTTAATCCAACTAAAATAGCTGCGGGTGCAAATTTTAAAGTCGAAATAGTGGCAGACGCTCCATGGGTAAGCGTTTTTAAGATGGGGTTTAACACTTCGGGTGATCTCCCTACTTTTTCATCCACCATACAATCACTGAGTTGCACAAGTAATTTTACATCAGTTGGCGTCCCCAATTCACTAGTGTTTACAGTGATAGGTACACCTGAAGATTATAAAATAGTGAATACCACCAATAATTATGAATCAGGTGATTTTTTCCCGATAGATGATTATTTTATGAATTACACGATTGCCAATGCTACAGGATTGCCAATACCCGGGACTCCAACTCAATGTACGGTTTCAATTGATATAAACGAATACAGCAGTCCTACTGGAGCTTTAGCTTGTAATGATCTGGTTCAGGTTTCGTTGGACGACAACTGCGAAGTCATAGTAACTGCAGATATGCTGCTCGAAGGCAATGAGTATGGTTGTTATGATAATTATGTAGTACAAATCATAGGCAATAATGGTGTAAATCTTAAAAACAAGGTGACCAGAGCAAATATTGGCCAAAAATTAAAAACACAGGTAATAGGGCCGAATGGCAATTCCTGCTGGGGCGAAATTTTGATACAAGATAAATTTGGTCCGGATTTGGTATGTGGCGATGTATATGCTACTTGTTCTACAGACCTGAGACCTGGCTCCTCCCTTCCTTCAAAATTTCCTGTATCGGCAGTCATATCTGATGGAACTATTTCATCCGGTGCACCGGGTATTTATACTTTCCCTATCACTGTAAATGATGTAACAGGGGCGGATATAAATGACCTGAATGTATACTTGGATATTACCCATAGTAAAGTTTCGGACCTTGTTGCAACACTTACCTGCCCGGATGGTACTACCATCACTTTATTTAATGTGCCTGGGAGCTTGAGTTGTCAGGGCGATGATATGATGGTGATCATAGATGATGAATCTTTGCAGGATATTTCATCAATAAATGCATGTGAAGCCACCAGCCCGTCCATCGCAGGAAGATTTAAGTCACGGGATTTACTTTCATCCTTTGATGGAAAACCCATGAGCGGTGATTGGAAAATTACCATTTATGATTTGAATACCGGCGCAGGAGGTAATGTAAACCATATTGACCTTGTTTTTGGTCAGTCAGGAGGTTTTATTCCGTTCCCGACACCAAATGATGTGACATTTAACCATGTGTCAGATAATACTTATATCGTAAAAGGTATAGATGCTTGCAGCGATGCTACTTTGACTTATACAGATGAAATAGTAGAAGAAGATTGTGCCAGTATTTATTCAAAAGTAATCAAAAGATGTTGGAGCGGTTATGACACCAGAGGTAATTTTGCAAATCCTTGCTGCCAATATATTTATGTGTACAGAAACAGTCTTTCCACTTTAGAGTTTCCTTTAAATTTTGATGGATTGCCAGGAAATCATCCGACGTTGTCATGCCATATCTTTGGTGATTCTATCCCACCGGTGGAACACACCGGACTTCCAGGCAGCAATTTTTGCGATAATGTACAGATTGCTCCACCTGTAGATGTCATCATCGATTTATGCGAGAGATCTTATAAGATAATCAGAACCCACAAAGTAATTGAATGGTGTACTGGCAGAGTGATTATTCACAATCAGATCATCAAAGTATTAGATGATGAAGGTCCTGAACTCGATTGTCCTGACAATATTACCATTTCCACGGATGATTATACCTGCACAGCTACGTATAAAGTACCAAGGCCAATAGTCAGCTATGAATGTTCAGAAGAATTGACTTATCATCTTTCTTACAATTCGATAGGCTATGATGATCCTGATTATCTAAGTACAGGGGTAAATCAAAACACTGGTACAATTACAGGACTGCCTATCGGATTTAACTGGATTCAATGGACGGTGACTGATGATTGCGGTAATTTTTCCACTTGCCGGTTTAGAGTAGCTGTAGAAGATAAAGTATTGCCAAATGCCGTTTGTGATCAGTTTACAGTGGCTTCGATTACTGGCAATGGTAAAGCTATTGTCGATGCCTTTACTTTCGACGATGGAAGTACCGATAATTGTGGCATTCTTAAGTTTGAAGCAAGAAAAATGACAGATAAATGTAATTTTGGAACATCTATATTTACACCTTTTGTAGAGTTTTGTTGCGAAGAAGTCAATACATCAGTCATGGTGGAAATGAGAGTTACAGACGTACATGGCAATTCCAATACATGTATGGTAGAAGTTAGGGTTCAGGATAAACTACCTCCATATATTACCAGATGTCCAGCTGATATTACCTTGGATTGCCAATCTGACTACAATGATCTTTTGGTGACCGGCGAACCTACATATGTGGATAATTGTGAAGTAATCAGTGTAAAACACCAGGACGATATAAAGATATCTCAGTGTGGCGTGGGTACAGTGACCAGAACATGGACGGTGGAAGACAAGCAAGGTTATAAAAATTCTTGTGTCCAAGTCATCACCCTTATTGATGATGATCCGTTTTGGGTCAATGAAAAAGACCATCTGGATCCCTTTGATGATATCATATGGCCATTGAATTATGAAACTAAAAAGTGCCATTCAGTTCTGGATCCTTCCGATTTGCCGGCTCCATACAACAAACCCACTTTCAAGGATGACAATTGTAGTCTGATAGCTATACACCACAAAGATCAGGTATTTAAATTTGTTGATGGTGCCTGTGAAAAAATCCTAAGGACATGGACTGTAATTGATTGGTGTACCTACAATGATAATATACCAGGATATAAACATGGCATATACGAGCATGTACAGATTATTAAATTATTAAATGATATTCCTCCACAGTTTGTTGGTGTGAGCGGAACCACAATTGACGGATGCTTGGATAGAACCTTCGCTTCATATGGAAATTGTGAAGATATTATTGATTTTACTATGACGGCAGTGGATGATTGTCCGGAAAATAATACTGATCTTGTGTGGAAATATGAATTATTTACTGAAACGGGTCTAACACCAATTACTGTGGTTAATTCCAGCAGATTTTTCAGAACATTGGCAAATGGAAAATATCGAATAAAATGGACAGTCGAGGATAAGTGCGGAAACAGGGCCTTCTGTACACATTATATTAATGTAATCGAAAGTAAAAAGCCAACTCCGTACTGTATTTCATCGCTCACGACTGCGGTTATGAATTCAAATGGGACCATTTCTATTTGGGCAAAAGATTATGACATAGGAGCATTTGACAATTGTACACCACAAAATCAACTCTGGTTTACATTTTTTGGAGCGACACCTGTAGATAGTCTGGTTGGTAAAGAGCACTATTTCAAATATGATGGGATACGGGCTACGAAGACAGAGTATGAAGCTGGAGAAGCACAGATCTGGATACCTGCAAATAGAACATCAGGAATTTTATTTGATTGTGCTGATATTCCAAATGGTGTTTCACAGGAAGTAAGTGTTGATGTTTGGGTGACAGATCTGGCAGGAAATCAGGATTATTGTACAGTAACTCTTGTCCTGCAGGACAATGCAAATGTTTGTCCAAACGTATCGTCAACACTGATTGCCATCAATGGTAAAGTATCCAGGGATCAAAACGTCATCAAAGGAGTAGATGTAGCCATTGAAAGTAATTTCATAGAGATGAACAAAACCATTAAATCTGACGCAAACGGAAATTATAGTTTTGCAAGTTTACCAAAATCGAATAACTTTAGAATCAGTATGACTGACAATAGAAATACCCTGAATGGCGTATCTACGTTGGATCTGGTGTTGATCCAACGACATATTCTAGGCATAGAAGTACTGGGTAATCCAAAGAAAATCATAGCAGCGGATGTGGATAACAACAGCAAAGTGACTGCTTCTGATATTGTAGCACTTAGAAAGAGTATCCTTGGGATAACCAATGAATTTCCTAACGGACAGAAGTCATGGAGGTTTGTTACGTCGAATCATGTATTTAACAATCCATCAATACCATTCCCATTTACTGAAAAATATGTGTTTAACCAGTTGAATGACAATAAAGTAAATCAGAATTTCTACGGTATAAAAATTGGTGATGTTAATAATTCTGCTGTCTTAAATGTAAATGATTCCAACATAGAATCGAGAAGTAAAAATACATTGGCTTTAGAAACAGAATTAATGGATGTCAAAGCAGGGGAAA